>JAGWUH010000023.1 GCA_028868535.1 Sphingomonadales bacterium | reverse complement strand
GGAGCGGGAGGGATTCGAACCCTCGATACGCTTTTGACGTATACTCACTTTCCAGGCGAGCGCCTTCGACCACTCGGCCACCGCTCCGCATGCACTGGAAGGCCAGCGCCCTAGCCGCATGTCGCGGCTTCCGCAAGGGCGCGGACATCGCCCCGGGCGGCTGTCCTCGCGCGGGGGGGTTGCCGGTCGCGGGGCCCGGGCATGAGCGCCCGTGCGCGTTAATTCGTATTCAGCCGGGTCCGCATTCGTATCAATCAGGGGCATCGCGGCTGGCCTGCCCGCGGTGTGGCTGATAGGCTGTGCTCGCAATCGCAGCATGCGCCTCGCGCCTTGGGCTGCCGGGCATCGACACGGATCGGGGACACCGCATGAGCTTCACCGCTGATCGCCTGCTGCTGTTCGGGGCCACGGGGGACCTGGCGCAGCGGATGTTGCTGCCCTCGCTCTGCGCGCTCGATGCCGACGGGCTGCTCGATCCGAAGCTGGAGATCGTCGGCACCGCGCGTTCGGAACTGGACGACGCCGGCTACCGCCAGTTCGCCCGCGCCGCGCTGGAGAAGTTCCTGCCGCCGGAACGGCGCGGCGGCATCGCCGTGTTCCTCAACCGGCTGCGCTATCAGACGCTCGATGCCAACGACATGTCGGGATTCGGCGCGGTGGCCAAGAAGGTCGGCACGCCCGAACGCGGCCTCGCCATCTTCCTGTCGACGGCGCCCAGCCTGTTCGAGGCGACGATCGCCGGCCTGGCGGCGAGCGGGCTGGCCGGGCCGAACGTGCGGATCGGGCTGGAGAAGCCGCTGGGGACCGACCTCGAATCGTCGCGCCACATCAACGACGCGGTGGCGCAGGCGTTTTCCGAGGACCGGATCTTCCGCATCGATCACTATCTTGGCAAGGAGACCGTGCAGAACCTGCTGGCGCTGCGCTTCGCCAACGTGATGTTCGAGCCGCTGTGGAACGCCGCGCATATCGATCACGTGCAGATCACGGTGGCGGAGACCGTCGGCCTCGAGGGGCGCGTGTCGTTCTACGACGGCGCCGGGGCGCTGCGCGACATGGTGCAGAACCACATGCTGCAACTGCTGGCGCTGGTGGCGATGGAGCCGCCGGTCTCGTACGAGGCGACGGCGGTGCGCGACGAGAAGGTCAAGGTGCTGCGCTCGCTGCGGCTAGTCGCGCCCGACGAGACGGTGACCGGGCAGTACACCGCCGGCGCGGTCGGCGGGCAGGCGGTGCCCGGCTACGCCGACGAGCTGGGGCAGTCTTCCGACACCGAGACGTTCGTGGCGATCAAGGCGCACCTCGACAACTGGCGCTGGAAGGGGGTGCCGTTCTACCTGAGGACCGGCAAGCGCCTGCCGCGGCGCACCACCGAGATCATGATCCAGTTCCGGCGGGTGCCGCATTCGATCTTCGCCGGCAAGGGCGCACAGAGCCAGCCGAACCGGCTGGTCATCGGCATCCAGCCCGAGGAGAACATCACGCTGTCGCTGATGGTGAAGGTGCCGGGGCTGGACCGTGACGGGCTGCGGTTGCGGCAGGTGCCGCTGAACATCGCGCTGCCCGACGTGTTTGCCGGACCGCAGCGCCGCATCGCCTATGAACGCCTGCTGCTCGACCTGATCGAGGGCGACCAGACGCTGTTCGTGCGCCGTGACGAGGTCGAGGCGCAGTGGGACTGGATCGACGGCATCCGCGCCTCCTGGGCGGTGCACGGCGTCACCCCGCAGCCTTACGGCGCCGGCAACTGGGGGCCGACGTCGGCGATCGCCCTGGCGGCGCGCGACGGGGTCAACTGGCATGAGTGAGGGCACCCGCGGCGCGGCCGACCGTTTCGCCTCCGAAGGCAGGGCATGACATGACACAGCTTCACGATACCGTCGCCCGCGTCACCGCGCGCATCGTCGAGCGTTCGGCGCCGGGGCGCAAACGCTACCTCGACCTGATGGAGCGCGAGGCCGACAAGCACGGCAACCGCAATTTCCTGTCCTGCTCCAACCTCGCGCACGGCTTTGCCGCCAGCGAGGTCGACAAGCCGGCGATTGCTGCCGGCAAGTCCGCCAACATCGGCATCGTCACCGCCTACAACGACATGCTTTCGGCCCACCAGCCCTATGGCCGCTATCCCGAGGCGATGAAGCTCTATGCGCGCGAGGTCGGCGCCACCGCGCAGGTTGCCGGCGGGGTGCCGGCAATGTGCGACGGGGTGACGCAGGGGCAGGACGGCATGGAGCTGTCGCTGTTCAGCCGTGATGTCATCGCGATGTCCACCGGGGTGGCGCTGAGCCACGCGATGTTCGACGGCGTCGCCTGCCTCGGCATCTGCGACAAGATCGTGCCGGGGCTGGTGATCGGCGCGCTGCGCTTCGGCCACCTGCCGGCGGTGTTCGTGCCGGGCGGGCCGATGCCGAGCGGGATCGGCAACAAGGAAAAGCAGAAGGTCCGCCAGCTTTATGCCGAGGGCAAGGTCGGCCGCGCCGAGCTGCTGGCCAGCGAGAGCGCCAGCTATCATTCGGCCGGGACTTGCACGTTCTACGGCACCGCCAACTCCAACCAGATGATGATGGAGATGATGGGGCTGCACGTGCCCGGCGCCGCGTTCGTGCCGCCGAACACGAAGCTGCGCGGTGCGCTGACGCGGGCCGCCGTACACCGGCTGGCGGCGATCACCCGCGACGGCGCCGACTATCGCCCGATGGCGCGCGTGGTGGACGAGAAGGCGATCGTCAACGCCGTGGTGGGCCTGCTCGCCACCGGCGGATCGACCAACCACGCGATCCACCTGCCGGCGATGGCGCGCGCGGCGGGGATCCAGCTCGACTGGCAGGACATCGACGAGCTTTCCGCGGCGGTGCCGCTGATCGCGCGCGTCTATCCGAACGGCGCCGGCGACGTGAACCAATTCCACGCCGCCGGCGGCATGGCCTGGGTGGTGCGCGAGCTGCTCGACGCGGGCCTCGCCCATGGCGACATCCTGACGGTGTGGGACGGCGGCCTGGCCGCCTATGCCGAGGAACCGGTGCTGCACGACGAGGCGCTCGCCTGGAAACCGGCGCCCGCGCAAAGCGGCGACGAGGCGATGCTGCGTCCGGCCTGGGCGCCGTTCTCGCCCGACGGGGGGATGCGGCTGGTGCAGGGCAACCTCGGCCGCGGTACCTTCAAGACCAGCGCGGTCGACGAGGAACGCTGGACGATCGAGGCGCCGGCGCGGGTGTTCGACAGCCAGGAGGCGGTCAACGACGCGTTCAAGGCCGGCGAACTCGACCGCGACGTCATCGTCGTCGTCCGCTTTCAGGGTCCGCGCGCCAACGGCATGCCCGAGCTGCACAAGCTGACCCCCCCGCTGGGCGTGTTGCAGGATCGCGGCCATCGCGTCGCGCTGGTCACCGACGGGCGCATGTCGGGCGCGAGCGGCAAGGTGCCGGCGGCGATCCACGTGACGCCGGAGGCGCTGAGCGGCGGCGCGCTGGCCTTGCTGCGCGATGGCGACGTGGTGCGGCTCTGCGCGCGGACCGGGACGCTGGCGACATCGGCCGACCTGTCCGGGCGCGAGGCGGCGCCACCGCCGCCCGCCGGCGAGGGCATGGGCCGCGAGCTGTTCGCGATGATGCGGCACGGTGCCGATGGCGCCGAGCAGGGCGGATCGGCGATGCTGGCGGCGGCGGGCCTCTGATGCAGCTTGTCGCCATCGACATCGGCGGGACCAACGCGCGCTTCGCGATCGCCACGGTGGGCGACGACGGCGTGATCGCGCTGGGTGAGCCGGTCGTGCTCGAATCGAAGGCGCACGCCAGCTTCGAGACCGCCTGGGCGCATTTCCGCGAACTGCACCCCGGCCCCCTGCCCCGCGATGCCGCGCTGGCGCTGGCCGGCCCGGTCGAGCGCGACGAGATCACCTTCGCATCGATCCCGCACTGGCGCATCGCCCGCGCCGGGCTGGAGTCGCGGATGGAGATGGACCGGATCGTCCTGGTCAACGACTTCGGGGCGATGGGCCATGCCGTGGCACGCAGCGGGCCGGCGCATTTCCGCCACTTGGCGGGGCCGGAGATCGACCTGCCCGCCAGCGGCACGCTGAGCGTCGTCGGCCCGGGCACCGGGCTCGGCGTCGCGCATGTCTGGCGCGACGGCAAGGGGTTCTACCACGTTCAGTCGACCGAGGGCGGGCACATCGATTTCGCGCCGATCGACGCGGTCGACGACGCGCTTTTGGTGCGGTTAAGGGCGCGTCATCGCCGCGTCTCGGTCGAGCGCGTGGTCTCCGGGCCGGCGATCGTCGACATCTACGAGACGCTGGCGGGCCTCGAAGGCCGGGCGATCGTGCCGATCAAGGACGGCGCGGTGTGGAAACTGGCCGAAGCGGGCGACGATCCGCTCGCCGCCGCGGCGGCGGAGCGGTTCTGCCTGTCGCTGGGATCGGCTGCGGGAGACTATGCGCTGGCGCAGGGGGCGTGCGGCGTCGTCATCGCCGGCGGCGTCGCGCAGCGGCAGGCGGAGCGGCTGTGCCGTTCGGCGTTTGCCCAGCGCTTCACCGCCAAGGGCCGGTTCGAAAGCCTGATGGCGACGATCCCGGTGAAACTGATTACCCATCCGCAGCCCGGCCTGCTTGGCGCGGCGGCTGCCTTCGTGAAGGAAATGGCATGAACCCCGTCGAGACCGTGATGCGCAAGGCCCCGGTGATTCCGGTGCTGGTGATCGACGACGTCCGCCACGCGGTGCCGGTGGCGCAGGCGCTGGTCGCCGGCGGCCTGCCGGTGCTGGAAGTGACGCTGCGCACCGCCTGCGCGATCGAGGTGATCCGCGAGATGAAGCAGGTGCCCGGCGCGATCGTCGGCGCCGGGACGGTGCTCAACCCCGCCGATCTGGACAAGGCGCTGGCTGCGGGGAGCGAGTTCATCGTCTCGCCCGGCCTTACCCCGGCGCTGGGCAAGGCAGCGGTCGATGCCGGCGTGCCGTTCCTGCCGGGCACGGCGAATGCCTCGGACATCATGCTCGGGCTCGACCTCGGCCTCACCCGTTTCAAGTTCTTCCCGGCCGAGGCATCGGGCGGGATCGCCGCGCTGAAGGCGATCGCGGCGCCGTTCGGCATGGCGAAGTTTTGCCCGACCGGCGGCATCACCCAGGCGACGGCGCCGAACTGGCTGGCGCTCGACGCGGTGCTGTGCGTCGGCGGCTCATGGCTGGTCGGCAAGGGCGAGCCCGATCCGGCGGCGATCGAGGCGGCGGCGCGGGCGGCGGCTGCACTCGCCACCTGACCAGCGCGTTCCGGGAGGGGAAGCCCAACAGGGCAGGATTTCAGGAGAACCCGGATGAGCGAATTGCAGGAACTCGATGCCCGGCTTCAGGCGCTGCATGCGCGCACCAACGAGACGCCGCTGTTCAACCCGGTGTTCCAGCTCAGCCTGGAGCTGTCGCGGCGGATCGAGAGCGGCGCGCTGAGCCTCGACGCGGTCGCGGCGCTGGTCAGCGAGCTCGAATGCGACGGCTTGCAGACGCGAGCGCGGCGGCTGCTGCGGCTGGTCTCGCCGGTCGATCCCGACGAGAACCTCGCGCGGGTGCGGACGCTGGCCGAGGGCAACGACTTTGCCGCGTTCGCCGCGAAGTGGGCGCGGCCGGTCGCGCACATCGTCTTCACCGCGCACCCGACGTTCCTGCTCAGCCATGCGCAAGGGCAGGCGGTGGCGGCGGCGGCCTCCGCCGGCGACACCAGCGCGGCGACCGTCTGCGTCGCCGGGCACGAGCGCGACAGCATCACGCTCGATTACGAGCACGCCGAGGCGATGGCGGCGATGGCGCGCGGGCAGGCGGCGCGCGACCGGATCACGGCGCTGCTGCTGGCGCAGGCACGCCAGCGCTGGCCGGCGCAGTGGCGCGCGCTGAAGCCGCTGCCGGTGCGTTTCGCCAGCTGGGTCGGCTATGACATGGACGGGCGCACCGACATCGGCTGGCAGACCTGCCTGCGCTATCGGCTGGCGGAGAAGGCCGAGCGGCTGGCGCTCTATGCCGGCCAGCTGGAGGCCGACGCCCCCGAGCCGGCGGCGCGACTGCGCGCGGCGGGGGACTACGCCGCCGCGCTGTCGGCGCGGTTCGGCGCGGACAGCGGCGAGCCGGCGGCGCTGTCCGCGCTGGCCAACGACTTCAGCGCCGATCACCCCGACAAGCTGACCAGCCTGACCCCGGTGATCGCCGAACTGGAAGCGCTGGCTGGCGCGGCGGAGGACGACGTCGCCGAGCGGCTGCTGACCGTGGCGGCGGCGATGCGCGCGGACGGCCTCGGCATGGGCTGGATCCACTTCCGGGTGAACAACTCGCAGCTCCAGAACGCGATCCGCCGCCGGGTCGACCCGGAAGGCACGCTCGACCTCGCCAGCCAGGCGGCGCTGGTGACGATGCGCGAGCTGGTGACGAAGGCCAGGCCGCTGCGTTCCAACCTGGCGGCGCTGGCGATCGAGAATTCGACCGCCGTCCGCCAGTTCCTGATCATGGCACAGATCCTCCACCACATCGACGCCGACGCGCCGATCCGGATGCTGGTGGCGGAGTGCGAGCAGCCTTCGACGGTGCTGGCCGCGCTCTATTTCGCGAAGCTGTTCGGAGTGGCCGACAAGGTCGACGTGTCGCCACTGTTCGAGACCGAGACCGCGCTCGAGCACGGGGGGCGCTTTCTCGAGGCGCTGCTGTCCGAGCCCGAGTACCGCGACTATGCACGGGTTCGCGGCCGCGTCTCGATCCAGACCGGGTTTTCCGACGCCGGCCGGTTCGTCGGCCAGATCCCGGCGGCGCTGGCGATCGAACGGTTGCAGGGGCGGCTGGCCGAAGTCATGGCCGAGCACAAGCTGACCGATGTCGCCGCGCTGATCTTCAACACCCACGGCGAGAGCATGGGGCGCGGCGCCCACCCGATCGGCATGGCGGACCGGCTGTCCTGGCCGCTGTCGCCCTGGGCGCGGCGGCGGTTCATGCGCGCGGGGATCCGGCTCGAACCCGAAGTCTCGTTCCAGGGGGGCGACGGCTACCTGTTCTTCGGCACCGACGAGCTGGCGCTGGCGACGCTGTCGCGCTTCGTCGAGCTGTCCCCGGCCGAGACCGATCCCTATGCGCCGACCGACCCGTTCTATCGGCGCACCGACCTTTCCCTCGACTTCTACCGGGCGATCCGGCGGGTGCAGCAGCAGCACCTCGCCAGCAGCACCTATGCGCGCGCGGTGACCGCGTTCGGGCTTGGCCTGCTCAACGATACCGGCAGCCGCAAGTCGCGCCGGCAGTCCGACATCAGCGCCGACCGGACGATGAGCCTGCGCCAGATCCGCGCGATTCCGCACAACGCGATCCTCCAGCAGCTTGGCTATCCGGTCAACGTCATCGCCGGTTTCGGCACCGCGGCGGACGGCAATGTCGAGGAGATCGCCGACCTGCTGAAAGCCAGCGAGCGCGGGCGGCAGATGGTGCGGCTGGTGCGCGCGGCCAATGCGCTGGCCTCGATCAAGACCGTCACCGCGTTCGGCGAGCTGTTCAACTCGGCCTACTGGGCGAGCCGGCCCTATCGCGGCAACGAGAGCCAGATCGCCGGGGCCTGCCTGTCGCTGGCCGAATACCTGACCAGCGACGATCGCAGCGAGGTGTTCCGCACGCTGGCGACGCAGCTTCGCGTCGATGCGCTGAAGCTGCACCGCCTGCTGGGCGACATTCCCGACGAGACGCCATTGCCCGACCGCGAGGACCACCGGCGGCGGCTGGGGGTGTTGCAGGCGCTGCGGCTGGCGCTGTTCCAGCACATGTTCCTGCGCGCGGTTTCCGTGCCGCAGTTCAGCCGCGCCAACGACATCAGCCGCGAGGACGTGCTCGAGATGGTGTTCACGCTGCGCATCGACGATGCGCTGGCGCAGCTGCGGCGCGCATTTCCGACCAGCTTTCCCAAGCTGTCGGACTTCAGCGTCAGCGCGCCGACCGACTATCCCGACGAGGGCGCGACCAGCTACGACGCGATTCGCCAGGGCACGATCGAGCCGATCGAGCGCGCCTATGGGCTGGCGCTGCGGATCGGCACCGCGATCGCCGGGGAGTTCGGCGCGCACGGGTGACGGATGCAATTCTTAGGAATGTCGCGCTATAGGCCGATCGGCAAGAGCGCCAGGCAGTTCGGGGAAGCGCGACGGTCATGGGATTGAGCAAGGGCGAGTTGGCCGGCATCGGCGCCGCGACGCTGGTGATCGCGGCGGTGGGCACGGGCATGACGCTGGCCGACGACAGCCATGTCGCGCGCCCGTCCGGAGACGCGCCGCGCGCCGCCAGGATCACGCCGGTGGCCGCCGTTGCCAAACCGGCGCAGGCCCCGGCGCCTGCAGCCGATACATTGGTGATCCGCCACGTGCTGCCGATCAAGGGCGCGATCCGCTATGGCGAGTGGCACTGGGACGAGAGCGGCGCCCCGGCAAGAGGAACGGTGGTGATCACCGTCGACCTCGAGGCGCGGGTGCTGTCGATCTTCCGCGACGGCTACGAGATCGGCGCGGCGGCGGTGTTGCTGGGCACGCAGGAGAAGCCGACGCCGCTGGGCGTGTTCCCGATCACCGAGAAGGACGCGGACCACGTCTCCAATCTCTATGACGCGCCGATGCCGTACATGATGCGGCTGACCAACGATGGCGTGACTATTCACGCCACGACGGTCCAGAACGGCTATGCCAGCCACGGCTGCATCGGCGTGCCGAAGCCGTTCGCGAAGAAGCTGTTCGGAGCCGCGAAGCTGGGCGACCGGGTCTTCATCACCCGGGGCAAGCACGTCGGCGTGGGCGACGGGCTGACTTGAGCCGCGCCGATCGGTGCCGCGTGCTACTCGGCCGGATCGGCGTCCTTCCAGCCCCAGAACAACTGGCAGGGCAGGATGTTCAACAGCTCGAAACCCTGGTCGATCCGCGTGAAGTGGCGGGCCATGAAGTCCCGGGCGCGAGCCGAGAACTGATAGACGAGGAACGCCCCGCCGGGGCGCAGGACGCGGTGGGTGGCGGCGGCGATCGCCGGGCCGATGCCGTCGGGCAGGGTCGAGAACGGCAGGCCGGACAGGACATAGTCGGCATGGTCGAAACCATGGGCGCGGACGATCTCCTCGACGTCGGCCGCCGAGCCGAGCACCGCGGTGAAGCGGCTGTCGGCGATCGTGGCGCGCAGGTAGTCGATGTAGAGCGGGTTGGTATCGATGACGATCAGCCGGCCGTCGCGGCGCAGGCGTTCGAGCACCGGACGGCAGAAGGTGCCGACGCCGGGCCCGTACTCGACGAACAGCCGGCACTCGTCCCAGCGGACCGGGGCCAGCATCTTCTGGATGGTGAAGCGCGACGACGGGATGATCGAGCCGACCATCACCGGATGCTTGAGGAAGCCTTCGAAGAACACGCCCCAGGGACCGAGGGCGCGCTTGATGCGGCGTTTCAGGGTCCGGGGCAGCGATTCGCGGGCAAGCTCTGGACTGGTCATGCGGCGATGCGGCCCTGATGATCGGTGACAGATTGCGGCACGAGGGCCGGTTCGCGGAAAATGCCTATGCCGGTTTCCCGTGCCATTGCAAGCGCCGGAGGCCGGTGGAGTTCCCGGCAGCGGCGGATTTCCACGGCGGGCGGCTTACAGGATCTCGTGGACCTTGTCCTGCGGACGGCACAGACGCACGCCTTTTTCGGTCTCGACCAGCGGGCGTTCGATCAGGATCGGCTCGGCCGCCATCGCCGCGAGGACGGTGGCGTCGGCGGCGGTGGGCAAGCCGCGCTCGTCGGCGTCGGTGCCCTTGCGGCGCAGGCCCTCTTGCGGGGTCAGGCCGGCATCGCGGTAGAGCTGGGCGAGCTTTTCGGCGCTGGGCGGGGCCTTCAGGTATTCGATGACGGTGACGTCCACGCCGGGGGTTTCCTCGAGGATCGCCAGCGTCTTGCGCGAGGTGCCGCAGGCGGGGTTGTGCCAGATCGTCGCTTTCATGGGGTCGGCTCCAGATGGGTCGGGATGGGAATCAGGCGATCTTTTCGACGCCGCGCAGCGCCCGGCCGGCGCGCTGGACGGCGCGGACCAGGCGCGGGTGGACGCCGCAGCGGCACAGGTTCGGCAGCGCGGCCTTGATCTCCGCCTCGGAAGGGTCGGCGTTGTGCTGCAGCAGCGCCACGGCGGCGAGCGCGATGCCGGGGGTGCAGAAGCCGCACTGGATCGCCTGCTCGGCCACCAGCGCCGCCTGGACCGGGTGCAGGCCACCCCGCGACAGGCCCTCGATCGTGGTGACGCTGCGGCCCTCCGCCTCGGCCAGCGAGAGCTGGCACGAGGGACGCGCGTCGCCGTCCACGAGGACGATGCAGGCGCCGCAATCGCCGTTGCCGCAGCCGTACTTGGTGCCGGTGAGGTTGGCGGCGCAGCGCAGCGCCCAGAGCAGCGGCGTCTGCGGGTCCATGCGGAAGTCCGTCGGGTGATCGTTGACGGTGAGCGCGGGCATGGGGCGGGGTTAATGATCCCCGGGGATTCAGGCAAGGGCCGGGCGTGGCTTGATCGACAAGGACCGGGGCGGCTGGTAAACGGGCGGCATGACTGCGGACCATACCCCCCTTCCCGCCACGCCGTTGCTGGATCGCGTGGTCTGGCCAGCGGACTTGCGGCGGTTGCCGGTATCGGAGCTGCGGCAGCTTGCGGACGAGGTTCGGGCCGAGATGGTGTCGGCGGTGGGGTCGACCGGGGGGCACCTGGGCTCGGGGCTGGGCGTGGTCGAGCTGACGGTGGCGTTGCACTACGTGTTCAACACGCCGGACGACAAGCTGGTGTGGGACGTCGGCCACCAAGCCTATCCGCACAAGATCCTGACCGGGCGGCGCGAGCGGATGCGGACGCTGCGGCAGGGGGGCGGGCTTTCCGGGTTCACCAAGCGTTCGGAGAGCGAGTACGATCCGTTCGGGGCGGCGCATTCCAGCACCTCGATCTCGGCGGCGCTGGGGTTCGCGATCGCCAACAAGCTGTCGGGAGCGCCGGGCAAGGGCATCGCGGTGATCGGCGACGGGGCGATGTCGGCGGGCATGGCCTACGAGGCGATGAACAACGCGCGGGCGGCGGGCAACCGGCTGGTGGTGATCCTCAACGACAACGACATGTCGATCGCGCCGCCGGTGGGGGGCTTGTCCGCCTACCTGGCGCGGCTGGTATCGTCGCGGCCGTTCCTGGAGCTGCGGGAGCTGGCCAAGCGGATCTCGCGGCACTTGCCCGAGGCGCTGCACGTGGCGGCGCGCAAGACCGACGAGTTCGCGCGCGGGATGGCGATGGGCGGCACGCTGTTCGAGGAGCTGGGGTTCTATTACGTCGGGCCGATCGACGGGCACAACCTCGACCACCTGATCCCGGTGCTGGAGAACGTGCGCGACGCGGCCGAGGGGCCGTGCCTGATCCACGTCGTCACCCAGAAGGGCAAGGGCTATGCCCCGGCCGAGGCGGCGGCGGACAAGTACCACGGGGTGCAGAAGTTCAACGTCGTCACCGGCGAGCAGGTCAAGGGTCCGGCGGGGCCGCCCAGCTACCAGAACGTGTTCGGCGATGCGCTGGCGAAGCTGGCGGACAGCGACGAGCGGATCGTCGCGATCACCGCGGCGATGCCGAGCGGGACGGGCGTGGACCGGTTCGCGAAGGCGCACCCGGAGCGGACGTTCGACGTCGGCATTGCCGAGCAGCACGCGGTGACGTTCGCGGCGGGGCTGGCGGCGCAGGGGATGCGGCCGTTCTGCGCGATCTATTCGACGTTTTTGCAGCGCGCCTATGACCAGGTGGTGCACGACGTCGCGATCCAGAACCTGCCCGTGCGGTTCGCGATCGACCGGGCCGGGCTGGTGGGGGCGGATGGGGCGACCCATGCCGGATCGTTCGACGTGACCTATCTCGCATCCTTGCCGAACATGGTGGTGATGGCGCCGGCGGACGAGGCCGAGCTGGTGCACATGACCTATACGGCGGCGTGCCACGACGAGGGGCCGATCGCGTTCCGCTATCCGCGCGGGGGCGGGACCGGGGTGGCGCTGCCCGCGGTTCCGGAGCGGCTGGAGATCGGCAAGGGGCGCGTGGTGCGCGGTTCCGAGAAGGGCGGCAAGGTGGCGATCCTGAGCCTGGGGACGCGGCTGGCGGAAGCGCTGAAGGCGGCGGAGACGCTGGAGGCGAAGGGACTGGCGACGACGGTGGCGGACCTGCGCTTTGCCAAGCCGCTGGACGAGGCGCTGATCCGGCGGCTGGCGGCGAGCCACGAGGTGGTGCTGACGATCGAGGAGAACGCGATCGGCGGGCTGGGGGCGCATGTGCTGACGCTGGCGAGCGATGCCGGGCTGCTCGACGCGGGGCTGAAGATCCGCACGCTGCGGCTGCCCGATGCGTTCCAGGACCAGGACAGCCCGGACCGGCAGTATGACCAGGCCGGGCTGAACGCGCCGCATATCGTCGAGTGCGTGCTCAAGGCGTTGCGCTGGAACGAGGCGGTGAGCGAAGCGCGGGCTTGAGGCCCCCGGAGCGATCGCTTGTCGATCGCGGCCACTGCCGGGCTCCGTCGGTTCCGATACGGTGCGTGAGGCCGCGCCCGCACCTTCGTCAGCCCTGCGGGCTGCCCCCTCCTCGTGCGCGGGCGGCGTGTAAACTTGACAATTCGGATGAAGTTGCCTATTTAAAAGTGGCTATCGTCGCATGCGACGGAATTTGATGCCGAAACAGGCTGATCCTTCCTTTCACACGCTACCAGCTCCGCCTGCAGTTCTGCAGGTGGGTTTTTCGTGCTTATGCGAAAGGAAATATCATGCCTGTAGGCACCGTGAAGTTCTTCAATACCGACAAGGGCTATGGTTTTATTTCTCCCGATGAGGGCGGCGGCGACAGCTTCGTCCACATCAGCGCGGTCGAGCGCTCGGGCATGACGACGCTGCTGAAGGATCAGCGCGTGCGTTACGAGCTGGAGCAGGACCGCCGGGGCAAGACTTCGGCCGTGAACCTCGAAGCCGCCTGAGCGTGGCGAAAGAGGAGCTGATGACGCTCGACGGGCAGATCGACGAGATCCTGCCCGACGGGCGCTTCGGCGTCATGCTGGAGAACGAGCACCGGATCATCGCCTATACCGCCGGCAAGATGCGCAAGTTTCGCATCCGATCGGTGGTGGGCGACCGGGTGCGCGTGGAAATGACCCCGTACGACCTGAGCAAGGGCCGCATCGTGTTTCGCGAGCGCGGTCCCGGCGGGCCGGGCGGGCCGTTCCGGCGACGCTAGCGCAACCAACCAAGATGGGCGCCGGAGTGCGCCAGGGAAATCATGCACGTTATTTTTGATACCATCGTTCAATTCGTTCAATCGATCGTTCATCCCCGGCACGAAGCCGGGTTTTCCGCGGCAGGGATGCCGCATGCGGCGAGCGCCGTGCTGAGCCGCGAGGAATTGCGGCGCGAAGTGCTGGGCGTGCTGGGCTGAGGCCCGCACGACGCCGTTTCATTTCTGACCGAGGAGCCGCGCGATGTCTGTGACTGCCATGTTCTATGAGAACCAGGTCGAGGCATGCGCGGCGGCCGAGGCGGCGGCGGAGCTGCCGATGCTGCGCGAGAAATTCCGCCGCGCCGGCGCCGCGTGGGAATCGCTGGCGCTGGCCGCCCGCCAGACCGAGACGGCGCGGCTGAAGCGCGAGGCCGAGAGCCGCGCGTCAAAATTGCTCGCCGATTTTGACCACTGCCAGACTCCGTAAGTTCCGATTGCCGCGACCAGCGGCAATTCCGTGTGGAGCGTGCCTGTAGCGATACGGCACGCGAGGCGCGCCAGCCCCTCCGCGCGCGGAGCGGAGACACAGGTGTGCTGCCGCTGGCGAATGCGACGTAACGCCGGGGAATAACGCGAGGGTCTGAAGTACTTCAGGCCGGCGTTGGGGCGTCCTGCCTGGCGGATGGGGGTTTGAGGGACCGATCCATCCGCACGTTGGTGCGGGACAGCTGGAACTGCTTCTTCGCGACCGGCTGGCTAGTGTTCACGCATCACAACCAGCTCGACCCAACGGTCAAGGGGCCTCTCGACCCAGCGAAGCGGAGCGGCGGCGGGCTCGCGTTGCGAGCGCCGTCCCCGGCCCTGCCGAACGAGACCGGACGGTCCCCTGCCGGAGGGCCCCGGGAAATGCTTCCCGGTACTGCGTCCCGGCGGTGTCAGGGCCGGGGGCAGGCTTCGATCCCAAGGGACGCTGTTCGCGTGGCCACGACTTTGGACTGTCGCACCGCGGCACCACAACGCCGACCTGAACTTCTGCCTCCGATCATGGCCATGACCGTGGCAGGCCCGGGGCTGCTAACCTATCCGGAACAATTTGTCAAGCAAAATCAACCACCGGCGCCGACAGCCACTGGATGGCCCGGGCACTGCAAATATCGCTTGTCGATATTTGCCACGTCAGACTCCGTGAGTTCAACGTTGCCGCGACCAGCGGCAACTCCTTGTGGAGCGTGGGTGTGACGCGAGACAGGCGTGGGCGGTGGAACGGAAGAACGCCCGTCGCACCGCCTTACGCATTTGTTTACGCAGGAGCAGAAGAAAAGCCGACATCGACCGAATTACGGCTCCGTCCGCTTCGGCCGCAGCGTTTATCTTGGGTGGAAAGCGGACGTGGGGACGATCAGTAAATCAGTCCAACAGCTTCGAGGAAAAACGCCCCAGCTATGATGGTAATCAGCCCTAAAAAGATCGTGCGGTAATGGTTCTGTGCCTGCGCGAACTTGAAGAAGGTCGGATTGCGATCTCGCTCACCCCAACCCGGTATATGCCAGAACAAAAATCGGAGCCGACCGGTCCGCGCCGCTTCACGGTTCGCTCGAAAAGAGAGAACGGTGAAGGTCGAGCTTACAGCCACAATTAGAAGGGCGAGCCATGCGGGCATGTGCTAATTCCCTGCCAGATTGCGTATGACCTCGAGTGTCCGCAACTGGGCGCGAACTGCCGTTCGCTGAGACCGCATGCAACGGCAGCTTCGCCCCCAAGGCCCGACCGCGACGCCCGCCGTTGCCCCGGCCCCGCCCTCACCCGCCGACCACCCCCGGCCACGGCAGGACCATCCCGGTGGCTTGGCGAGACGGTACCCGGATGCGGGCCGCGCGCGCTGAACCGGGATGTCTTCGGTTGCCCGGTCGGATGGGTACCCGCCTGCGCGGCGACGACAGGGCGCGATCGGGAGGCTGGTCCGGCGGGTCGGGGTCCATTTCCCGCCAGCTGGTTCCCGCTGCAAGCCCCGCCATGCGCCGGACGCCGTGTCGTGCCCCCTGCCCCACTCCGGCCGGGGCGGGCGGGTCAGCCCGGGGTGGCGGCACAGAACCTGTCGATCGCCCCCGCCAGCGCCACGTCCCGCGCGCTGAGGCCGCCGCAATCGTGGGTCGTCAGCGTGATCTCGACGCGATTCCAGACGTTCGACCATTCCGGGTGGTGATCGGCCTTTTCGGCTGCGAGCGCGACGCGGGTCATGAAGCCGAAGGCCTCCCCGAAATCGGCGAAGCGGAAAGTGCGGACGATCGCCAGGCCGTCGGCGCGCAAGCTCCATCCGGGGAGCCCGGCCAGCGCCGCCGCCACCTCCGCTTCGTTCAACCGGGCTATCGCCATCATCGCGCTCCTTGGCAGGATTGGCGGTTTCCCCTATCGCCCCCGGCCATGCAAGGGGGCAGCGGCACTTCGGATCGAGCCAGCGTCGGGCTGTCGGCCCGCGGCCTTGCCTGCCGCCGCGGCGACCGCGTGCTGTTCGCCGGACTGTCGCTCGAACTGGGGCCGGGTGCGGCGCTGCACGTCGTCGGCGCCAACGGCATCGGCAAGTCGAGCCTGATCCGCCTGCTGGCCGGGCTGGCGCGGCCTTATGCCGGCGCGGTGCGGCGCGAGGGCGCGGCGGGGCTGCTCGACGAGCGGCCGGCGCTGGAGCCGGCGCTGCCGCTGGGCAAGGCGCTGGCGTTCTGGGCGGCGGCCGACGGGCACCGCGCGATGGCCGAAGTGCACCGGATGCTGGGCCTCGACCCGCTGCTCGACGTGCCGGTCCGCTACCTGTCGACCGGGCAGCGCAAGCGCGCGGCGCTGGCCCGGCTGATCGGCCAGGCGGCGCCGATCTGGCTGCTCGACGAACCGCTCAACGGCCTCGACGCCGCCGCCGCCGAACTGGTGGCGCGGATCGTCGGCGAGCATTGCGCGGGGGGCGGCATCTGCGTCGTCGCCTCGCACCAGCCGTTCGCGGTGCCGGCGATCGGCCGGCTGGAGCTGGCGGAGTTCGCGGCATGAGCGCGACGCTGGCCTTGCTGCTGCGCCGCGACCTGGCGCTGCTGCTTTCGGGGCGGCGCGGCGGGCCGGTGCTGCCGATCCTGTTCTTCCTGGCGGTGGCGATGCTGTTTCCGTTCGCGATCGGGCCGGACCCGCGGCTGCTGGCGCGGGTCGGCGGCGGGGTGATCTGGGTGGCGGCGCTGCTGGCGGCGATCCTGCCGCTCGACCGGCTGGTCGAGCCCGATCTCGAGCTGGGGGTGTTCGACCAGCTGGCGCTGAGGGGCGTTTCCGAGGAGGCGGTGCTGGCGGTGCGGGTGCTGGCGCACTGGCTGAGCTTTGCGCCGTGGCTGATGCTGGCGACGCTGCCGGCATCGGCGCTGCTGGGGATCGACGCGGCGACGCTGCGCGTGGTCGAGTGGGGGCTGCTGGCGGGGACGCCGGGGCTGGCGGCGCTGGGGGTGATGGTGGCGGCGATCACCTGCGGGCTGCGCGGGGGGGCGGCGCTGGGCGGGCTGCTGGTGATCCCGCTGGCGGTGCCGCTGCTGATCTTCGGCGCCGGCGCGGTGGCGCAGGCCGGGATCGACGGCGGCGGCAGCGGGCTGGCGCTGGCGGCGGCGGTCAGCCTGGTGCTGCTGGCGGTGGCGCCTTTCGCCGGCGCCGCGGCGATCCGCGCCGGGCGGTAGGCGCATCGCCGGGCACCGCGCAGGGCGGGCCGGGGATGACCCGACTTCGCCGTTATATGGTTGATTTGACGTCACAATCTTGACTCGCGCCCGGATTCGGGCGAGTCCGGCGCGATGAGCGAGGACACCGGCGCCACACGGGTTTGCAGCGACTGCATCGGCGAGCCTTTCCTGCGCGGGCAGGTGGCCAAGGAAGGCCTCGTCGCGGAATGCGACTATTGCGGCGGCGAGGACGCGGCGACGATCGCGCTGATCGAACTGGCGGACGCGGTCGAGGGGGCGTTCGAGCGCCATTTCGAGCAGACCGCGTACGAGCCGGACTTCTTCGAATCCGCCCTGCAGCGCGACAAGGAACTCGACTACGAGTGGTGGCGCGAGGGCGAGCCGGTGCTGCTGGCGATTGCCGCGGCGGCGGACATCTCCGAAGCGCTGGCGCAGGACGTGCTCGACATCCTGACCGAGCGCCACGCCCCGTTCGACCCGGCGGACCTAGGGGGCGAGCCGCCGTTCGACCCGGACAGCCAGTACGAGGAAACCGGGCCGGACGACGCGGCGTACCTGATCGCGTGGGACCGGATGGAGCAATCGCTGCGGCAGCGGACGCGGTTCTTCAATCGCGAGGCGGACGCGCTGCTGTCGCGCCTGTTCGCGGACCTCGACGCGCTGGTCGGGCGCGGTGGACGGCCGGTGGTCGTCACCGCCGGGCCGGGATGCGAGCTCGACGGCTTTCATCGCGCGCGGGCGTTCCACAGCGGGCGCGACGAGGAGATCGTCAAGGCGCTCGAACGGCCCGATCGCGAACTGGGCCCGCCCCCGGCGCGGCTGGCGCGCGCGGGGCGGATGAACGCGGCGGGCATCGCGGTGTTCTATGGCGCCGACGATCCCGCCGCGGCGCTCGCGGAGATCCGCCCGCCGGTCGGCAGCCGGGTGGTGGTCGGGCGGTTCGAGCTGGTGCGGCCGGTGCGGCTGCTCGACATCGAGGCGTTGCGCTCGGTGTTCGTCGACGGCAGCGTCTTCGACCCGGAATACCTGCGCCAGCTCGAACTGGCGCAGTTCCTCGGCCGCCTGAGCGAGCGCATGACGATGCCGGTGATGCCCGACGACGAGCCGACCGAGTACCTGATCACGCAGGTGATCGCCGACTTCGTCGCCCGGCGCGACGATCCGGGCATCGACGGGATGCTGTACCGTTCGGTGCAGAGCGAGGACGAGCATCGCAACGTGGTGCTGTTCCACCATGCGGCGCGCGTGGCCGCGCCCGACATCCCGCCGGGGACCGAGATCGAGGCGCGGACGACCGAGTACGACGAGGACGGGCCGAGCGTGAACTATTGGGTCAGCGAGCGGGTGCCGGCGCCCGACGGGGGCGAGGACGATCCGGTCGGGGAGCTGACCTGGCCGTTCGGCCTTGACCGGCCGGCGGCGTGGCCCGGGCAGCGGCCCGACCATGACGACGATCCGCGCGACCCGGCCCTGCGGCTCGATGCCGCGAGCCTGAAGGTGCATCACGTCAAGGGCGTGACGATCGCCGCCGACGAACACGCGGTCTGGCGGCACCGCCATGAACGGGCGCGGCGGCCGGGGGCGGGTCCGGGTCCGGGGGGCCTGCCCGACCTCGGCCTGTGACGCGGGGGCCGGGGAACCGGCCCCGCGCCGCTCAGGACGCCGTCGGCGGTTCCAGGTCCATGTGGACGTAGCTGAGGCGCTGCTGGCGGATGCGCCATTGGCCGTCGGGGCAGCGGACGTAGCGTTCGTGGTAGTGGCCGAAGCCGAGCTGTCTGGCGACGCCCATTTTCCGGGCGCGTTCCGGCTCCCAGATGTTGCGATCCTGCAAGGCCCAGATCACGTCGGCGGCGTCGGGGCCGTCGAAGGTGATTTCCGGGTTGTGGACGTGGTGGTTGGTGATCGAGGTCTCGACCATCGCGCGGACGTTGGCGACGGCGACGTCGCGGCCATGGGTGGTGGTGTCGTTCGGCGGGAGGATGTGGGTGAAGTCCTCGGTGAAGCAATCGGCGTAGCCGGCCCAGTCCTTGGTATCGAGGCAGCGGCAGTAGCGGTACTTGGTCTCGCAGATGGCTTTCCAGTCAGCGAAGTTCGGCCGGTCATCGACAGGGGTTGGCATCTCTCTCTCCAGCTTGTTGTTCGGGGGTGGCGAGCAGGCGGTCCAACGCGGCGCCGAAATCATGCCGGTGCCAGAATTTCAGCCAGACCGTGAAGACGTGCAGGCAGTTGCGCGCGGGGTCATTGCCGTGAAGCCGCGGGTCGAGCGGATCGGGGTAGGTGATCACCGCCGGATCGCGGAAGCGGATCACCTCCGGGAAGGCGATGACGCGGCTCACGCCCATCATCGCCATGTGCAGCGCCAGGTGTTCGCGCATCGCCTCGGTGGTCAGCCAAGGGCCGCCGTGGGCCGCGTATTCGCGGGCGTAGAGCGCGAGCAGGTCTTCGAGATGGTCGTCCCAGATCGCGTGGTGCGCGGCGGACAGGCCGCCCCACAGCGCCGAGCCGAGGGTGATGCGGCCGACGCGGCCCCAGTCGATCAGGCCGCAGCGCAGCGCGTCGCCGTCGCACCAGAAGAAGGCGTTGTCGATGTGCGCGTTCCAGTGGCACAGCGCGATCAGGTCCGGGTTGCCGGTGAGGAAGCGCTGGATGCGCTCCTCGTGGGTGCGGATGCGCCAGGCGTCGGCGACGACGCGGTCGAGGAAGGCGGGATCACGCACCGGCGCGGGGAAAAGCTGCGGGGCGTCGTTCACCAGCGCGACGCAATCGCGCAACTGCTGCGCCATCTCCGCCGCGCTGGTGAAGACGCGATCGGCGCTGGCGGCGACGGGATCGAACGGGAACCGGGCGTCGATGTCGGCGCCGAGCGCGCCGGCCTTGTCCGCCGCGGCAAGGCGGGCGAGCGCGGTGACGGTGGCGCGGTAATAGGGCAAGGGATCGGGGGTGTGGACCGGATCGAGGCACTTGCGGCGGTGCGGCTCGATGCCGGCCTCGCCATAGGTCACGCATTCGGTGATGACGAGGCCGGTCCCGGTCTCGGCGTGGTAGTCGCAGAACAGGACCTGCGGCACCGCGACCGGGAAGCCGGGGCGGCGGGTGAGCGGGCCGAGGCGGGCCTCGCCTTCCATCTCGTGGCGCTGCCAGTCGCGGCGGGGATCGTCGAAATCGCGCGAGAACTTGACGAAAAGGCGGGTTGGCAGGCCGGGCTGCGGGAGCGCGCAGGCGACGTCCATGAAGAACTTGGCGCCGGTGGAGCCGCCCGGGCAGACCCGGTGGCCCAGGATGGCGGTGACCTGGTTGGCCGCGTCCAGCGCGCCGAAGCGGTGGAAGGCGCGGGTCAGGAAGGCGGGGCCGTCGGCGAGCAGGGCGCCGATGTGCGCGGGAATGCGCAGGCCGGTGGCATCGCCGACGACGTGATCGAGGCGCTGGGGAGCGGACATCGCACCGGGTTAGCGCGGGCCGGCCGCGGCGGGTAGCCGCCGGGGCGATTTCGCGCTCAGGCCAGGCCCGATGCCTGGAGCAGGGCCTCGGTCGACGGGTCGAAGCGGACGCCGCCCGCGTCGATCGACCGGGCGATCTCCTTGCCAAGCTCGACCCCGAACTGGTCGAACGGGTTGATGCCGAGCAGCACCGCATTGGCGAAGGTGCGGTGTTCGTGGAAGGCGATCAGCGCGCCGAGCGCCGCGGGGGTGAGATCGTCGAGCAGGATCGTGGCGGAGGGGCGATCCCCGGGATAGGCGCGGGCGGGATCGGCGCCGGGCTTGCCGGCCATCAGCGCGGCGGCTTGCGCGAAGCAGTTCATCAGCAGGATGCGGTGGTGCGCCGGATCGAGATCGTCGCCCGGGGCGACGCAGGCGATGAAATCGACCGGGACGGTGACGGTGCCCTGGTGGAGGAGCTGGAACACCGCGTGCTGGGCATCGGTGCCGGTGCCGCCCCAGGTGATCGGCGCGCTGGGGCCGGCGAGCGGCTGGCCGTCGAGCGTGACCGACTTGCCGTTCGATTCCATCTCGAGCTGCTGCAGGTAGGACGGCAGCAGGCCGAGGCGCTCGTCATAGGCGAAGCAGGCGCGGGTCTGGCAGCCGCGCAGGCGGGTGTAGAGCTGGTCGGCGAAGGCGGCGCGCAGCGGCAGGTTGGCGAGTCCGTCGGTCTCGCGGAAGTGGCGATCGACGGTGGCGGCGCCTTCGAGGAACTCGGCGAATTCCTCCCAGCCGATCGCCAGCGCCACCGGGAAGCCGATCGAAGACCACAGCGAGTAGCGGCCGCCGACCGATTCGGCGAAGGGCAGCACGCGGGTCTCGTCGACGCCCCATTCGACCGCCTTGTCGGGCGCGGCGGTGAGCGCGACGACGCGGCCGTAGGGATCGGCGACGCCGCTTTCGGACAGCCAGGTCAGCGCCGATTGCGCGTTGGTCATCGTCTCGATGGTGGTGAAGGTCTTCGAGGCGACGGCGACGAGGGTGGTGGCGGGATCGCAAGCGGCGAACGCGGCTTCGAGCGCGCAGCCGTCGATGTTGGCGACGACGTGGACGTCGACGCGCGGAACGTCGCGGGCGAGCGCGTCGATCGCCAGCGCCGGGCCGAGCGCGGAGCCGCCGATGCCGATGTGGATCAGGTGGCGGACCTCCCCCAGCAGGCCGGCGTGGATCGCATCGACCAGCGCCCGCATCCGGGCGTGGAGCGCCATCGCTTCCTCCACATCGACGTCGGCGCCGACGCCGCGCTGGGCGGTGTGGGTGGCGGCGCGGCCCTCGGTGACGTTGACCTTGTCCCCCGCGAACAGCGCGGCGCGGCGGCCGGCGAAGTCCATCGCGGCGGCGAGCCGTTCGAACAGGGCGGCGTGGGCATCGTCGAGGTGGGTCTTCGACCAGTCGAAGCGGATGCCGCCGCCGGCAAGCTCGATCCGGGTGGACAGCCGGTCGACGCGGGCGGGATCGGCGGCGAACAGTTCGGCCAGCGTGGGGCGCGGCAGGGCCTGCAGGGCGGAGCGGAGCGCGGTGCAATCGTTCATATCAATCCCTGTCCGGGACGGCCGGATTTGCCAACCGGCCGCCGCTATCCTATGGCCCCGGCGGCCAGCGCCTCCCGGGTTGCATCGCAGCATAACGCGTCGTTCAGGTTCCAGACAGCCCAATTCGGGTTGCCCTCGGCTCCATACGTATCGAGCGTACCCGCCGCGACGCCGTTTCCCGGGAAGCCCCAACAATGGACCTTTCGATGACGGACAATGCCCGCGGCAAGAGCACCGAGAAAAAGGACGAGAACTTTTTCGTCTTCCTGGTCAAGCTGGTCGCGATCGTGGCGATCTTTCGCAGCTTCGTGTTCTCGCCGTTCAACATTCCCAGCGAATCGATGCTGCCGCGACTGATCGACGGCGATTACCTGCTGGCCGCGAAGTGGCCGTACGGGTTCTCGTCGTACTCGCTGCCGTTCAGCGCGCCGCTGCTGCCCAACCGCGTGCTGGCGCACCAGCCGATGCGCGGCGACATCGTCATCTTCAAGGCGCCGCCGACCAACGAGGTCGACTACATCAAGCGGGTGATCGGCCTGCCGGGCGATACCGTGCAGATGAAGGGCGGCCAGCTGTTCCTCAACGGCAATGCCGTGCCCAAGGTGCGGATCGCCGATTTCGAGGTGCCGGTCTCGCCGAACACGCACTGCTATTCGGCGCGGTTCGAGACGACGCGCAGCGACGGGACGGAAGTGTGCCGCTATCCCCGCTACCAGGAAACGCTGCCCGCCGGGGACGGCCAGCCGGGCAAGCGCTACGAGGTGCTGGACCTGCTGAACACGCCGCAGGACGACACGCCGCCGATCCTCGTGCCCGAGGGAACGCTGTTCCTGATGGGCGACAACCGCGACAATTCGATGGACAGCCGCTTTCCGGCGATCGCCAACGAGGGCATCGGGCTGGTGCCGCAGGACAACCTGGTCGGCCGCGCGACGATCATGATGTGGTCGACCGACGGTTCGGCCTCGTGGATCAAGCCGTGGACCTGGTTCACCGCGGCGCGGTGGCACCGCATCTGGGGCACGTTTTGAGCGAGGCGCTGGGCGCGGAGACGCGGGCGTTCCTGGCGGGGTTTCTCGGTGAACCGCCGGCGGGGCCGGCGGCGGCGTGGCTGGAGGCGCTGACGCACGGCAGCACCGGGGCGGAGCGGCATTACCAGCGGCTGGAGTTCCTGGGCGACCGCGTGCTGGGCCTGGTCATCGCCGAATGGCTGCTCGAGACGCTCCAGGCCGACGAGGGGAAGCTGTCGCAGCGGCTGAACGCGCTGGTGGCGCGGACGATGTGCGCGCAGATCGCCCGCGGAATCGGGCTGGGGCCGCACATCCGGCTGGGCAAGCAGGCACGCGACGACGGCGGCGCCGACAGCGACAACATCCTCGGCGACGTGATGGAGGCGCTGATCGGCGCCTCCTTCCAGCAGCGCGGCTTCGCGGCGACGCGGGCGACGGTGCGGTCGCTGTGGGCCGATGCGGTGGCGGGCAAGGCCGGCCATGCCAAGCACCCGAAATCGGCCTTGCAGGAATGGGCGGCCGGCAACCGGCGCAAGATGCCCGAATACCGGCTGGTCAGCCGCGAGGGCCCTGACCATGCCGCGCGCTTCACCGTTGCGGTGAGCGTGCCGGGCGTCGGCGAGGCCGAGGCGACCGGCAGCAGCAAGCAGGAAGCCGAGACCGCCGCAGCGGCGGCATTCATGGAGCGATACGGATGAGCGGCCCCGAGCAGAAGCAGCGTTGCGGCGTCGTCGCGGTGATCGGCGCACCCAACGCCGGCAAGTCGACGCTGGTCAACGCGCTGGTCGGGCAGAAGGTGGCGATCGTCTCGGCCAAGGCGCAGACCACGCGCGTCCGGCTGATGGGCATTGCGCTGGCCGAGACGCCGGACGCGGCGGTGCAGATCCTGCTGGCCGACACCCCCGGGATCTTCGCGCCGAAGCGCCGGCTCGACCGGGCGATGGTCGCGGCGGCGTGGGAAGGCGCGAACGAGGCCGACGCGATCCTGCTGGTGGTCGACGCGCTGAAGAAGAAGCGCGACGACCTGCAGCCGATCCTCGAATCGCTGGCGGGCCGGCCCGAGCGCAAGCTGCTGGTACTGAACAAGGTCGATGCCGGCGCCAAGGAGCCGCTGCTGGCGCTGGCGCAGGAGCTGACCGGCCAGGTGCCGTTCGACGAGGTGTTCTTCGTCTCGGCGCTGACCGGCGACGGCGTCGGCGAGCTCAAGGCGCGGCTCGCGGCGCTGATGCCCGAGGGGCCGTGGCACTTCCCCGAGGACCAGGTATCCGACGCCAGCGAACGGCTGCTGGCCGCCGAGATCACGCGCGAGCAGCTTTACCGGC
The DNA here is from genome assembly GCA_028868535.1 of Sphingomonadales bacterium. Taxonomy (GTDB): domain Bacteria; phylum Pseudomonadota; class Alphaproteobacteria; order Sphingomonadales; family Sphingomonadaceae; genus Novosphingobium. The sequence continues at coordinate 31,977 of JAGWUH010000023.1, read as the reverse complement.
AACTCCACGACGAGCTGCCCTACGACAGCACGGTCCGGCCGGAATCGTACCGGACGCGCCGCGACGGCAGCATCGAGATCCACCAGCAGATCGTGATCGCGCGGGACAGCCAGAAATCGATCGTGCTGGGCAAGCGCGGCGCCCGCATCAAGGCGATCGGCGAGGCGGCGCGTGCCGAACTGGCGGAGCTGCTGGGGGTGAAGGTCCACTTGTTCCTGCACGTCAAGGTCGACGAGGCCTGGGCCGAAAGCCGGGAACTTTACGAGGAAATGGGGTTGGAATGGGTGCGCTGAAACGCGCGTAACGGGGGGTCGAATTCCGGGGGCATACCGGAAGGATTGACTGGAGTTGGAACAGGTACTGGCGGCCGTTGCCGCGCAATTCCCCGTCGCCTGGCGCAGCGGACCGGCCCGATCGCGGGCCTGGCTGCTTGCGCTCGTCGCCGCATCGTACCTCGGCATCGCCTTCGCGCTGCGGGCGATCAATTTCGACAACCCCAACGTCCACATCGACGAGGACTTCTACCTGCTCGTGGGGAACCGCATGCTGCATGGCGCGGTGCCCTACGTCGACATCTGGGATCGCAAGCCGCTCGGGCTGTTCGCGCTCTACGCGGCGATGGCGCGGCTGGGCGGCGACGGGGTTGCCGCGTACCAGGTCTGCGCGGCGATCTCGGCGGGGCTGACCGCGCTCGTCATCCATGCGCTCGCGCGGCGGATCGCGACGCCGGCGGGGGCGTGGTGGGCGGGAATCGCCTATCTGCCTGCGCTCGCCGCTTTCCACTGCCAGGGCGGGCAGACGCCGGTGTTCTACAACCTGCCGGTGACGCTGGCACTGCTGTTGCTTACCGGCCATGTCGAGGCGATCGGCCGGCGACCGCGCGACGGCCTCGGCGCGGCGCTGGGCGCGATGGCACTGCTCGGGCTCGCGATCCAGATCAAGTATACGGTGGCGTTCGAGGGCGCGGCGCTCGGACTCTGGCTGCTCGCACGCTATCACCGGCTCGGGCTGCCGCGGGGTACGATCGCGGCGCGCGCGGCATTGTTCATCGCGATCGCGATCGCGCCGACCGCGGGGGTGACGGCCTGGTATGCCGCGCACGGCCACCTGGCGGAGCTGGTGCAGAGCAACTTCGTCTCGATCTTCCAGCGCGACCAGCCGTTCTGGCCGGCGCTGGGCCGGCTGGCCAAGGAGGCGCTCGGGCTGACGCCGTTCGCGCTGGCGATCGCCGCCGATCCGCGCCGGCTGGCGCCGCTGGGCACCGGCGCGCGGGCGCTGCCGCTGTTCTGGGCGATCGCTGCCGTCACCGCGTTCCTGCTGTTCGGCTCGTGGTTCGATCACTACGTCGGCGCGATCCTGCCGCCGCTCTGCGTGTTGGCGGCACCGATGCTGGTGCAGCACGAGCGGCTGAGCCGGATCGGACGACTGCTGATCGTCGCGGCGGCGGCCGGCGCGCTGTTCCAGACCGTGCACTACCGGCTCGTTGAGGGAAACCGCAGCGAGATCGAGCGCGCCACCGGACTGATCGACAACCGGCTCGGCGGCGGCAGCCTGTTCCTGTTCGAGGCGCCCCCGATCCTCTACATGACCACGGGCGCGCGGCTGCCGACGCGCTTCATCTTTCCGACCCACCTGTCGAGCACCGTCGAGGCGCGGGCGCTGGGGGTCGACCAGCTCGCCGAAGTGGGGCGGATCATGGCGTCACGGCCGGCGGTGGTGATGATCGCCGACGAATGCCACTACGGGCCGAAGAACCTCGCCACCTGGCGGGCAATGGCGGACAGCCTGGCGCGGCGCTATGTCCGCTACGCCGATGTCCGGATCGGGCATCGGCGCTACGGACTGTATAGCCGACGGTATGGCTAGTCTGCGGCCTTCGACGCCTTGCCCGCGGGCTTCTTCGTCGCCGGTTTCTTGGCGGCGGGCTTTTTCGCGGCGGACTTTTTCGCGGCGGGACGCTTCTTGCCTTTCGCCGGGCCTTTCGCCGCCTTCTCGTCGATCAGCACCACTGCGCGCTCGGCAGTGAGGTCCTCGGGCTTGAGGTCGCGCGGAAGCGTCGCGTTGGTGGTGCCGTCGGTGACGTAAGGGCCATAACGCCCGGCCATCAGCTTCAGTTCGCCGCCGCTGGTCGGGTGCGGGCCGAAGGTCTTGAGCGGCTCCGCCGCGGTGCGGGCGCCCCGGCCGCCGCCGGCGGCGGCTTCGGCGAGGCGGACGACGGCAGCGTTCATGCCGGTGTCGAACACTTCCGCGGTGGTCTTGAGGCGGGCGTACTTGCCATTGTGCGCCAGGTAGGGGCCATAGCGGCCGATGCTGGCGGTGATCGGCTCACCGCTTTCCGGGTGCGCGCCGAGCGTGCGCGGCAGGCTGAGCAGCTTCACCGCCCAGTCGAGCGTCAGCTCCCCGATGTCCTTGGGGATCGACGCGCGCTTTGCCTCCTTGCCGGTGCCCTGCTGGATATAGGGGCCGAAGCGGCCGGCGTGGCGGGTGATCGGCTCGCCGGTCTCCGGGTCCTTGCCGATCTCGCTCGGCTCGGCGTTCTCCCCTGCCCCGCCCGGCTGCGCGAACTTGCGGGTGTACTTGCACTCCGGGTAGTTCGAGCAGGCGACGAAGGCGCCGAACTTGCCGCCGCGCAAGCTGAGGCGGCCGACGCTGCATTGCGGGCACTGGCGCGGGTCGGTCCCGTCCTCGCGCGGGGGGAACAGGTAGTCGGACAGGAATTCGTCGAGCGCCTCGGTCACTTCCGAGGGCTTGCGCGCCATGACCTCGTCCGACTTGGGCTTGAAGTCCTTCCAGAACGCCTCGAGCAGCGCCTTCCAGCCGGCGCGGCCGCCGGAGACGTCGTCGAGTTCCTCCTCCATGCCGGCAGTGAAGTCGTAGGCGACGTAGCGCGGGAAGAAGCGTTCGAGGAACGCGGTCAGCAGCCGGCCCGATTCCTCGGCGAAGAAGCGGTTCTTCTCGGTGCGGACATAGGCGCGGTCCTTGAGCACCTGGATCGTCGCGGCGTAGGTCGACGGGCGGCCGATGCCGAGCTCCTCGAGCCGCTTGACCAGGCTGGCCTCGGAAAAGCGCGGCGGCGGCTGGGTGAAGTGCTGGGTGGCATCGACCCCCAGCTTCGCGGGCATGTCGCCCTTGGCCATGTTCGGCAGCAGCGCGCTGTCGTCGTCGCCGTCACCATCGGCCTTCTGGTCGCGGCCCTCCTCGTAGACGGCGAGGAAGCCGGGGAACTTCACCACCTGGCCGGTGGCGCGCAGCTCGTTGCGGCCGGTGCCGTCGCGCAGCGTGATGGTGGTGCGCTCGAGCGCGGCCGAGGCCATCTGGCTGGCGACGGCGCGCTTCCAGATCAGCTCGTAGAGGCGGGCCTCGTCGCCGGAACCGAAGCGGTCGCGGGTGAACTCGGTGGGGCGGATCGCCTCGTGCGCTTCCTGCGCGTTCTTGGCCTTGGTCTCGTAGTGGCGCGGCTTTTCGGGGAGGAAATGGCCGGAGAAGCGATCGGCGATCATGGCGCGGGCGGCGGAGATGGCGCTGGGGTCCATCTGCACGCCGTCGGTGCGCATGTAGGTGATCGCGCCGGCCTCGTAGAGCGTCTGCGCGACGCGCATGGTGTGCGCGGCGGCGAAGCCGAACTTGCGCGCGGCTTCCTGCTGGAGGGTGGAGGTGGTGAACGGCGGCGCCGGGTTGCGGCGCTGCGGTTTCGTCTCGACGTCCTCGACGCGGAAGGCGCCCGATTCCACCGCGGCCTTGGCGCGCTCGGCAATGCCCTGGTCGCCGAGGCTCAGGCGTTCGAGCTTTTCGCCCTCGAAGCGGACGAGGCGGGCGGGGAACTCGACGTTGTCGTGCTTGAGCCGCGCCAGCACCTGCCAGTATTCCTGCGGCTTGAACGCCTCGATCTCGCGGTCGCGCTCGACGATCAGGCGCAACGCCACCGACTGCACGCGGCCGGCGCTCTTGGCGCCGGGAAGCTTGCGCCACAGCACCGGGCTGAGCGTGAAGCCGAACAGGTAATCGAGCGCGCGGCGGGCGAGATAGGCATCGATCAGGTCCTGATCGAGCTCGCGCGGGTGGGCCATCGCGGTGGTCACCGCGTCCTTGGTGATGGCGTTGAAGGTGACGCGCTCGACCGCCTTGGGCAGCGCCTTGCGCTTGGCCAGCAGTTCGCGAACGTGCCACGAGATCGCCTCGCCCTCGCGATCGGGGTCGGTGGCGAGGATCAGGCGATCGGCCTGCTTGGCGAGGTCGCTGATCTCGCGCACGCGGGACTGCTTGTCGCCATAAAGCTCCCAGTCCATCGCGAAGCCTTCGTCGGGGCGGACCGAGCCGTCCTTCGGCGGCAGGTCGCGGACGTGGCCGTAGGAGGCGAGGACGCGGTAGTCCTTGCCGAGGTACTTCTCGATGGTTTTCGCCTTGGCGGGCGATTCGACGATGACCAGTTGCATGATGCCTTTCGGGCGCTCTCTACGCGTATGTGTACACGCGCGAGGGTGGCGGGCTGGCCGGGGCGCCGTCAAGAGCCGTCGCACGGCGGCGGCATTACGCAACATTACCTATGCAGCCTTCAGCCGAATTTCCGCTTTGGCTGGTAAACGGGGTCATAACAGGGTCGCTAGGGGGGGTGCGAATTTCGCACTTTGCCGAGGAGCCTCATGAAGACTTGGAAATCGATTGTTGCCTAAGCGGCCGCCGCGTCGTCCCCGCCACCTGGGAATGCGGGGCGCGGTTTGAAACAGGGATCGAAAGATGCGCATTTTCGGGTTTGGATCGCGCAAGGACGAGGACGAGCAGGCGGTTGTCGAGCGGGGCGGCGATGCCGGCCATGGCGCGGTCGCGCCGGGGCACGAGGCGCGCTGCGACCTGCTGGAACGGATCAGCGAGTTCCTGCTGCGCAATGGCCTCGACGTCACCCCGCGCAACCTGCTGATCGCCCATGCCGCGTTTTCGGGCACCTGCCTCGGGCTGGCGCGCAAGCTGACGGTCGCGCAATCGGCGGGGACGATCACGCAGGAATGGCTCGACGCGACCGTTGCCGACGATCCCGACCTTGCCGACAGCAAGAGCGCGCTCGACGAACTGCGGGCGATGCTCGACCACTCGCTGACGACCTTCGGCGAGACCGCGCGGCAGGCCAGCACCGCCACAGGCGAATATGGCGCGGCGTTGAGCGACCATGCCAGCCGCATCGACGGGCTCGGCGGGGGCGCGGTGGACATCGGCGAGCTGGCGCGGCTGACGCACGCGATGATCGAGCGCACGCGGGCCATGGAAGCCGAGATGCAGCGCACCGCCAAGGAGGCCGACGGCCTGCGCAAGAAGCTGGCGCGGGCGCAGCGCGACGCCGATATCGATCACCTGACCGGGCTGCCGAACCGGCGCGCGTTCGAGACCGTCTACGAACGCGAGTATCGCGAGGCGCGGGCGGCGGTGGACACGCTGTCGATCGCGATCTGCGACATCGACAAGTTCAAGCGCATCAACGACGAACACGGCCACGAGACCGGTGACCGCGTGATCCAGGCGATCGGCGAGGTGCTGGCGCAGATCTCCAACGACCGCTGCCACGTGTCGCGCCACGGCGGCGAGGAATTCGTGCTGCTGTTCCGCGGGCTGACCACCGAGGAGGCGAAGCAGCAGCTCGACTTCGCGCGGGAAACGTTCGGGCAGCGGCACTTCGTCAACCGGCACACCGACGAGCCGATCGGCTACATCACCTTTTCCGCGGGGGTGGCCAACGTGTTCGCCTATGACGAGCCGCGCGCGGCGCTTCATGCCGCGGACGAAGCGCTTTACCTCGCCAAGGACGGCGGCAGGAACCAGGTTGTCATCGCCGCCTAGCGCGAAGCGAGGCTGACGCGGCCGCCGGCGTGGCGGTCGATGCGGCCGGCGAGTTCGAGTTCCACGAGGACCTGCTGGACCGCCTGCGGACCGGCGCCGCTGGCGCGGACCAGTTCGTCGATGGCGACCGGCGCGTGGCCGAGCAACGCGGCGATGTCGGCCGCCGACGGAATTTCCGCGGGCGTCGCGACCGGGGCATCGCCCGGCCCGTCCGCGAACAGGTCGGCGCGGGGGGTGCCGGTGAAGCCGGTGACCGCCTCGATCACTTCGGACGCGTCCTGCACCAGCGTGGCGCCGTCGCGGATCAGCCGGTTGCAGCCCTGGCTGCGCGGATCGAGCGGGGAGCCGGGAATGGCCATGACCTCGCGGCCATATTCGCCCGCCAGCCGTGCCGTCAGCAGCGAGCCCGAGCGCAGCGCCGCCTCGGCCACGACGGTGCCGAGCGCCAGCGCGGCGATGATCCGGTTGCGCGCGGGAAAATGGCGGGCAAGCGGTTCGGTCCCCGGCGGATACTCGCTGAGCAGCAGGCCCTCGTGCGCGATCTGGTCCTGCAACGCGGCATGCTCCGCCGGGTAGGCGCGATCGAGGCCGTGGGCGACGACGGCGATCGTTCCCGCGCCGGCGGCGGCCAGCGCGCCGCGATGGGCCGCGCCGTCGACCCCGCGGGCAAGGCCGGAAACCACGGCGTGGCCGGCGGCGGCAAGCGCATGCGCCATGTCGCGGGCAAGGCGGCAGGCGCCGGCCGAGGCGTTGCGGGCGCCGACGACCGCCACCGGGCGGCGCTGCGCCAGCGCCGGATCGCCCCGCGCGACGAGGATCGGCGGTGCGCCCGCGACCTGGCCGAGCAGCGCGGGATAGCGGGGATCACCTTCGCACAGGTGGAACCCGCCGAAGCGGGCGACGGTGCGCAGCTCCGCCTCGATGCGGGCTTCGGGCGCGGGGGCGTGGCCGGCAAGGTGGGGCAGCGCGTCGAGCGCCGCGCCGGCGCTGCCGAAGCGACGCAGCAACTGGCGATAGGCGATCGGGCCGACGCGGGCCGAGCGCAGCAGCCGCAGGCGCGCGAACAGGTCCGCATCGCCCGGGGCGGCCCGGTTCACCGGTCCTTGCTGCCGACGCGCGGTTCCTCGCCGCGCAGCAGGCGGCCGATGTTGGCGCGGTGCTGGAACACCACCAGCGCAGCCAGCAGCGCGATCGCCGCGGTCGGACGCACCGGGCCGAAGGCATAAGCGGCGGTGAGCGGCGCCGAAACCGCGCCGGCCATGCCGCCGGCGGAGGAGATCCGCGTCACCGCCAGCATTGCCAGCCAGACAGCCGCGAAAACCAGCCCTGAAGGCCACCATAACGCCAGCATGACGCCGAGCATCGTCGCCACGCCCTTGCCGCCGCGGAAGCGCAGCCACACCGGAAAGCAGTGCCCGAGCAGCGCGCCGAGCGCCGCCGCCAGCACCGGACCCTGCAGCGGCGGGTTGAAATGCTGCATCGCCAGCACCGCCACCGCGCCCTTGGCGGCATCGAGCAGCAGCGTGGCTGCGGCCAGGCCCTTGCGACCCGTGCGCAGCACGTTGGTGGCGCCGATGTTGCCCGAGCCGATCGCGCGGATGTCCCCGGCGCCGCCGATCCGCGTCAGCAGCAGGCCGAACGGGATCGAGCCGAGCAGGTAGCCGACGACGAGCCCGAACCATTCCTGGTGAAAAATATCCGCCATTGCCGGGTCTTAGCGCCGGATCGCGGCCCGGCGGAAGCGCAAAAATGCGGCGGTGTGATTTTTGCGCTCGCCTTGGGCCGCCGCCAGCCCGTAAGGCGCTGACATTGCCGCATGGAAACGACGCGCTTGTCCTCAACCACCGCCCGTCCCGTCGATCCCGCCGCGCCGGTGCTGCTGTTCGATTCGGGCGTCGGCGGGCTGACGGTGCTGCGCGCGTTGCGCGACGTGCTGCCGCAGGCGCCGGTGATCTATGCCGCCGATACCGCCGGGCTGCCCTATGGCACCAAGAGCGAGGCGCAAGTCGCGGCGCGCGTCGCCGGGCTGCTGGGCCGCATGACCGAGCGCTGGCACCCGCGCCTCGTCTGCATCGCCTGCAACACCGCCTCGACCATCGCGCTGGGCATGGTGCGCGAGGTGCTGGAAGTGCCGATCGTCGGCACCGTGCCGGCGATCAAGCCGGCGGCGGCGATGACGCGGACCGGGGTGATCGGCCTGCTCGGCACCGAGGCGACGATCCGCCAGGGCTATGTCGACCGGCTCGAGCACGAGTTCGCCGCCGGCAAGCACCTGCTGCGCTGCGCTGCGCCCGGGCTGGTCGCGGCGGCCGAAGCCAAGTTGCGCGGCGAACCGGTCGATCCGGCGGCGATCGCGCGCGCGGTCGACGGCCTGCGGGCACAGCCGCACGGGCAGGACATTGACACCGTGGTGCTGGCCTGCACGCATTTCCCGCTGCTGGCGGCGGAGCTGGCCGCCGCGTTCGGACCCGGGGTGCGGTTCATCGACGGGGCGCAGGGGATCGCGCGGCGCATCGCCCACCTGACCGAGGGACAGGCTTTCGCCCGGACCGGGCCCGATCGCGCGGTCTTCACCGGGGGGCTGGAGGCGGCCCGGGCACTGGCGCCGGCGCTGGCGGCACACGGGCTCGAGGCGATCGAGGCGTTCTGAGCAGTGACTCCGTCTCAGCCCGATCGTGCAATCGCCCGGTTTGACGCGATTCTTGATGCTGGTCATTTTTCCGCATGGTAACTATATGGCAACCCGATCGCGCCGAGGGTCAGGCGCAGGCAGGATGGGCAAGGCTGTCGTGAACTACGAACACATTTTCGACGCGGCGATCGAGCGACTTCATACCGAAGGCCGCTACCGCGTGTTCATCGACATCCTGCGCAACCGCGGCGCCTATCCGAACGCCCGCTGCTTTGCCGGCCACAACGGGCCGAAGCCGATCACGGTGTGGTGCTCGAACGACTACCTCGCGATGGGCCAGCACCCGAAGGTGATCGCGGCGATGGAGGAAGCGCTCCACGACGTCGGCGCCGGTTCGGGCGGCACCCGCAACATCGGCGGCAACACCCATTACCACGTCGACCTCGAGAACGAGCTGGCCGACCTGCACGGCAAGCAGGGCGCGCTGCTGTTCACCAGCGGCTATGTCTCGAACGAGGCGACGCTTTCGACGCTGGCGAAGATCCTGCCCGGCTGCGTGATCTTCTCCGACGAGCTCAACCACGCCAGCATGATCGCCGGCATCCGCAATTCGGGCGCCGAGAAGAAGGTGTTCCGCCACAACGATGTCGAGCATCTCGAACAACTGCTGGCCGAGACCGATCCCGAGCTGCCCAAGCTGATCGCGTTCGAGAGCGTCTATTCGATGGACGGCGACATCGCCCCGATCCACGCGATCTGCGACCTGGCGGACAAGTACAACGCGCTGACCTACATCGACGAGGTCCATGCCGTGGGCATGTACGGCCCGCGCGGCGGCGGCATCACCGACCGCGACGAGGCGGCGCACCGCATCACCATCATCGAAGGCACGCTGGGCAAGGCGTTCGGGGTGATGGGCGGCTATATCGCGGCGGACAGCAAGATCATCGACGTGATCCGCAGCTATGCGCCGGGCTTCATCTTCACCACCTCGCTGTCGCCGGTGCTGACGGCGGGGGTGCTGGCTTCGGTGCGGCACCTGAAGGCGTCGAGCGTCGAGCGCGACGGGCAGCAGGCGGCGGCGGCGTTCCTCAAGAAGTCGTTCGCCGATGCCGGGCTGCCGGTGATGAACTCGACCACGCACATCGTGCCGCTGATGGTGGGCGATCCGGTGCGGGCCAAGAAGATCAGCGACATCCTGCTCGCCGAATATGGCGTCTACGTGCAGCCGATCAACTTCCCGACGGTGCCGCGCGGGACCGAGCGCCTGCGCTTCACCCCCGGTCCGGCGCATACCGAGGCGATGATGACCGACCTGACCAAGGCGCTGGTCGAGATCTGGGACCGGCTCGAGCTGGAACTCCGCAAGGCGGCGTGAGCCCCCTTCCCTCGCCGGACAAGCTTCGCTAGCAGCACGGGTTCGCGATTGCCCGCCCCGCCTTTTCGGCGTGGCGGGCAATCGCGCTTGGAACCAACTCTCGTTCGGACCGATAGCGTCTCATGCCCGATCTGAAGCGTATTCTTGCCGCCACGTCACCGCTGACCCTGGCTTCGGTGGCGCGTGGCAGCCAGCCGCTGGTGATGGCCGACCTCGCGCGGGCGGTGGCCGGTTCCGGCAAGGGCGGGTCGCGCGCGGTGCTGATCGCGCCGGACGACGCGGCGATGCGCGCCGTGGCCGATGCCGCGCACTTCTTCGCGCCCGAGCTGGAGGTGATCGAGTTTCCGGCCTGGGACTGCCTGCCTTATGACCGCGCCAGCCCGGCGTTGTCGGTTTCGGCGCGGCGGCTGGCGGCGCTGCACCGGCTGCAGGCGACGCCGGCGGGGCCGCAACTGCTGGTGACGACGGTGAACGCGGCGCTGCAGCGGGTGCTGACGCCGTTCCGCATCCGCGAATCGGTGCGGCTGCTGAAGCCGGGGATCGAGATCGGCCGCGAGAGCCTGATCGCGCTGTTGCAGCGGCAGGGCTACACCCGCACCGATACCGTTGCCGATGCCGGCGAGTTCGCGGTGCGCGGATCGATCTTCGACATCTACCCGTCCGGGCTCGAGGCCGGGCTCCGGCTCGACTTCTTCGGCGACGAACTGGAGACGCTGCGGCTGTTCGACACCGGCACGCAGCGATCGACCGGCGAGGTGGCCGAGCACCTGCTGCTGCCCGCGAGCGAGGCGCTGCTCGACGACGACACCGTCAAGCGCTTCCGCAGCCGCTATCGCGAACAGTTCGGCGCCAATGCCACCGGCGATCCACTGTACCAGGCGGTGAGCGACGGGCGGCGGCTGGCCGGGATGGAGCACTGGCTGCCGCTGTTCGAGGACAAGCTGGCGACGCTGTTCGACCACCTCGGCAAAGGCGACCTGATCGTCATCGACAGCGGCGCGCTGGGCGCCGCCGAGGAGCGGCTCGGCGACATCGCCGACTACTTCAAGTCGCGCACCGAGACTTCGGGGAAGAATGCGGGATCGTACCGCCCGCTGGCGGCCGAGGCGCTGTACCTGGCGCGCGGCGAGATCGACGCACGGCTGGCGGAGTGGCCGATCCACAAGGCCGATCCGTTCGCGCAGCCCGAGAGCGCCAACGTGCTGGACTTCGGCTTCGGCAACGCGCGCGACTTCACCCCCGAGCGGGCCCGCGGCGACAACGTCTACGAGGCGGCAGCGAAGCACCTGCACGCGGTGGCACGGAGCGGGAAGAAGGCGATCCTGGCGGCCTATTCGCAGGGATCGCGGGCGCGGATCACCTCGATCCTCGGCGAGGCGCAGGGCCCGGCACCGTTGCTGGCCGATTCCTGGCAGGAGGCGCTGGGGCTGGCCGCGAAAGGCCCGGCGGCGCTGGTGCTGCCGCTGGAGACCGGCTTTTCCAGCGACACGATCGAACTGGTCACCGAGCAGGACCTGCTGGGCGACCGGCTGGTGCGGCGCAAGAAGAAGCGCAAGAGCGCCGACGCGTTCCTGGCCGAGCTTTCGGCGCTGACGCCGGGCGATCTCGTCGTCCACATGGAGCACGGCATCGGCCGCTACGAGGGCTTGCAGTCGATCACCGTCGGGCAATCGGCGCACGACTGCGTGATGCTGAGCTACCACGGCGGCGACAAGCTCTACGTGCCGGTCGAGAACATCGACGTGCTGAGCCGTTATGGCAGCGAGGTGGAGGGCGTCGCGCTCGACCGGCTGGGGGGCGAGGCGTGGCAGAAGCGGCGCGCGCGGCTCAAGGAGCGCATCCGCGAGATCGCGCACGAACTGCTGCGCACCGCGGCGAAGCGCGCGCTGCGGCAGGCGCCGGTGCTGCTGCCCGACGAGGCGAGCTTCGGCCCGTTCGTCGACCGCTTTCCGTGGAACGAGACCGACGACCAGGACGCGGCGATCGAGGACGTGCTGGGCGACATGGCCGAGGGCAAGCCGATGGACCGGCTGGTCTGCGGGGATGTCGGCTTCGGCAAGACCGAGGTGGCCTTGCGCGCAGCATTCGTCGCGGCGATGGCCGGGCAGCAGGTCGCGGTGGTGGCGCCGACGACGCTGCTGGCGCGACAGCATTACAGCGGCTTTGCCGAGCGGTTCTCCGGGTTTCCGCTGAACGTGGGGCGGCTGTCGCGGCTGGTGCCGGACAAGGAGGCGGCAGCCACGCGCGAGGGGTTAGCCGAAGGCACGATCGACGTGGTGATCGGCACGCATGCGATCCTGTCGAAGAACGTGAAGTTCAAGCGGCTGGGGCTGGTGATCGTCGACGAGGAGCAGCGTTTCGGGGTCAACCACAAGGAGCGGCTCAAGCAGCTGCGCACCGATGTCCACGTGCTGACGCTGACCGCGACGCCGATCCCGCGCACGCTGCAGATGGCGATGAGCGGGCTGCGCGAGCTGTCGACGATCCAGACCCCGCCGGTCGACCGGCTGGCGGTGCGCACCTACGTGATGGAATGGGACGACATGGTGATGCGCGAGGCGCTGCTGCGCGAGCATCACCGCGGCGGACAGAGCTTCATCGTCGTGCCGCGCATCGCCGACATGCCCGAGCTGGAACAGTGGCTGCACGACCACGTGCCCGAGGTGAAGGCGGTCTCGGCGCACGGCCAGATGGGCGCGGCCGAGGTCGAGGAGCGGATGAGCGCGTTCTACGAGCGCAAGTACGACGTGCTGCTGTCCACCACGATCGTCGAGAGCGGGCTGGATATCCCGAGCGCCAACACCATCATCATCCACCGCGCCGACCGCTTCGGGCTGGCGCAGCTCTACCAGTTGCGCGGGCGGGTCGGGCGATCGAAGCTGCGCGCCTATGCCTACCTGACGACGCCGGCGGACCGGCAACTGTCCGAAGTGGCCGAGAAGCGGCTGAAGGTGCTCGGCGATCTCGACAGCCTCGGCGCGGGGTTCCAGCTTGCCAGCCACGACCTCGACATTCGCGGCGCCGGGAACCTGCTCGGCGACGAGCAATCGGGGCATATCCGCGAGGTCGGCTTCGAACTGTACCAGTCGATGCTCGAGGATGCGATCCTCGCCGCCAAGGCCGGCGACATGGGGCTGGAGCGCGAGAGCACCGGCCTTTCCCCGCAGATCACCGTCGATGCGCCGATCCTGATCCCCGAGGACTACGTCCCCGATCTCGCGGTGCGGATGGCGCTCTATCGCCGCCTCAACGACGCCAAGGAGCAGGCCGAGGTCGAGAGCATGGCCGCCGAGATGATCGACCGTTTCGGCCCCCTCCCCCAGCCGACCAGCAACCTGATCGCGCTGATCCAGGTCAAGCGGCAGGCGATCGCGGCGAACATCGCCAAGATCGACGTCGGCGCGAAGGGCACGCTGGTCTCGTTCTTCGAGGATTCGTTCCCCGATCCGGCCGGGCTGATCGCCTATGCGCAGCGGCTGGAAGGGACGGTGCGGCTGCGGCCTGACAACAAGCTGGTGGTGACGCGCAGCTGGGGCGATCCCAAGGCGCGGCTCAACGGGCTGTTGCAGCTGACCAAGGGGCTCGCGCAGATCGCGCGGAAAGGCCGGAAGGCGGCCTGACGCGCGCATGGCGCCGGGAGGCAGCGGCGCCGATTGGGGCTGTACGCGCGCGTCCGGCGCGGTCTAGAAGCCGGCGATGCCCCCTTTTGACCGTTTCGTCGCGCGCGAGCATGTCGCCGCGGTCCGCACGCGCCTTGCCGCGTTCGCGGGCGCCATCGCGCTGGGGGTCGCGGCGATCGTCTTTGCGCGGATGGGAGAAGTGGCGCAGGCCCGGTTCCTGCAGCTTGTCGCGCTTCATCCGTGGGCGCCGTACCTGCTGACCCCCGGGATGTTCGCGGTGGTGGTCGCGCTGACGCGGCGTTTTGCCCCCGAGGCGCGCGGATCGGGCATTCCCCAGGTGATGGCCGCAGGCCACAACGCCGAGCGGCAGGCGCGCGGCCCGCTGCTTTCGATGCGGACGGCCGCGGCGAAGCTGGGAGGAACGATCGCCATGCTGCTGGCCGGTGGATCGGTCGGGCGCGAAGGGCCGACCGTGCAGATCAGCGCGGCGATCATGGTGGCCGTGCACCGCTTGCTGCGGGTGCCGGTTTCGGCCGGGATCATCATTGCCGGCGGGGCCGCCGGTGTCGCCGCCGCGTTCAACACGCCGCTGGCCGGCGTCGCCTTCGCGATCGAGGAGCTGGCCGCCGCGTTCGAGCAGCGGGTGGCGGTGCTGGTGATGGCAACCGTGATGATCGCCGGCCTCGTCAGCCTCGGCCTGTCCGGGGACTATGTCTACTTCGGCATGGTCGGAGGGGCGTTGTCACTTCCCGCGATGCTGGTGATCGCGCCTGCCGCGGGCATCGCCGGCGGGGTGCTGGGCGGCGGATTTGCCCGCATCCTGATCGCGATGTCGCAATCGCCGCGTCGCGCGCCGGCGTGGTTGCGCGCGCGACCGGTTTGGTTTGCCGCGGGTTGCGGGCTGGTCGTCGCCGCGATCGGAGATGCCAGCGGCGGGCTGACCTGGGGTACCGGCTACGAGACCACGCGGGGGCTGCTGGCCGGGCACCAGGCGTCACTGGCGTTCGGTCCGGCGAAGTTCGTCAGCACGCTGGCCACGGCGCTGAGCGGCGCGCCCGGCGGAATTTTCGCACCTTCGCTGTCCGTCGGCGCGGGGCTGGGGCACGTGCTGGCGCGGGCGTTCCCGCAGGACCCGGCGGGCGCCGTCGTGCTGCTGGGCATGGTCGGCTATTTCGCCGGCGTGGTGCGCGCGCCGATGACGGCGGTGATCATCATGATGGAAATGACCGCGGACCGCACGATGATCCTGCCCCTGTTCGCAACCGCGCTGATGGCCGATGCGGTCAGCGCGGCGGTCTGCCAGCGCAAGCTTTACCACGCGCTTTCGGCCGGATTTCGCGCCACCGACACGCGCGACGCCGGCGGCTGAGCCAGGTTTCGCGCGGCGCGGCGACGGCGTCCCAGCGGGGCATCGACGTACTGGCCGATCGCCCAGCCGAGCACGGCGAGCGGCGCGAGCGCCAGCAGGCGGAGCAGCGGCGCGACACCGGCAAGGCGGGCCGCATCGAGCAGCGGCACGTGGATCGCGTAGAGCGGGAAGGACATCACCCCGAGCGCCACGGCGACGCGTCCCGGCGCGCGCATCGCCACGCCGGACATGACCAGCAGCGGGAACGCGACGGTCGCGACGACGATGTCGTAGATCCAGCCGATGGTGCTGCCGTCGCGCGGATCGACCGGGAAGTTGACCAGGGCCACCAGCACCGCCGCCAGCAGCGGGAACGGCAGCGCGGGCCGCCAGCGCCACTCGGTGCGGCACAGCAGCACGCCGAGGAAGAAACCGAACAGCACGCGGCCGAAGCCGCCGGCGATCGAGCCTAGGGTCCAGCCGATGTTGAACGAACCGTAGTGGACCACCAGGCGCACCAGCAGCAACCACGCGCCCGCCACCACGGCGCCCAGGGCCGGCGTGCCGAGCCGGCGGGCGACCAGGGCATGGGCGAGATTGGCCAGCAGCTCGAAGCTGATCGACCACAGCGCCGCGTTGAACGCGAACGAGGCGGCGCTCGACAGGTAGGGGACCAGCGTGAACTGGCTGACCAGCGCAAGAGCGAGATCGCCGGGCGCGGACAGCGCATAGACGCGGGCGCCGGCAATCCAGGCGATCACCCCGATCAGGCTGCCGAGGAACAGCAGCGGGTACAGCCGCTCCAGTCGCTGGATCATGTAGGCCCGTACCCCCAGCCCGGCGGCGAAGCGGGGTTCATAGGTGCGGGCGATGACGAAGCCCGAGAGGATGAAGAAGAAATCGACCGCGAGGTAGCCGCGATGGACCGGCAGCCAGCCGATCAGCGCGTGCATCGCGGCGACGCACAGGGCGGCGATGCCGCGAAGCCCGTCGAGGCCGTCGAGGCGGCGCGGTGCGGAGGAGGCGTACGACGAAGCGGACATGCGACACCCATGGGACGATCGGAACGATAGCAGCCGGAGCTGCCGCGGGGGGTCGCGATCGGGAGTGCTAGTACGCGGACGTTGACAGGTCGTTACCGCCGCGCCGGAGGCGTGACGGCGCGCGATGCGCGGCGCGGTGGATCAGAGCGCGGAAACGCCGAGGAACCCGGGGATCGGGCCGTTCCACTCCCCCGGGGCGCTGGGCGGCTCGGACGCGGCGCGGTGGGCGCGGCGGGGCTCGTCCCGACGATGGTCGTCGCGGCGATGGTCGTCGCGGCGGGGTTCGCGGGCCGGACGTTCGGCGCGGGGGGATTCCTCGGTCCGCTCGGGGGGACGGGGGCGTTCCTCGCGGCTGGGACGTTCCTCGCGGCTGGAGCGATCCTCGCGGCTGGAGCGATCCTCGCGGCTGGAGCGATCCTCGCGGCTGGAGCGATCCTCGCGGCCGCGGCGGGGCCGGCGCTCCTCGCGCGGTTCGCGGCGGGGCCTTTCCTCATCCCCGGCGGCGGCGGCGTCGAACACGTAGACCGGGATTTCGCCGCCGGTCAGCTTCTCGACATTGTCGATCGCCTCGGCATCCTCGGGAGCGACGAAGGTGAAGGCGCGGCCGGTGGCGCCGGCGCGTCCGGTGCGGCCGATGCGGTGGACATAGTCATCCGGGTGCCAGGGCGTGTCGAAGTTGAAGACGTGGCTGACGCCCTTGATGTCGAGCCCGCGGGCGGCGACGTCGGAGGCGCAGAGGATGTTGATGTGGCCGTCCTTGAAGCGCTGCAGTTCCGCCAGACGCGCGGGCTGGTCCATGTCGCCGTGAATCTCGCCGCTGGCGAAGCCGTGGCGTTGCAGGCTCTTGTTGAGCTCGCGCACGGTGGTCTTGCGGTTGGCGAAGATGATCGCGGTGTTGACGTTGTCGGTGCGCAGCAGGTGGCGGAGCACCTCGCGCTTCTGGCGCGATCCGACCTTGACCTTGTGCTGGGCGATCTGGGTGTTGTTGGAGGCCGGACGGGCGACTTCGATGTACTTCGGGTTGCTGAGGAACTTGTCCGCCAGCTTCTTGATCACCGGCGGCATCGTCGCCGAGAACAGCAGCGTCTGGCGCTGCGCCGGCAGCTTCGAGCAGATCGTCTCGATATCGGGGATGAAGCCCATGTCGAGCATGCGATCGGCCTCGTCGATCACGAGCAGGTCGCAGCCGGTGAGCAGGATCTTGCCGCGCTCGAACAGGTCCATCAGCCGGCCGGGGGTGGCGATGAGGACATCGACGCCCTCGTTCAGCGCCTTGACCTGGTCGCCCATCTGCACGCCGCCGATCAGCAGCGCCATCTTGAGATCGTGGTTGACGCCGTACATCTCGAAATTCTCGGCGACCTGGGCGGCGAGTTCGCGCGTCGGTTCGAGGATCAGGCTGCGCGGCATCATCGCGCGGCGGCGGCCGTGGGCGAGGATGTCGATCATCGGCAGCACGAAGCTCGCGGTCTTGCCGGTGCCCGTCTGGGCGATGCCGATGATGTCCTTCATCATCAGAACCGAGGGGATCGCCTGCGCCTGGATCGGCGTCGGCGTGTCATAGCCCTTGGCGATGACCGCCTGCAGCAATTCGTCGGAGAGGCCGAGATCGGCAAACTTCATAAGCTGGGAATATCCGGAAAAGGTGAGGCGCTGCAGCGCGGCCGTTGCGCCGCCGTGCAGGCACGTGGCGCGCTTAGGCGCAAAGCCCTGCCAAAGTCAAGGAAATCGCGGCTATTCGGCCAGTTCCTTCCAGCGCTTGATCTTGCAGCTCGCGCCGCTGCGCGACTGCAACACGTCGCGATCGAGGCAAAGCTGGCCGTCGGCGTTGCGGGCCATGTAGAAGCCCGAATAGAATTCGCTGCCGCGACAGGCCTTTTCGAGCGTGGCCGAGATGATGCGCTGGTCGCGCAGGAACAGCAGCAGGCGGTTGTCACGCGCCGCCTGGACCGCGGCGATGCCCGATACGGCGAGGCACTTGCCGATGTGGCGACGTTCCACCCGGGGGCCGGGAACCTGTTCCGAATCGAACGTGACCTGCGGCGGCAGCGGCGGACCGGGGGTGATGCGCACCATGAAGCGCTGCATGATCCGCACCTGGCCCCAGGGATCGTCCGCGACGTCGGGCGCGGCGATGCCGTCGGCGAGCGGCGCGGCGATGTCGGCATCGACGCCCTCGTCGACCGCCGGCCGCACCGTCGGCGCGGCGGCCCCGAGCAGCAGCGCGGCGAGCGGTGCGAGGAGGAAGCGGGCCGGCATCATGCGGGAGGGCTGGAAACTCGCTGGAGGACCGGGGCCGGGCGGCAAGGGCCGGTCGGGCAATGGACGGGACGGTCGTCTTGATAACGCCACAATTTGAACCACCGCTTAATCGGCGTTCGGCGGCACTGGCAAGAGGGCGCGAAGCTGTGGCATAGGCAGGCCCATGAACGACAACCCCCCGCACCCCGACACCCGCGCCTTCCTGGCGGAAGCCGGGGACTTGCTGGGTCCGCGCGGACTGACCACTGACAGCGAGCTGGTCACCCCCTGGCTGACCGACTGGCGCGGCCGGTTCACCGGCAAGGCGTTGGCGATGGCCTCGCCGTCGAGCACCGCGGAAGTGGCGGCGCTGGTGCGTCTCTGCGCCCGCCACGGCGTGCCGATCGTGCCGCAGGGCGGCAACAGCGGCATGTGTGGCGGCGCCACCCCCGACGGCAGCGGGCATGCACTGCTGCTCTCGCTGCGGCGGCTCAACGCGCTCGGCCCGATCGACCGGGATGCGCGGCAGGTGACCGCGGGGGCGGGCGTGATCCTGCAGACGCTGCACGAGGCGCTGGCCGGCAGCGGGCTGCGCTTTCCGCTCACGCTCGGCGGCAAGGGTTCGGCGACGGTGGGCGGGCTGATATCGACCAACGCCGGCGGCACCCAGGTGCTGCGCCACGGCGCGATGCGCGCGCAGGTGCTGGGGCTGGAGGCGGTGCTGGCCGACGGCTCGGTGTTCAGCGCGCTGACCCCGCTGAAGAAGGACAACCGCGGCTTCGACCTCAAGCAACTGCTGATCGGCTCGGAGGGCACGCTCGGCATCGTCACCGCGGCGACGCTGCGGCTGGTGCCGGACATTGCCGAGCGCGTGGTCGCCTGGGCGGGCGTGCGCTCGATCCACGCGGCCCGCGCGCTGCTGGTCCATTGCCAGGCGATGCTGGGCGACGCGCTCGAAGGCTTCGAGGTGATGCCGCGCCACAGCCTCGACGCGGTGCTGGGGCACACGCCGAACACGCGCCCTCCCCTCCCCGAACCGCACGCGTGGAACGTGCTGATCGAGGCGGTCGCCGATGCCGCGAGCGTGGCCACCCTGCACGAGCGGGTCGAGGCGACGCTGGGCGCGGCGCACGGGGCGGGGCTGTTCGACGACGCGGTGATCGCCGCGAACGAACACCAGGCGGAGGCGTTCTGGCTGCTGCGCGACGAGGTGGCGCCGGCGGAGCGGGCGCAGGGTCCGGCGATGCAGCACGACATCTCGGTCCCGGTCGAGCGCATGGCGGACTTCATTGCCGAAGCAGTGCCTGCGATGGAGGCGCGCTGGCCGGGCACGCGCGCGGTGGCGTTCGGCCACCTGGGCGACGGCAACGTTCACTTCCACGTGCTGGCGCCGGCGGGGGTCGACGGCAAGGCCTGGTCCGAGGGCGACGGCAAGGCGATTTCCGGCGAGATCTACGAGATGGTGACCGCCTGGCATGGCTCGATCTCCGCCGAGCACGGCATCGGCCAGATCAAGCGCGAGGAATTCGGCCGGCTGGGCGATCCCGTGGCGCTGGCCATGCTGCGGCAGGTGAAGGCGGCGCTGGATCCGGCGGGGCTGCTCAACCCCGGCAAGCTGCTGCCCTAGGAGAGGACGCCTCGCCCTTGCCGAACGGCGGGACAGCGCCTAAAGCGCCACGCTTTCAATGATTCCGCGCAGGCGGATCGCGTCAATCGGAGAGTCTCGTCATGGCCACCGCGCCGCAGAATGCCAGCCTGCCGCTGTTCTACAAGGATCTCGTGCCGCTCAACAGCCGCGACCATGCCGCGTGGAAGAGCCGCTCGACCGATTCGGCGACCTGGCTGGTAGGCCAGCATGCGATCCCGCTGACGGTGGAGGAATTCCCGCAGGCGCAGCGCAACTTCCCGATCGTGTTCTCGAGCGGCGAGGAAACCGTGCCGCTGGCGCTGATGGGGCTGAACGAGGGCGTCAACGTCTTCGTCGGCGACGACGGCAAGCTGACCGAGAACGTCTATGTCCCGGCTTATGCCCGCCGCTATCCGTTCCTGCTGGCGCGGCTGACGCCCGACGCGCAGGAGCTGTCGCTGTGCTTCGACCCGACCACGGACCTCGTCGGCGAATTCGACGAGGGCCAGGCGCTGTTCGATGGCGACCAGGCCAGCGAGACGACCAAGTCGATGCTGCAGTTCTGCGAGCAGTTCGAGGAAGCCGGGATGCGCACCGCCGCCTTCGTCGCCGAGCTGAACAAGCATGACCTGCTGATGGACGGCGAAGTCGCGATCCAGCAGGAAGGCGTTGAGCAGCCGTTCGTCTATCGCGGCTTCAAGATGGTCAACCAGGAAAAGCTGCGCGAGATTCGCGGCGACGTGCTGCGCGGCTGGAACCAGAGCGGCCTGCTGCCGCTGCTGGTGGCCCACCTGTTCAGCCTCGAACTGATGCGCGACATCTTTGCCCGCCAGGTGGCGATGGGCAAGGGCCCGACGCCGCAGCTTCCCGCCTGAACGGACGATCCTCGCAAGACACGGCCCGGGTTCCCTTGCGGAGCCCGGGCCTTCTTGCAAGGACAGCTTTCGCACGACCGGACGGGCGCTTGCGACGAGCCGCGCGACTGTGCCGCGCTGCCTCTTGAAAGCGCCTTCAAACGAGCATATGTTCACTGAGTCCCGTCATGGCTTCCCTCATGGCCTGGCGGGATTGGTGCACTTTGTGCACCTCCTCCCTGAACCTTGACCACCTCGTGCCCTGCACGAGGTGGTTTTTTCTTGGTTTGCCATGGTTTCGCGCCGGTTTCCGGGCGGGTTCACCGGGCCGGACGCG
This sequence comes from Sphingomonadales bacterium, assembly GCA_028868535.1. Classification (GTDB taxonomy): domain Bacteria; phylum Pseudomonadota; class Alphaproteobacteria; order Sphingomonadales; family Sphingomonadaceae; genus Novosphingobium. The sequence goes on along the minus strand of JAGWUH010000023.1, from coordinate 11,071 downwards.
CGCCATTATTCGGCGGCGATGTCCCACTTGGTGCCCGATTCGAGCCGGCCCATAGCGGCGACCTCGCCCGCCAGCCGGCGGACCAGCCTGGTCAGCAGATCGACCACCTCGGGAAAGGCGGCGCCAGGCTCCAGCAATCGCGAATCAAGGTAGGCGGACCGATCGATCTCGAGCTGGAAGGCGTGCAGGCCCTTGTGCGGCGCGGAATGGCGATCGAGCACGTAACCGCCGGCGTAAGGCCGGTTGTGCGCGGTGCCGCGCCGCATCTCGGCGAAATACGAGAACGCGGACCCGACCAGCGCGCCGTGGCACGTCGTCCCGAAGCGATCGCCCAGTACGAATTCGGGGCTGCCCATGCCGCCGCGCAGGCCGAGCGGCGGCATCGAGTGGAGATCGATCAGCAACGCCGCGCCCCAGCGCGCCTTGAGCGCGGCCAGCGCCGCGTCGAGGCAGGCATGATAGGGCTCATGAATGCCGGCGATGCGCGCGGCGAGATCGGCGTGATCGTGCCGCCGTTTCCACAGCTCCCCCAGGCCGGGCAGGCGGCGCGGGATCAGGCCGAGGCCGCTGCGCGCGCGATGGCCGGGGGTGTACGAGCCGACATCGGCCAGCGCCGCATCGCGCGAGATGCCGCCGATCATGTCCCAATCGACATCCTCGACCGCGCGGTTGAGATCGATCATCGCGCGGGGGGCACGGGCGACGAGCAATGTCGCGCCGGTGACCTTTGCCACCTTTTCGGCGAGGAGGTCCGCGTAGCGATCCTCCAGCCGCAACGCCACCGAGCCGGGGTGGCGCATCCGCTCGATCAGCGAACCGGTGTAGCCGCGACCGGCATGGGGCACGGCGATGAGGATGGGAATGGCCGATGGCTCGGGTGCGCGCAGGTGGAAGGCTGCGGCCCCGTCCGATCCCGGAATTTCCCCGCCCCCGCGGAAGGGCGATTCGCCTGCGGCGGCGCGCGACAGATCCATGGCCGCAAGGTGCCGCGAATTGGCCATTGTGTCAAAGCGGGGCGAAAGGGATTCGGTGCAGGATTCTTAATCGTTGCCGCGCTAGAAAGCGCGTCCACACGATAAGGAGTCGCAAGCGCCCATGATTCGCATCCTGCTGGCCGAAGACGAAGAGGCGATGCGGACCTATCTGGCCCGCGCGCTGGAGAACGCCGGCTACGAGGTCGTGGCGGTGGATCGCGGCACCGAGGCGTTGCCGCTGCTCGAGCAGCAGCACTTCGACCTGCTGCTGTCCGACATCGTCATGCCGGAAATGGACGGGATCGAGCTGGCGCAGCGCTGTTCCGAGGTTTCCCCGGCCACCAAGGTGATTTTCATCACCGGGTTCGCCGCGGTAACGCTGAAGGCCAGCCGCGAGGCGCCGCAGGCGAAGGTGCTGTCGAAGCCGTTCCACCTGAAGGATCTGGTGCTGGAAGTGCAGCGCGTGTTCGGCCATCCCAACCAGGCGAGCATCTAGACAACGCGGATCGCGGCAGAAGCGTCGGGCAAAGGCGAAACCCGCTTGCATAGACACCGAGGCGCGGCTAAAGGCCGCCCTCACCCGGCGCTGCCGGGGCCTGAATGGATCGGGCGTATAGCTCAGTGGTAGAGCACTGTGTTGACATCGCAGGGGTCGGAAGTTCAATCCTTCCTACGCCCACCATTCGGAAGACCCGCCGGGGCATCGCCCCAGGCGGGTTTTTTGCGCCCCGGCCTCGCCGGAAGATCACCGCGGCGGCGGCGTGAAAGCGACGATGGCGGGACAGTCCCCTTGCGATCGCGCTAAAATTTTTTCGCCTGCTTGCGTCGCATTTTTACAATAAATTCGGTTATTTCGCAGGCGGTTTCGCATCTTTTCATAAGATGCATCTAAATATTTAATAATTTCCCGGCTTCTTCAACAATTTTCACTTTCGATTATGAATTATGATTTTGCATAATCGATGTGATTAGTTGATAATAAACGCAAAATTCGCCATCAACTCCGTAAAGGTACGTAATCGATCGGCGGCGCTCGCCCGCCGGTCCGCGTGCCCGGCCACGGCGTTCCGGCCCCGGAACGCCGATCTTACGGGGGCAGGAATGACGTTCACGCACATCGCGCCGGTCGATCGCACGGCAACGCACCGCCTGCGGCTGCGCCGCTGGCTGCTGGGGGCGACGATGCTGGGCGGATTCGTCCCCGTCGCGGCGCTGGCGCAAGCGGCACCGGTCCTGCCCGATGGCGGCACGGTTGCGGCGGGTGCCGCGTCGATCCATGCGGGCGGCGCGACGATGACGGTGAGCCAGGCATCGGACCGGGCGGTGATCGACTGGGCCGGCTTCTCGATCGGCGAAGGCGCGGCGGTGCGATTCGAGAACGGCGCCGGCGCGACGCTCAACCGCGTCACCGGCACCGCGATCTCGCAGATCGACGGGCGGCTGTCGGCCAGCGGCTCGCTCTATCTCGTCAACGGCAACGGCATCGTCATCGGCAAGTCCGGCGTGGTGGAGACGGGGGGCACGTTCGTCGCTTCCACGCTCGACATCGCCAATGCCGATTTCATCAAGGGCGGCCCACTGACGTTCGCCGGAACCTCGCGCGCCAGCGTGGTCAACCTCGGCAAGGTCGGCGCGCTGGGCGGCAACGTCGCGCTGATCGGCTACAGCGTGACCAACAGCGGCAGCCTCGCCGCCGCGAACGGCACCGCCGGCCTGCTGGCCGGCAGCACCGTGCTGCTGCGGGACAGCGCCAACGATGCCGGCGGGCTGTTCAGCGTGCTGGTGGGGGACAACGGCAGCAGCGCGGCCAACGGCGGCCTGATCGAAGCCGCCAGCGCCGAACTGCGCGCGCAGCAGGGCAACGTCTATGCGCTCGCCGGCAACACCGCCGGCACCATCAACGCCGCCGGCGTGCGCGCGGACCAGGGCAAGGTCTGGCTGGTCAGCGAGGGCGGCACCACCACGGTCGCCGGCACGATCAGCGCCCGGGGTGCGGGCGGCGGGGCTGGGTTCGTCGAAACCTCGGGCGCCAGGCTCGACATCGGCGCCGCCGGCGTGGACAGCCACGGTGGCGAATGGCTGCTCGACCCCGGCGACGCGACGATCGACCTGACGGCGGCGACAACGATCAACAATTCGCTGATCGGGGGCAATGTCAAGATAACCACCGATGCCAGCACCCCCGGCACCGGCAATGGCGACATCATCGTCAACGCCGCACTGTCCTGGACCAGCAACTACCAACTGACATTGAGCGCCTGGCGCAACATCGTCATCAACACCAGCATCAGGTCCACCGCCGGCAAGCTCGAGCTGGACTACGGCCAGGGCACAGGGGTGAACGCCAGTGCGACCAGCTACACGCTCGGTGCCGGCGCGAGAATCTACCTGCCGGCAGGATACAATTTCGTCACGTCGCAAGGATTCCTGCGCACCACGTGGAAGGTGATCACGGCACTCGGCGCCGAAAACTCCGCATCGGGCAACGATCTGCAGGGCATCAAAGGCGACCTGAGCGGCAGCTACGTTCTCGGTGACGATATCGATGCCACACCCACGCAAAACTGGAACGTCATCTATGGTTTCGATCCAATCGGGAGTGCCAGCCAATCGTTCGGGGGCATGCTCGATGGACTGGGCCACACCATCAGCACCCTGAACATCTACCAACCCAACAAGTCCGGCGTCGGCCTGTTCGGCTACATCGGAACCAGCGGCATCGTTCGCAACCTCAATCTGTCCGGGGTCGATATCACCGGTGCCAGCGAAGTCGGCGGCCTTGCCGGTGAAAGCATCGGCACGATCAGCAACGTGAACGTCGATGGCAAGATAATCGCGGGTCTTAGCGCGGGCCAGGGCTCCAACGCCGGCGGCCTTGTCGGTTGGGCCTCTGCGGGCTCGATCTCCGACAGTTCCTCTTCCGCCACAGTCACATCGAAAGGGTACTACATCGGCGGTCTTGTCGGCTCCGTCGGCTCTCAATCCAACACCGCCACGATCACGCGCAGTTTCGCGACAGGTTCGGTCACCGGCGTCTACGGCATCAATAGCCCGAACGCGCCGTTCGGCAGCTATGTTGGCGGGCTTGTCGGTTGGAACAGCGATTCATCACAGATCAGCGATAGCTTCGCCACGGGCGACGTGATTGGACTTGTTGTCGTTGGCGGTCTGGTCGGCGGCAACTCTGGCCCGATCAGCAACAGCTACTCTACCAGTGCAGTGAGGGCCACGGCCGAAAGGGCGGGCGGACTCGTCGGGTTCATGTCGACCAACGGGACGATCACTTCGAGCTTTGCTACCGGCAAGGTGACAGGCAGTAGTTCTACAGGGGGATTGCTCGGAGGGTATGCGGGCGCCAAGAGCGCTCCCGTCACCAACAGCTACTGGGACACGGTCACTACCGGCCAGCCCACCAGCGCGTCCGGCGGAACTGGGCTCGACACGGCGGGGCTGGCGGGCAAGCTGGCCGGTTTCGACGCGAGCATCTGGAGCAGCAATGGGGGACGATCGACGCCGTTCCTGCTGAACATTTCCTATGCGCCGACGATCAGCGGGCGTGTGATCCTGGCCAGTGACAGTTCCGCCACGCCAACCTACTTCGACGTGCTGACGGGCATCGGCCAGGTCCAGAGCATCTGGCTGAACCTCGGCGGCAAGTTCGTGCTGGGCAATGACATCGACGCCGGCATTACGGCCAACTGGGACGGCGGAAAGGGTTTCGTGCCGATCGGCAATGCGGCGGTTGGCTTCTACGGCGTTCTGGAAGGGCTGGACCACACCATCACCGGGCTGACCATCCATCGGCCCACCGAAGACTATGTCGGGCTGTTCGGCCGCCTTGGCTCGTACCAGACAGGCGCGATCGTGCGCAGTATCAGCCTGGCCAACGTCGATATCATCGGCCAAGGCACGGTCGGGGCATTGGCCGGCTTCGTGACGGCGAACTCCAACATCAGCTACTCGGCCGTTGCGGGCAACGTTACCGGCAATAGCTACGCTGTCGGCGGCCTGGTTGGCAGTCTCACCAACGGTATTGTAACGGACAGCTTTTCGGCCGCCTCGGTTTCCGATCACGGCAACCAGGTCAGCCAGATCGGCGGGCTCGCGGGATTGGTGGGCGCTAACGGGTCGATCATCCTCAGCTATGCGACCGGCGATGTTTCCGGCGCCCAGTCCACCTCGATCGGCGGATTGGCCGGGCTGGTGAACGGCGCGATCTATCAAAGCTTTGCGACCGGCGCCGTATCCGGCGCCAGCGGGATCGGCGGGCTGGCGGGCCAGGCGGCAGGCGGTGTCATTACCAGCTCCTATGCCACGGGTGCGGTGACGGCCACCGAGACAGGCACCGCCGGCAGCAACGGCATCGCCGGCGGGCTGGTCGGACGGATGGTCGGTGCCGCCAGCACAACCGGTTCCTATGCCATCGGCAGCGTCACCGGGCTGACCGCCGCGCCGCTCGTCGCGGTCAGCACCGGCGGCACGATCACCAACAGCTATTGGGACAGCGATACCACAACCCTCACCAGCGCCTACGGCATCGGCAAGACCACCGCGGAGCTGGCCGGCGGGCTGGACGGCTTCGAAGCATGGGCCTGGAGCAACAACAACGGCCACTCGACGCCGTTCCTGACCAACATCGTCAACGGCCCGATCAGCGGCCGGGTGATCCTCACCATGGATCCGGCCCCCGCCACGCCGGCCCTGTATTACGTGCTGACCGACATCGGCCAGGTGCAGGGGATCAACGGTTCGATGCTCGGCGATGCCGGGACGATGCTGGGCGCGAAGTACGTGCTGGGCAACGACATCACTGCCAGCGGCACGTCGAGCTGGAACGGCGGCGCCGGGTTCCTGCCGATCGGCGTGACCGCACAAGGGGCCGATCTGACCCCGGGCGGTGGCTTCTATGGCGTGTTCGACGGGCTCGGCCACCGGATCGACGGGCTGACGATCAACAGTGCGAACAGCCGGGTCGGTCTGTTCGGATTGACCGGCAACGCGCTGGGGGCCGGCAACATCCGCAACCTCGTGCTGGTGCTCGGCGGGGTGTCGGGCGTCGGCGAGGTCGGCGGCCTGGTCGGCGAGGCCGACGGCACCACCATCAGCAACGTGACGGTGCACGGGAACGTCACCGGCACGGCTGGATCGGTCGGCGGCCTGGCCGGGATGGTGGTGGGCGGATCGGTGACCGGCTCGCATGCGATCGCCAACGTCACCGGTTCCGGCACCGTGGTCGACACCAGCACGAAACTGGGCGGGGAAGGCGTCGGCGGCCTCGTCGGCAGCCTGAAGGGCGGGACCATCAGCAACAGCCTGGCTTTCGCCCCTTGGGAGGTCAAGGGGCTTGGCGGCGAGACCGGCGGGCTCGTCGGCTTCGTCGATACCGGCACGATAACGCAAAGCAGCGCCAGCGGAATCGTGACCGGGCAGGGCGACGGCGTGGGCGGGCTGGTCGGCGGACTGGTCGGCGGCACGATCACCGCGAGCTTTTCCAGCGCGACCGTGACGGGCTATGGCCAGGCCATCGGCGGGCTGGTCGGCGGTGGCGATTCCAGTTCCGGCAATACCCCCGCGACGATCAGCCGCAGCTATGCGACCGGCAGTGTCTTCGGCCTCGCCAAGACCGACGTCGTGAAATCGGGCTGGTACGTGGGGGGTCTTGTGGGGGCCGGCGCCGCCGCGCTTACCGTCCGCGAAAGCTTTGCGTCGGGCGATGTTTCCGGCGTCAATTATGTCGGCGGCCTGATCGGTGGCAGCCAGGGCACGATTGCGGACACGTTTGCCACGGGCGCAGTGTCCACCAGGAACTATGGCGGCGGCCTGGTCGGCGTTCTCGGCGGCGGGTCCGTTTCGCGCAGCTATGCCATCGGCACCGTCAGCAAGGTCGTCGCCACCCAGGTCGGCGCCAGCATGACAGTGACGACCGGCGGGCTCATCGGCTTCAGGGCGGGCGCGACGGTTACCGACAGCTATTGGGACAGCGATACCACCGGGCAGACCGGCAGCGCCGGCGGCACCGCGATCACCACCGCGAACCTGGCCCGGCTGCCGGCGAATTTCAGCACCGACGTGTGGAGCACCGCCAACGGCCAGACGACGCCGTTCCTGCTCAACCTCAAGGCGACGCCGATCAGCGGCGACGTCATCCTCGCTGCCGATCCCAGCGTCCACACGCCGACGCACTACAGCGTGCTGACCACGATCGAGCAGGTGCAGGCAATCAACGACAACCTGACCGCGCGCTATGTGCTGGGCAACGAGATCGACGCCTCGGCAACCGCCGGCTGGAACGGCGGCATGGGCTTCTCGCCGCTCAACGATGACAGCAACGACGGGTACCAGGGCCAGTTCAACGGCCTCGGCTATACGATCGACGGCCTGACCATCAACCTTCCCAATCACGACAACGTCGGCCTGTTCGGGATTCTGACCGGCACCGTCACCGGCCTCACCCTCACCCATGTCAACATCCAGGGAGGCTCCAACACGGGCGGCCTCGTCGGCATGAACCAGGGTGGCATCACCGCCAGCAACGTCGAAGGCATTGTCCAGGGTGAAGACTTTGTCGGCGGACTGGTCGGTTACAGCGAAGGCCCGATCACCGGAGCCGGCACTGCCGGCGCCGTCACCGGGAAGAGCAATGTCGGCGGGCTGGCCGGCTACAGCGGCGGCGACATTACCCGCAGTGGCTCGTCCGCCATCATCACCGGCAACAGCAGAGTCGGCGGGCTGGTCGGTTCGAACGCCGGCAATATCGCGTTGGGCTTTGCCATGGGCCGGGTCAACGGCAGTCCAGGCTCCACGTATGTCGGTGGGCTCGTGGGCCTCAACCAGGCGAACGGCGCAATTTCGCAAAGCTTTGCGATCGGCGAAGTGATCGGTGACAGCTATGTCGGCGGCCTGGTCGGCGCGAATATCGCCAGCGCCGCGATCGCCAACAGCTATGCCACCGGGAGTGTCACCGGCAGTAGCGCGGTCGGCGGACTGGTGGGCATCAACGCCGCGACCATCGATCGCAGCTATTCGACCGGACGTGTCACGGGCTCCTCCGATCTTGGCGGCCTCGTCGGCTTCAACGGCGATGGCAGCTCGGTCACGCGCAGTTTCTGGGACAAGACGGGCAGCGCGCTCGAATCCAGCGCCGGAGGGACCGGGCTGGCCGCGGCGGACATGCTGTCGGCAACCAGCTTCGCCAACGCCGAGTGGTCCATCGACACGAACGGGGGCGGCACCGGCCTTTGGCGCATCTATGAGGGCAGCACCGCGCCGCTGCTCAAGGCGTTCATGACCGAAGCGACGGTTTCGGCCGGGACGCAGGAGACGACCTATTCGGGCGTCGATCAGGCGGGCAGCCTCAGCTATTCGGCGGTCATCACGTCCGGCCCGGCCACCGGCCTGGCCGCGGACAAAGGCAGGATCCATGGCACGGCCACCGTGACCTGCGGCACCGGCGGGGCCTGCAAGGACGCCAACACGTACGACCTTACCTTGGCAGGTGGGCTCTATTCCGACCAGTTCGGCTATGACCTCGTCACGAGCGCAGAGAAGGGCTCGCTGACGATCAAGCAGGCGGACCTCGCACTCATCGGCAGCCGCACGTACGATGGCACGACGGCAATCGCCGGTCAGTACCTGACCGCGAATGGGGTCAACGGCGAAAGCTTCTTCGTCACCGACAACGGCACCTCCGGCACGCTGACCGGGAGCGCCGCGAGCAGCTCGGGCTATGCGCTGACCGACCTGGGCGGCCTGTCACTGGGTGCCGTCAAGTCCGGCAATGCGCTGGCGAAGAACTACAAGCCGCTGTCAGTGGACGGCTCGAAGGTGACGATCGACAAGGCGACGCTGGCGATTGCCGGCAAGACCGGCACCGTCACCTACAACGGCAGCGAGCAGGTCAACGGCTACGCCGTCACCGGCACGTTGTTCGCCAGTGACAAGGTGACTGGCGTCACCGGCCTCGCGCACGGCACGAATGCCAGCGACACCGCCTATGCCGACGCAGCGTTGACGGCGCAGGGCATCGGCCTCGACAACTACGCCATCACCTACACCAACGGCAGCCTCAAGATCGACCGCGCTGCGCTGGCGATCGCCGGCAAGACCGGCACCGTGACCTACAACGGTGGCGAGCAGGCCAACGACTACATCGTCACCGGGACGCTGTTCGCCAACGACAAGGTGACCGGCGTCACCGGCCTCGCCAAGGCTACCAACGCCAGCGATACCGCCTATGCCGACGCGGCGTTGGCGGCGCAGGGCGATGGCTTGGCGAACTATGATATCACCTATACCAACGGCAGCCTGAAGATCGACCGCGCCGCGCTGGCGATCGCCGGCAAGACCAGCACCGTCACCTACAACGGCAAAGAGCAGGCCAACGACTACACCGTCACCGGGACGCTGTTCGCCAGCGACAAGGTGACCGGCGTCACCGGCCTCGCGCACGGCACCAGTGCCAGCGACACCGCTTATGCCGACACCGCGTTGACGGCGCAGGGCATCGGCCTTGACAACTACGACATCACCTACACCAAGGGCAGCCTGACGATCGGCCGCGCCGCGCTGGCGATCGCCGGCAAGACCGGCACCGTCACTTACAACAGCAGCGAGCAGACCAACGGCTACGACGTCACCGGGACGCTGTTCGCCAACGACAAGATCACCGGGGTCACCGGCCTCGCGCAGGGCATCTACGCGCGCAATACCGCCTATGCCGACACGGCGTTGACGGCGCAGGGCATCGGCCTCGACAACTACGACATCACCTATACCAAGGGCAGCCTGACGATCGGCAAGGCAACGCTGACGATCACGGGCAAGACCAACAGCCTGACCTATACCGGAAGCGAGCAGGCCAACTTCGGCGCGACCCTCGACGGCGTGCAGGTGAACGATGCCTTCGACATCGTCGGCTATGCCAAGGCGACCAGCGTCACCGGAAAGGAAGCGCCGGACACGCTGGCGGTGATCGACCGGCCGCAGTCCACCGCCCAGGTCGGCATTGCCAGTGCCGGCAGCATGCTCGATAACTACATCGTCGTCGTCCACAATGGCGGGCTGACGATCAAGCCGGCGCCGTTGACGATCACCGGCACCACCGTCACCGATGCGGTCTACAACGGCAAGACGCAGACCCACGGCTACATGGTCGATGGCCTGCTCGTCGCCGGCGATACGGTCACCGGGGTCAGCGGCCTCGCCTCCGGGATCGATGCCAGCACCACGCCTTATGCCGACGCCCTGGCGAAGGCCGTGGGCACGGGTCTGGAAAACTACGACATCCACTATGTCAACGGAAGCCTGGCGATCGGCAAGGCGACTCTGACGCTCACGGGGGGGAACCACACGGTCACCTACAACGCCGGCGAGCAGCTCAATTCGGGCGCCAGCTATGCGGGCCAGCAGGGCAGCGACAGCTTCACCATTGGCGGCTATGCCAAAGCCACCAACGCCAGCGACACGGCTTATGCCGATGCGCTGGTGGTGTCGGCCGTGGGCGCCACCAAGCTGTCCAACTACGACGTCAAGGTCGCCAAACAGGGCAAGCTGACGATCGGCCAGGCGACACTGACGCTGACGGGGAGCGATCACACGCTGACGTACAACGGCGGCGCGCAGAGCAATTCCGGCGCCAGCTACAGCGGCCAGAAGGGCACCGACAGCTTCACCGTGACCGGCTATGCCAAAGCCACCGACGCCAGCGATACCGCCTACGTCGATACGCTTGGGGTGGCGGGCGTCGGCAGCACCCTGGTCTCGAACTACAAAGTCGTGGTCGAGAAGCAGGGCACGCTGACAATCGGCAAGGCCACGCTGACGCTCACGGGCGCGGACAACACCGTCACGTACAACGGTGCCGCGCAAAGCAACTCGGGCGCCAGCTACAGCGGCCAGAAGGGCACCGACAGCTTCACCATCACCGGCTATGCCACCGGCACCAACGCCGGTACCGCGGCCTATGTCGATGCACTGGGGGTCACCGGCATCGGCGCCACGAAAGTGTCGAACTACACGGTCGCCGTCGCGAAGCAGGGCAAGCTGACGATCAACCCCGCCGCGTTGACGGTCACCTACACCGCCACCCCGGCCAGCCG
>JAGWUH010000022.1 GCA_028868535.1 Sphingomonadales bacterium | reverse complement strand
TCAAGCAGGGCATCAAGTCCTACCGCGACCTGCCGCTGCGCATCGTCGAGAACGGCTGCTGCCACCGCAACGAGCCGCACGGCGCGCTGCACGGGCTGATGCGCGTGCGCCAGTTCACCCAGGACGACGGCCACATCTTCTGCCGCGAGGACCAGATCGTCGACGAGGTGCAGGCGTTCTGCGAACTCGCCGATCGCGTCTACAAGCACTTCGGCTTCACCTATGCGATCAAGCTGGCGTTGCGCCCGGAAAACCGCATCGGCAGCGACGAGCTGTGGGACAAGGCCGAGGCCGAGCTGCGCGACGCCGTGGTCCGCGCCGGCCTCGCCAATGCGGAATACGGCTGGGAGGAACTGCCGGGCGAAGGCGCGTTCTATGCCCCCAAGCTCGAATGGCACCTGACCGACGCGATCGGCCGCACCTGGCAGGTCGGCACGATCCAGTCCGACCGCATGCTGCCCGAGCGGCTCGACGCGCACTACGTCGGCGAGGACGGCGCCAAGCACCGCCCGGTCATGCTGCACCGCGCGATCTTCGGCAGCTACGAGCGTTTCATCGGCATCCTGATCGAGCACTTCGCCGGCAAGCTGCCGGTCTGGCTGGCGCCGGTCCAGGCGGTGGTGGCGACGATCGTGTCCGATGCGGACGACTATGCCCGCGATGTCGCGGCGCAGCTCCAGGCGGCCGGCATCCGCGTCGAGACCGACCTCAGGAACGAGAAGATCAACTACAAGGTCCGCGAACACTCGCTGCAGAAGGTCCCGCACCTGCTGGTGGTCGGCAAGCGCGAGGCCGAGGAAGGCACCGTCGCCATCCGCACGCTGGGCGAGGAGCGGCAGAAGTTCGTCCCCCTCGCGGAGGCCATCGCCCTGCTGAAGACCGAGGCGACCCCGCCCGACCTGCGCTGAGCGCTCAGCCGATCCCCGGCAACGCCCGCCCGGCGCAGATCAGCGCCAGCGCGCAGCCATGGACGATCGCCAGTCGCAGCGCCTCGGCCGCCAGCGGGCGGCGCGCGGTCAGGGCGAGGGCGATTGCGCGGGTCATGGCGCGATCATGCCCCCGATGTGTTTACCGAATGCTTAACCCCCATCGCGGCGGCGGCGCGGAGAATGCATTGTCCGGTTGTAAAGCCCCACCCCGATGCGGCACAATGCGCGCCAAGGCAGAATCAGGAGCCGGGAGACCCCCCAATGGACCGCCAAGTCAACATCACCCCGCAGGATCTCGACGCCGAGCATGCGATCACCTACCCGGTCGAGGCCTTCCTCTCGAAGGAATACCTGGAGATCGAGAAGAAGGCGCTGTGGCCGAAGACCTGGCAGATGGCCGAGCGGGTCGAGGACATCCCCAACGTCGGCGACTGGTTCACGTACGACGTCGCCGATGAATCGGTGATCGTCATCCGGGTGAAGGAAGGCGACGGCCCGGGCACGCTGCGCGCGTTCCACAACGTCTGCCCGCACCGCGGCCGGCAACTGGTGGACGTCCACCCGGGCACGCACGATTCGCGCGGTTCCAACCGCACCAAGTTCATCTGCGGCTTCCACGGCTGGACCTTCAACACCGAGGGCGAGAACGTCTACATCCTCGATCCCGATGACTGGCACGGCGCGCTGCACCCCGGCTGCACCGGGCTCACCCCGGTCCAGGTCGATACCTGGGGCGGCTGGATCTTCGTCAACATGGACCCCGAGGCCGAGCCGCTGATCGAGTTCCTGGGCGAGGTCGATCGCATCCTCGGTCCCTACCAGTTCGAGAAGATGCGCTACAAGTGGCGCAACTGGGTCGTGTTCGACTGCAACTGGAAGACCGGGCTCGAAGCCTTCATGGAGCCCTACCACGTCGCCGGCACCCATACCCAGCTGCTCGCCTATGGCGAATACTACGCCTATTCGAAGCAGTACGGCCTGCACGGCGTCTCCGGCTTCGACGAGCGCGACAGCGACAAGCGCGAGATCGGCGGCTCGTCGAGCACGATGCGCGCCGGCAAGGGCGAGGACGCCCGCATCTCGACGTACGAGCTGACCCGCGAGAACTGGGAGACGGTGAATAACGCCAGCACCACCTGGACGCTGGTCGAGGCGGCGCGGCTGCTGCAGGAGGAACTGCCCGAGGGCACGCCCACCGGCGAGGTCATCGCCCACTGGTTCAAGCGCGCAAAGGAAATCGACGCCGCGCGCGGGGTCGACTGGCCCGAGCTGACCCCGGCGCAGATGACCGAGGCCGGCCTTGCCTGGCACATCTTCCCGAACATGAGCGTGCTGCACGGCAGCACGTATGCGCTGTGCTACCGCACCCGGCCTTACGGCGACGATCCGGACAAGTGCATCTTCGAGGCCTACGCGATCGAGCGTTTCCCCGAAGGCGAGGCGCCGCAGACCGAATGGACCCACGGCGAGGCCACGCTGGAGAACTGGGGCTCGGTGCTGTGCCAGGACTTCTCGAACATGGCCGCGGTCCAGCGCGGCATGAAGTCGAGCGGGTTCAAGGGCACGATGCCCAACCCGCACCAGGAACAGAAGGTCACCAACTTCCACCGCAACCTCGCCAACGTGATCGGGCGCGGCCACGTGAAGCTGCTGGATCGCTGACTTGAGGACCGGAGGGGTTGAACATGGATGAATTCGTCGTCGCCGATTGCGGCATCCGCCAGCTTCACGCACGCTTCGTCGATGCCGCCTGGCGGCAGGACCCGGAGGAGTTCGGCGGCTGCTTCACGCGCGACGGCGAATGGAAGATCGGCGGCATGCTGTTCGCCGGGCGCGAGGCGATCGCCGATGCCTGCGTCAAGCTGCTCGGCCGCTGCAGCCACATCCAGCTGATCCCGGCGCCGCACATCCTCGAAGTCAACGGGCAGGAGGCGCAGGGCCGCCACCACATGCTTGAGATCGCGCGGATGAACGACGGCTCCACCGCGATGACGATCGGCATCTACCACGATCGCTACGCGTTCGAGGACGGCCGCTGGCGCTACAAGCAGCGCTTCTGGTCGCTCAAGTATCGCGGCCCGGCAGATCTCTCGGGGGCCTGGGTGCCTTCGCCCGACTACGGCGCCTTCCCCGGCGGGCCGGCGCTGGACGAAGTGACGTTCACCTCGCTCAAGCCGGGTGAGGGGAAGTAACGAAGAAGCATTGCCAGGGGGCGGCGGTCCCCTGGACCCCGTGCCCTTTTCGTTGCGCGTCCGTGGAAGGATCAGCGCGCCTCCGCGAAGCGGATCGCAGCCTGTGGCGCTTGGGGTTGCGGGCGAACCGCGAGATCTTGAGCCAACCCAAAGGTATCAGGGGGGCAGGGGAAATGATTTCCCCTGCATTTTCCTTCCTACTCGTCTTCCGCGTTCACCGACATCAGCCCCGGCCGCTCGGCACCCATGCCCGAGAAGCCGATCGAATAGCCGCCGTCGACCGGCAGCACCACGCCGGTGACGTAGGCGGCGGCGTCGCTGGCGAGGTAGAGCGCGGCTTCGGCGATGTCGCGCGCGGTGCCCCAGCGGCCCATCGGGATGCCGGCCAGCACCGGGAAGTCGGCGGGCGGCGCCTCGAACTTCTGCGATGCCTCGACCAGCCCGGTCCACATCGTCCCCGGCGCGATCGCGTTGACGCGGATGTTCTTGTCCGAATAGTCGAGCGCCGCCACCTTCGTCATCTGGTGGACCCCGGCCTTGGCCGCGGCATAGACCGAGTGGTGCTTCCAGCCGATCACGGCGGAGGCGGAGCCGGTGTTGACGATGGCACCGCCGCCGGACTTCAGCATCGCCGCGATGCCGTACTTCATGCCCAGGAAGCAGCCCTTGATGTTGGTGTCGTGGACCTTGTTCCACAGCTCCAGCGTCTGCTTGTGCAGCGGCGCCATGCCGCCGCCGAAGCCGGCGTTGTTGCACAACACGTCGATCCGGCCCCAGGTGTCCACCGCCTTCTGGATCATCGCCTGGACCTGCGCCTCGTCGGAGACGTCGCAGCCCACGGCGACGGCGCTGTCGCCCAGCATCGCGGCCACGTCGTCCTGCTTGCCGCTGATGTCGGCGCAGACCACCTTCGCGCCTTCCGCCACGAACAGCTCGGCCATGGCGCGGCCCATGCCGGAGCCGGCACCGGTGATCACGCAGATCTTGTCCTGAAGTCTTCCGGCCATCGCCGCGTCCTTTCGCTTATCGGGGTTCCCACACGAGGTGGAGATTGCGGATCGACAGCAGCCCCGGGAACACAGTGGTGTCGGTTCCCGGCTTGACCCGGAATTCGGGAATGCGCTTGAACCATTCCTCCAGCAGGATGCGCAGCTCCTTGCGCGCCAGCGGCGCGCCGAGGCAGGTGTGGACCCCGCCGACGAAGGTGAAATGGCGGTTGCCCTTGCGGGTCGGGTCGAAGGTGCGCGGGTTCGGGAAGCGGCGCGGGTCGAAATTGCCCGCCGGGTTCAGGCACTGGAACGAGTCGCCGGCCCGGATCTGCATGCCGTGCCATTCGAAATCGCGGGTCGCGCGGCGGCTGGAGCTGAGGATCGGCTGCGTGCGCAGGAATTCCTCGACCGCGCCGTTGATCAACTCCGGATGCTCGCGGATCATCGTCTGGATCTCGGGCTGCAGCGCCATGCGGCGGAACATCTGGCTGATCGTCGCGGCGACGGTGTCGAGCCCGCCCAGCCACAGGAACCAGACCATCCCGGTCTGCTCCTCCTCGGTCAGCGGCACGCCGTTGATCTGGCCGTGGACGATGCTGGAGACGAGGTGCCCGTCGGGGTTCACCCGCTTCTCGGCCATGAACTGGCGCAGGTAGCCGAGCACGCCGCGCAGCGCGGCCTGCATCTTCTCGATCGTGCCGCCGTGGAGGATGTCCCATTCCCAGTCGAGGAACTGCTCGAACATCGCGTCCGGGAAGCCCATCAGCCCCATGAAGATACGCACCGGGAACACGCGGCCGAAGTCCCAGGCCACGTCCACCTCGCCCTTGTGCGCGAATTCCTCGATCATCGACACGCAGACCTCGCGGATGCGCGCCTCCATGCGGTTGACCTGCGCGGGCGAGATGAAGCGGGTCAGGAACAGGCGATACTTGCCGTGCTCGGGCGGGTCGATCGCAAGCGGGATCGAGCGGAAGGTCTCGCCGATCACGCGCTGGAACTCGGCGGTGCCGGCGTTCGAGAAGTGGTCGTTGTCGGTATAGACGCGTTCGATGTCTTCGTAGCGGTGGGCGATCCAGTTGCCCTTGCCGCCCATCCCGGCGCCGGCGGCAAGCGCCCCGCCGGCCGGCGGCTGGAACAGCAGCCGGGGCAGGTCGTCGCCGGTCATCCAGCCCACCGGCTCGTACGGGTCGACGAGGTCGTTGGGAACGCCGCCCATCGCGAAGGCAAGGTCAACGACACGGTCCTTCGGAACGTTGTCCGGAACCTCGGCGTCGATGCGGATCGATTCGAGCGTCTGGCCCGACATGTTGTTCTCCCGGTCTGGTTTGGCAGGGTTCATGCCACCGCCATGCCGGGGCGACAATCGCCCCGACGGTTTACAGCCGGAAGACGGTGGACTCAGGGCCGCTCCTGCACCCGCACGTTGCCGAACATCATCCCCTCGGCGGGGGATTTCAGCACGTCGATCGGGAACACCGGCGGTACTGCCGAGACTTCGTTGAGCTTCGCCAGCAGCTCGGCGGGAATGTCGATCGCCAGCGCTCCCAGGTTGTCTTCGAGCTGCGCCGGGGTGCGCACGCCGACCACGGGCGATGCCACCGTCGGGTTGGTCAGCGTCCAGGCCAGCGCCACTTGCGCCGCCGTGCAGCCCAGTTCCTTCGCCACCGCGACGACGGTATCGGCGATGAGGAGGTTCTTCTCGGTCAGCCGCCCGGTGACGGCGTTGATCGCCTTGCGCGTGGAGATGTCGTCCATGCTCCCCGGCTGCAGGTCCGCGCGCGAATATTTCCCGGTCAGCACCCCCTGCCCCAGCGGCGCCCACGGCGAGACGCCCAGCCCCATCTCCTTCGCCATCGGGATCAGCTCGCGCTCGACCGTGCGTTCGATCAGGCTGTAGCAGATCTGCAAGGCGCAGAACTGCGTCCAGCCCCGCACCTCGGCGATCGCCTGCATCCGGCTCGCCTGCCAGGCCGGGGTGTCGGACAGCCCGATGTAGAGCACCTTGCCCTGCCGCACGAGGTCGTCGAACGCACGCAGGATCTCGTCCACCGGGGTGCGGAAGTCCCACATGTGCAGGTAGAGCAGGTCGATATAGTCGGTCTGCAGGCGGCGCAGGCTGTCCTCGACTGACCGGACCATGTTCTTGCGGTGGTTGCCGCTCGCGTTCGGGTCGCCGGGGCGCGTCGTCAGCGAATACTTGGTGGAGATCACCACCGGCTCACGCCGGCCCTTGACCAGCCGCCCCAGCCATTCCTCGCTCGCGCCCATCTGGCCATAGAAGTCGGCGGTGTCGATGAAGTTGCCGCCGCGATCGAGGAACATGTCGACCATGGCCTGCGCCTCGTCCTCGGTGCTGCCCCAGGATCCGGCGCCGACGCCGAAGGTCATCGTCCCCAGCGCCAGCGGCGAGACGCGCAGGCCGGAGCGGCCGAGCAGGCGATAGTCGTCGAGGGCGATCGGCATCATTCTCTCCCGGAAAGTCTGGTCCCCAATGCACCGCCCGGGGGGCGCGCTGTCAACGGGCGGCCTAGCCCGCAACCGTCAGCCGGCTTGACCGCGCCCGCGCAGCGGACGCCCGGTCAGCGCTTGGCCGCGAACCGCGCGATCCCGGCCAGCTCGTGCAGCAACAGCAGCTCGGCATCGTGGCTGTTCGCCAGCAGCGCCTGGTGCAGTGCCACCAGCCGCCGCACCAGCCGCTCCAGCCGCGCCCCGCGCCAGCGTTCCAGTTGCCGGGTCAGCTCGCGCTCCTCCTTGAAAAACACGCGCCGCGCCGCGCTCTCGCCCTTGATGAACGCCGCCACGTCGCCGCGATGGCCCAGCCTTCCCGCCAGTTGCGCCAGTTGCGCCGCGCGGCGCTCGAACGCCAGCAGCACGCCCACCGCGTTCATCCCCAGCTCGCGCACGCGCCGCAGTTCGTCGGGCAGCTTCGCGGCCTCGCCCCCCAGCACCGCGTTGACCAGCGGCGCGAAGCCGTCTTCCTCGGTGCTGGCGCCCACCGCGTCCAGCGCCGCCGCCGTGCCCGGCCGCGGCCGCTCGGCACTGGCATCGAGGAACAGCGCCAGCTTCTCGACCTCGGACGCCGCCAGCCGCGAATCGAGCCCGGTGCCGCGCGCGATCCGCTCGGCCAGCGCATGGTCCAGCCGCACCCCGGCCTTGTCCGCCAGCATGCGCACGTTCTCGGTCGCCGATTTCAGGTCGGGCGGCCAGAACATCGCCACCAGCGCGTCAGGCCGGTCGGCCAGCAGCTTGGCGGTGCGCGACTTGTCGGTGGCGTTGGCGGCCAGGATCAGCACCGGGCACGGCGGCACGTCCCCCGCCAGCATCAGCTCGACCGCCTTTTCCGCCTCGTCCCCCGATGCCCGCACGATGATATGGCGCGCATCCCCGAACAGCGATGTCGACCGAGCCTCGTCGCCCAGCAGCACCGGGTCTGCGCGCAGCGCCGCGCCTGCGATCTCGACCCGCTCCCCGGCATCGTCGAGCAGCGATACCAGCCGCACCGCCGCGTCGTGGATGCCGGCTTCGTCCGGCCCGCACAGGAAGAACACCCGCGCCGCCTTCGCTGCCCGCGGCGCGACGCTGGCAAAGTCGCGCTGCGTCGCCTTCATTTGCGGGTCTGCAGTTCGACCGCCAGCTTGGTGACGATGCGGTCCGCGACCACCCGCGTCAGGTTTTCCAGCGCGGTCTGCTCGCCCGCCACCACCGCGTATTCGGAGGAAACCACGTCGATGCCCGCGTCCGATCCGGCCGTGGCGTCGACGAGGATCGCGCCGCTGGCGACGTCGACCAGCTGGTAGCGCGCCCGCAGCGTCCGCCGTTCGCGCCCGACGGTGTCGTTGGACAGCAGCCCGAGCCCTTCGAGCTTGTCATCGAGCCGCACGTCGAGCCGATAGCGCGCGCTGCCCGGATTGCCTCCGGCATGGAGCCGGTCGGTCAGCGCGTTGCGCATCAACCAGCCCGCTTTGCCCTCGATCGGCGCGACTTCGACGCCCGCCAGCCCTTGCGCGACCGCGCCATTGCCCCCGCCCGCGTACATCGGCTGCAGGCCGCACCCGGCAAGCAGCAGCGAAAACGCGGTCAAAAGGCCACCAAAACGCTTCATGCGACGAGGTTCACCAGCCGATCCGGAACGACGATGACCTTCTTCACCGCCTTGCCGTCGAGCGCACGCTGCACCTTGTCCGAAGCCAGCGCAAGCGCCTCCAGCTCCTCCCTGGGCAGCCCCTTGGCGACGGTCACGGTATCGCGCAGCTTGCCCAGCACCTGGATCGCGATCGTCACCTCGTCCTCGACCAGCAGCGCCGGATCGACCGGCGGCCAGGCGGCATCGGCGACCAGGCCGGTGCCGATTCCGGCCCAGGCTTCCTCGGCAAGATGCGGCATCATCGGCGCCACCAGCAGCAGCAGCGCCCGGATCGCCGCGGACCGGCTCGCGCTCGGCGCCGCCTTCTCGACCGCGCTGGTCAGCTCGTAGATCCGCGCCACCGCCTTGTTGAAGCCCAGCGATTCGATGTCCGCCGCCACCGCGTGCACCGCCTGGTCGCGCTTGCGATCGAGCGCCTTGTCCTCGCCGGTCGCGCCGGCATCATATTGCCCGAACAGCCGCCACAGCCGCTGCACGAACCGCGCGCAGCCCTCGATCCCGGCCTCGCTCCACGGCAGGTCGCGCTCCGGCGGTGAATCGGAAAGCATGAACCAGCGGATCGCGTCGGCGCCATAGCTGGCGACGATCTCGTCGGGATCGACCACGTTCTTCTTCGACTTCGACATCTTGATGACGCGGCCGATCTCCACCGGCGCGCCATCGGCCTTCAGCGTCGCGCCGTCGCCTCCGCGATCGACCTCGCCGGGCGAGAAGAACACCGGCTGCCCGTTTTCCGGGTTGCGCCGCTCATACGTCTCGTGCGTCACCATCCCCTGCGTGAACAGGCTGGCGAACGGCTCGGCGATGTCGATCCTGCCGATCCGCTTCAGCGCCCGCGTCCAGAACCGGGCATAGAGCAGGTGCAGGATCGCGTGCTCGATCCCGCCGATGTACTGCGCCACCGGCATCCACCGCGCGATCTCGGCCGGGTCGAACGGCGCATCGGCGGGCTGGCTGGCAAAGCGCAGGAAGTACCAGGACGAATCGACGAAGGTATCCAGTGTATCGGTCTCGCGCAGCGCCGGCTTGCCGCACTGGGGGCAATCGACATGCTTCCACGTTGGATGGCGCAGCAGCGGGTTGCCGGGCGTCTGGAAATCGACGTCCTCGGGCAGCCGCACAGGCAACTGGTCCTTCGGCACCGGCACCACGCCGCAGGCGTCGCAGTGGATGAACGGGATCGGCGTGCCCCAGTAGCGCTGGCGGCTGACGCCCCAGTCGCGCAGCCGCCACACCGTCTGCCCCTGGCCCCAGCTCTCGGCCTCGGCCCGCGCGATCACCGCCGCCTTGCCCGCGGCCACGCTCATCCCGGTGATGAAGCCGGAATTGACGCAGACCCCGTCGCCGGCCTCCGCCTCGCCGGCGAACGGCTTGCCGGCATCGGCGGGATCGGCAGCGACCACGCGGGTGATCGGCAGGCCATACTTGGTCGCAAACTCGAAGTCGCGCTGGTCGTGCCCGGGCACCGCCATGATCGCGCCGGTGCCATAGTCCATCAGCACGAAGTTGGCGATCCACACCGGCAGCCATGCCCCGGTGATCGGGTGACGCGCGCCGATGCCGGTGTCGAAGCCCAGCTTCTCCGCCGTCTCCAGCTCGGCCGCGGTGGTGCCGCCGCGCTTGCACTGCTCGATGAACTTGGCGGCGTCGCAGTTCGCCATCGCCACGGCTTGCGCCACCGGGTGATCGGCGGCGACGGCGACGAAGCTGGCGCCGAAGATCGTGTCCGGCCGGGTGGTGTAGACCTCGAGGCTGTCGCCGTTCGAAAGGTCGAAGCGGAACTGCAAGCCCTGGCTCTTGCCGATCCAGTTCTCCTGCATCACCCGCACCTTCTCGGGCCAGTTGTCGAGGGTCTTCAGCCCCTCCAGCAGCTCGTCGGCGAAGTCGGTGATCTTCAGGAACCACTGGCTGAGCTTGCGCTTCTCGACCAGCGCGCCCGAACGCCAGCCGCGCCCGTCGATCACCTGCTCGTTGGCGAGCACGGTCATGTCGACCGGATCCCAGTTGACCGCCGATTCCTTGCGATAGACCAGCCCGTGGGCATAAAGGTCGAGGAACAGCGCCTGCTCGTGTCCGTAGTACTCGGGCTCGCAGGTGGCGACTTCGCGGCTCCAGTCGAGCGCGAAGCCCAGCCGCTTGAGCTGCGCCTTCATGTTGGCGATGTTCTCGCGCGTCCAGCCGCCGGGATGGACACCCTTCTCCATCGCCGCGTTCTCGGCCGGCATGCCGAAGGCGTCCCAGCCCATCGGGTGCAGCACCTCGAAGCCCTGCATCCGGCGGAACCGCGCCAGCACGTCGCCCATCGTGTAGTTGCGGACGTGGCCGATGTGGATGCGCCCCGAGGGATAGGGAAACATCTCCAGCACATAACTGCGCGGCTTGCTCGACGTGTCGTCGGCGCGGAAGGTCTGCGCCTGGTCCCACGCGGCTTGCCAGCGCGTGTCGGCGGTTGCGGGATCGAAACGGTCTGCGGTCATGGCCCGCTCTCTACGGCCTTGGGCCATATTGTCGAGAGGGCGCGGACCGTGGAGTCAGGTCAGACGCGGCTGGCCGGGCGCTTACTGCGCGATCGAAGTCCGCCGCAGGTCGCGCGCCTTGGTCAGGATCACGTCTTCCAGCTTCTGCACCGTCGCGGCCTGCACCGGCGCATCGACCCAGGCGCCGCCCTGCGCGACCTGTCGGCTGGCGGCGACGCGCAGGGCATCGGCGCGCAGGTCGCGGTCGAGGATCGAGACGGTGACCTTGATGCGCTCGCCCGGGTTGGCGGGATTGGTGTACCAGTCGGTGACGATGACGCCGCCGGCGGAATCGGTCTGCACCAGCGGCATGAACGACAGCGCGTCGAGGCTGGCGCGCCACAGGTAGGCGTTGACGCCGATGGTGGTGACGTTCGACGCGGCGAGATCGGCCTTCACCTGCTTCTTGCCGCCGTGCGAGCAGCCGGATGCGGCCAGCGCCGCGACGCCCAGCAGCAGGCCGGCGGACAGCTTGCGCACCGGCAGGCGCAGACGAGAAGGCGCAGAAGCGTGGCTGGCGTTCATGGTGATCCCGTATCCTGTCCTTGATGCGCTGCTATCGCGCGAAATGCCTGTCCGTGGCGGCTGCCCTCGAAGTCTCTATAGCCGCCCGCGCCGCAGCGGCAAGTGGGCGCGCTCGTCGCACAGCCATGGCGTCGCGCGGTGAACCGCGACTGAATGCCGGGACCCGCCGTCAAGGCGCGGTTAAGCCGCGCCGGTGCAGGACCGCAACGCGCGCCGTCGGGCTTCCGGCGGCGACCGCGCGGGTGTATGATCGCCGCCACAAGGAGAGTCGTTCGCGCCATGGCCACCGTCCAGCCACTGATCAGCGGGCCGCAGGGCCGCCGCGCCGTGGCGCCGGCGGTGCTGATCGCCGGCGCGGTGCTGGTGCTGGCGCTGCCCAGCGCGGTGCTGGCTTTTTCCACCCGGCTCGACCTGCCCGCCGATGCCGGCGCGGCGGGGCAGGGCGTCCACCGCTTCGCCGCCGGCGAGGTCGATCCCGGCATGTCGGCCGCCGTCGCCGGCCGCGCCGGGAAGGGGCCGCTGTTCCGCTTCACCCCCGCCGGTCTCGTCATGCGGCCCGATCGCGCGGTCACCGTCGCGGTGCGCGTCGATGCCGCCACCGCGCGCGAGATTACCGTCCACGGCATCATCCCGGCGTCCGCGCCCGGGCCGGCATCGGGCGGCCTCACCGCGCTGCGCATCGCCCCCACCGCGTACAACCTCGGCGTCTCGCACGGCTACCAGGGCTTTGCCCAGGGCACGCAGGCACTCGTCGCGGCGGGCGGCCTTGGCGATGTGCGGCGGATCGACATGCCTGACCTGTCGACCTTCAAGGGCGATGGCGGCGGCTCCTCCGGCTCGCCCTCGCGCCTCGCCCCGCGCATCTCGCTCGATGAGCGCGAGCGCGCCGGTCGCGCGCCGCGCACGCTCGAAAGCGTTGGCACGCAAACGGTTGACGTCGGCGGCAGCTACCGCGTCACCCGCAACATCGATCTCACCGCCGGCGTCCGCTATTCGCGCGATCGCGACCGGCTGCAGCCCGTCACCGACGGCAAGACCGACAGCCAGGCCGTGTTCGTCGGCACGCAGTTCAAGTTCTAGGCCAGTTCTGGCCCTCGCCGGATTTGACCCAGGCCGGCTGCGAACGGCCGCCTTTCGCGCCTCCGGTGCTCGCGGCCTTCGAGGCGCTGCGCTCCGGGGCGCTCAAGCCAACCGTTTTCGCTCCGGCCTGAGCCAGACCAGTCTGGATCGGGGTCTGCTTTTTCACTGAAATCGTATTCGACCAAAGCCGCAGCCTTGCGCGGTTCGGCAGGCTTGCGCGCCCGCGCGAATGCCGTAGCAAGGGCAGGACAGCATCCTACGAGGGAGTTCGGCATGGCACGGGTGGCAATCGTAACCGGCGGTACGCGCGGCATCGGCGAGGCGATCAGCGTCGCGCTCAAGAGCCAGGGTTTCACCGTCGTCGCCAACTATGCCGGCAACGCCGAGAAGGCCAAGGCGTTCAGCGACGTCACCGGCATCCCCACCTACCGCTGGGACGTCGGCGATCACCAGGCCTGCCTCGACGGCTGCGCCCAGGTGGCAAGCGAAGTCGGCCCGATCGACGTCGTCATCAACAACGCCGGCGTCACCCGCGACGGCGTGCTGCACAAGATGACGTTCGAGGACTGGAACGAGGTCATGCGCATCAACCTCGGCGGTTGCTTCAACATGGCCAAGGCCACCTTCCCCGGCATGCGCGAGCGCGGCTGGGGCCGCATCGTCAACATCGGCTCGATCAACGGCCAGGCGGGCCAGTACGGCCAGGTCAACTATGCCGCCGCCAAGTCCGGCATCCACGGCTTCACCAAGGCTCTGGCCCAGGAAGGCGCCAAGTTCGGCGTCACCGTCAACGCCATCGCGCCGGGCTACATCGATACCGACATGGTCGCCGCCGTCCCGGCGCCGGTGCTGGAAAAGATCGTCGCCAAGATCCCGGTCGGCCGCCTCGGCCACGCCGAGGAAATCGCCCGCGGCGTCGTGTTCCTGTGTTCGGAACAGGCCGGCTTCGTCACCGGCTCGACGATGAGCATAAATGGCGGCCAGCACATGTACTAGTGGCATGGATTTGGCTCAAGCCGGGCTGCGAACAGCGCCGCCCTCCGCTTCCGGTGCTCACGGCCATTAAGGCCGCTGCGCTCCGGTTCTCGGGCGGCACCGTTCTCGCTCCGGCTTGAGCCAAATCCGCGTCGCGCCAGAACCAGTCCAGCATGGGGCGAAAGGTGCGCACTCCCTACCACCCCCCGGTCAAGCGTTCGGTCGAGATCGCCGGGCACAAGACCTCGATCAGCCTCGAACCGCTGTTCTGGGACATGCTGCGCGACGCCGCGGCGGCCGAAGGGCTGCCGGTGAACGCGCTGGTCGCCCGCATCGATGCCGAACGGATCACCGCGCCCGTCCCGCCCGGCCTGGCCGGGGCGGTTCGCCTCTGGCTTGCCAACCGATTGCGCTAAGCTCAAGTTCATCCTCAAAACCCAAGAAACCAATAAGCGGCACCAGTCGTTATCGGGCTGGCCGCGTCGACCTTCCAGAAGCCGGCATCCCCGCCGGCGGGCAAACGAGGAGAGAACCATGCGCCGATCCATCCTGACCGTGGCAGCCGCCGCCACCCTGCTCCCGGCTTCGGCCGGCCTGCCGCTGGTTGCGGCCACGGCCTGGGCCAAGCAGCCGGCTACTTACTCGGGGCGGGCCGTGGTCAAGCGCTGCCGTCATTCGTCCGGCACCACCGGTCTGATCGCCGGCGGCGTCGCCGGTGCCGTGATCGGCGGCAGCGTGATCGGGGGCGGCGTCGCGGGTCCGCTGATCGGCGCGGCCGGCGGCGCGCTCGCGGGCCGCGCGATCGACCGCACCATCACCGCCAAGAAGCGCTGCACTTACGTCTCGCGCTGAACCGAGTGCGTCACGCCCCCGTCCGCGCTGGCTGGCGCTGGCGGCGGCGGGGGCAATCGAATGCCTGATCGTCGCCGGGCTGCTGTTCGGCCTGGCGGCGCCCACCGCGATGCGCCGCGCCGTTACCGCGCTCACCGCGATCGACATCCTGCCACCGCCGCCGCCAACCCGTCACCCGGCCCCCGCGCATGACCGCCAGCAGGGCGGCGCGCCCAGCGCCGCCCGCGCGCCGCGGCACGTCGTCACCCCGCCAGTGCGGCTCCCGCTGCCGGTCGTCACGCCGGCGCCGCCCGCCGGGGGCCTCGCCAGCCGTGGCGCCGGCGCCGGCCTTGCCGGCCAGGGGGCCGGAACCGGCAGCGGCGATGCCGCCGGCGATGGGGGCGGCAGCGATGCCGAATGGATCAAGGGCGCGATCACCGATTCGGACTACCCGCACGAGGCGCGCGAAGCCCGCCAGCAGGGCGTGACGCACACCCGCGTCGAGGTCGATGCCAACGGCCGCCCCAGCGCCTGCACCATCCGCCGCTCCAGCGGCAGCGCCCTGCTCGACCAGACCACCTGCCGCCTGATCCTCAAGCGCTTCCGCTTCGCCCCGGCGCGCGATGCCACCGGCCGCGCCATCGCCGATGCCGTCGATTACGACCAGGAATGGAGCATCACCGGCTACATGGGCGAGTGAAGCATCGTCATCACCCAGCCCAGCCCCGCGGCCACGGTCAGCACCGTGACGATCCCGCGCCGCAACCGGAACAGCAGCACCGCGCTCACCATCGCGATCGCCGCCGCGCGCCCGTCGAACCCGCGCAGGCCCGGCCCGGCGAACAGGACGTGCGATGCGAACCACAGCGTCAACTGGCCGATCACGCCGACCACCGCCGCGGTGATCGCACTCAGCGCCGCGTGCAGCCTCGGCGTATGCTCGAGCCGCTCCATCCACGGCGCCGCGGTGAAGATCCACACGAAGCAGGGCGCAAACGTCATCCACGTGGTCAAAGCCGCCGCCAGCAGCGCCCCCGCCAGCGGCGCGAACGGCGCCGGCGCGTGCCACCCGGCAAGGAAGCCGACGAACTGCGTGACCAGGATCAGCGGCCCCGGGGTGGTCTCCGCCAGTGCGAGACCGTTGGCCATGTCCGCCGCGCTCAGCCAGCCGTGCTGCGCCACCGCCGCCTGCGCCATGTACGATAGCACCGCATAGGCCCCGCCGAACGACACCACCGCCAGCCGCGCGAAAAAGGTGCCGACCTGCCACAGCATGTGCCCGCGCCCCAGCGTCACCAGCACCAGCGCCATCGGCGCCCACCACACCGCCAGCCAGGTCAGCGCCGTGCGCAGCGTCGTGCCCAGGCCGGGCATGGGCGCGCGCGCCGCCGTCGGGTCCGCGTGCGCCCCCGGCATCCAGCCCGGCCGCACCATCCCCACGACCGAGCCGATCGCTCCGGCGCCGATGATCACCAGCGGAAACGGCACCTGCAGCGCCAGCAGCAGCAGCAGCGCCGCCGCCGCCACCACCCGCGCGAAGGGCGTGCCCAGCGTGCGCCGGCCGATGCGGAGCAGCGCCTGCGCGACGATCGCCAGAACCGCCGCCTTCACCCCGAGGAACAGCCCCGCGAACCACGCCAGCCCGACGACCTGCGCATAGAGCAGCGACAGCGTGGCCATCACCACCGCCCCCGGCAGGACGAACAGGCCGCCCGCCGCGACGCCGCCGCGCACCCCGTGCAGCCGCCAGCCGATCCAGGTCGCCAGTTGCTGCGCCTCCGGCCCGGGCAGCAGGTGGCAGAGGTTCAGCGCCCGCAGGAACGCCCCCTGCTCGATCCAGCCGAGCCGCTCGACGATCTCGTGCTGCATCAGCGCGATCTGCCCGGCCGGCCCGCCAAAGCTGATGCAGCCGATCCGCGCGAACACCCGCGCCAGCTCGCCCAGCGTCGGATGCTCCACCGCCTTCAATTCCGAATCCATGCGCGTTCCCCCGTCGGCGCAATGCGCCGTCCGTCCAGATGGCAACGCTTGGGCGGGAACGCCTCGGAAGTGCGACGACAAAAAGTGGGTACCGGCTTTTGTCGATAATCGCACGAAAATAAAACCAACGGGAGGCTGCCCAGCCCCGCGAATCGCGATGCTAGCGCCAAGACCCGGGCGGAATCAATCCCCGCCGACGCGCTCGATCTCGGCCCCCACCAGCGCCAGCTTCTCCTCGAGCCGCTCATAGCCGCGGTCGAGGTGATAGAGCCGGTGCACCTGCGTCTCGCCCTCGGCGGCCAGGCCGGCGATCACCAGGCTCATCGACGCGCGCAGGTCGGTTGCCATCACTTCGGCGCCGGTCAGCTTCGGCACGCCGTGGACGATGGCGACGCGGCCCTTGGTTTCGATGTGCGCGCCCATGCGGTTCAGCTCGGGCACGTGCATGTAGCGATTCTCGAAGATGGTCTCGGTCAGCACGCTGGTGCCCTGCGCCAGGCACAGCAGCGCCATCAGCTGCGCCTGCATGTCGGTGGCGAAGCCGGGGTACGGCGCCGTCTCCAGCGTCACCGGCCGTAGCGGCCCGTCGGCGGCGACATGCAGCCCCTCGGGCCGCGGCTCGACGTGCAGGCCGATGTCGCGCAGCGCCTGCACGGTCGCTTCCATCTCCTCGATCCGCGCCCCCGCCAGCGTCACCTCGCCGCCGGTGATCGCCGCAGCGCAGGCATAGGAGCCGGCCTCGATGCGATCGGGCATGACCTGGTAGGTCGCCCCGTGCAGCCGCGAAACCCCGTGGATCACCAGGTCGCTGGTGCCGATGCCCTCGATCTCGGCGCCCATCGCCACCAGCATCCGGCACAGGTCGACGATCTCGGGCTCGCGCGCGGCATTGTGCAGCGTCGATTTGCCCCGCGCCGTCACCGCCGCCATCAGCGCGTTCTCGGTCGCGCCGACCGAGACCACCGGGAACGAATAGCGCCCACCGGGCAAGCCGCCGTCGGGCGCGATCGCGCGGACATAGCCGGCGGCCAGCTCGATCGTCGCCCCCAGCGCCTCCAGCGCCTTCAGGTGCAGGTCGATCGGGCGGTTGCCGATCGCGCAGCCGCCCGGCAGCGAGACCTTGGCCTCGCCCATCCGCGCCAGCATCGGCGCCAGCACCAGGATCGACGCGCGCATCTTGCGCACCAGGTCGTACGGCGCGACCGAGCTGGTGATGCGCGTCGCCTGCAAGGTCATCACCCGGCCGAAGTCCTCGGGCCGCGCGCCGGCGATCGCGGTCGACACGCCGAACTGGTTGAGCAGGTGCTGGAACCCGTCGATATCGGCCAGGCGCGGCAGGTTGCGCAGCGTCAGCGGCTCGTCGGTCAGCAGCGCGCAGGGCAACAGCGTCAGCGCCGCGTTCTTGGCGCCCGAAACGGGAATCCTGCCGGCCAGCCGCTTGCCGCCGCGAATGATGATCTTGTCCATGGACCAAGCCTGTAACCCAATGCGGCGGTTTGCGAAACCGGGGGCCGCCCGCGCAATCCGCAGCAAATTTCGGGTGGCGCCGTGTCGATTGCTGCGTCCCGGTTCCTCGATGGCTTGCCAAACCGGCGGGCGTTGGCCAATCCTTCATCAAAGGACGGTAGGGCTGCGCCAAATATTCGTTCGAGGAGCCGAATCGCCCCATGACCCAGACCTCAGCGCCGAAGCCGATCCGCACGGCCGTTTTCCCCGTCGCCGGGCTGGGCACGCGGTTCCTGCCTGCGACCAAGGCGATTCCCAAGGAAATGCTGCCGGTGATCGATCGCCCGCTGATCCAGTACGCGGTCGATGAGGCGCGCGAGGCCGGGATCGAGCAACTGGTGTTCGTCACCGGCCGCGGCAAGACCGCGATCGTCGAGCATTTCGACACCGCCTACGAACTCGAATCGACGATGCGCGACCGCGCCAAGGCGCTCGACGTCCTCGATCCGACGCGCATCCAGCCGGGCAACCTCGTCACCGTGCGCCAGCAGGTGCCGCTCGGGCTTGGCCACGCGATCTGGTGCGCGCGCGCGATCGTCGGCGACGAGCCGTTCGCGATCTTCCTCCCGGATGAGCTGATGATCGGCAGGAGCGGCGGCACCGGCTGCATGAAGCAGATGGTCGATGCCTACGAGAAGGTCGGCGGGAACCTGATCAGCGTGCTCGAAGTCCCGCGCGAGGATGTCTCGAGCTACGGCGTCATCGCCCCCGGCACGCGCGACGGCAACCTGACCGAGGTCACCGGCCTCGTCGAAAAGCCGAAGGTGGCCGACGCGCCCTCGAACCTGATCATATCGGGCCGCTACATCCTTCAGCCCGAGGTCATGGGCGTGCTGGGCACCCAGGGCAAGGGCGCCGGCGGCGAGATCCAGCTCACCGACGCGATGGCGCAGATGATCGGCCGGCAGCCGTTCCACGCCGTCACCTTCGACGGCAAGCGCTACGATTGCGGTTCGAAAGTCGGCTTCGTCGAAGCCACCCTCGCCCTCGCCCTCGCGCGCCCCGACATGGCCGAGGAAACCCGCGCCATGGCGAAGCGCCTGCTGGCCGAGTGATCGGCGGCACTGATCCAAATCTCGCTTGTGCCCGATCGATTTGGCTGAGGCCGGAGCGAGGAAACAAAGCCGAGCTCGTTCAATAGCTGACGCAAGCGACCCGGAGCGCAACGGCCTTTCGGGCCGTGAGCACCGGAATGCGCGCGCGGGGGCTGTTCGCAGCCCGGCCTCAGCCAAATCCCCGCGGTGCCCACGCCAACGAAAACGGGCGGCAGTTGCCTGCCGCCCGTGCATCCTCTCCCGGGATGCGGTTTCCCGCCGGTTTTCCCGGCGTTGAAATGGGAATTTATTCGTCGCCCGATTCGGTGTCGGCGTCAGCGAAGCGGACGGTGTCGCCGCTGGCTTCGCCGGTGCCGGTGCCCTCGAGGTACGGGACCGGGTTCACCGCCTCGCCGGCGATGCGCACTTCATAGTGCAGGTGCGGGCCGGTCGAGCGGCCGGTGGTGCCGACGTAGCCGATCACGTCGCCCTTGTGGACGAACTGGCCGGCGGCGACGTTGAGGCGCGACATGTGGCCATAGCGCGTCTCGAGCGAATTGCCGTGCTCGATCGCGACATAGAGGCCGTAGGAGCTGAACCAGTCGGCGCGGCCGATGACGCCATCGGCGGCGGCATGGATCGGGGTGCCGATCGGCGCGGCCAGGTCGACGCCCTTGTGCTGGCGGTGGCCGCCGAGCACCGGGTGCCAGCGCATCCCGAAGCCGCTGGTGAAGTGCACGCCCTCGACCGGCATCAGCGACGGGATCGACAGCGCGTGGCGGGTTGCGGCGCCAGCGGCAAAGCGATTGCCACCGTCCATCGAACGCCACGAGGCGAAGAGCTGGCGGAACTCGTCGTCGCCCGAACCGAGCGCGCTCTGCTTGGCGGCCTGGGCGGCGCGCAGCGGCGCGGCGATGTCGGCGTTGGCGCTGCTGTTCGCGAAAGCCGGGTTGCCGATCAGCCCGCCGATCACGGCAGCGGCGACGGCGCCAGCCCGGAACTTTGCAAGAAACGAAATCGCGACCACCAGATAACCCTTTGTTTTCAACGTCGTTCGCGGCCATGAGGCCGTGCCGACCCGTCGCGGCAGCCGGTGATTTCAAGGCCATCCGGCGGCCGTGCTTGCTGTTCTTGGAGATGGTCGGAACCCCCCGCCGTCTCGTGAATTGTTGCTTAACGGCACAAATCCGTCACGCAAGCACGGTGTAAACTTCCCGCGATAAACCGGCTGACTCGCGCGCCGAGTCGTTGAACGGGGGTTTGAGGGCGCCGCGAAAGTGCCGTCTCACAAGCATTTGCCAGTACGAATCCGGATCGAGCGATCGGATTTGGCACACTTTCGAGAAATGGCTTGCGCCGAACGCGACGTGGCGGATCTCGTCGTCAAGGATTCGTTCGAGGATTCGGGCGCCGCGCTCGTCGCCTTGCGCCCGCACCCGGACGATCGTGGCAGGGGTCACGTCGAGCCCGCGCGCCTCCAGCACCATCGGCACCACCGCCAGCCGCGCCGCGACGTCGTGCGTGGTCTCCGCCGCCGCCTCCCATAAGCCGTCGTGTGCCGGCAGCGCCCCGTAATGGCTGCCCTGCGCGCGAAGGTGGCGTTCGATCAGGGCAAAATGCATCGCTTCCTCGGCGGCGACGCCGAGAAAGTCGCCGACGAAGCCGTCGCCCATGTCCGCCCCGAACCGCGCGGCGATGTCGAGCGCGAGGTCGATGGCGACGAATTCGATATGCGCGATGGCGTGCCACAGCGCGATGCGCGCGCGCGCCGATCCCGCCTTGCCGCGCTTGGCCATGCGGTTGGGCGGCAGCAGTTCCGGCTCCGCCGGCCGGGCGGGCCGATCGGGCAGCGTCGCGTCGAACACCGGTGCCAGCCGCCCCAGCCGCCAGTCGCGCGCCACCCGCCGCGCCGCCATTGCCTTGGCGCGCGGGTCTGCGGTCAGCAGCGCGGCGCGAATGGCGTCACCGGCATTCACCGGGTTCAGAGCGCCTGCGCGGCGGCGAGCACCTCGGCGGCGTGGCCCTTGACCTTCACCTTGTCCCACACCCGCGCGATCCGCCCGTCGGCACCGACCAGCAGCGTCGTGCGCACCATGCCCATGTAGGTGCGGCCATAATTGACCTTCTCGGTCCAGATGCCCAGCGCGTCGGACAGGCCGCCCTCGGCCGCATCGGTGGCCAGCGGTGCCTTCAGCGCGTGCTTGGCGGCGAACTTCTGGTGCCGCGCGGGCGAGTCCTTGCTCACCCCCAGCAGCGCCGTCCCGGCCTTGGCGAAGTCGTCCGCCAGCGCGGAGAAGTCGATGTTTTCCGTGGTGCAGCCCGGGGTGTCGTCCTTCGGATAGAAGAACAGCACCAGCTTGCGCCCGGCAAAGTCGGATGGGCGCACGGCGCCGCCTTCGGGGGTTTCCAGCGCGATATCGGGAAGCGTCTCGCCCACTTTGGCCATCATGCGATCTCCAGTTGCTCGCCGAACACCTGCATCCAGGCGGCGGCGACCACGCTGCGCGCCCGTGCCAGTCCGGCCTCGACCTCGCTCCATTCGCCGCAACCGCACGCCTTGGCAAGCGCCGCGCACGCCGCCGCGCCGGGCACCTGGGCGTCGGGCGCGAGCAGCCGCGCCGCCACCAGCAGCCGCGACAGGAAGGCGAAGGCGGGCGGCAGCGCCCCGGGCAGGCTGCCCGCCGCCACCAGCGCCGCGATCGCCGCGTCGAGGTTCGGATCGAACCCGCGATGGTCGCGCAATTGCAGCGCGTGGACGAGGAATTCGACATCGACCAGCCCGCCGCGCAGCAGCTTGGCGTCGAGCGGCCCGGCGGCGTGCTTGTGCGCCGCCATCCGCGCGCGCATCGCCAGGACGTCCTGCCACAGCGCGGCGCCGTCGCGGTCGCGCCGCAGCACCTGCGCCATGATGCCGTCCAGCGTCGCACATGCCGCGGCGGAACCATAGACCGCCCGCGCCCGCGCCAGCGCCATGTGCTCCCAGGTCCAGGCGTCCTCCTGCTGGTATCGAGCGAAGCTGTCGAAGCTGCACGCGATCGGCCCCTGCTCGCCCTGCGGCCGCAGCCGCGTGTCGACCTCGTAGAGCGCGCCCTCGGCGGTCGGCACCGACAGCGCCGCGACGATCCGCTGCGCCAGCCGGTTGTAATAGAGCGTCGCCCCCAGCGGCCGCCGCCCGTCCGATTCGGCGGCATGGTCGCCGGTGAACAGGAACACGAGGTCGAGGTCGGAGGCATTGGTCAGCGCCCCGCCGCCGAGCCGCCCCAGCCCCAGCAGCACCATTTCGCTGCCGGCGATGCGCCCGTGCGCCCTCTCGAACTCGGCCACCGCCGCGCCCGCCAGCACCCGGATCGCCGCCTCGGCCACCCGCGCGAGGCCAGCGGAGATCGCTACCGGATCGTGCGCGCCCTCGATCAGTTGCACCCCCAGCGCGAACCGCTTCTCGCCGACCAGCCGTCGCACCCGGTCGAGCACCTGCTGGTAATCGTCGCGGTCCTCCGCCGCGGCGAAGTCCGCCGCCAGTTCGTCGACGCTCCCCGGCAGGTCGAGCGCGCTCTGGTCGATCAGCGCGTCGAGCAGGTCCGCGCGCCGCGCCAGCTCGTCGGCCAGCGGCGGCGCCAGCGACAGGATGCGCGCCAGCTGGTCGAGCAGCCCGGGCCGCGCCTCCAGCAGGCGGAACAGGTTCACCGCGCTCGGCAGGTGCGCGATCAGCTGCTCCCAGCGCACCAGCGCGCGATCTGGCTCGGGCGCCGCCGCCAGCGCCGCCAGCAGCGCCGGCTGCACCGCATCGAGCGCGGCGATCGCGGCATCGCTGCGCAACGCCCGGATCGAGCCGTTTCGCCACCCGTCGATGCGCTCCGCCAGCGTTTCCGCATCGGCAAAACCCCATCCGGCGAGTTGCCCGACGAGGTCCGCGCCCGAAATCGCCGGCTTCGCGGCGGGCAGCGCGGCGCGATCGGCCTCGATAAGGCGGTCATAACGTGCCCCAACCGCGTCGGTAATCGCCGCCAGCTCCGCCACCAGCGCGGCGCCGTCGGCCATTCCGTCGAGCCAGGCCACCCGGTCCAGCGCGGCCGGATCGCCCGGCAGGCTGTGCGTCTGCTGGTCGTTCACCATCTGCAGCCGGTGCTCGACCGTGCGCAGCCGGTCATAGGCATCGCCCAGCATCTGCGCCTCGTCGGCGCCGATGAAGCCCCCGTCGGCCAGCGCATCGAGCGCCGCCCGCGTCCCCCGCACCCGCAGTGCCGGGTGCCGCCCGCCGTGAATCAGCTGGTGCGTCTGCGCGAAGAACTCGATCTCGCGGATGCCGCCGCGCCCGCGCTTGAGGTCGAACCCCGGCCCCACCGTCTCGACCTTGCCGTGGTGCGACCGGATCCGCCGCGTCAGCCGCCCGATCTCGGCGATCGCCCCGAAATCGAGGCTCTTGCGCCATACGAACGGCCGGATCGCGCCCAGGAACTCCTCGCCCGCGGCAATGTCCCCCGATGCCGCGCGGGCCCGGATGAACGCCGCCCGCTCCCACGCCAGCGCCGCCGATTCGTAATGCGACAGCGCCGCCTCCGCCGGAATCGCCAGCGGGCTGACCTCGGAGGCCGGCCGCAGCCGCAGGTCGACGCGGAACACATAGCCCTCGCCGTCCATGCTCCCCAGCGTCTGCACCACCTGCCGCGCCACCCGCACCGCAGCCTCGCCGGGATCGTCGCGCTCGCGCCGCGCCATGCGTGCCGGATCGTACAGCAGGATCGGATCGATGTCGGACGAGTAGTTCAGTTCCTGCGCGCCGTGCTTGCCCAGCGCCAGCGCGAAGAAGCCGTCGCGCCCCGCCTCGGGCACCCGCCGCCGCAGCGCATCGAGGATCGCCGCGTCGAGCGCGCGATCGGCGAATGCCGAGAGTTCGCCCACCACCCGCAGCAGCGGAAACGCCCCGCACAGGTCGCCCACCGCCACCGCCAGCGCCAGCGCCCAGCGCTCGCGCCGCAGCGCGGTGCCGACATCCGGAGCATCCGCACCCGCCGCCCGCGCCCGGGCCAGCGCCGCCTCGCCCTCGCCCGCCGCCAGCAGGCTCAAAAGTTCCGGCTGCTTCTGCATCGCCAGCGCCAGGAACGGCGCGTGTGCCTCGGCCCGCGCCAGCGCGCCCTGCCAATCGACCTCGCTCATGCCGCGTCCTTGCGCGCTTGAGCCGCTTCCCGCAAGCCGCCGCCCCGGTTATGGCGCGCGCATGGCATGGACTTTCCCCCCCGAATTCGCCCCGCAGGACTGGCTGTGGATCGGCTTTCCCCACGATGCCGAGGAGTGGCCCGGCTTCCTTGACGCCGCGCAAGTCCAGATCGCCGCGTTCGCCAGCGCGGTGGCCGAGTCCGGCCAGCAAGCCCGCCTGCTGGTCCGCGACGACGCCAACGAAGCCCGCGCCCGCGCCCTGTGCTCGGCCAAAGTCCGCATCGAACGCCGCGTCTATGGCGATATCTGGCTGCGCGACACCGGCCCGCTGGTGCTGCGCGACGGCGCCGGCCAGCGCCGCGCGCAACGTTTCGGCTTCAACGGCTGGGGCGGCAAGTACCTGATGGACGGCGACCAGACGATCGGCGCCGAACTCGCCGGCGACGCCGGGCTGGAGGTCGCCACGGCGGACTGGATCCTCGAAGGCGGCGCGGTCGATGTCGATGGTGCCGGCCTCGTCGTCACCACGCAGCAGTGCCTGCTCAACCCCAACCGCAACCCGCAGCTCTCACCCGCGCAGATCGAGGCCAACCTGCTCCGCGATCTCGGGGCCACGCGCGTGCTCTGGCTCGGCGACGGGCTGATCAACGACCACACCGACGGCCATGTCGACAACCTCGCCCGCTTCGTCGCGCCGAACACCCTGGCGCTGCCGCGCGCTACCGGCGTCGACGATCCCAACGCCGCGCTTTATGCCGACGCCCGCGCCCGGGCCGAGGCAGCAGGCGTCACCGTCCGCGACATTCCCTCGCCCGGCCGGGTGATGACCGGCAGCCGCATCGAACCCGCCAGCTACATGAACTTCGCGATCACCAGCCGCCTCGTCGTCGTGCCGGTCTACGGCACCCCGCACGACGCCGATGGCGTCGCCGCGATCGGCGAACTGTTCCCGGGCCGCGAGACGATCGGCCTCAAGGCGGACGCGGTTCTCGCCGGCGGGGGCAGTTTTCACTGTGCCAGCCAGCAGATGTGCGCGGCCTGATCGTCGGTCCCGTTGCGGCACGCGGTTGCGCATTCCCCCTTTTGACACGGTTAACAACTGGTATACCGGCGGTCCGACCAGAACGGGGGCCGCATGGATACGAAACTGCGCAACGAGACGGCACTGGCCGGTGACGCGGCGCTTGCGCTGCCCCTCGGCGATGCCTCGCCGGCCGAATCGGCGCTGGTCGCGCGCTGGCGCCGCGCCGTCGAATACGGCACCGCCGATGCCCGCAATCGCCGGCGCGAGCACCTGTTCTACGCCGCGGTCAAGCAGGGCGGCGCGCTCGCCGCGCTCGTCTGGATAGCATTGCGTCCCACCGGCATGGTCGAGTGGTCCGGGTTCGCGGTGTTCTACGTGCTCAACATCCTCGGCATGTCGCTCGGCTATCATCGTTACTTCACCCACAAGGCGTTCGAGACCTCGCTGCCGATGCGCTATGCGCTCGGCGCGCTCGCGCAGTTCGGCACCTATGGCTCGCTGCGCCGCTGGTGCGCCGATCATCGCCGCCACCACACCTTTCCCGATGCCCCGGGGGACATCCACAGCCCACATGTCGACAATCGCGGCCGGCCGCTGTCCGGCGCCCCCGGGATAAAACACGCCCACCTCGGTTGGGCCTATGACGATTGCACCACCAACATGGCGCTCTACGGCAAAGGCATCGTCGGTGATCCGGTGATCGAGTGGGCGCACCGCACCCGCTATGTCTGGTTCGCGGTCTCGGTGGTGGTCGCGCCCGCCCTGTGGGGCTGGGCCTTCGGCGGCCCGCGCGCGATCCTCGGCACGGTGATGGTCGCCGGCTTTTTGCGGGGGGCGCTGGCGCTGCACGCGATCGCCGCGGTCAACTCGTTCGGCCACTGCTTCGGCTACCAGAACTTCGCGGTGGGGGACACGTCGCGCAACAACCTGCTGCTCGGCTACCTGACGCTGGGCGAAGGCTGGCACAACAACCACCACGCCCATTCGCGCGCCGCCTCGAACCACGTGCGCTGGTGGGAAATCGACATGACCGCCTGGCTGATCCGCGCGCTGGAGGCAGTCGGCCTGGTCTGGAACGTGCAGTGGGGCACCCAGCACCGCCCGTTCCACCGTAACCGGCGCTGACGGCTTGCTGATCATCGGCCTCGATCCCGGGCTCGGCTGCACCGGGTGGGGGGTGATCGCGCGTTCCGGCAATCGCCTCAGCCACCTCGCCAACGGCCAGATCCGCACCGATCCGCAGGCGCCGCTGGCCGAACGGCTGGTCCATCTCGATCGCGAGCTCGCCGATGTCGTCGCCACCTGGCACCCGGAGCAGGGCGCGGTGGAGGAAGTCTTCGTCAATTCCAACGCGCAATCGACGCTCAAGCTGGGGCAGGCGCGCGGCGTCTGCCTGCTGGCGCTGGCGCGCGCGGGGATGCCGGTGCACGAATATGCGACGCGGCTGGTCAAGAAGGCGGTGGTTGGCACCGGCGGCGCGGAAAAGGCGCAAGTCCAGGCAATGCTGCGGGTGCTGTTGCCGGGGGCGAAAGTCGCCGGCGCCGACGCCGCCGATGCGCTCGCCGTTGCCATCGCCCACGCCCACATCGCGCGCTGACCCCCTCGCGTTTCCGGCGCCGCCTGCGAGTTTTTGTTGTCGCATCGCTAAATGCGAAAAACCGGTTCCCACTTTTTCGCGCGATGCTCTAGACCCGCGCCATGCTCGAAATGCGCCCCGATTGCGAAAAGTGCGGCTGCGACCTCCCGGCGGAGGCCCCCGGCGCGTTCATCTGCAGCTTCGAATGCACGTTTTGCGCCGAATGCGCCGATGTGCTCGACGATCGCTGCCCGAACTGCGGCGGCGAACTGATGGACCGGCCGACCCGCGCGAAGAAGCACCACGCCGCGAACCCGCCCTCGACCGAGCGCAGGTTCAAGGGGTGAAGCCGGCCCGCATATTGACGATCGCCGGCTCCGATTGCTCGGGCGGGGCCGGGCTCCAGGCCGATATCAAGACGATCACCATGCTCGGCGGCTATGCGATGAGCGCGGTGACGGCGATCACCGCGCAGAACACGCTGGGGGTCAGCGCGGTGCAGCCGCTGTCGCCCGATCTCGTCGCCGCGCAGATCGATGCCTGCACCGGCGATATCGGCGTCGACGCGGTCAAGATCGGCATGCTCGGCTCGGCAGCGATCGCGCACGTCGTCGCCGACCGGATCGAAGCGCTCGATGTGCCGGTTGTGTTCGACCCGGTGATGGTCGCCACCAGCGGCGGCGTGCTGGCGGATGCCGAAACCATTGCCGCCTTCGCGCGGCTGATGCGGCGGTCGACGGTGACGACGCCGAACCTGCCCGAACTTGCCGCGCTGGGCGGGGAGCCGGCAGTGCTGGCCGATGCTCCGGCGGTGCTGGTCAAGGGCGGCCACGGCACGGCGGACACGCTGGTCGACCGGCTGCTTTCACTCGATGGCGAAATCGCCCGCTGGGAAACCCCGCGCCTCGCCACCGTCCACACCCACGGCACCGGCTGCACGCTCGCCAGCGCGATCGCCTGCGGCCTCGGTGAAGGCATGGACCTGACAGCCGCGATCGGCCGGGCGCATGGCTTCGTGCAGGCCGCGTTGCGCGCCGCCCCCGGCTTCGGCGGCGGCCACGGCCCGCTCGGCCACGCGCACGTTCAGCAGTCGAGGTCGTAGAACGCGACGATCTTCGCCCAGGCTTCCTCGGCGGTTTCCACCCAGGTGATCAGGTCGAGGTCCTGGCGATTGATCACCCCTTCCTCGGCCAGCGCCTCGAAATTGATCATCCGGTTCCAGAAGTCCTTGCCGAACAGCAGGATCGGGATCGGCTTCATCTTGCCGGTCTGGATCAGCGTCAGCAGCTCGAAGAACTCGTCGAACGTGCCGAACCCGCCGGGGAACACCGCGACCGCCCGCGCGCGCAGTAGGAAATGCATCTTGCGCAGCGCGAAGTAGTGGAACTGGAACGCGAGGCGCGGCGTCACATAGGGATTGGGGGCCTGCTCGTGCGGCAGCACGATGTTCAGCCCGATCGATTCGGCGCCGACGTCGGCGGCGCCGCGGTTGGCCGCCTCCATGATCGAAGGCCCGCCGCCCGAGCACAGCACGAACTGGCGCATGCCTTTCTCGACGATCGCGCACTGGCTGGCGATCCGGGCCAGCTGCCGCGCCTCCTCGTAGTACTTCGCCTTGTCCGCCAGCCGCTGCGCCACCGCCTTCGCCTCGGGCGTGGTGGCGGCGTCGAGCACCGCCTGGACGTTGTCGGGCGAGGGGATGCGGGCCGAGCCATAGCAGACCAGCGTGCTGCCGATCCCGGCCTCGTCGAGCAGCATCTCGGTCTTGAGCAGCTCGAGCTGGAAGCGCACCGGGCGCAGTTCCTCGCGCAGCAGGAAATCGGTGTCGCGGAAGGCGAGCTTGTACGAGGGGCTGGTGGTCTGCGCGGTCTGGTGTGCGCGGGTATCGGCAAAGCCGGCTTCCTGCTCCGCCTTGTAGAACCGGCGGCGGGTCAGTCTCTTTTCTTCTTCTGTCATGTCTTGCTTTTCTATCGCGTGCGCGGGCCGGAACCCGCGCGAAACCGCCGGTTATAACGGTTAATAGTTACGGAACAACTTCCGCACCAGTTGCCCGCGCCACGGGGTGCCGTGGTAGTTGAAGAAGAACCAGCCGAAGCAGGTGACCGCGGCCAGCACCAGCAATGCCAGCGGATCGCGTTCCCCGCGCATGTGGCGATAGAACGCGAGATCGGCCGCGCGCCGGTCGGCCTCGCTGCCGCCGCCGTTGATGCCATAGGCGTTGTCGTGCTTCTTGCAGGCGACGTTGCGGTTGTATTTCCGCCCGTCCATCAGCAGGCAGTATTGCCGTTCCTTTGTGGCCATCCTCCCGCTATGCCCGGCGCGTGAGCACGTTCAAGCGCAAAGTATTGCACCTCGGTGGTTTCGATCCGCGCGGGGCACGGTTCTACCATGAGCTGCTGGCGGAGCAGGTGGCCGCGCACAACGCCGCCGGGCTGGCGCCGACGCTGCTGCTGGGCGAACGTGGGCGCGAGGGCAAGGACGCGGCCTGGCGCGTCACCACCGCCGACGAATCGTGCACCACCGACATCCGTTTCCTCGTCTGGGACGATCTCGTCCGGCTGCACTGGGTCAAGGGCACCGGCGCGCTGCTGCGGCACATGGCCGGGGCCTACCGGCGCTTCTGGCGCGCCGGGGAATGGGCGATCACCGGCGAGGTGCCGCGCGGCAGCAAGGTGGCGCTGGTCTATCCGGGGCTGACGATGCTGCTCGCCCCGCTCGCCTGCGCCCTGGCGCTGTGGGGTCTGCTGGCGCTGGCGCTGCACATGGCGGGCATCAGCGGGTGGTGGGGCTTCCCCGTTGCCGCCGTCGCCGGGGTTTTCGCCGGGCTGGCGCTGGTCAAACGCATCCACTCGCTGTGGCTGATGCGCTTCATCATCTTCAACGACCAGCTCGCGCGCGGGAAGACCGATCCGAAGCTGGATGAGCGGCTGGACCGTTTCGCCGATGCCATCGCCCAGGCACTCGGCGAGGATCACGACGAGGTGCTGTTCGTCACCCATTCGAACGGTTCGATCCTGGCGATGCCGGTCATGGCGCGGCTGCTGGAAAAGCGCGGCGCGCTGCCCGCGCATTTCGCGCTGGTCACGCTCGGCTCGTCGATCCCGCTGGTCAGTTTCCGCCGCGACGCCCCGGCCTATCACGCCGCCTGCGACCGCGTCGCGCAGGCCTCGTTCCGCTGGCTCGATCTCGGCTCGCTCACCGATGGCGCCGCGATCCCGCTGGTGCCGCCGCTGCTCGGTCGACCGGTGCAGGCGCCGCAAGGGCTGGTGCAGCTCTCGCCACGCTGGTTCCGCTATTGCGATCCCGCGACGTACAAATTGCGCCGGCGCAACAAGTACCTGACCCATTTCGACTACCTGCGGCGGCTCGACCGTCCTTCTCCGCTCGATTACCTCGGGCTGGCCTGCGCAAACCGGCCGCTCGCCGCGTCGATCGCCGCCTTCGAGGCCGAAAATGCCTGATTCCGCGCGCCAGTGCCCGTTCACGCCGCCATTCCCGCCACCCTTGAAAAGCAAGGCGGGGCTGCTCAAGCGCTTCACCACCGGCTGGAAAAGCTGGATCCACACGCTGTTCGAGAAAAGCTACCGGATGAAGATGGGGAGCTTCAAGGTCCCCACCGAAACCTTCTTCGTCGTCAACGAACTGTCGCTGGTGGCGAAGGTGATGGACGACGAGCACAAGGAATTCCCCAAGCACCGGCTGATGAACGACATGCTCGACCCGCTGCTCGGTCGCAGCGTGTTCTCGACCAACGGCAAGCTCTGGGAAGACCAGCGGGAGATGATCAACCCCGCGTTCATGCACACCAACCTCAAGCGCGCGTTCCCGGCGATGGACGCCTCCGCCGCCGATCTGGTGGCGCTGCTCGGCGCGCAGGACCTGTCGAAGCCGGTCGATATCGATCCGCTGATGACGCACGTCACGGCCGACGTGATCTTCCGCACGATGTTCGGGATGACGCTCAGCCAGCAGGAATCGGCGCGCGTCTACGAGGCGTTCAACCGCTACCAGAAGCACGTCCAGCCCGCGATGATTCTGCAGCTCTACAAGCTGCCCAGCTTCGGCCGCCGCGCCAAGATGAAGGCGGCGGCGGCCGACGTCCACGCGCTGTTCGCGCCGATCCTCGCGGCGCGGCTCGAACTGCTCGAAGCGGGGGGCGAGAAGCCCAGGGACATCCTGCAGGCACTGATCGACGCCCGCCACCCCGAGACCGGCGAGCCGTTCAGCCGGCAGGACCTGCTCGACCAGCTCTCGATCATCTTCCTGGCGGGCCACGAGACTTCGGCCTCGGCGCTCGGCTGGACATTCTACCTGCTGTCCGAATGCCCCGAATGGCAGGACCGCCTGCTGGCGGAGATCGAGGAGGCGACGGGCGGGGGCGAGATCACCTTCGAGCATCTCAAGCGCCTCGAAGGCGTGCGCAACCTGTTCAAGGAAGGGCTGCGGCTCTATCCCCCGGTCAGCTTCTTCCTGCGCGAGGTGACGCGGCCACAGCAGATGCGCGGCAAAAGCATGTCGCCCGGTGATGTCGTCATCGTCTCGCCCTGGCTGATCCAGCGCAATGCCGACAACTGGACCTGCCCGCACAGCTTCGATCCCGACCGCTTCGCCGACAAGGCCAACGCCGATGCCGCGCGCAATGCCTGGCTGCCATTCGGCCGGGGCCCGCGCATCTGCGTCGGCGCCGGGTTCGCCCAGCAGGAGGCGATGCTGATCCTCGCCCGCGTGATCCGCGCCTTCCGGCTGGCGCATCCGCAAGGGCGACGGCCCGAAGTCGTTTCCCGCCTGACGTTGCGCCCGCGCCACGGCATCCCGCTGCTGGTCATGCCGCGGCGGTAGCGCCGCCGGTTTGTGTTTCGTCAATCAACCGAGCCATCGCCTGTGCCACAGGCACCCGTTGACGCCGCCGAGAAATTGGCGAATGCGCGGGCAAAGCTTGAGGAGGATGGTGCGCGATGCAGGCCGATGTCGTTATCGTGGGTGCGGGTCACGGCGGGGCGCAGTGCGCGATCGCCTTGCGCCAGAACGGATTCACCGGCTCGATCGTGATGATCGGCCGTGAAAGTGAGCCGCCGTATGAGCGCCCGCCGCTGTCCAAGGAATACTTCGCCCGCGAAAAGACCTTCGACCGCCTCTACATCCGCCCGCCGCAGTTCTGGGAGGAAAAGCAGGTCGATCTCGTGCTCGGCGTCGAGGTCACCGCGGTCGATCCCGCCGCGAAGTCGCTGGCGCTGTCGAACGGCGAAACCTGCACGTACGGATCGCTGGTCTGGGCCACCGGCGGCGATCCGCGCAAGCTGACCTGCCCCGGCGCCGATCTCGCCGGCGTCCACGCCGTGCGCACTCGCGCCGATTGCGACCAGCTGATGGGCGAGGTCGATGGCGGGGTGAAGGCCATCTGCGTGATCGGCGGCGGCTACATCGGGCTGGAGGCGGCGGCGGTGCTGACCAAGCTCGGTTGCCACGTCACGCTGCTCGAAGCGCTGCCGCGGGTCCTTGCCCGCGTCGCCGGGCCGGAGCTGTCGGCGTTCTACGAGGCCGAGCACCGTGCCCACGGCGTCGACCTGCGCACCGGCGTCGGCGTCGATTCGCTGGTCGGGGAAGGCCGGGTCACCGGCGTCAGGCTGGCGGACGGCAGCGTGATCCCGGCGGATGCCGTCATTGTCGGCATCGGCATCGTTCCGGCGGTCGGCCCGCTGATCGCGGCGGGCGCGGCCGGCGGCAACGGCGTCGACATCGACGAATATTGCCGCACCTCGCTGCCCGACGTCTACGCGATCGGCGATTGCGCCAGCTTCGCCTGCGATTTCGCCGGCGGCGCGGTGATGCGCGTCGAATCGGTGCAGAACGCCAATGACCAGGCCACCTGCGTGGCCAAGGCACTCTGCGGCGATGCCCAGCCCTACCACGCGTTCCCGTGGTTCTGGTCCAACCAGTACGACCTGCGCCTGCAGACCGCCGGGATCAACCTCGGCTACGAGCAGACCGTGCTGCGCGGCAATGTGGCGGATCGCGCCTTCAGCGTCGTCTACCTGAAAGCCGGGACGATCGTCGCGATCGACTGCGTCAACATGGTCAAGGACTACGTCCAGGGCCGCAAGCTGGTCGAGGCCGGCGTCGCGCCCGACCTGGCGAAGCTGGCCGACGCGGCGGTGCCCCTCAAGGAGCTGATGCCGGCCTGAGCCGCGCCAGCGCCCAGCGCGCGGCATCGGCGACGGCCGCGTCGGCATCGTCGCACAGCGCCGCAACCGCGGCCGTCAGCGCCGCGTCGCCGCTGTTGCCGGCGGCGTAGAGCGCGTTTCGCACCATGCGGTCGCGGCCGATGCGCTTGATCGGCGAGCCGCTGAACAGCGCGCGGAAGCCGGCGTCGTCCAGTGCCAGCAGATCCGCCAGCCGCGGCGCCGCCAGCTCGGCCCGTGGCAGGAACGCCCGGTTGGCCCGCGCCGCATCGGCGAACTTGTTCCAGGGGCACACCGCCAGGCAATCGTCGCAGCCATAGATGCGATTGCCCAGTGCGGCGCGGAATTCCTCCGCCACCGGGCCCTTGTGCTCGATCGTCAGGTACGAGATGCAGCGGCGCGCATCGAGCCGGTAGGGCGCCGGGAACGCCGCCGTGGGGCAGGCCTGCTGGCAGGCGGTGCAAGAGCCGCAACGATCCTGCCCCGGCTCGTCGGCCGGCAGGTCCAGCGTCGTGTAGATCGCGCCGAGGA
Source organism: Sphingomonadales bacterium (assembly GCA_028868535.1). Taxonomy (GTDB): domain Bacteria; phylum Pseudomonadota; class Alphaproteobacteria; order Sphingomonadales; family Sphingomonadaceae; genus Novosphingobium. Next base: position 23,788 of record JAGWUH010000022.1, on the reverse strand, counting down.
ACAGCCACGAGCCGTGTTCGCGGCTGACGAGGTTGGTGTGCCGTCCCTGCCAGCCAAGGCCGGCGGCCTGCCCCAGCGGCTTTTCCATCACCGGCGCGGTATCGACGAAGACCTTGACCCCGGCCTCGCCGAAGCCGCGTCGCGCCGCTTCCGCGACCAGCCAGCGGGCGAGATGCTTGAGCGCCTTCTTGACCACGTCATGATAGTCCGCCCCCTGGGCATAGACCGAGATGCGGGCGCGCCCGGAATGGCCGGCGAGGGCGAGGGGATCGGCGACGGGGGCATAGCTCATGCCCAGCGCGATGACGCTGCGCGCTTCGGGCCACAGCGCATCGGGTCCACGCCGCTGCGCGGCTCGCTCCGCCATCCAGGCCATCTGCCCGTGCATGCCTGCTGCCAGCCAGCGGTCGAGCCGATCGGCGGTGGCCGCGTCGGTCGCGGCGGGGGTCACCCCGCACGCCGCGAATCCCTGCGCGGCCGCTTCGGCGGCCAGATCGGCCTTGAGCCGCGCGAAATCGGCACTCGTTATCACGGAATTAACCACGGATGTCGTTTCTGCTGCGCCAGGGGACGAAATGCGAGTATCTCGGTGAAGATGGACCTAGGCGAATGGGCTGCAGTGGGCAACGCTGACTCCGGCGCGCGACCGCTGGCGATCGAGGCGCGCGGGCTGGTCAAGCGCTTCGACGGCTTCACCGCCGTCGACGGCATCGACCTGACCGTGCCCGAGGGCTCGATCTACGGCATTCTCGGTCCCAACGGCGCCGGCAAGACGACGACGCTGCGGATGCTGCTGGGCATCATCGATCCCGACGAGGGCGTGCGGCGCGTGCTCGGGCACGAACGCCCGCACGAGATTGCCGGCCAGATCGGCTACCTGCCCGAGGAGCGCGGCCTCTATCCGGCGATGAAGGCCTATGACGCGATCGCCTTTCTCGGCTCGCTGCGCGGCCTGCCGCTGCGCGAAGGGCGCCGGCGTGGCCGCGAGCTGCTCGAGGCGCATGGCCTTGGCTATGCCGCCGATCGCCAGATCCGGCAGCTTTCCAAGGGCATGGCGCAGCAGGTCCAGTTGCTGGGCACGCTGGTCCACCATCCGCGCCTGGTGATCTTCGACGAGCCGTTTTCCGGGCTCGACGCGCTGAACCAGGGCAAGCTGGAACGGATGATCCGCGGGCTGGCCGACAACGGCACCACGGTGATCTTCTCGACCCACGTCATCGCCCACGCCGAACGCATGTGCGACGAAGTGGCGATCATCGCCGGAGGCAAGGTACCATTCGCGGGCCCGGTCGACGTCGCGCGCGATCGCATTCCGCCGCAAGTCATGCTCGAGACGCGGGCCGGCGACGGTGCCTGGCGCGCCGCCATCCCGGCCGACGCGCGGGTGGCGCGCAAGGCCAGCGGCGCCACGCAATGGCAGTTCTCGCTGCCGCCCAGCGGCGTCGAACCGCTGTTGCGCGCGCTGATCGAGGGCGATGCCGGCATTCTCTCGCTGTCGATCGAGCGGGCCGGCCTGCACGATGCGTTCGTGGCGATCGCCGGCGAGGCGGCGGCGCGGGCGCTTGAGGAAAATCCCGAGGAGCAGCGCTGATGGCCGGCTTGGCAAAAGGGCGACTTTCCACCGTGGCGGCGGCGCTCGTCGTCGCGCGACGCGATTTCTCGGCGATCCTGTTCAGCCGCAGCTTCATCTTCTTCCTGATCGGGCCGTTGTTTCCGATCCTGGTCGGGCTGATGGCGGGCAGTGTCGGCGATCACGTCCAGAAGGTCGATGACAGTCCCGAGATCGGCGTGATGATGCCGTCGGACCAGGCGGACCGGCTGATGACCGCGCACCGGGCGATGCAGTCGCACATGGATGGCGCCTTGCCCGATTTCCGCCTCATGGAGCGCCGGGAAGTGCCGCAGGCCGAGGCGCAGCGGGCGCTGCAGCGGACCCACGGCAACCTCGCCGCGATCGTCAGCGGCACGCTCGAGAGCCCCGTGCTCACCGGGCCGAACGAGCGCATCCAGGAATGGCAGGGGCCGATCGAGCTGGTGACGGCGCGCGCGTTGCAGGCCGACCCCGCCAAGGTTTCGGCGGTGCGGCTGGCGCCGATCGCGACCACGACCCGGGCGGACATCCGCCACGGCCAGGTGATGACCGCACAGGCGGGGCAGATGCTGCTGTTCCTGCTGACCATGCTGCTGGCGGGCATGGTGCTGTCCAACCTCGTCGAGGAAAAGGGCAACAAGATCATCGAGGTGCTGGCCGCCGCGATTCCGATGGACGCGGTGTTCCTCGGCAAGCTCTTCGCGATGCTGGCAGTGTCGATGGTCGGCATCGCGGTCTGGGGCGCCGCCGGTGTCGGCGTGCGGCTGCTGGCGGGATCGGCAATGCCGCATCTCGATACGCCGGCGATCGGCTGGCCGAGCTTCATCGGGCTGGGCATCGTCTACTTCGCGATGGCCTACCTGCTGCTCGGCACGCTGTTCCTGACCATCGGCTCGATGGCGGCGACGGTGCGCGAGGTGCAGACGCTGTCGATGCCGGTGACGATGCTGCAGCTCTTCGTGTTCTTCTTCGCCAGCTATGCGATGGCGAAGCCGGGGAGCCTGATGGAAGTGCTGGCGGTGTCGATCCCGTTCAGCTCGCCTTACGCGATGCTGGCGCGCGCGGCGGTCGATCCGGCGCTCTGGCCGCATCTCGCCGCGTTGGCGTGGCAGGGGGCGTGGGTCGGCATCTTCGTCCGCATCGGTGCCACCATCTTCCGGCGGCGGGTGATGAAATCCGGCGCGGCCAGCGGCCGCGCGGGGCGGCCCGGCCTGTGGGATCGCCTGGCCGGACGACGCCAGGCCGCCTGAGCGCGGGCAAATTTTTCGCGAGCGGGCTGATCCACGGCACCTGCCACCCTATATCGGGCGCAGGAGGTTGAGCGATGGCAACGCACATGGACCGACGACGCCTTCTGGCGATACTTGGCGCATCGGCGGCGATCCCGCTGATGGCCGGTTGCGGCAGCGAGGCCGCCGCCCGAGACTATCCGCTGAAACTGACCGACGCCGAGTGGCGCAAGCGCCTGACCGCGGACCAGTTCGCGGTGCTGCGGCAACAGGCGACCGAATCGCCGTATACCTCGCCACTGCTTCGCGAACATCGCAAGGGCACGTTCGTCTGCGCGGCGGACGGCAATCCGTTGTTCGCGTCCTCGACGAAGTTCGACAGCGGCACCGGCTGGCCCAGCTTCTGGAAGCCGCTGCCGGGCGCGGTGGGCACCTCGACCGACCGGATCCTCGGCTACGAGCGGGTCGAGGTGCATTGCCAGCGCTGCGGCGGCCACCTCGGCCATGTCTTCGACGACGGCCCGCCGCCGACCGGCCTGCGCTATTGCATGAACGGGGTGGCGCTGGGGTTCATGCCGGCGTGATGCGCCGTCGCGTCGCGCGCGCATCGGGCGCGATCGCGGAGGCGAGCAGGTTGGCGAAGGTCGCGCGCATGCGCCGGCGCAAGTCGGGCAGCGGAAACGGGCGGTCCGCCCATTCGATGCAGAGCGCGCTGGCGGCGAACGCCATCTGCTCGGCGATGTCGCGCACCGGGGCGTCCGGCAGCAGGACGCCGCTCTTCTGCTGGCGCAGCAGCAGGCCGAGCAGGCCTTTGAGCTGGCGGTCGCGAATCGCGTAGAACACCCCGCGCGAGGGCCCGAAGAAGATCAGGCTGACCTGCCGGCAGAATTCCGGCCGCGCGGCGATCGATTCGACCCACTGGTCGATGATCGTGACGACCGCATCGGGATCGGCCAGATCGTGCGCCGCCGTGCGCCCGACGTAGCGGGTGTAGTCGCTGATCGCCTCGACCAGTGCCTGCTCGCGCGGGCCGACGAGGTTGTAGACGGTCTGCACCGCGTGGCCCGATCGCTCGGCGATGCCGCGCATGGTAACGGCGTCGCAGCCGCCTTCGACCAGCATCAGCCGGATCGTGGCCAGGATGTGCGCGCGACGCTGGCGCTGGTTCGGCCGTGCGCGCCGGGTCCGGGCGGGTTCGGCCACGGCACGGCAAGGATCGAAGCAGGCGGTCGCCGCCGGCATGGCGACGGCGGGAACGACATCGTCCGCCATTTCCGCGCCGGTGGGCAAGTACGACAAGCGGGGCCTCCTCCTCTTGCGGGGGCTGGGTACAGCCGGGCGCGCCGGCTGTCCAACATCGCTTCATAACAGGATGCGCGCTTGTTCCAGACATGCCCGTGGCGAGGACGGGGCCGGGGCCATAACCTCGCGCCCGAGCGGGGAAAGGACTGGCGATGGAGCAGCGCGGACGACCCGATGCCGAAAGCATCGTGCTTTACGAAAAGGATGCCGCCAGCAAGATCGCGACGATCACCCTCGACCGCCCGGGCGCGCTCAATGCGCCGACGATTGCGGCGCGACACCGATTCGCGGATCTCGTCCACCGCGCCAACGTCGATGACGACGTGCGCGTGCTGGTGATTCGCGGGGAAGGGGACCACCTCGGTTCCGGTGCCGACCTGCCGGAGATGGCGGGCATGTTCAACGGCGATCCCGACTATTCGGTGTTGCCGGAGATGCGTTTGCCCGAAGGGCACGACGTCCGCTATCCGCCGCGCGATTCGTACCGCTACCTCGCGACGCTGACCCAGTACTATGCCAACGGCGAAGCCGGGCTGCGCAGTCTCCAGGACTTCAGGAAGATCAGCATCCTGGAGGTGAAGGGCTATTGCTATGGCTGGCACTTCTACCAGGCGGCCGATGCCGACATCGTCATCGCTTCGGAGGACGCGCTGTTCGGCCATTCCGCGTTCCGCTACGTCGGCTGGGCGGCCAGGCAGTGGCAGTGGATCACGACGATGGGCCTGCGCAAGTTCCAGGAAATGGTGTTCACCGGCCGTCCGTTCACCGCAGCCGAAATGCGCGCGTGCCAGTTCGTCAACAGCGTCGTCCCGCGCGCCGAGCTGGAGGCCGAGACACTCAAGTATGCGCGCGCCTGCGCCCGCAACCGCCCGACCGACACCATCGTCCTGCAGAAGACCTTCTTCGAGATCTACAAGCAGAAGCAGGGGGAATACATGGGCTCGATCCTCGCCGCCTGGCTCGAATCGATGCTGCCGCAGGTGAAGGACGATCTCGCCGGCGGCATCGCGGTCAACGCCGAGACGTTCGAGAGAGGCCTTGCCGCCGCCGTTCGCGACAATGATGCCGACTTCCCGCCCGACTGGCGCCTCAGCCTGCGTGGCAGGCGGCAGAACCGTTGAGACCCGGCCCCGGGGGCGGCGCTCGCGCACCGCGCGAAACCTGGGCGGACATGCCGGGAGGGGGGAGGAATGGTGCTGCTGGGGAGGATTGAACTCCCGACCTCAGCCTTACCAAGGATGCGCTCTACCACTGAGCTACAGCAGCACACCATTCCATCCGGCCCGCGCTGTGGGCGGCGGGCAGGCGCGCGCTTTGGCGAGGGGGGCGGGAAAAGTCAAGCCGCTGCTTGAGATCGCGCGCGGGACCGGGCACAGCGTGGCCATGGCCGACCGAACGCCCCCCGGCACGACCCGCGAGCAGCGCCTGGCCGCGAAGCTCCGCGAGAACCTGCACCGCCGCAAGGCGCAATCGCGTGCACTCGGCGCCGCGGCCGATTCGGCCGATGTTCCGCAGGACGATCCGGGAGACGACCCGGCGGGCCTTTCCAAACCGCCGCCAAGCCGGTAGGGCCGCGCTTCCGGCAACAGGGAGCCAGAGAACGTGCCTCGCCTCATCCTCGTCCGCCACGGCCAGAGCCAGTGGAATCTCGAAAACCGCTTCACCGGCTGGTGGGATGTCGACCTTACCGAAAAGGGCGAGGCCGAGGCCCGCGCCGCCGGCGCGCTGCTCAAGGACAAGGGCCTGTTGCCGACGGCGGCGTTCACCTCGTTCCAGACCCGGGCGATCAAGACGCTCCACTTCGCGCTCGAGGCGGCAGGGCGGTTGTGGATTCCGGAAACCAAGGACTGGCGCCTGAACGAGCGCCACTATGGCGGCCTTACCGGGCTCGACAAGGCGGAGACCGCGGCCCGACACGGCGACGAGCAGGTCAAGATCTGGCGCCGCAGCTTCGATACGCCGCCCCCCGTGCTCGAGGACGGCAGCGCCTTCGATCTCAAGCAGGATGCCCGCTATGCCGGCATCCCGATTCCCTCTACCGAGAGCCTGAAGGACACGATCGCCCGCGTGCTGCCGTATTACGAGGCCGAGATCGCCCCGCTGCTGCGTGCCGGCGAGACGGTGCTGGTGGCGGCGCACGGCAATTCGCTGCGCGCGCTGGTCAAGCACCTGTCGGGCATTTCCGACGACGAGATCACCGGCCTGGAGATCCCGACCGGGCAACCGATCGTCTATGAACTCGACGACAATCTCGCGGCGACCGACCGCTACTACCTCTCGGAGCGCTGACTTGGACGCGTCCGCAGTGCCGGTGGCGATCGTCATGGGCAGCCAGTCCGACTGGCCGACGATGCGCCGCGCCGCCGAGGCGCTGGACGCGCTCGGCGTCGCCTACGCGGCGCGGATCGTGTCCGCCCACCGCACGCCCGACCGCCTCGTCGCTTTCGCCAAGGGCGCGGCGGCGGCGGGGTTCAAGGTGGTGATCGCCGGGGCCGGCGGTGCCGCGCACCTGCCCGGCATGGTCGCCAGCATGACGCACCTGCCGGTGCTGGGCGTGCCGGTGCAGTCGAAGGCGTTGTCGGGCCAGGACAGCCTGCTGTCGATCGTGCAGATGCCGGCCGGCATCCCCGTCGGTACCCTGGCGATCGGCGAGGCGGGCGCGACCAATGCCGGGCTGCTGGCGGCGGCGATCCTCGCCACCGGCGATTCGCAGCTGGGCGAACGGCTGCAGGCCTATCGCGCCGCGCAGACCGCGAGCGTGGCGGAGTCCCCATCCTGACATGAACGCGCGCGCATGATCCCCCCGGGCGAAACCATCGGCATTCTCGGCGGCGGCCAGCTCGGGCGCATGCTGGCGATGGCGGCTGCCCAGCTCGGCTATCGCTGCCACATCTACGCGCCGGAGGCCGATTCGATCGCCGCCGAGGTCGCCGCCCAGTTCACCTGCGCCGCTTATGACGACGCCGGCGCGATGGCGCGGTTCGCGGCCGATTGCGCCGTCATCACCTACGAGTTCGAGAACGTCCCGGTGATGCCGCTGGCGGCGCTGGGATCGGTCCCGGTCCACCCCGATCCGCGCGCGCTGGAAACGGCACAGGACCGGTTGGCGGAAAAGACCTTCGTGTCCGGGCTGGGGGGGCGACCGGCCCCGTTTGCCGCGGTCGATTCGCCGGGCGACCTGGCCGCGGCACTGGCTCGGATCGGGGTGCCCGGCATCCTCAAGACCCGGCGCGACGGCTATGACGGCAAGGGCCAGTGGCGGATCATGGACGAAGCCGACGCGGCGGCGTTGCACCTCCCCGCCAAGCCGCTGGTCTACGAGGGCTTCGTCCGCTTCGAGGGAGAGTTCTCGGTGCTGCTGTGCCGCGCGGCGGACGGCGACGTGCGTTTCTGGGACAGTCCGCAGAACGTCCACGAAGGCGGCATCCTGGCACGCAGCACGGTGCCTGCGCCGCCCGCGATCGCCGCGCATGTCCCCGCAGCGCGGGCGCTGGCCGCGCGGATCGCCGCGGCGCTCGACTATGTCGGCGTGCTCGCGTGCGAGTTCTTCGCGACGGCCGACGGACCGGTGTTCAACGAAATGGCGCCGCGCGTCCACAATTCGGGGCACTGGACGATCGAGGGGGCGCTGACCAGCCAGTTCGAGAACCATGTCCGTGCGATCTGCGGCCTGCCGCTGGGCGATACCGCGCTGGCGGCGAAGGGCGTGGTGATGGACAACCTGATCGGCGATGCCGCGCACGACTGGCCTGCGATCCTGGCGGACCCGTGCAATCACCTGCATCTCTATGGCAAGGCGGCGGCGCGGCCGGGGCGCAAGATGGGCCACGTCACCCGGCTGGCGCTGTGAGGCGATGGCGGACCTGTTCCTGATCTACGCCCGGGCGGCCAACGGCGTGATCGGAGCCGGCGGCGGTCTGCCCTGGCGGCTCCCGGCCGACCTGCGGCACTTCAAGGCGCTGACCGTGGGCAAGCCGATGATCATGGGCCGCACGACCTTCGATGGTTTTCCCGCGCCCCTGCCGGGCCGCCGGCACATCGTGCTGACGCGCGACGCCGGCTGGACGGCGGCCGGGGCGGAGCCCGCGCATTCCGTGGCCGAGGCGATCCGCATCGCCGGCGACGGACCGGTGGCGGTGATCGGCGGCGCCGAGGTCTTCGCGCAGTTCCTGCCGTTTGCCGAGTGGATCGAACTGACCGAGATCCACGCCGATTACGCCGGCGACACGGTGATGCCCCCGCTCGACGCCACCGGCTGGCGGGAAACGGCCCGTGAATTCCACGACGCCGAGGACGATCGCCCCGCCTACTCGTTCGTCACGCTGAAGCGCGCGTCATGATTCGCCTCGATTCCCGCCAGCCGATCCCCTCAGGCCTGCGCGGCGCGGTCCTGGCGCTGGGCAATTTCGACGGCTTCCACCTCGGCCACCAGGCCGTCGTCGGCGCGGCGCTGGACTGGGCCAGGGACGAGGGCAGGCCGTGCATCGTCGCCACCTTCGACCCGCATCCGGTGCGGGTGTTCCAGCCCGATGCAGAGCCGTTCCGGCTGACCACGCTCGACCAGCGGCAGGACCTGTTCGAGGCGGCCGGGGCCGACGCCATGCTGGTCTTCCATTTCACCGCGGCGATGGCGGCGACGCCGGCCGAGGGCTGGATCAGCGACATGCTCGCGGCGCAGCTCGGCGCTGCCGGGGTGGTCACCGGCGAGGACTTCACCTTCGGCAAGGGGCGCGGCGGCAATCCGCGCGTGCTGGGCGAAGTCGGCGCCGGCTTCGGGTTGCGCGCGCGCGCCGTGCCCGCGGTGATCGAGGGCGGCGAGCCGGTGTCATCGAGCCGCATCCGCGCGGCGCTCAAGACCGGCGACTGCGAAGCCGCGACGCGGTTGCTGACGCGGCCGTTCGCGATCCGCCACACCGTCCAGCACGGCGACAAGCTCGGCCGTACGATCGGCTTCCCCACTGCCAATCTCGCGCTCGGCGCCTATCTGCGGCCGCGCTACGGCATCTATGCGGTGACCGGCCGGCTGCCTGACGGGCGCCTGCTCAACGGCGCGGCGAACCTCGGCATCCGGCCGAGCTTCGATCCCCCGAAGGAACTGCTGGAACCGCACTTCTTCGACTTCAGCGGCGATCTTTACGGCCAGGAGATCGAAGTGGCGCTGCACCACTTCCTGCGGCCGGAGGCGAAGTTCGATTCGCTCGACGCGCTTACCGTGCAGATGCAGCGCGATTGCGATCGCGCGCGGGCGTTGCTGGCGGGGTCGGGCGGATAGCGTCGTCGCGCACGATGCAACCGCATCTGGCCGACACGAACTGGCGCACCCGACAGGATTCGAACCTGTGACCTCTGCCTTCGGAGGGCAGCGCTCTATCCAGCTGAGCTACGGGTGCGCTGGTTGGGGGCGGTTAGCAGCGGGCGCGCCACGGCGCCAGCGATTTTGCATGGCGCGGTCGCGGAGGGCGCTTTTAGCGAATTCGCAAGGCGGCCCCGCTATGCCGGGGCGCGATGGGATCGTTTCCACCCGAACTGCCGCCGGAGTTCGCCGGGCCGAATGCCCGCGCGGACGGAACCGCGCGCGCGCGGGCCATGGCCGCCGCGCCCCGCGCGGCGACCGTGCAACTCGGCCGCCAGTGGCATGCCTTGCACCGCGCCGCCGCGGCGGTCGCGGCGCTGGCGAGCAGCACCGATCCGATCGAATCCGCGGAAACCCGGGCTTTTCCGGCCCGTGTGGACGCGGCGGTCGACTGGCGCGGCAGCCTGGTGCGCCAAGGCGTCGCCGATCTGGCCGCGGTGATGGAGCCCGGTTTGACCGCGCTGATCGCGGTGCACCAGCGCGGCGGTCATCCGGAAGCCCCGGCGCGCGCGCTGCTGCACGAATTCATCAGCGCGCGCGATTCGCTGCTGGGCCTGATCGGCAGCATGCAGGACGAGTGACGGCGCCGCGCCGAGTCGCCAATTGCTTGCGGGTTCCTGATATGTTCCTATAAAGGGGCATGGCCGATCCCGAATCACCTTGTGCGGAAGCCCTGCCCCTTTCGTCCGGCGTAACCGCGTTGCAGGTGGCACGAGGAATTTGCCGGCTGTTCGCGCGCAACGACATCTGGTGCCTGCCGGAAATGCCGTTGCGGTCGAACCGGCGGGCGGACCTGATGGGGATCGACGCCAAGGGCCAGGTGATCATCGTCGAGATCAAGGTCAGTCGCGCCGACCTGCTGGGCGACGGCAAGTGGACCGACTATTTCGAGCATTGCGACCGCTTCTACTGGGGGCTGGCGCCGCACCTCGATCGCGGATGCATGGAAACGCCCGCGTTCCTGCCCGAGCGCTGCGGGCTGATCGTCGCGGATGGCTACGATGCGGAAATCCTGCGTCCCGCGCCGTTGCAGCCGTTGGCGGCGGCGCGGCGCAAGGCGGAAGTCGAACGGCTGGCGCGCGCGTCGCTGCGGCGGCAGGCCTGTGCGTTCGATCCGGAAATCGGATTTACCGGCTGATCGTCAGACCGTGAAGCTTTCGCCGCAGCCGCACGAACCCTTGGCATTCGGGTTCTGGAACACGAAGCCGGCGGTGAAATCGTCCTCCTGCCAGTCCATCGTGCTGCCGATCAGGTAGAGCACCGAGGCGCCGTCGATGAAGAACAGGCCGCCGGGGGTTTCGATGCGCTCGTCCATGGGGCTGGCATCGGTCACGTAGTCGACCGAATAGGCAAGGCCCGAGCAACCCCGGCGCGGCGTGGACAGCTTGACGCCGATCGCGCCGGCGGGGGCCTCGGCCATCAGTTTCGCGACGCGCGCCTCGGCCGACGGCGTCAGCATGACGGCGGCGGGGCGCGGGCGGGTGGGGGCCTTGGTTTCGCTCATCACAGCATTCCCAGTTCGAGCTTGGCCTCGTCCGACATCTTCTGCGGGTCCCACGGCGGGTCCCAGACGAGGTTCACTTCGGCATCGCGCACGCCGGGGACGGCGGAGACGCGCAGTTCGACTTCGCCCGGCATCGATTCGGCGACCGGGCAGTGCGGCGTGGTCAGCGTCATCGTCACCGTCACCGCGGCGTCGTCGGAGACATCGACGCCGTAGATCAGGCCGAGATCGTAGATGTTGACCGGGATTTCGGGGTCGAAGATCTCGCGCAGCGCGGCGATCACGCCCTCGTAGAGCACGCCGCCGGGTTCACCGGCGCCGATCCCCGCGGGCTGCTGAGCGAGGAAGCCTTCGAGATAGTCCTTCTTGCGGGCCAGCGTCTCGGCCGGCGATTCCGCGTCCTCGACCGCATCGTCGACTTTGGCGCGAGGCGGCGGCGCGGCCTCGCTGACTTCCTCGACCGTGTACCGTGGGGGGTTGTCGCTCATCCGAAGAGTCTCCTGGTGCGTTCGATGCCGGCGAGCAGGGCGGCAATGTCGCTCTCGTCGTTGTACAGGCCGAAGCTGGCGCGGGCGGTGGCTGGCACGCCGAGGTGCGCCATCAGCGGCTGCGCGCAGTGGTGCCCGGCGCGGATCGCCACCGGGCCGAAAGCCCCGCGCGCCTCGTCCAATATGGTGCCGAGGTCGTGCGGATGCACCCCCTCCAGCGCGAAACTGACGATGCCGGCGGATTGATCGGGGCCGAACAGGTGGACGGCATTCAGCGCGCGCAGCTCGGAGCGGAGCGTTGCGACGAGGCGGGCCTCGTGCGCGTGGATCGCGTCGAGGCCGATCGTGTCGACGTAGTCGATCGCCGCGGCCAGCCCGATCGCCTCGACGATCGCCGGGGTGCCGGCCTCGAACCGCTGCGGTGCGGGCGCGAAGGTCGTGCCCTCGAACGCGACGCGATCGATCATCGCGCCGCCGCCCTGCCAGGGCGGCATCGCGTCGAGGATCTCCGCCCGTGCCCACAGCGCGCCGATGCCGGTGGGGCCGTAGAGCTTGTGGCTGGAGAACACGTAGAAATCGCAGCCCAGCGCGGCGACGTCGACCGGCAGGCGGGGCACCGCCTGGCAGCCGTCGACCAGCAGCTTCGCACCGACGGCGTGGGCCAGACTGGCGGCCCGGGCGACGTCGAGCACCGAGCCCAGCACGTTCGAGACGTGCGCGAGGCTGACCAGCTTGTGCGCCGGGGTGAGCATGGCCTCGGCGGCGTCGAGGTCGATGCGGCCGTCCTCGGTCAGCGGGCAGACGTCGATGGCGAAGCCGGTGCGCTGCGCCAGCAACTGCCACGGCACGATGTTGGAATGGTGTTCGAGCACCGAGAGCAGCACGCGGTCACCGGCGCGCAGGTTGGCGGCGCCCCAGGTCTGGGCGACGAGATTGATCGCCTCGGTCGCGCCGCGCACGAACACGATCTCCGCCTCCTGCCCGCCGATGAAACGGGCGACGCGGCGGCGGGCGGCCTCGAACGCCAGCGTCATCTCGGCGGAGCGGCCGTAGACGCCGCGATGGACGGTGGCGTAGTCGGCGCCCATCGCGCGCACCGTGGCGTCGATCACCGCCTGCGGCTTCTGCGCGGTCGCGCCCGAATCGAGGTAGTGCCAGGGCTTGCCCTCGGCGGTGACGAGGCCGGGGAAATCGGCGCGCAGGTCGGCGCGGAGCGAGGGGAACGGGGCGTTCACAGCAGGCCCTCCAGCGCCGCGAGCGCCAGCGCGCAGAGCCGCTCCTCGTCCTCGGCGCCGACCAGCGCCTCCGCCAGGAACGCCTGCAGCATCAGCGCCTTGGCGCGCGGCGGTTCGAGCCCGCGCGATTGCAGGTAGAACAGACCCATGGCGTCCAGCTCACCCACGGCGCAGCCGTGCGCGCACTTGACGTCGTCGGCGAAGATTTCCAGCTCCGGCCGGGCGTTGGCGGTGGCGGTGCGATCGAGCAGCATGGCACGGATCGACTGTTCGGCATCGGTGCCGATGGCGCCGCGCTCCACCCGGATGCGGCCGAGCACGGTGCCGGTCGCCTGCCCGCCGAGCACGGTGCGGACGATCTGGCGGCTGGTGGCGTCGGGCGCGGCGTGGGTGACGCTGGCGACGATCTCGCGCATCGCGCTGCCGCCGGCGAGCTGGACCGCGCCAAGCGTGAAATCGGCGCCGGCGCCGAGCGTGGCGGTGACCTCGACCCGGCCATAGCCGCTGCCGACGTTGACGACATGCACCGCGGCGGTGGCGCCGGCCGCGAGCGTCAGGTCGAGATGGACCACCGCATCGGTATCGAGGACGATGGCGCGGACGAAGTGCTCGCCGGCAGGCACGGTGACCGTGTCGGGCGCTTCCAGCGGCCACAACTCGGCCAGCGCCGCCTGCGGGGCATAGCGCCAGTCCTCGACGGCGCGGGTATCGGGGAGCGCCCGTGCCGTCACGCCACGGCCTCGTAGCCCTCGCGCTCCAGCTCCAGCGCCAGTTCCGGCCCGCCACTGCGGACGATGCGGCCGCCGGCGAGGACGTGGACGAAGTCCGGCTTCACGACATCGAGCAGGCGCTGGTAGTGGGTGATCAGCAGCACGGCCTTGCCGGGCTTGCGCATGATCGTGTTGATGCCTTCGCCGCAGATGCGCAGCGCGTCGATGTCGAGGCCGGAGTCGGTCTCGTCGAGCACCGCGAACTTCGGGTCGAGGATGCCCATCTGCACCATCTCGGCGCGCTTCTTCTCGCCGCCCGAGAAGCCGACGTTCACCGGCCGCTTGAGCATGTCCATGTCCATCTTCAGCAGGCCGGCCTTCAATTTGGCGACCTGCAGGAAGGCACCGCCGGAAAGCTCGGTCTCGCCGCGCTGGCGGCGCTGGGCGTTGAGCGCCTCGCGCAGGAACTGGACGTTGGAGACGCCGGGGATCTCGACCGGGTACTGGAAGCCGAGGAACAGCCCGGCCGCGGCGCGTTCGTGGGGGGCGAGCGCGAGCAGGTCGCGGCCCTCGAAAGTGACGCTGCCGCCGGTGACCTCATAGCCCGGCCGTCCGCCGAGCGTGTAGCCGAGCGTGGACTTGCCGGCGCCGTTAGGGCCCATGATCGCGTGGATTTCGCCGGCGTTGATGGTCAGCGAAAGGCCCTTGAGGATCGGTTTGCCGGCGACTTCGGCGTGGAGATCGTCGATTACGAGCATGGTCATCCCTCTTCGCGCGCGAATTGTGCGGAGGCTCCGCGCTGCGCGGCGCGCTTGTCGAACGGCTTGTTCACTTCGGTCTTGATCGCGTCGAGCACGGTTTCCATCGCCTCCAGCACCTGCGCTTCGGCGAAGCGCAGCACGCGGATGCCGGTTTCGGCCAGCTTGCGGTCCTGCAAGGCATCGAGCTCGGCATTGGCGTCGGCGGGGCTGATCTGGATCACCACCCAGCGCGACGGGCAGGCGAACGTCGCCAGCACCGAGCCGACCAGCTGCTTGCGGCTGAACTTCAGCCCGCCGATCTGGCCGCCCTGGATGCGTTCCCACAGCAGGCGCTCGGCCTCGGTCGGCTTGCGGCGCTCATCACGGGCGCGCTGCTTGAGGCGTTCGAGCCGGTCGCCGGTGACGCCCCACGATTTCTGCGTCGGGCTGGCGGTGTCGCCGGTGCGTATCGAGAGCGTCTTCTTCAACCGACCGATCCTTCGAGACTGATGCCGAGCAGCTTCTGCGCTTCCACGGCGAATTCCATTGGCAACTGCTGCAGCACTTCCTTCGCGAAGCCGTTGACGATCAGCGCCACCGCCGATTCCTGGTCGAGGCCGCGCTGCATCGCGTAGAACAGCTGGTCGTCGGAGATCTTGCTGGTCGTCGCCTCATGCTCGATCTGCGCGGTGGGGTTGCGCACCTCGATGTAGGGGACGGTGTGCGCGCCGCACTCGGCGCCCAGCAGCAGCGAATCGCACTGGGTGAAGTTGCGAACGTTCTCCGCCGCGGCGCCGACGCGGACGAGGCCGCGATAGGTGTTGTTCGACTTGCCGGCGCTGATGCCCTTGGAGATGATCGTCGAGCGGCTGCCCTTGCCGTTGTGGATCATCTTGGTGCCGGTATCGGCCTGCTGGTAATTGTTGGTGACCGCCACCGAGTAAAACTCGCCCACCGAATCCTCGCCGTTGAGCACGCACGACGGATACTTCCAGGTGATCGCGCTGCCGGTCTCGACCTGGGTCCACGAAACCTTGCTGCGCGCGCCCTGGCACAGCGCGCGCTTGGTGACGAAGTTGTAGATGCCGCCCCGCCCTTCCGCGTCGCCGGGGTACCAGTTCTGCACGGTCGAATACTTGATCTCGGCATCTTCGAGCGCGACCAGCTCGACCACCGCGGCGTGAAGCTGGTTCTCGTCGCGCTGCGGGGCGGTGCAGCCTTCGAGGTAGGAGACGTAGGAACCCTTGTCCGCGACGATCAGCGTGCGTTCGAACTGGCCGGTGTTCTCGGCGTTGATGCGGAAGTAGGTGGAGAGCTCCATCGGACAGCGCACGCCTTCGGGGATGTAGACGAAGGTGCCGTCGGAGAAGACCGCGCAGTTCAGCGCGGCGAAGTAGTTGTCGCGCACCGGCACGACCTTGCCCAGCCACTTGCGGACGAGATCGGGGTATTCGCGGATCGCCTCGCTGATCGAGCGGAAGATGACGCCGGCGGCCTCCAGCTCCTTGCGGAAGGTGGTGGCGACCGAGACGCTGTCGAACACGGCGTCCACCGCGACCTTGCGCGCCCCCTCGACCCCGGCGAGCACCTTCTGCTCCTCCAGCGGGATGCCGAGCTTTTCATAGACGCGCAGGATCTCGGGATCGACCTCGTCGAGGCTGGCCGGGCCGTCCTTCTTCTTCGGCGCCGCCCAGTAGTAGGCCTCCTGGTAGTCGATCGGCGGGACGTTGAGCTTGGCCCATTCGGGCATCGGCATCTCGAGCCAGGCGCGATAGGCCTTGAGCCGCCATTCGAGCATCCACTCGGGCTCGTCCTTCCTGGCCGAGATGAAGCGGACGGTATCCTCGGACAGGCCCTTCGGCCCGTACTCCTGCTCGATGTCGGCGACCCAGCCGTGCTCGTACTCGGCGACGCGCGCTGCCGCCTCGCGCGCGGCTTCATCACGCACGGTGCTTCCCTCGCTCATGCGGTAACTCCTTCGGGACGCGCGCCGCGCGGGTCGGACAGTTGCGTCAGCGGTACTTGCGCCAGCGCGCCGCGCAGTGCGGCGTTGACCACCGGCCAGTGCGGCCGCACCGCGCAGGCGCTCTCGAGCGAGCAGTCGTGCTCACCGTCGAGGCACGAGGCCAGCACGATCGGCCCTTCGACCGCCTCGACGATGTCCGCCAGGCTGATCGCGGCGGCCGGCCGGGCCAGCTTCAGGCCGCCGTGCGCGCCGCGCGCCGAGCGCAGCAGGCCGGCGGCGGTCAGCCGGCTGACCAGCTTCTGCACGGTGGGGGCGGGCAAACCGGTGCTTTCCGCCAGCCGGGCGGCGCTGATGCGCGCGCCGCCGCAATTGCGCGCGGCGGCGGTCATCGTCACGACGGCGTAATCGGCCATGCTGGAAAGGCGCATCGGCGCGTCCCCTGGTTGGCGATGCCGCGGGCGGCATCAATTCAGACTGATTCGTTCTGAATTGCTCTAGGCCGGACGAATCGCCGAAGCAACAGTTTCCGTTCGCAGCTGCGGCATGGCGTGGACGGCATCCGGCCGGCAAAAAAAAGGGGCGGCTTTCAACGAGGAAAGCCGCCCACAAAGTCGAGAACTCAATAGCGGAAACCGCCACGAGCCCTTCGGGTCGCAAGGCGGCTTTGGCAGGAACGCTCCGAGTCGAATTGTAAGAATTCGTCAGGCGGCCGGGGCAGCGCAAAAAAATCATGCAACACATGACGCATTTGTACAAATTCGTGCCAATTCGGGAGAATCGACAGCGCTGGCCGGCTTTGCCATAGGGGGCCATGTTCTATCCGCTGCTCCGTTCGGCGCTGTTCCGCATCGACGCCGAACGTGCCCATGGCCTTGCCATCGCCGCCCTCAAGTTCGCCGAACCGCGCCGTCGCGCCGCACCGGGTGGGCCGTTGGCAATCCGGGTCGCCGGCATCGATTTTCCCAATCCGCTGGGCCTCGCCGCCGGCTTCGACAAGGACGGCGAAGTCCCGGACGCGCTGCTCGGCCTTGGCTTCGGCTTCGTCGAGGTGGGTTCGATCACGCCGCTGCCGCAGGCCGGCAACCCCCGCCCGCGGTTGTTCCGGCTGGCCGAGGACCGCGCCGTGATCAACCGCATGGGCTTCAACAACGGCGGCGCCCGGATCGCGGCCGAGCGACTGGGGGCGCGGCTCGGCCGGGGCGGCATCGTCGGCATCAATATCGGCGCCAACAAGGATTCGGCCGACCGCGTCGCCGATTATGCGACGATGGCGAGCCTGATGGCGCCGCTGGCCAGCTATCTCGCGGTCAACGTTTCCAGCCCGAACACCCCGGGCCTGCGCGCGCTGCAGGACGAGGGGGCGCTGGCGGCACTGCTCGACGGAGTGCTGGCGGCGCGCGGCGCCGGCGGCCCGCCGGTGTTCCTCAAGGTGGCGCCCGACCTCGAGCCGGCCGACATCGACGCGATCGCGCGGATCGCGCTGGATCGGCAACTGGGCGCGCTGATCGTTTCCAACACGACGATTTCGCGTCCGCCGCTCGGTTCGCCGCTGGCCGGGGAAACGGGGGGCTTGTCCGGGGCGCCGCTACGCGATCTTGCGCAGCAACGACTGCGCGATTTTCGGGTAGCGACGGGTGGGGCGATTCCGCTGGTCGGGGTCGGCGGCATCGCCTCCGCCGAGGATGCCTGGGCGCGGATCCGCGCCGGGGCCAGCCTCGTCCAGCTCTACAGCGCCATGGTCTATGAAGGGCCGGGCATCGCGCGAAGGATCGTCGATGGACTTCAGGCATTCATGCAGCGTGACGGATTCACCACGCTTGCCGAGGCGGTCGGCACCGCCTGACGTGACCCGCTGGCTGCTGCCGGCGCTGGCGGCGCTGGCCATGGCCGCGCCGGCCGCCGCGCGCCCGGCGCGGCTGCGCCCGGAAGCGCCGACGACGACGGTACCCTATCCGGCGGGAATGGTCAGCGCGGCCGATCCGCGCGCCGCCGAGGCCGGGGTGGCGATGCTGCGCCAGGGCGGAAACGCCATCGATGCCGCGTTCGCGACGTTGCTCGCGCTCAATGTCGTCGAGCCGCAGAGCTCCGGCATCGGCGGCGGCGGGTTCCTCGTCCTCGACGACGGGCATGGCAACCTGCTGAGCTTCGATGGCCGCGAAACCGCGCCGGCGGCGGCGACCGGGCAATGGTTCTACGTCGACGGCAAGCCGCTGCCGGTGCCCGAGGCGATCCCCGGCGGCCGCAGCGTCGGCGTGCCGGGCAACGTCGCGCTGATGGCCTCGGTGCACAAGCGCTATGGCCGCCTGCCCTGGGCCGCGCTGTTCGCGCCGGCGATCCGGCTGGCGCGGGACGGCTTCGCGGTGAGCCCGCGGCTGTCGAATTTCCTCGCCCGCGCGTCGGGAACCGCGGCGCTGACCGGGCAGGGGCGCGCGCTGTACTATGACGCCGCCGGCCAGCCGCTCGCCGCCGGGACCGTGCTGCGCAACCCGGCGATGGCAACCTTCCTGGCAACGCTCGCCGCGCAGGGGCCGAAAGCGTTCTATACCGGGCCGAATGCCGCCGCGATCGCCGCCGCGGTGCGGAACGCGCCGCGCAACCCGGCGCCGATGGCGGTGGCAGATCTCGCCGCCTATCGCGCGAAGGACCGGGCGCCGGTGTGCATGACCTATCGTGCCTACCGCCTGTGCGGGATGGGGCCGCCGTCGTCGGGGGCGACGACGGTGTTCGGCATTCTCGGCCTGCTGCAGCGGTTCGACCTGCACGCGCTGGGCAAGGACAACCCGACGTCATGGCACCTGCTGGCCGAGGCGATGCGGCTGACCTACGCCGATCGTGACCGCTACCTTGCCGATGGCGACTTCGTCCGGGTTCCCGTCGCCGGGCTGCTGTCGAGCGGCTACCTGTCGGGCCGTTCGGCGCTGGTCTCGACGGAGCGGACGCTGCCCGCCGCGGTCGCCGGCGATCCGCCGGGGGCGCCGCTGGCCCAGGCCGACACCGTCACCGCCGACGTGCCCTCGACCTCACACTTCGTGGCGGTCGACAAGGCCGGCCGCGCGGCGACGATGACGTCGACCATCGAGAGCGCGTTCGGCTCGGGGCTGATGGTCAACGGCTATTACCTGAACAACGAACTGACCGACTTCAGCATCGTGCCCGAACAGGACGGCAGGCCGGTGGCCAACCGCGTCGCCGGGGGCAAGCGGCCGCGCAGCGCGATGAGCCCGACGCTGGTCTATGATCCGATGGGGCGGCTGCGCCTGGCGATCGGGGCCGCCGGCGGGGCGACGATCCCGGCGCAGGTGGTCAAGTCGATCATCGGCGTGATCGACTGGAACCTGACCGCGCAGCAGGCCGTGGCGCTGCCGGTGCTGTTCGCGCCGGGCGACGCCGTCTTCATCGAGAAGGGCAGCAACCTGGAGGCGATGATCCCGGCGTTGCAGGCGCTGGGCCACGCCGACGTGCGCCCGCGCGAGATGCCGCTGAAGACCAACGCGATCGAGGTGGTGGGCGGCAGGCTGGCCGGCGCGGCCGATCCCCGCAGCGAGGGGCGCGCCGTCCCGCAGTAAAAAGCCGTTCCCTCGGTCGGTGCTGATGGTCTAGACCGGGCGTGAACCGTCCGGCGTCCCGCGCCGGCCGGAGGGGACGAGGGAAACGTGCAGCTATCCGATTTCGATGCATCGGCGAATCTCGTCCAGCTGTTCCTTTCCCGCGCCGACGAACGCGGCGACAAGCCGTTCCTGTGGACCAAGCGCGAGGGCGCGTGGACCCCGCTGAGCTGGGCCGATGCCGCGGCGCAGGTCTGCCGGCTGGCGGAAGGCTTGCGCGGTCTGGGGCTGAATCGCGGCGATCGCGTCGCGCTGGTGGGGGAGAACCGGCCGGAGTGGTGCATCGCCGATCTCGCGATCATGGCGGCGGGCTGCGTGACGGTGCCCGCCTATACCACCAACACCGAGCGGGATCACGTGCACGTGCTGGAGAACGCCGGCGCGCGGGCGGTGATCGTCTCGACCGAGAAGCTGGCGCGGCCGCTGCTGCCGGCGGTGCTGCAGACCGATGCCGTGGCGCACGTCATCGCCATCGAGCCGTTCGCGTTCCCGCAGGCCGGCGCGGTCGAATATCACGCCTGGCCGGCGCTGCTGGCGGGTGACGCCACGGCGGCACGCGCGGCGGTGGAGGCGCGGATCGCCGGGATCGGCCGCGACGACCTGGCGTGCATCATCTACACCAGCGGCACCGGCGGGGCGCCGCGCGGGGTCATGCAGCACCACGGCGCGATCCTGCGCAACGTCGATGGCGCGGCGCGCCTGATCGCCGAGGATTTCGGCTGGGACGAGGAGGTGTTCCTGTCGTTCCTGCCGCTGAGCCACGCCTATGAGCATACCGGCGGGCAGTTCCTGCCGATCGGGCTGGGGGCGCAGATCTGGTATGCCGAAGGGCTCGACAAGCTGGCGAGCAACATCGAGGAGGTGCGGCCGACGGTGATGGTCGTCGTGCCGCGCCTGTTCGAGGTGCTGCGCACGCGCATCATCAAGCAGGTCGAGAAGCAGGGCCGCCTGGCGCGCTGGCTGATGGACCGGGCGATGGGGCTGGCGGCCAGCGGGGCGACGACGCGGCCGCGCCTGCGCGACCGGCCGGTGGGGATGTTGCTCGACCATACCCTGCGGCCGAAGATCCGGGGGCGGTTCGGCGGGCGGATGAAGGCGCTGGTTTCGGGCGGGGCGCCGCTGAACCCCGAGATCGGGTCGTTCTTCTCGGCGATGGGGATGATCCTGCTGCAGGGCTATGGCCAGACCGAATCGGCGCCGATCATCTCGTGCAGCCGGCCGGCCGCCGGGCTCGATCCCGGCACCGTCGGGCCGCCGATGGCCGGGGTCGAGGTGCGCATCGCCGAGGACGGGGAAATCCTGTGCCGGGGCGAGCTGGTGATGAAGGGCTATTGGCGCAACGAGGCGGAGACCGCGCGGGTGCTGGTCGATGGCTGGCTGCACACCGGCGACATCGGCCATTTCGACGAACGCGGGCGGATCGTCATCACCGACCGCAAGAAGGACATGATCGTCAACGACAAGGGCGACAACGTCTCGCCGCAGAAGCTGGAAGGGATGCTGACGCTGCAGCCCGAGATCGGGCAGGCGATGGTGGTCGGCGACAAGCGGCCCTACGTGGTCGGGCTGATCGTGCCCGATGCCGAATGGGCGCTCGGCTGGGCGCGCGCCGAGGGCGAGAAGTTCGACCTGCACGAGTTGCAGGGGCTGCCGGCGTTCCGCAGCGCGATCCGGGCGGCGGTCGACCGGGTCAACGCCGATCTCTCGGTGATCGAGAAGGTGCGCCAGTTCGCCTTTGCCGACGAGCCGTTCGCGATCGAGAATGGCGAGATGACGCCGTCGCTGAAGATCCGCCGGCACAAGATCCGCGAGCGTTACGCGGACCGGCTCGACGCGCTGTACAAGGGTTAGGTCCCGGGGGTTAGGTCCCGGGGGGTCAGGTCCCGGGGGGTTAGGTCCGGGGGTCGGCGAGTTCGACCCAGACCGGGGCGTGGTCGCTGGCCTTTTCCCGGCCGCGGTGATCCTTGTCGACGCCGCAGGCGACGAGGCGGTCCGCCAGTTCGGGCGAGAGCAGCGCGTGGTCGATGCGGAAGCCGTGGTCGCGCTGCCAGGCGCCGGCCTGGTAGTCCCAGAAGGTCCAGATGCCGCCGCGCGGGTTGTGGGTGAGCAGCGCGTCGGTCCAGCCGTCGGCCAGCAGGCGCGCGTAGGCATCGCGCGCTTCGGGCTGCATCAGCGCGTCGGCCGCCATCGCCGGGGGGGACCATACGTCGCAATCGCGCGGGATGACGTTGAAATCGCCGGTGACGATGGCGGGGACTTCCTCGGCCTTGATCTCGGCCATGCGGGTGCGGAGGCGGTCCATCCAGCGCAGCTTGTAGTCGAACTTGGGGCCCGGCTGCGGGTTGCCGTTGGGCAGGTAGATGCAGGCGACGCGCAGGCCGAAGACGTCGGCTTCGAGATAGCGCGAATGCTCGTCCTCCGGCTCCCCGGCGAGGCCGCGCCGGACTTCGACCGGCTGCGCGCCGTCGGCGAGGATGGCGACGCCGTTGAAGCCCTTCTGGCCGTGCCAGATCGCCTGGTAGCCGATCGCCTCGATGTCGGCGATCGGGAAGCCTTCGTGCTGCGACTTGATTTCCTGGAGGCAGGCGACGGCGGGGCGGGTTTCCTGCAGCCACTCGAGCAGGCGCGGCAGGCGGGCCTTGACGCCGTTGATGTTGAAGGTGGCGATCTTCACGGCGGAAATCGTCAGATCGCGAACGAGGAGCCGCAGCCGCAGCCGGCGGTGGCGTTGGGGTTTTCCACCTTGAAGGCGGCGCCGCCGAGCGATTCGACATAATCGACCACGCAGCCGTCGACGAGATCGAGGCTGACCGCGTCGACGACGAGGCGGACGCCGTCGGTCTCGGTGACGGTATCGTCGGCATCGGGGGCGTCGGCGAGGCCGAAGCGGTACTGGAAGCCCGAGCAGCCGCCGCCTTCGACGGCGAGGCGCAGGATCGCGGGCTTGCCCTGCTTGTCCGCGATCAGGGCGACGCGGGCAGCGGCGGAGGGGCTGAGGGTGACGCTCATGCGCTCCATGTAGGGGTGCGGGCCGGGGGCCGCAACCGTTACGCCATCTGGATGTAGCTGCGCAGCGCCTCGGCCTCGGACTGGATGCGGTCGATCCGGTACTTCACGAGATCGCCGATCGAGACGAAGGCGATGATGCGGCCGCCGGCCTCGACCGGGAGGTGGCGGATGCGGCGGCGGGTCATCAGGCCGAGCGCCTCGAGCACCGGGGTCTCGGGCGAGACGGTGATGGCGGGGGCGGTCATGACGTCGCCGACCTTGCGGTCGAGCAGGGCGGGGCCTTCGCGTTCGAGTCCGTAGACGACGTCGCGTTCGGAGAAGATGCCGGCGATGGCATCGCCGTTGAACACCGGCAGCGCGCCGATGCGCTTGCCGGCGAGGGTGGCGACGGCGTCGCGCACCGGGGTTTCGGCGGTGCAGCTGAGCACGTCGGTGGAACGGCCCTGGATCAGACGGGCAATCGTCATGGCGCCTCTCCCGTTTTGGTTATGCGCGGAACATGCCATAGGCGGGGGAGCGATGCCAGCGGAGAGCGAACGAATATGGAGGACGGCCAGCGCAGCCTGTTGATGCTGCTGCGTTTCCGGCGGCTGATGGCGCTGCTGCTGCTGCTGATGCTGGGGCTGGTGGTGCTGGGCTTCGTCGGCCTGAAGCGCCATGCCGCGCCGGCGGTGGTGCACGGCGTGTTCATCGGCGCGGCGCTGTGCGCGCTGGCGATGCTGCTGGCGCCGCTGGTGCTGGCCTGGCTCGCGCGCAAGCGATCGCTTGTCGATCGCGACCACCACAAAGCTCCGTGAGTTCAACGTCGCCGCGACCAGCGGCGACACCGCGTGGAGCGTGAGTGTGACAATACGGCACGCAGGCACACGAAACCGGCCGCTGGCGAATGCGGCGTAACGCCGGGGGAAAGACGCGGGCACAGATCGGGCCGGCGTTGCCTGCTACCCCCCGCCTTTGGATGGGGAGCGCTGGCGGGACTGCTTCGTGTCGCGACCGGCCCGGTGAAGGACAGCCTTGTGAACCCCGGGCTCGACCCTGCCGAAAGGGCGGTGGTTC
>JAGWUH010000021.1 GCA_028868535.1 Sphingomonadales bacterium | reverse complement strand
GCAGCGCCGGCTCGAACACCAGCGCGCAGATCAGCGTCCAGATCAGCGAGATCATCAGGATCAGCCCCATGCTGGCGGTGCCGGGGTGGTCGGACAGCCACAGCGCCCCGAACGCGCTGCCGGTGGCCAGCGCGCTGAACACCACCGCGCGCGCCAGGCTGGTCTGCAACAGGTCGCCCACCCCGCGCCGCCAGGCCATCACGAAATAGATGTGGAACGCGACGCCCACCCCGAACAGCAGCGGAAACGCGATGATGTTGGCAAAGTTCAGCGGCTGGCCGATCACCACGCACGATCCCAGCGTCAGGAAGATCGAAAGCACCACCGGCGCCAGCGTGTAGAGCACCTCCTTGGCCGATCGCAGCACCGCCCACAGCAGCAGGCTGACCAGCACCAGCGCCAGCACCCCCGCCTGCACGAACGCCGTCGCCACCGTGCGCGCGGCTTCCTGCGTCGCCACCGGCATGCCCGTCGCGTTCGGCGCGATCGCGCGCACCGCCGCCGTGAACCTCTCGAGCGTGGCGTTGTCGAGGCTGTTGCCCGCCGGCGTCAGCGAGACCAGCGCGTGCCCGTCCCGGGCCACCCAGTCGGCGCGCAAGTCGGCGGGCAGCGTCTCGCGGCTCACCGCGCTCGCCTGCAGCGACAGGCGGATGGTGTCCAGCGTCACCCCCAGCGGCTGCACCAGCATCGCCTCGACCCCGGCCCGCCGTTCGGGCGATGCCGCCGCCAGCGCGTCGAAGCTCGCCGCCAGCCGCGCCGCCGCCGCGCCCAGCCCGCCCGGCCGCGCCGCCGCCAGCGTGCGCAGCGATCCGCCCGCCTTGCGCAGCGCCGCCACCGCCTGCGCGTCGTCGGCGGGGGGCGGGAAATCGAACGGGTTGATCGCCGGGTCCAGCAGCAGCGAGGCATCCGCGATCAGCGCCAGCTTGGCCGGCTGGTCGGCGGGCACGAAGCTCGACAGCGTCACCGCCTGCGACACCTCGGGCAGCTTGCCCAGCCGCGCCTCCAGCCGGTCGGCCTCCGCCAGGTTCGGCGCCAGCACGTTCAGCGTGTTCGGCGTGCGCTCGGGATCGCGCAGCAGGTCGGCCAGCGTCGCCATCGCCGGGGTGCGCGAATCGCGCAGGTGCAGCGGGTTGAAGTCGAAGCGGATCGCCGCCAGCCCGGCGATCGACGCCACCATCGCCAGCACGAACGCCCAGATCACCGCCTTGCGCCGCCGGTGCAGCCAGGCGTCGATCGGCGCCGCCCCGCGCCAGCCGACCTCACGCGTCGGCGGCGGCGGGTCCAGGACCACCAGCAGCGCCGGCAACAGCGTCAGGTTCAGCAGCAGCGCGATCATCATGCCCATGCCGGAGATCACGCCCAGCTCGGCGATGCCGGTATAGTCGGTCGGCAGGAACGCCCCCAGCGCCAGCAGGATCGCCGCCGCCGCCATCAGCAGCGGCTCGCCGATCGCCTCGGCCAGCAGCGCCAGCGCCGCCAGTGGCGCGGCCCCGGCGCGGCGCTCGGCATTGAACCGCACCGAAACCTGGATGCCGAAATCGACCCCCAGCCCGACGAACAGCGGGATGAACGCGATCGAGATCAGGTTCAGCCGTCCCACCGCCAGCAGCCCCAGCCCCAGCGTCACCACCAGCCCGGCGATGATCGTCAGCATGATCGCGGCGACCATCTTCACCGATCGCGTCGCCAGCCACAGCGTCACCAGCATCGCCAGCGCCATCAGCGCGCCGACCGCGCCGATGTTCTCCTGGATCGTGCCGAATTCCTCGTCAGCCAGCGGGATCTCGCCGGTCACGCCGATGCGCACGCCGTGCGCGGGATCGAGCTGCAGCTTCGCCGCCGCCGCCAGCAGCGCGTCGCGCGCGGCGGAGCCGGGCTGCAGGTCGCCATAGTCGAGCACCGGCTGCACGGTCAGCACCCGTCGCGTCGGCGGCGCCATCGGCCCCTTGCCGCTGGCGAACAGCCGCTGCCAGGAAAACCACGTCGGCTTGCCGGCCAGCTTCGCATCGACCGCCCGCGCCAGCGCGTCCAGCGGCTGCGCCAGCCGCGCGGTCTGCGCCGGATCGCCCTCGCGAACCGCGCCGTCGGCGGCGGTATCGATCGCCTTCGCCACCCCGCGCAGGCTGGGATCGCCGGCCAGCGCCCCCAGCAGCGGCTGCGCGTCGATCAGCCGCTGCGTGGTCTCCTTGACGTCGGGCAGGTCGGCGAACAGCAGCCCCTCGGTGGCGAAGAAAGTCCCGCCATCGGGCCGCGTCACCCGCGCAAAATGCGCCTTGTCCGCCGCCAGCGCCTCGGCCAGCGCCTTGGCGCCGGCTTCGGCCAGCTCCGGGGTCTTGCCATCGACGATCACCGCCATCGCGTCCTGGGTCTGCGGAAACGCGCTCTCGACCGCAGCCTCGTTGACCCGCCAGGCGGTCTTCGCGGAGATCATCTCGCCGGTGTCGGTGGTCATGTCGAACCGCGTCGACACCACCGCCAGCGCCGCCAGCACCGCCGCCAGCGCAATCGCCAGTGTCGGCCAGGGCCGGGTCGCCGCGCCGAGAATCAGCGACTTCAGCCGCTCGGGAAGGGAAAATCGCGCCATATCGGGTCCGCGCATGTGCAGGAAAAGGGGCAAGGCGGCAATCCCCGCTCGGCTTCCCAGCCGCGACGATCTCCCCTATGAGCGCGGCCCATGACCGTCGCCTGGTGGTTCCTCGCCGCGCTAACCGCCGCGTCCTGCGCCTACCTGCTGCTGGCGATGGCGGCGGTGGCGGCGCTGCGCCTGACCGCCGGGCAGGGCTGGCCGGTGCCGCCCGCGGTCACCGTGCTCAAGCCGCTGTGTGGCGACGAGGACGGGCTCGAGGCCGCGCTCGACAGCTTCCTCGCCCAGCAGGCGCCGTTCGCGGTGACCTGGGTGTTCGGCGTCGCCGATCCCGCCGATCCGGCGCTGGCGCTGGCACGGGCGGTCGCCGCGCGGCATCCTCAGGCTGTCTGCCATTTCGTGGTCGATCCGCGCAGCCACGGCCCCAATCCCAAGGTCTCGAACCTCGTCAACATGGCGCAGGCGCTTCCTGCCGGCCTCGGCGATGTCGTGGTGATCTCGGACAGCGACATCGTCATCGCCCCCGGCGATCTCGCCCGCGCGGTCGGTCGCCTCGCCGCGCCCGGCACCGGCGCGGTCACCGCGCTGTACCGCGCCCGCCCCGGCCGCCCCGGCTCGCACAGCCGCACGCTGGGGGCATGGTTCATCGATTACTGGTTCCTGCCGATGGCGGTGCTCCACGCCCGGCTGGCGCCGCTCTCGGTCACCTACGGCCCGCTCACCGCGATCCGGCGCGAGGTGCTCGACGCCACCGGCGGGCTC
The DNA here is from genome assembly GCA_028868535.1 of Sphingomonadales bacterium. Taxonomy (GTDB): domain Bacteria; phylum Pseudomonadota; class Alphaproteobacteria; order Sphingomonadales; family Sphingomonadaceae; genus Novosphingobium. The sequence goes on along the minus strand of JAGWUH010000021.1, from coordinate 55,443 downwards.
GAAAGCCTCGCCCGCCACCTGTCCGACGATGCCGAGCTCGGTCGCCGCGTCACCGCCGCCGGCTGGACCATCGCCTTCAGCCCCGACATCGCCGAGACGCTGGTCAACGACGCGACCCTGCCCGACCTGTTCGACCACGAGCTGCGCTGGGCGCGCACCGTGCGCGGGCTCGATCCGGCCGGCTATCTCGCTTCGCTGGTCAGCCACCCCGGACCGCTGCCATTGCTGCTGGTCTTGCTGTCGCCGACGCCCGCCAGCCTCGCGCTGGCGCTGCTGCCGGTGCTGCTGCACTGGCTGCTGGCATGGCAGACCGCGCGAAAGTGCGGCCAAAACCCGCTCATAACGGTGCCAAATCTCCTACAGGTCTGGTGGCGCGACCTGTTCTGCTTCGCCGTCTGGGCCCGCGGCCTCGTCGTCGCCCGCGTCGGCTGGCGCGGCGCCCGCCTCGCCGTATCGCACCGCGACATCCTCGTGCCATGAAGCAACTCGTTGTAACGGCTGACGATTTCGGCATGTCGCTGGAAGTCAACGAGGCGGTCGAGGCCGCCCACCGCGACGGCATCCTCACCGGCGCCAGCCTGGTGGTGGCCGGCGACGCCGCCGAAGACGCGATCCGCCGCGCCCGGCGCCTCCCCACCCTCGCCGTCGGCCTCCACCTGGCGCTGTTCGGCGCCCGCGCCGCCGCGCCCGGTCGCTCGCCGCTTGCGCCGGATGGCGTCAACCTCGGCGAATCGCCGGTGCGCACCGGCATCGCGATGATGCTGTCCGCGCGCGCCCGCGCCGCGCTGCGCCGCGAGATCGCCGCCCAGGCGGACGCCTTTCGCCGCACCGGCCTCGGCTGCACGCACCTCGATGGCCACTGGCACTGCCACCAGCATCCGGCGGTCCTGCCGCTGGCGCTGGCCGCCGCCGCCTCGCTCGGCGCCCGTGCCGTACGCGTCCCGCACGAAACCGGCGCATTCTCGCGCGCGGCGGCGGGGCAGGGCGGCGTCGCCCGGCCCGCCCAGTCGCTGGCGCACGCCCCGCTCGCCGCGCTGATGCGCCGCGCCGCCCGCGCGCGCGGCTTCGCCACCAACGACCATTTCTTCGGCAAGGTCGATGCCGGCGCGATCACGCTGCCGCTGCTGCTCGGCATGGTCGCGGCGTTGCCCGCGGGCGTCACCGAGCTCGGCCTCCACCCCGCGCGGCCGGGCTGGTCCGGCTCCGGCCCGCACGCGCCGCCGCCGCACTGGCGACAGGACGAGGAGCTCGCGGCGCTGACCAGCCCCGACTTGCGCGCGGCCCTTGCCCGGCACGACGTCCGCCTGGCCCGCTGGGACGAGATCGCGTGAACCGCCGCGCCGCGCTGCTGCCGCTGGCGCTGCTCGCCGCGCTCGTCGTCGCCGTCGGCGCGAACGACGGCCTGCGCACGCTGCTCGCCACCGCGCTGGTGCAAGTCCGCCCCGTCGCGGTGCTCGCCACGCTGCCCGGGCAGCTCGTCGCGACGCTGCTCTGCGCCGCCGCGCTGTTCGTGCTGCGCCCCGGGCCGTCGTTTGCCGCCTGCCTTGGCTCGCGGCTGTTGCGCGACGGCGGCGGCAACCTGCTGGTCATCGCACCCGGCCTGGGCGAAGCGATCGGCGCGCGCGCGCTGGTGCTCTCCGGCGGCCGGACGCGGTCCGCGCTCTCGGCCAGCGCGCTCGACACGCTGGCCGAGGCGCTGGCGCAACTGCCGTTCATCGCGCTCGCGTTCTGGGTGCTGCCGCGCTTCTGGGACAAGGCGCAACTGCCGGCGCTGCCGGTGGGGCACGCCACCCTCGCGACGGTGGTCGGCGGGTTGGCGCTGCTCGCGGTCGCGGGCACGGCCTGGTGGTGGCGCAGCGGCCATCGCAGCGCGTGGTGGGCCCGGGCCGAATGGGTGCATCTCCGCGCCGAACTCGATCGCCAGCGCGCCGGCCTGCCGGCTTGCGTGGCGCTGCATTTCGCCGCCTGGTTCGCCGGCGGCGTGCAGTTGTGGATGGCCGCGCACGCGATGGACCTGCCGCTGACGCTGTTCGCGGCGATGGCGATCGATTCGGTCGCCTATGCCGCGCGCGGCATCCTGTTCTTCGTCCCCGCCGGCCTCGTGTTGCAGGAAGCCGGCCTCGTCGGCGCCGGCCTGGCGTTCGGCGTGCCGGCGGGCGAGGCACTGGCTCTGGCGCTGGTGCTGCGCCTGCGCGACGTCGTGTTCGGCGCGGCGCTGGCACTGTGGCCGCTGCTCGAATGGCGGCGGACTCGCACCGGCTGACCCCGCCTGCTAGAAACCGGGCATGGACCAAGCCGCCCTGATCCGCATGGCCAACGACATCGCCCGCAACCTTGCCGCGCAAGGCGAGGCCGCGGCGATCGCCGGCACCGCGCAGCACATCCGCGATTTCTGGGACCCCCGCATGCGCGCGGGGCTGCGGGCGGCAGACCCGGCCGCGCTCTCGCCGATCGCCGCGGCGGCCGTCGCCCGGTTGTGATCGCGGTTCGATATCGCCGGCACGTTACCCGCCGGGCGACGCTTGCGGCATAGGACGGCCAGCAAGGGAGAACGCACATGTCCGGCAAGCTCGGCTTTGGCTACCTTTACGATTTCCGCAATCCCGCCTGGGCCGGGCGCAAGTCCGAGGACCTCTACGCCGAGATCCTCGATGCCGTCGCCTGGACCGAGGGCGCGGGCTTCACCGGTGCCTGGGTGCCCGAGCATCACCTCGCCGACGACGGCTACATGCCCTCGCCGCTGGTCGCCCTGTCCGCCATCGCCGCGCGCACGCAGACGATCCGCCTCGGCACCGCGATCGCGCTGGCCCCGCTTTACAACCCGGTGCGCTTCGCCACCGATGCGGCGGTGCTCGACATCCTCGCGCAGGGGCGCCTCGATCTTGGCCTGGCCATCGGCTATCGCAAGCGCGAGACGGCGGCGCTGGGCGTCGATTTCACCAAGCGCGGCCGGATGTTCGACGAGTGGCTGCAGATCGTCACCCGGCTGTGGGCGGGCGAGACGGTCGATTTCGACGGGCAGTTCTACCGGTGCAGCGGCGCGCGGCTGATGCCGCCCGCGCCGCGCGGCCGCATCCCGCTGTACATCGGCGGCTTCGCGCCGAAGGCGATCGAGCGCGTCGCCCGCTACGGCGACGGCTATGTCGGCGATGCCGGCGCGTTCGACGGCTATGCCGACAAGCTGCGCGAGGCCGGCCGCGACCCCGCCAGCGCGAAGATCCGCGTGACCGGGTTGATGACCGTCGTCGCGCGCGATCCCGCCACCGCGCTCGAGGAGCTGGCCCCGGCCTTCCACCACGTCAACAACAGCTATGGCCAGTGGTTCGACGAGGACCGCGCCCTGGGCATGGAAAGCTTCACCCCGATGAGCCTCGACCCCTTCAAGGCGAGCGGCGTGCTCGAGGTGCTGACGCCGGACCAGGCCATCGCCAAGTTCAAGGCGTTGCAGCAGGCGATCCCGGTCGATCACTACATCATGATGATGCCGCCGGGCCTCCCGGTCGAACGCTTCGTCCATTACGCCGAGGTGTTCGCGAAGGACGTGCTGCCCGCTTTCGCCTGAGCTACTTGCCCGCCGCGGGGTCCAGCAGCGGATCGTCGAGGTGCGGATTCGCCGCCTCGACCCCGTCTTTGGCTTTCAGGCCGGCGATCTCGCCGGCGCGGTCCTGCAGGAAGCTCGTGCGCATCGCGGCGTAGGGATCGACCGAGTCGTGTTCGATCGCCTGCAGCTCCTGGTCGTTCTCGGCGCGCTCGTCGAGCCCGTCGACGACCAGCGCGACCGTGTTCGCCTTGCCCACCTTGCCGCGGCTGCGGAAGATCGGCCGGTCGCTGTCCGGGTGAGTGATCAGGTAGAGCAGGCGCGGCTTGACCAGGTCGTCGACATAGTCGCCGCCGAAGTCGCGCATCGTCGTCGGGCCGAGTACCGGCAGATAGACATAGAGCAGCGGGCCGATGCCATAGACGCCCAGCGTGTCGCCGAAGCCGTTGTCGTGATGCGGCAGGTGGAACGGCTTGCGCTTCGCGACATCGAACAGCCCGCCGAACCCCAGCGTGGCGTTGACGACGAACCGCGCCACGCCCCGGACCGCGCGACCGGGCCGCAGTTGCAGCAGGTCGTTGAAGATCACCACCGGCTCGTCGAGCAACTGCAGGAAGTTGCGCGCGCCGTCGCGCAGCGGCTTGGGCACGACGGTCTTGTAGGTCATCGCCGCCGGACGGATCACGAAGCGGTCGATCGGCCGGTTGATCGCGTAGAATATGCGGTTGATGGGCTGCAGGGGATCGGCCTCGCCCGGCACCCGGGGAATGACGTCGTCCATCGCCGGGTCCGCCGGCGCGGCCGGCGCCGCGACCGCCGGCACCAGGACCGGGACGGCAGGGGCGGGCGCCGCCGCGGCGGAAGCATCGCCCGGCAAGACCACCGCGGCGGGCGGTTCGGCAGCGTTCGCCGGTGCCGCATCGGGGGCGGGCACGGCCGCCGCCATCTGCAAGGCGAGATAGGCAGCCAGCATCAGCAGGTCCCCACGAAATCGGCAAAACGCCCGGGCACCGCGCCGCTCGCCGCCAGCGCGGCCTTCACCGCCGGGTCGCACAGCGCCGCCAGCTCCGTGGCATAGCGGTAGCCCGGCGCGCTGCCCGGGTATGGACCGGTGGCCGGGTGCGCGTAAAGCTCGGTCAGCCCCGCGGGCAGCGCCGCCAGCGCCGCCTGCATCGCCGCCGCGTCGAACGCGCCGCTCGCGGCGAGCCCGGACACCGCGTCGTTGACCAGCAGCCCGCGCGCACGCCAGCGCCGGCCGAGCAGCCCCGCCCACCACGCCAGCAGGCCGCCGCCGGCCTCGCGCGGGGTGCGGACGGCGCGCAGGCCATGCTGCGCGCCGGCGTGCAGCATCGCTGCGGCAATCATCGGATGCATATGGAAATGCTTGTGCGCGTTGGCATGGTCGAGCGGCAGCCCGGTCGCCGCGAACGCCGCGAACTGCGCCGCCACTTCGGCACGCATCTGCGCCCGCGCGGCGGGCACCAGTGCCACCAGCAATGCCGTTCTGAGCATCGAATCGTGAAAGCGCCCGTCGGCGCCCACCAGCCACGACACCCGTGCCGCCGGCAGCACCGGCACGCCGTCGCACAGCACAACGTGCAAGCCCACGCCCAGCCCCGGCAGGCGCCGCGCCCGCGCCACCGCATCGGCGCAGGCGCCGCCGCCGACCATCAGGCTGGCGGCGGTGAGAATGCCTTCGCGGTGCGCGCGCTCGACCGCCTCGTTCACCGCGACCGCGGCGCCGAAATCGTCGGCCGTCACCACCAGCCGCCGTGCCGCCGCCGTGATGCCGCCCTCAGCCAAGGCGAACGGCGCGTTCAGGCGGCTTCCTTGCGGCGGCGCAGGAAGTCGAAGAACTCCACGCCTTCGCGCAGGCGGCGCTTCATCATGTCCCAGTCACGCAGCATCTCGCCCATGATCGCGCCGATCTTGCGCGGGCGGAAGTAGAAGCGCTTGTAGAACTCCTCGACCTTGTCGAAGATCACCGCGCTCGACAGGTGCGGGTACGAAAGCTGCGCGATCTGGTTGCCGCCGTCGGTCAGCAGATGGTCGCTGCCGTCGAACCAGCCGTTCTCGGTCGCCTGCTTGTAGAGGAAGGTGCCCGGATAGGGCGCCGCCAGCGAGACCTGGATGGTGTGCGGGTTCAGCTCGATCGCATAGCGGATCGTTTCCTCGATCGTCTCCAGCGTTTCGCCGGGCAGGCCGAGGATGAAGGTGCCGTGGATCGTCAGCCCCAGCGCGTGCGCGTCCCTGGTGAACTTGCGCGCGACATCGGTGCGCAAGCCCTTCTTGATGTTGTGCAGGATCTGCTGGTTCCCGCTCTCGTAGCCGACCAGCAGCACGCGGCAGCCGCCCGCCTTCATCGCCGCGAGCACCGGCTGCGGCACGTTGGCCTTGGCGTTGCAGCCCCAGGTGACGGGGAAGCCCGGCTTGCCGAAGCCGAGCTTGGCGAGTTCGTCCGAAAGCTCGACCACGTAGTCGTGCGCATCCGCCAGCGTGTCGTCGTCGAAGAAGATCTCCTTCACCTCGGGCATTTCCTTGAGGATGTACTGCACTTCCTCGATCACCTTGGGCACGGTGCGGTGGCGATAGCGGTGCCCGCTGATCGTCTGCGGCCACAGGCAGAAGGTGCAGCGGCTCTTGCAGCCGCGCCCGGTGTAGAACGAGACGTAGGGATGGCGCTGATAGCCGCCGAAGTACTTGATCGGGTCGAGATCGCGCTTGTAGATCGGGCTGACCATCGGCAGCACGTCCATGTCCTCGATCATCGCGCGGTCCTTGTTGCGCACGATGCTGCCGTCCGGCGCCCGCCAGGTAATGCCGTCGATCTCCGCCAGCGGCTTGCCCTCGGCCAGCTCGACGCAGGTGAAATCATACTCCTCGCGGCATACGAAATCGATCGCCGGGGACGCCTGCAGGCTCTTTTCGTCCTCGATCATCACCTTGGCGCCGACCATGCCGACCAGGCACTGCGGGTTGCGCGCCTTGATCAGCTCCGCCGTCTGCACGTCCTGCCGGAACGACGGGGTCGAGGTGTGAAGGATCACCAGATCGCGCTCGTCGAACTCGTGCGCGATGTCGTCCCACGACAGGTCGTGCGCGGGCGCGTCGATCAGCTTCGATCCTGGCACCATCGCCGCCGGCTGCGCGATCCAGGTGGGATACCAGAAGCTCTTGACCTCGCGCTTCATCTGGTAGCGCGCGCCGGCGCCGCCGTCGTAGCCGTCGAACGAGGGGCCTTGCAGGAACAGGGTACGCTTCATGGAATGCTAAATCCTGGTGGGGGAATCACGGGGCAGGGGCCGTCCGCGAACGGATACGGCCATCGCCATGCATTGTAAGGCGATGGCCGCGCCAATCAATCGTCCGCGCGGTCAGGCTGGCGAGAAACACGAAAAAGCCGAGGAAATCGGATAGCACGAGATCGAGCACACTGCCACTGGCATGGCCCGCCTGGCGATCGACGCGGCGCTTGACCATGAGCCGTGCCGCCAGCGCCGCGGCCACCAGCAGCAGTCCCGGCAGCGGCGCGAACAGCGCCGCCAGCACCGCCAGCGGCAGCGCGTGGGTGATCACGGTGCCGCCATGCTGCAGCCCGACGATGCTGCGCAGCGTCGCCGCCCAGCGCAAGTGGTGCCGCCACAGCGCGGCAAGGCTCGGCTCCTCGCAGGCGTGCGTCACCAGCATTGGCGGCACCGCCACGCGCAGCCCCAGCGCGCTCACCGCCATGCCGATCGCGTAATCGTCCGCCAGCACGTCGACGAACCGCTCGAACCCGCCGATCGCATCCAGCGTCTCGCGCCGCAGCGCGATCGTCGATCCCATGCACGGTTGCGACAGGCCGTAGCGCAGCGCCAGTGTCATGTTCGGCATCATCGCATAGGAGATCGCCGCCGCGCCGATCTCGGACCAGCGCCCGGCATCGCCGCGGCCGAGGTAGAGGCACGATACCACGCCGATCCCCGGCTGCTGCAAGGCCCCCAGCACTTTCGGCAGATAATCCGGCGCCACCGCCATGTCGCTGTCGGAAAGCACCAGCAGCGGATGCCGCGCCGCGCCCATCATCGCCACCAGGTTGCCGATCTTGCCATTGGCGCCGGCGGCCCGCGGCCCCGGCCACAGCGTCACCTCATCCTGCGCGCGCGCCGGTTGCAAGCCGCGCGCCACCGCCAGCGCGGCATCATCGGGCGCGTTGACCCCGCACAGCATCTGCACCGGCCCGGCGTGGTCCTGCACGAGGAAGGTCGCGAGGTTTTCCGCCAGCTTCGGCTCGGCCCCGTGCAACGGCTTCAGCAGCGTCACCGCCGCATCGCCGCGATCTTCGGGGCACGGCCGCGCGAACCAGCGCCCGAACGCCCGCACGACGACGAGCTGATAGACCACCGCCGCCGCCGCCAGCAGCGCCAGGAACTGGCCGATCCAGTGCGAGAACGTCGGGGAAACCATGCCGCCGCGCTCCCTACAGGCGCTTCCCGGCGGGCGCAAAAGAAACTAGGAGCACCGAGGTGGACGGGCAGCGCATCATCGTCACCGGCGTCGCCGGCTTTCTCGGCTCGGCCGTCGCCCGCGCGCTGGCGGCGCAGGGCGCGGGCGTGCTCGGCGTCGTCCGCGCCTCCAGCCCGCGCGCCAACCTGGCGGACTTCCCCGGCGAACTGGCGCAGGCGGACTTGCGCGATCCCGCCGCCGTCGCCGCCGCCTTCGCGGGTGACCGCGCCGCCTGCCTCTACCACGTCGCCGCCGACTACCGCATCTGGGCGCGCGACCCGGAGGAGATCGTCCGCAACAACGAGGCGATGACGCGCACGGTGATGGAGGCCGCGCTCGCCGTCGGCATCCCGCGCGTCGTCCACACCTCGTCGGTGGCGACGCTGCTGCCGGTACACGGCGGCGCATCGGATGAAACCCGCCCCGCGCGTCCCGAGCAGGCGGTCGGCGCCTACAAGCGGAGCAAGGTCGTCGCGGAGCGGCTGGTCGAGGACATGGTGCGAACGCGCGGCCTCCCCGCCGTCATCGTCAACCCCTCCACCCCGATCGGCCCGCGCGACGTCCATCCCACCCCGACCGGCCGCATCCTCGTCGAGGCGGCCAGCGGCAAGATGCCCGCCTACGTCGATTCGGGGCTCAACCTCGTCCACGTCGACGATGTCGCGCACGGCCACCTGCTCGCCGCGGCGAAAGGCCGCATCGGCGAGCGCTACGTGCTCGGCGGGCAGGACGTGACGCTGGCGCAACTGCTGGCGGACATCGCCGGCCTGGTCGGCCGCAAGCCGCCGACCGTGGCGCTGCCGCGCGCGCCGCTGTTCCCGCTGGCTTACGCGGCCGAGGCGTTCGCCCGCCTCACCGGCCGCGAACCGTTCCTCGCGGTCGATTCGCTGCGCATGGCCGCGCACCACATGTACTATTCGTCCGCCAAGGCCGAACGCGAACTCGGCTACCACGCCCGCCCCTATCGCGAGGCGATCGCCGAGGCGCTCGAATGGTTCCGCGCCGCGGGGATGATCGCATGACGGTGCTCGGCGCCCTCACCGTGCTGATCTGGCTGGCACTGCTCGCCACCGGCTTCTGGACCACGCGCGAGAACGACGAGGCCGCCCCCCGCGCCGCGCCCGCGCGCTGGCCTTCAGTCGTCGCGGTCGTTCCCGCCCGCGACGAGGCCGATGTCATCGCCCGCTCGCTCGCCAGCCTCGCCGCGCAGGACTATCCCGGCGATTTCCGCGTGATCCTCGTCGACGACAACTCCGGCGACGGCACCGGGGCGCTCGCTCGCCGCCTCGGCTCGGCACGCATCACGGTCCGCACCGGCACCCCGCTCCCCCCCGGCTGGACCGGCAAGCTCTGGGCGCTGTCGCAAGGCATCCCCGCCGCCGGTGCGCCGGATTTCCTGTGGCTGACCGACGCCGATATCGAACACGACCCCGATACCCTGCGCCGCCTGGTCGAGATCGCGCAGGCCGGCAATCGCAAGCTGGTGTCGTTCATGGCGTTGCTCCACTGCGACACCATGCCGGAGCGCCCGCTGGTCCCGGCGTTCATCTACTTCTTCAAGCTGCTCTACCCGTTCGGCTGGATCAACCGGACGCGCGGCCTGTTCTCCCGCTGGACCGGGGCTGCCGGCGGCTGCGTGCTGGTCGATCGCGCCACGCTGGAGGCGGCCGGCGGCATCTCCGCGATGCGCGGCGCGCTGATCGACGATTGCACGCTCGGTGCGCTGATCAAGCACCACGGCCCGGTCTGGCTCGGCCTGTCCAAGCGCAGCCGCTCGATCCGCCCTTATCGCACCGCCGGCGAGATCGCGGCGATGATCGCGCGCTCGGCCTATGCCCAGCTGCGCTACAGTCCGCTGCTGCTGCTCGGCACCATCCTCGGCCTCGCGCTGGTGTTCGCCGCCGCTCCGGCGCTGGCCTTGCTCGCCCACGGTACGGCCCGCCTGCTCGGCGCGCTCGCCTGGGCGCTGATGGCGCTGAGCTGGCTGCCGGTGCTGCTCTGGTACCGCCGCTCGCCGCTGTGGGCGCCGCTGCTGCCGCTGGTCGCAGGGTTCTACGCCGGGTGCACGCTCGCCTCGGGCCTCGCCTTCCATCGCGGCAAGGGCGGGATGTGGAAGGGCCGCGCGCAGGCAATGGTCCACCCATGAACCACGCCGCCGATCTCGCCTCGGGCAAGGGGCATACGGACGAAAACTTCCCGGTCGCTTCCTGGCTGGTGCGCCCGGACGCGCGCGCGCCGATCCTCGCCTACTACCGCTTCGCCCGCGTCGCCGACGATGTCGCCGATCACGAGAGCGCCGCCCCGGAAGAGAAACTCGCGCTGCTCGCCAACTTGCGCGCCGGGCTCTCCGGCGAAGGCGCGCCCGAGGCGATGGCGCTGGCCCGGGTCGCACGCGAACGCGGGCTCGATCTCGTCCACGCGCACGACCTGCTCGATGCCTTCACCCGCGACGTCACCCAGCTCCGCTATCCCGACTGGGCCGACCTGATCGACTATTGCACCAAGTCGGCGATGCCGGTCGGCCGCTACGTGCTCGACGTCCACGGCGAGGACCGCGCGCTGTGGCCGCTCAACGATGCGCTCTGCGCGGCCTTGCAGGTCATCAACCACCTCCAGGACTGCGGCAAGGACTACCGCACGCTGGACCGCGTCTATGTCCCGCAGGACGCGCTCGCCGCCGCCGGCGTGGCGACGGAAGCCCTGGGCGCCGCGCGCGCCACGCCGGAGCTGCGCGGCGTCATCGCCGGTCTTGCCGCCCGCACGATGGAGCTGCTGCGCGAGGCCGCGCCGTTCGCGCGCCATGTCCGCGATGCCCGCCTGTCCACCGAAGTCGCGGTCATCCAGCGCCTCGCCGTCGATCTCACCCGCGGGCTGATGCACCGCGATCCGCTCAGCGAGCCCGTGCACCATGGCAAGCTGCGCAGCGCCACGCTTGCCTTGGGCGCGATCCTGCGCCACGGCCTGGCGCGGATCGTGCCATGAATGCCCCACCCGCCTTGAATTGCCCGGCTTCGCCGCTCGAAGACCCGGCGCTGCGCGCCAAGGTCGCCGGCTCCTCGTTCTACGCGGGGATGCGCGTCCTGCCCGTGGCCGAGCGCGAGGCGATGTTCGCGATCTACGCGTTCTGCCGCATCGTCGACGACATCGCCGACGACGAGGGCGCCGATGTCGCGACGCGCGCCGCCGCGCTCGACCGCTGGCGCGGTGATCTCGCCGCGCTTTACGCCGGCAAGCCGGCCGGGCAGGCGGATTTCCTGCGTGACGCGGTCGCCCGCTTCGGCTTGCAGCAGGCGGATTTCGTCGCGGTGATCGACGGCATGGCGATGGACGTCGCCGGGCCCGTGCAATGGCCGGATTATCCGACGCTCGATCTCTACTGCGATCGCGTCGCCTCCGCCGTCGGCCGCCTCTCGGTGCGCGTCTTCGGCATGGACGAGGTTCCCGGCCTGGCGCTCGCGCACCACCTCGGTCGCGCGCTGCAACTGACCAACATCCTGCGCGACATCGACGAGGATGCCGCGATCGGCCGTGTCTATCTCCCGCGCGAGGCGCTCGCCGCCGCCGGCATCGACCCGACCACGCCCGCCGCGCTGGTCGCGGACCCCCGTCTCGATGCCGCCGCCCACTGGCTGGTCCCCCACGCGCAGACCCATTTCACCGAAGCCGACGGCATCCTCGCGGCGAAGCCCCGGGGCCTGCTCACCGCGCCGCGCCTGATGCAGTCCGCTTACGCCCGCGTGCTCGGCCGGATGACGCGCCGGGGCTGGGCCGCGCCCCGCGTCCGCGTCGGCGTCAACAAGCCGCTGCTGGCGCTGTCGCTGCTGCGGCACCTGCTGCTGGGATGATCGCCGCATGATCCTTGGTCGCGCCACCATCGCCGGGGCCGGGCTGGCCGGGCTCCAGGCGGCGGTCACGCTGGCGCAGGCGGGCGTGGCCGTCACCGTCTCGGACAGCGCCGCGCGCGCCGGCGGGCGCTGCCGCTCGTACCGCGATCCGGCGCTGAACCTGACGATCGACAACGGCAACCATCTCGTGCTCTCGGGCAATCGCGCCGTGGCCGAATTCCGCGAGACGATCGGCGCCGACCAGCCTCTGACCGGGCCGGATCACGCCGCCTTCGCCTTCGTCGATCTCGCCAGCGGCGAACGCTGGACCGTCACCCTCTCCGACGGCCGCGTGCCGTGGTGGCTGCTCAACCGTTCGCGGCGCGTGCCGCACACCGGCCTGCGCGACTATGCGCCGCTGCTGCAACTGCTGAAGGGCGGCAACCGGCCCATCGCCGACGTCATCCGCGCCGAAGGGCCGGTCTGGGCGCGGCTGCTGCACCCGGTGCTGCTCGCCGCGCTCAACACCGAGCCCGCCGAAGCCAGCGCCGAGCTTGCCGCCAACGTCCTCGCCGAATCGGTCATGCTCGGCGGCCGCGCCTCGATTCCGCGCATCGCCGTGCCGACGCTGGCCGCCGCCTTCATCGATCCCGCGGTCGGCTGGCTCGCGCGGAACGGCGTGCCGCTCGCCACCGGCCGGCGTCTGCGCGCGATCGAGGACGACGGCACCCGCGTCACCGCGCTCGAATGGTCCGATGGCCGCCAGGTCCTCGCCGCGGACGAGGCGGTCGTGCTCGCGGTTCCCGCCTGGGTCGCGGCCGAGCTCGTGCCCGGCCTCGCCGTCCCGACCGAGCATCGCGCCATCCTCAACGTCCACTACGCCGCGCCGCCGCCGCCCCGCGCCCCGGCGATGCTGGGCCTGCTCAACGCCACCAGCGAATGGGTGTTCACCCACGCCAACCGCATCTCGGTCACGGTGTCGGCGGCGGACCGGCTGATGGACGCCGATCGCGAGGAGCTCGCGCAGGCGATCTGGCGCGAGGTCGTCGCGGCGCTCGGCATCGCCGCGCCCGACGCGGAAACCTTGCCGCCGTGGCAGGTGGTCAAGGAAAAGCGCGCCACCTTCGCCGCCACGCCCGCGCAGGAAGCGCTGCGCCCGCATCCCGGGACCCACCTTGCCAACCTGTTCCTGGCCGGGGACTGGGTCCGCACCGGCCTCCCCGCGACGATCGAGGGTTCGCTGCGCTCAGGCGACAACGCCGCCTGCTTGGCGCTCGGCAAGCCGATGCGCTATGGGCTCGAGCCATGCTGATGGAACCGAACGAGCTGGCGCGCGAAGCGCCCCTGCGCGATGCCGTCGAGGCCGCGATCGGCCGCGGCACGCAGACCCTGTTCGCGGAGCAGCAGGAGGACGGCCACTGGGTCTACGAGCTCGAGGCCGACGCCACCATCCCGGCCGAATACGTGCTGCTCCGCCACTACCTGGGCGAGCCGGTCGACGCCGCACTCGAAGCGAGGATCGCCACCTACCTGCGCCGCCGCCAGAGCGCCGAGCACGATGGCTGGCCGCTCTATCACGACGGCGGCTTCGACATTTCGGCGACGATCAAGGCCTACTTCGCGCTGAAGATGATCGGCGACGACGTCGACGCCCCGCACATGGCCCGCGCCCGCGCCGCCATCCACCGCGCCGGCGGGGCAGAGGCCGGCAACGTCTTCACCCGTATCCAGCTGGCGCTCTATGGCGCCGGCCCGTGGGACGTGGTGCCGACGATCCCGCCCGAACTGATGCTGGCGCCGCGCTGGTTCCCGGTGCACATCGAGAAGATCAGCTACTGGGCGCGCACCGTCGTCGTGCCGTTGCTGGTGCTCTGCGCGCTCAAGCCGCGCGCGCGCAATCCGAAAGGCGTGCGCGTCGATGAACTTTTCAGCGGCAACCCGGTCAAGCTCACCAGCCAGGCCGCACATGTCCACCAGGGCTGGAAGCTGTTCTTCAACGGCCTCGATTTCATCCTGCGCCACGGCGATCGGCTGTGGCCGAAATTCCTGCGCAGGAAGGCGATCGGCCTGTGCGAGACATGGGTGACCGAACGCCTCAACGGCGTCGACGGCCTCGGTGCGATCTACCCGGCGATGGCCAACAGCGTGATGATGTACGACGTCCTCGGCTACCCGGAGGACCATCCGCACCGCGCGATCGCCCGCGAATCGGTCGAACGGCTGCTCGTGCTGAAAGACGACGAGGCCTATTGCCAGCCCTGCGTCTCGCCGGTCTGGGACACCGCGCTCGCCGCGCACGCCATGCTCGAGGTCGGCAGCGAGGAGGCCGTCGCCCGCGCGCACAAGGCGCTCGACTGGCTCCGGCCGCGCCAGGTGCTCGACGTGGTGGGGGACTGGGCCGACCAGCGCCCCGACGTCCGCCCCGGCGGCTGGGCGTTCCAGTACAACAACGACCACTATCCCGATCTCGACGATACCGCCGTCGTCGTCATGGCGATGGACCGCGCCGCCGGCCTGCGCGGCGAGGCGGACCGGCACGCCATCGCCCGCGCCACCGAATGGGTCGAGGGGCTGCAATCGCACGATGGCGGCTGGGGCGCGTTCGACGCCGACAACGACAAGGAATACCTGAACAACCTGCCGTTCGCCGATCACGGCGCGCTGCTCGATCCGCCGACCGCCGACGTCTCCGCGCGCTGCGTGTCGATGCTCGCCCAGCTGGGGGAGCCGATCGACAGCCCGCGGATGAAGGCCGCGCTCGCCTGGCTCGAAAAGGAGCAGGAGGCGGAAGGTTCGTGGTTCGGCCGCTGGGGGGTCAACTACGTCTACGGCACCTGGTCGGTGCTCTGCGCGCTCGGCCGCGCCGGGATCGACAGCGCCAACCCGATGGTCGCCCGCGCGGTGAACTGGCTGAAGACGATCCAGAACCCTGACGGCGGCTGGGGCGAATCATGCGATTCCTACGCGCTTGACCGCAAGGGCCACGAAGACTTCCGCTCCACCGCCAGCCAGACCGCCTGGGCCTTGCTCGGGCTGATGGCCGTGGGCGAGACGCACAGCCCGGAGGTCGAGCGCGGCGTGCAGTGGCTGCTCGCAAACCAGGCGGAGGATGGCCTGTGGGGGCAGGAAGTCTACACCGGCGGCGGCTTCCCGCGCGTGTTCTACCTGCGCTACCACGGCTATCCGCGCTACTTCCCGGTCTGGGCGCTGGCGCGCTACCGGAACCTGACCAAGTCGAACGCCGACCGCCCCGCCTGGGGGATGTGATCCGGCCATGCCCGTCAAGCCGATCCTCGTCGTCACCGGCACCCGTCGCGAAGCGCAAACCATTGCCGGCCCCGGCGTCGTCACGCTTGCCGGCGGCGGCAGCCGCGCCCGCCTCCTGGCCGAGCTCGACCGGCTGGTCCCGCAATCCTGCGGCGTCCTCAGCTACGGCATGGCGGGCGCGCTGGATCCCGGCCTGCGCCTCGGTGACTGGGTGGTCGGCACCGCGATCACCGGCGACTGGCAGGGCGCGTGCGACGGCGCGTTCGGCATCGCCCTGGCGCAGCGCCTGCGCACCGGCCGGCGCCTTCCCGCCCAGGGTGCGATCCACGCCTGCGACCGCCTGATCGCCAGTGCCGCCGAAAAGGCCGAACTGCACGCCGCCACCGGCGCCATCGCGACGGACATGGAATCGCATATCGCAGCGGCGGCCGCGGCGCGCCATGGCCTGCGCTTCACCGTCCTGCGCTGCATCTCGGACGAGGCCGCGGCCGATCTTCCCCCGGCGATCGCCGTCGCCATGAAGCCCGGCGGCGGCCTCGCCCCGGGCCGCATCCTGTGGTCGCTGCTCACCCGTCCCGGCCAGCTCCCCGCGTTGCTGCGCACCACGCGCCGCTTCAAGGCCGCTTACGGCACGCTCGCGCTCGGCGGCGGCCGCGTCCTGCGCAGTTGACCGGGCGGGGGCATTAACCCCCGATTCACGACGGCATCGCCACACTGCGGCACCTGCGGTCCGCTTGGCCGGAATCGCGGGCGGGGGTTCCGATGTCGCACTGCTTGCCCACTCCGAAATCGTGGTTCGGCTGGAGCGTGCCGGCGATCGCACCGCTCGTCCTGCTCGCCGCCTGCGGTGGCGGGGGGGGCGGGGTCAGTTCCGCGCCGGCCCCGTTGGCAACCGCCACCGCGACCCCGACCGCGACAGCCACCCCGACGCCCACCCCCACCCCCACCCTCACCCCCGCCGCGGTGTTCCAGACCAGCGAATACAACCGCAGCAGCGGCGCGCCCTACCACGGCGCGATCACCGCCTGGCAGAACGGCGCCACCGGCGCCGGCGTCACCATCGGCTTCGTCGATTCGGGGATCGATACCGGCAATCCGGAATTCGCCGGCCGGATCTCCGCCGCGTCGACCGACGTCACCGGCGGCGGGCGCAGCCTGGCCAACCCGGACAGCGATCACGGCTCCGACATCGCGCTGGTCGCCGCCGCCGCGCGCAACGGCACCGGCGTGCTCGGCATCGCCTGGAACGCCACGATCATGATGGCCCGCGCCGACAGCGCCGGAACCTGCGCCACCGGCTGCAAGTTCGCGGACACCGCGCTCGCCGCCGGCGTCGATCGCGCCGTCGCCGATGGCGCCAAGGTCATCAACCTCTCGCTCGGCGGCGATCCCGCCGGCCGGGTGATGAGCGACGCGATCGCCCGCGCCGCCGCGGCGGGCGTCGTCGTCGTCGTCTCCGCCGGCAACGACGGCACCGCCCAGGTCGATCCGTTCCCCGCCTCGCTGCGCGCCGCCGGCAACGGCAACGTCATCATTGCCGGCTCGGTCGACGCCAGCGGCACGATCTCCAGCTTCACGGACAGGGCCGGCACCGAGCAGCAATGGTATCTCGCCGCGCTGGGCGAGCAGATCTGCTGCACCTACCAGAACGGCGTCATCAAGCAGACCGTCAGCAACGGCCAGACTTTCGTCGAGGTGTTCTCCGGCACCAGCTTCTCGGCACCTCAGGTCGCCGGCGCGGTGGCGCTGATCCGCCAGGCGTTCCCGTCGATGACGGCGGTGCAGGTGGTGGACCTGCTGCTGCGCACCGCGCGCGACGCCGGCGCCGCCGGCACCGACGCGGTCTACGGCCGCGGCATCCTCGACATCGCCGCCGCATTCCAGCCGCAAGGCACGGCCAGCCTCGCCGGCTCGACGACGCAGGTTCCGCTCGCCGCCCTCGTCACCACCACCACCACGTCGGCGGCGATGGGCGATGCCGTCGCCGGCGCCTCGCTCGGCACCGTCGTGCTCGACATGTACGGCCGCGCCTTCCACACCGATCTCGCCGCCGGCCTGCGCCCGGCCGCCCCGGCGCTGCGCCTCGCGCCCGCGCTGTCCGCCGCCGTCTCCGGCACCAGCGCCGGCGACGACCGCCTCAGCCTCGCGTTCAGCGTCGATGCCCAGGCCCGGCTCGCCGGGCTGCGCTGGCGCGGCCCGCTGCGCCTCTCCGATGGCGAGGACAGCGCCGCCCGCGCGCTCGCGACCCGGATGATCGCGCGCCTGTCGCCGGCCACCCGCCTCGGCTTCGCCTATGCCCAGGGCGCGGACGGCCTCGCCGCCGACTTGCGCGGCCAGGTGCGCCCGGCCTTCCTGGTCGCCGCCGATCCGCTCGCCGATACCGGCTTCCAGCGCCGCCCCGGCAGCGCCTTCGCGGTCCGCCAGGCGCTCGGCCGCTGGGGCCTCACCGCCAGCGCCGAAAGCGCCCGCGCGGTCGGCGCCGCGCCGCTCCCGGGCGAAGCGCTGCGGCCCGAGCCGCCGGCCGCCGCCAACCGCTTCAGCCTCGCGCTCGATCGCCGCTTCGGCGCCGTCGATGCGATGCTCGCCACCTCGTTGCTGGCAGAGGATCGCAGCGTGCTCGGGGCGCGCTTCAATCCGCTCTACGGCATCCACGGCGCGCGCACCGTGCTGCTCGATGCCGCGCTCGGCTGGCAACCCGCCCCGGGCTGGCGGCTCGCCGCCGCGTGGCGCCAGGGCTTCACCGACGTCCGCGGCGGCGGCATCACCGGCAGCCTCGTCGCGCCCGGCTCGCGGCTTGCCAGCAATGCCTGGGCGGTCGATCTCACCCGCGCCGGCCTGTGGCATCCGCAGGCGACGCTGGCGCTGCGCCTGTCGCAGCCGCTGCGCGTCAGCGCCGGCGGCCTCGCGCTGGTCGTGCCCACCGCGTGGGACTATGCCACCGCCACCGCCACCACGGGGATCGAGACGCTGGCGCTGGCCCCGCGCGGGCGAGAGCTCGACGGCGAGCTCGCCCTTGCCACGCCGCTGCTTGGCGGCCACCTCGACACCAGCCTGTTCTGGCGCCACGCTCCCGGCAACCGCGCCGACCTGCCGGCCGACCTCGGCTTCGGCATGGCCTGGAAGGCGGGTTTCTGAAGCATGGCCAGGTCAGGCGGATTCACCTGACGCTTCCGCCCGCGTCGCCAGCAATGGCAATCGGGCGGTCATCACGAGGCGAAGGGGCGGCCTGAACCGCGTTCAGCCCAACAGGCCCAGTGCCATCCACGCTCCCATCGCCGCCATCACCAGCGCCAGCGCGCGGCGCACCCGCCGCACCTGGCCCCCGGCGGCCAGCCGCGCCTCGGCCCGGCTGGCGCCGACCACGATCGCCAGGTGGATTGCCGTCGCGATCCCCACGCTCACCGCCGCCAGCGCCATCGCCAGCCCCAGGCCCGGCGTGTGCCCATGCAGGAACGGCGGCACCACCGCGACGAAGAACAGCACCGCCTTGGGATTGAGCAGGTTCAGCGCCAGACCGGCGGCAAAGGCGTTGCGCGCGTCGCGCGCCCGCGCCAGCCCGCGCGCGCCCTGCGGCTCCACCGGCGCGGCGTCCTCGCGCCAGGTCGTCCACGCCAGCCCCAGCATCAGCAGCACCCCCGCCACGCGCAGCCCGCGCTGCCAGCCCGGCTCGGCGGCCAGCAGCGTTGCCAGCCCCAGCGCCGCGAACAGCGCGTTGCACGCCAGCCCGATGGCGATGCCCAGCGTCGCCGCCAGCCCGGCGCGCCGCCCCGCGGTTGCGCTCAGCGCCGCCAGCCAGCCCATGTTGGGGCCGGGCGTCAGCTCGATCAGCAGCACCGCCAGCGCGAATTCGAGGAAGTCGGCAACACCCATCGTTCAGCGTGGCCGCCGCGCCTCCGGATAGGGCGTGCCGTCGCGGTGGACATAGCGGTTGTCGGCGGTGAACAGCATGTCGATGTCGGAATAGCCGCCGCCGGCGCTCTCCCCCGCGCTGATCGCCAGGAACACGCACGGCGCGTCGCTCTCGTTGATCAGGTGGTGCCCGTCGCGCACCCCGGCCGCCCAGGTGGCGATATCGCCGGCCCGCAGCACCGTCCGCCCCCCGTCCTCGACCAGCACCGCCTGGCCGGCCAGCATCACCACCAGCTCGTCCTCGCCATCGTGCCAGTGCCGCTGCGAGGACCACGCGCCGGGGTCCAGTGTGACGTGGCACGCGCCCAGCCGGGCAAAACCCGCCGCCGGCCCGAGCCGCCGCTTCCACCGCCCGGCCACCGTGCGGTCGAACGGCGGCGGATAGCCGGTCAGGTTGTTAGGGGTCATGCGGTCGAGGTCCACTTTCGGCATCGCCATCTCCTTGCTGATCGCACGCTAACCCGCCCTTGATGCCGCGCAAACCCCCCGCTTGCTCCGCGACTCGCGCGGCGGTACACCCGGGCGATGAGCCTGCTGGTCGATCCCGCCACCCCCGCTGCCGACTATGTCGCCACGCTCGCCGAAGCGCTGATCGCCTGCCCCAGCGTCACCCCCGCCACCGGCCTGGTGTTCGATTGCCTCGAAGCCGCGCTGGCCCCGCTCGGCTTCGCGATCCATCGCGCCATCGCCGGCGAATCGCCCGATGGCCCGGTGGAAAACCTGTTCGCGATCCGCCAGGGCCCGCCCGGCTCGCGCCACTTCGCCTTTGCCGGCCATCTCGACGTCGTCCCCCCCGGTGACGGCTGGACCAGCGCCCCGTTCGCCCCCGAACGGCGCGGCGATCTGCTCTACGGCCGCGGCGCCGTCGACATGAAGGGCGCGATCGCGGCGATGGTCGCCGCCGCGCGCGAGACTCCGGCCGAAGCCGGGACGCTCTCGTTCATCATCACCGGCGACGAGGAAGGCGTGGCGCTGCACGGCACGCTCGCGCTGATCGCGCACATGCGCGCCACCGGCGCGATCCCCGATCTCTGCCTGGTGGGTGAGCCGACCTCGGTCCACCGCCTGGGCGACATGGCCAAGGTCGGCCGCCGCGGGTCGGTCAACATGTGGATCGAGGTCGAGGGCGTGCAGGGGCACGTCGCCTACCCGCATCTCGCGGACAACCCGATCACCCGCCTCGTCGCGCTGCTGGCCGAACTCAAGGCGCTGCGGCTCGACAAGGGCACGAAGTGGTTCCAGCCCTCGAACCTCGAGGTCACCGACCTCACCGTCGGCAACCCGGCGACCAATCTGATCCCGCCGCGCGCCTCCGCCCGCCTGTCGATCCGCTTCAACGATCGCCACACCGGGCAGGGCCTCACCGACCGGGTCACGGCGATCGCGGCGAAGCATGGCGCCACCGTCCGCGCGGTGATCTCGGGGGAGGCGTTCCTGACGAAGCCCGGCGCCTTTTCCACGCTGGTTGGCGCCGCCATCCTCGCCGAAACCGGCATCGAGCCGGAGCTGTCGACCAGCGGCGGCACCTCCGACGCACGCTTCCTCAAGTCGCTGTGCCCGGTGATCGAGTTCGGCCTGTCGAACGCCACCATGCACAAGCGCGACGAGGCCGTCGCCCTCGCCGATCTCGAAACCCTTGCCCGCATTTACCGTCGCATCGCAGAGGCCGCGCTCCGCAGATAGAGCCGGCCGGAAAGGCCGAAAGATGAACGGGAGAAGCATCGTCGCTCAGCTTGCCGCCCCGGCACTCGGGGCGGACCATGCCCGCGCCGGAGCGGCGGCGCAGGCGGCCTTGGCGACGATGGCGATCGATCCCGCGTTGCTCGCGGCCGAAGCCACGGTCAGCCGCGCCCAGGTGGCGATGGCGCTGAACATGGTGCTGTTCGCGCGCCTGCTCGACGCCGTCCCCAGCGGCGCGCGCTATGTCGCCGAAACCGGCCACACCTGCTTCGATCACGGGGCGCTGCGCACGATCGACGGCCCCACCGGCGCGCTGCCGCGCGGCGCCGCCGCCTTCGCCCGCCTGCTCGAACCACTCGGCTATGCCTTGGCCGATCGCTACCCGCTGCCGCGCCTGCGGATGACCGGCCTGGTCTTCACCCATGCCGACCTGCCCGAGACGATCCCCCAGTTCTTCGTCAGCGAACTCCACGTCGATCGTCTCGCCCCCGATGCGCAGGCCGCCGCCGACCGCGTGTTCGGCGCCGCGCGAGATCCGCTCGGCCCGGTCGAACTGGCACTGCTCGCCACGCTCGCCGCCGATGGCCGCGCCCCGCTGGAGCAGGCCCTGGCCGGGCTCCCAGGGCTCGCCGCCGCCTTCGCCCGCCACCATCCGGAACCGGCGCTGGCGGACTACGAATGCCTGCTCGCCGATTCCGCCGAAGCCGCATGGATCGCCACCGAAGGCAACGTCTTCAACCACGCCACCGACCGCGTCGCGGATGTCGTCGCGCTCGCCGCCTCGCTGCGCGCGCGCGGCTATCCGGTCAAGGACGCGGTCGAGCATTCGGCCTCGGGCCGCGTCCACCAGACCGCGCTGCTGGCGGACAAGGTCACGCGCCGCTTCCGCCTGCCCGACGGCGGCTGGCACGCGCGCGAAGTCCCCGGTTCGTTCTACGAGTTCATCACCCGCGACATCGACCCCGCCACCGGCCGCCTCGACCTGCGCTTCGACAGCGGCAACGCCACCGGCATCTTCGCGGTGACCCGCGCGGCATGACGATGACCATGCTCCGCTCGCTCGACCCCGCCACCGGCGCGATCGTCTGGGAAGGCCCCGCCGCCGCCCCGGCGCAGGCCGTCGCCGCCGTCGCCGCCGCCCGCGCCGCCTTCCCCGCCTGGGCCGCCACCCCGCCCGAAACCCGCGTCGCCCACGCCCGCGCCTATGCCGCGACCCTGGCCGACCGCCGCGACGCGCTGGCGCAGACCATCGCCCGCGAGACCGGCAAGCCGCGCTGGGAAGCGCTCTCCGAAGTGGCGACGATGATCGCCAAGGTCGAAGTCTCGATCGCCGCGCAGGCCCAGCGCGCCGCCACGCGCGAGGAGCCGACCGCGTTCGGCGCCGCCGTCCTCCGCCACCGCCCGCACGGCGTCATGGCGGTGCTCGGCCCGTTCAACTTCCCCGGCCACCTGCCCAACGGCCACATCGTCCCCGCCCTGCTCGCCGGCAACAGCGTGGTGTTCAAGCCGAGCGAGCTGACCGCGGCCACGGGAGAGGCGATGGTCGCCGCCTGGCACGACAGCGGCCTGCCCGCCAATGTCCTGCACTGCCTGCAAGGCGCGCGCGAGACCGGCGCCGCGCTCGTCGCTGCCGACATCGACGGCCTGCTGTTCACCGGCTCCGCCGCCGCCGGCGCCCACTTCCGCCGCGCCTTCGCCGATCGCCCCAACGTCATCACCGCGCTCGAACTCGGCGGCAACAACCCGCTGATCCTGTGGGACGGCGACGCGATGGAGGCCGCCGCGGTCGCCGTGCAGTCGGCCTACGTCACCACCGGCCAGCGCTGCTCGTGCGCGCGCCGGCTGATCGTGCCGCAGGGCAGGGCAGGGGACGCCTTCGTCGATGCGATCGCCGCGCTGGCCGATACCCTGCGCATCGGCGCCTGGGACGAGGAACCCGCGCCATACTGCGGCCCGCTGATCTCCGACGCCGCCGCCGCCAGCGCCCGCGCCGCCTTCGCCGCGCTCCCCGGCACCGTCATCCTCCCGCTCGGCAACATCCCCGGCCGCCGCGGGGCCTTCGTCACCCCGGCGCTGGTCGACGTCACCGGCCACGCCACCCCGGACGAGGAGATCTTCGCCCCGGTGCTGCAGGTCACGCGCGTCGGCCGATTCGACGAAGCGATCGCCGTCGCCAACGCCACCCGCTTCGGCCTCTCCGCCGGTGTGGTCACCCAGGACGACGATCTGTGGCGGCAATTCCTCGCGCAGAGCCGCGCCGGAATCGCCAACCGCAACCGCCCCACCACCGGCGCGTCGGGCACGATGCCGTTCGGCGGCACCGGCGAATCGGGCAACCACCGCCCCAGTGCCTTCTACGCCGCCGACTACTGCGCTTACCCCGTCGCCAGCTTCGAGGCCGCCACCCCCGCCGGCAACGCCGCCGCGCTCACCGGCCACACGCGATGAGCCTTTCCCCCGTCGAAACCACGCTCATCCATCACCCCGATCCCGCCCGACTGCGCGCGACGGTGCTGGCATGGTGCGCGATCAACACCGGCACCGCCAACCTCCCGGGCCTCGCCGCGCAAGCCGCAGCCCTGGCCGACGCCTTCGCCGCGCTCCCCGGCGAACTCGCGCTGCACGATCCCGCCCCCGTCACCCGCATCGCCGCCGACGGCAGCGCGGTCGAACAACCCCACGGCCGCCACCTCGTGCTCCGCGTCCGCCCGCAGGCGCAAACCCGCGTCCTGCTCACCGGCCACATGGACACGGTGTTTCCCGCCGATCACCCGTTCCAGTCCGCGCGCTGGCTTGATGACGCCACGCTCAACGCCCCCGGCGCCGCCGACATGAAAGGCGGCCTCGCCGTCCTGCTCGCCGGCCTCGCCGCGTTCGAGACGACGCAGCCCCGCCTCGGCTACGACGTGCTGGTCAATGCCGACGAGGAAACCGGCTCGCTCTCCTCCGCCGCGCTGCTCGCCACGTTGGCGTCGGGCAAGGCCGCCGCGCTGACCTACGAACCGGCGCTGCCCGATGGCGGCATGGCCCGCGCCCGCCCCGGCTCGGGCAACTTCTCCGCGATCGTCACCGGCAAGGCCGCCCACGCCGGCCGCAATCCGCACGACGGCCGCAACGCCGTCCTCGCCGCCGCCGATCTCGCGCTGCGCCTCGCCGCGCTCGCCCACGCCGGCCTCACCGTCAATCCGGCGAAAATCGACGGCGGCGGCCCCAACAACGTCGTCCCCGCCCACGCCGTGCTGCGCTTCAACCTGCGCCCCGCCACCCCTGCGGACGAAACCGCAGCCCGCGTCGCGATCGATCGCTGCGTCGCCGCCGTCGCCGCCGCGCACGACGTCGCGATCCACCTCCACGGCCACTTCAACCGCCCGCCCAAGCCGGTAGCCCCGGCCACCAGCCGGCTCTACGAGCTCGTCCGCGCCGCCGCGGCCGATCTCGGCCAGCCGCTGGCCTGGGCCGACACCGGCGGCGTCTGCGACGGCAACAACATCGCCGCGCTCGGCGTGCCGGTGCTCGACACGATGGGCGCGCTCGGCGGCGCCATCCACAGCGCCGACGAGTTCCTCTGCGTCGATTCGCTCGCCCCGCGCGCCGCGCTCACCGCGCTCGTCCTCCACCGCCTCGACATGGGAGAGCTCCCCTGAGCCCACTTCTTCGCCCCGCCACCCCGCAGGATCTGCCGGCGATCTACGCGATGGCCAAGCGCACCGGCGGCGGCTTCACCAACCTGCCGCCCGATCGCCGCGCGCTGAAGGCCAAGCTCGAACGCGCCGCCGCCAGCTTCGCGCGCGAGGGCGACACCCTGGCCGACGACCAGTACGTGTTCGTGCTCGAAGCCGGCCCCGGCGGCCAGGTGATCGGCACCTGCCAGGTCTTCGCGCAAGTCGGGTCGAGCTGGCCGTTCTACTCGTACCGGCGCGGCGTGCTCAGCCAGACCAGCAAGGCGCTCGGGCGCAGCTTCCGCGCCGAGATGCTCAGCCTCTGCACCGATCTCGACGGCTGCACCGAAGTCGGCGGGCTCTACCTGCTGCCCGACGAGCGCGCCGCCGGCACCGGCGCGCTGCTCGCGCGCAGCCGCTACCTGTTCATCGCCATGCACCGCCCCCGCTTCGCCGATCGCACCATCGCCGAGCTGCGCGGCGCCCACGACGAGACCGGCGGCTCACCGTTCTGGGACGGCGTCGCCGGCCGCTTCTTCGGCATGTCGTTCCGCGAGGCCGACGATTTCAACGCCGTCCACGGCAACCAGTTCATCGCCGACCTCATGCCCAAGCACCCGCTCTATCTGGCGATGCTCCCCGAAACCGCGCTCGCCGCGATCGGCGTCCCGCATAACTCGGGCCGCGCGGCGATGCGGATGCTGGAAAACGAGGGCTTCACCCACGAACACTACATCGACATCTTCGACGGCGGCCCGACGATGGTCGCGCAGACCGATCGCATCGCCACCGTGCAGGCAGCGCGCACCCAGCCGGTCCTCGCCGTGCGCGAGCCTGCCCATGCCGAGCTCAGCCTCGTCGCCACCGGCCATCTCGGCAGCTTCCGCTGCACATTCGGCCACATCGAAGCCACCCGCGAAGGCGTGATCCTCGACCCCACCGCCGCCGCCGCGCTCGGCGTCGTCCCCGGCGCCACCGTCACCCACGTGCCCCGCTGATGCGCACCGAGATCAACTTCGACGGCCTCGTCGGCCCCAGCCACAACTACGCCGGGCTCAGCCTCGGCAACCTTGCCGCGACGCGCAACGCCGGCACCGTCGCCCACCCGCGCGCCGCCGCGCTCGAAGGGCTGGCGAAGATGCGCGCCAACCTCGCGCTCGGCCTGCCGCAGGGCCTGCTGCTGCCGCACGATCGCCCGAACGAGCCCTGGCTGCGCACGCTCGGCACCGACATGGCCCACGCCTCCCGGCCCTTGCGCGCCAACGCGCTCTCGGCCTCGCCGATGTGGGCGGCCAATGCCGCCACCGTCTCGCCGGCGCCCGATACCGGCGATCGCCGCTGCCACCTCACCGTTGCCAACCTGATGACGATGCCGCACCGCAGCCACGAGTGGCCGGGCACGCTCGCGCAACTGCGCCTCGCCTTCGCCGATCGCGCGCATTTCGCGGTGCACGGCCCCGTCCCCGCCCCGTTCGGCGACGAGGGCGCCGCCAACCACATGCGCCTCGCCCCGGCGCACGATGCCCCCGGCGTCGAGGTGTTCGTCTATGGCGAGCCCGGCGGCCCGTTCCCCGCGCGCCAGTCGCGCACTGCCAGCGAAGCGGTCGCCCGCCACCACCGGCTCGATCCGGCGCGCACGCTGTTCGTGCAGCAATCTCCCGAAGCCATTGCCGCCGGTGCCTTCCACAACGATGTCGTCGCGGTCGCCAACGGCCCGGTGCTGCTCGCGCACGAACAGGCATTCGCCGATCGCGACGGCTTTTTCGCGGACCTGCGCCGCCTGCTTCCGGAAGTAGAGCTGATCGAAGTCCCCGCCGCCGAAGTCAGCCTGGCCGACGCCGTCGCCAGCTACCTGTTCAACGCCCAGCTCGTCACCCTGCCCGAGGGCGGCATGGCGCTGGTCGTCCCCACCGAAGCCACCGAAACCGCCAGCGTCGCCCGCTGGCTGGCGGCGCTGCCCGCGCAGAACGGCCCGATCCGCCGCGTCGTCCCGGTCGCGGTGCGCCAGTCGATGGCCAACGGCGGCGGCCCGGCCTGCCTGCGCCTGCGCGTCGTCGCCGATCCCGCCACGATCGATCCGCGCTTCCTGCTCGACGAAGCCCGCCTCGATCGCATCACCGCGCTGGTCGGCGATCACTGGCCCGAGGCGATCGCCCCCGAAGACCTCGAAAGCCCGGCGCTCTGGAACGACATCCGCAACGCCCGCGCCGCGCTGCTGGCGGCGCTTGATCTCGCGGAACTGGCGTAAAGCGTCACTTGGCCGGATAGCGCAGCCGGCCCAGGAACCGCGCCGGGCTGAAATGGTGCCCCTCGGGCACCTTCCACCGCGCCTTGGCCTTCTCGAAACGCATGACCCCGTCGATGCGCCGCGCCACGAACGCGCGCATCTCGGCCTTGCCCTCGCTCTCGTCGCCCTGCAGCACCGTCAGCGCCGCGGCGTAGATCGCCGCCAGCGTCGCGCGCTTGGTGTAATGGTTGAAGTCGGCGGCGGTGTCGCCCGCCAGCCGCCACATGCGATCGGCGCTTTCCCAGCCCAGCTTCAGCGCCGATGCGGCGTTCTGAGGCATCGCCATGATCGCCAGCGCCCGCCGCAGCGATTCCTCGTGGCGCGCCGCGGCATCGAGCCGGAACTCGATCAGCGTCTGGATGCGCGCGCGCACCGACAGCGCCGCCAGCCGTTCCGGCGGCCAGGCTGCCGCCATCGCGGCATCGACGGCGTGAATCCAGGCGGTGATCATCGCCATCGGCCGGACGTGGCCTTCGCCGCCGAACGCCAGCCGGGCCAGGTCCGGGTCGACGCCCTCGCTGTCCGCAGCCGCCAGCACCGCGGCTTCGGTCCAGCCGTCGAACAGCGCCGCCGCGGCGATCGCCGGCGCCAGCCGCACCCGCAGCGCGTCGAGCGAGGTGTCCTGCGCGCGCGCCATCGTCAGAACTTCGGTCCGTAGGAACCGGCGCTGGAGCCTTTCTTCACCTTGGCGTTCTCCTCGATCACCGCCAGCAGCGGGCTGCCGCGCCCGTCGAGCGTCGCATAGTCGCGCGCGCTGCGCCCCGAGCTGTCGGCACGGTCCGGGTTGGCCCCGGCCTTCAGCAGCGTCCGCATCAGCGCGGTGTCGCGGCGGTGCACGGCGGCGATCAGCGGCGTTTCCCCGGTACCATTCGGCTCGTCGACGCGCGCGCCGCGCGCGATCAGCAGGTCGACCGCGTCGATGAAGCCCATGTTGCAAGCCAGCACCAGCGGCGACACGCCCTTGAAGTCGCGGATGTTGGGGTCCGCCCCCTTGCCGAGCAGGAAGCCCAGCCAGGTCGCGTCGCGCCGCGCGACGACGATGTGCAGCGCCGTCTGGCCGGTGGTCTGGTCCTGGGTGTTGACCAGCGTCGATCCCGGCTGGCTCAGCTCGTCGGTGACCTTCTGCCCGTCCTTGTCCTTGACCGCCTCGAGGAACTTGTAGCTCTTCGAGAACTGCGCCGCCGCCGGTGTCGCCCACAGCCCCGTGCCGGCCATTCCGATTGCCAGCACCGCGCCCAGCGCCCGCCGTCCAAGCCCCGCCTTCACCGTCTTCGCCTCCATCGTGACCCGTCCGTGACCCGTCGCGCGTGCGCGCGAATCCCCCGCGATCCGCCGCATCCGCCTTGTCTTCCGGGCCTTAGCAGAGCATGAACCGGGGCGCCATGACCAAGCGGATCGCCGTCGCTCTCGCCCTGTTCCTCGCCGCCTGCAAGCCCGCACCGTCCGGCGATCCGGGCCAGCCGCCGCTGGCCGGCGCGGCGATCGGGGGGGAGTTCGCGCTGGTCGACAAGGCCGGCAAGCCGGTGCACTGGTCCGACTTCGCCGGCCGCTACCGCGTCGTCTACTTCGGCTACACGTTCTGCCCCGATGCCTGCCCGACCGATGTCGCCGTCACCATCAAGGGACTGACGCTGTTCGCAAAGGACCACCCGGCGCAGGCCGCCCGGGTCCAGCCGATCTTCATCTCGATCGATCCGGCGCGCGACACCCCGGCGGTTGTCGGCCAGTTCGCCGCCGCGTTCTCGCCACGCCTGCTCGGCCTCACCGGCACCCCGGCGCAGGTCGACAAGGCGGCCAAGGCCTTCGCGGTCTACTACGCGCGCGGCAAGGACACGGCGGGCGGCTACCTGATGGACCACAGCCGCGTCGTCTACCTGATGGGGCCGAACGGGCAGCCGATCGACATGCTGCCCGCGGACAAGGGACCGCAGGCGGTGGCCGCGACCCTGGCGAAATGGGTGCGCTGATGGCCGCCGGCCCCCGCTTCTGGGAACAGCCGCTGTCGACGCTGACGCGGGCGCAGTGGGAAGCGCTGTGCGACGGCTGCGGCAAGTGCTGCCTGCACAAGGTCGAGGACGAGGATACCGGCGCGATCTACGACACCAACGTCGCCTGCAAGCTGCTCGACCTCAAGACCGCGCGCTGCGCCGATTATGCCAACCGCCGGTCGCAGGTGCCCGATTGCGTCCGCCTGACCCCGGGCGCGATCGCCGGCATCCCCTGGCTTCCCGCCACCTGCGCCTACCGCCTCCGGGCCGAGGGCAAGCCGCTGCCCGAATGGCACCACCTCGTCAGCGGCGATCCGCAGGCGGTCCACGCCGCCGGGGTCTCGGTGGTCGGCAAGGCGATCTCGGAAACGGTCGCCGGCCCGATCGAGCATCACATCGTCTGGGTCGATCCGGCGGACGAGGACGGCGAGGCGGACCACCCGCCCCGCACCTGGCTCGGCTTCGAGCCATGAAGGCGCTCGCCGGTCTCGACTGGCTGCGCCGCCGCGCCACCGAGCCGCCCACCGTCGCGGTCGCCGGGCGCGAACTGCCGGTGGCGATCCGCCACCTGCGCCATGCCCGCCGCATCACCCTGCGCCTCGCTCCCGATGGCAGCGAGGCGCGGGTGTCGATGCCGCCGTGGGGCCGCACCGGCGATGCGCTCGCCTTCGTCCGCGCGCGATCGGACTGGCTGGCGGAGCAGCTCGCCCGCGTGCCGCAGGCGGCGCCGCTCGGTCCGGGCGCGACCGTGCCATATCGCGGTCAAAGCCTGACGATAACGTGGGCTAAACAGCATCCACGCACACCCCGGGAGGCGGGCGGGGAACTCCGCCTCGGCGGCCCGGCGGAAAGCCTCGCCCCGCGCCTGCGCCGCTGGCTGGAGGGGGAAGCCCGCCGCCTGATTGCCGCCGATCTCGCCGAATATGCCGCCGCCGCCGGCCTGCCGATGCCGCCGCTGGCGCTCAGCAACGCCCGCCGCCGCTGGGGCTCTTGCTCGGCCAGCGGGCAGATCCGCATCAACTGGCGGTTGGTCATGGCCCCCGATTTCGTCCGCCGTTCGGTCGTCGCCCACGAAGTCGCCCACCTGCTCCACTTCGATCACTCGCCCGCCTTCCACCGCGCCCTCGCCGGGCTGTTCGAAGGCGATCTCCACGCCGCCAACCTGTGGCTGCGCCAGCAGGGCAGGGGCCTCCACGCGCTGCTCGCGTGAACGCCACGGCCGCCGCGCCGCTTTTTGCGCTTCTTTCCGCGTCGCCCCGTCCCTATATCGCGGCCATGCCCCGCCCGCGCCGCAGCCTGCTGGAAAAGTTCAACCCCACCGACGCGATCGGCGATTTCGTCGCCGTGTGGCGCGATGCCGGCCGCCACCGCTGGAAGTTCCTGCTGGCCGCCATCGGCACCACCGCGCTGGTGTTCTCGCTGGTAGTCTGGGAGGAGCATCGCATCCCGCCGCGCCCGCCGCAGATCGTCTGGATCAACTCGTGGCGGGCGGACCGCAGCGATGCCGAGATCAAGGCCACCAACCTCGAATACCAGCGCCGCAAGGACGCGGAACAGGCTGCCGAGGCGCGGAACGCCGAGGAAGTGCGCCAGATCTACAAGACGCTGGGCCGGCTTTCCGGCATGGACGTCGATGCCATCGAACGCCGCGCCAAGGCGGAGCAGGCCGCCAGCGCCGCCGCCGCGGAGGCCGAGCGCCAGCGCCAGGAAACGCTGCGCCACGCCTTCGACCGGCCCGCGCCCAAGCCGTGAGCAGGCGGCAATGAGCCCGGCCGGGGACCAGCGCTGGCTTGCCGCCGCCGCCGCCCTGGCCGATCGCGCGCGCCCGCTGAGCCGCCCGAATCCGGCGGTCGGCGCGATCCTCGTCCGCGACGGTACGGTCATCGCGCGCGGCCACACCCAACCCGGCGGCCGTCCCCATGCCGAGGCCGTCGCGCTGGCCGCCGCCGGTGACGCGGCCACCGGCGCCACGCTCTACGTCACGCTCGAACCCTGCGCTCACCAGAGCCGGCGCGGACCGGCTTGCGCCGATCTCGTCGCGGCCTCGGGCGTCGCCCGCGTCGTCGTCGGCTGCCCCGATCCCGACCCGCGCACGGCGGGGCAGGGGATCGCCCGCATCGCCGACGCCGGCATCGCCGCCACGCTGGTCGATTCCGCCGCCTGTGCGGCCTCGCTGGCCGGCTATCTGGCGCGGTGCCGCCTCGGCCGCCCGCACGTCACGCTCAAGCTCGCCACCTCGCTCGACGGTGCGATCGCGCTGGCCAACGGCACCAGCCAGTGGATCACCGGCAGCGAAGCCCGTACCCATGCCCATGCCCAGCGTGCGCGCGTGGACGCCATCGTCGTCGGCGGCGCTACCCTGCGTGCCGACGCGCCGGCGCTGACGGTGCGCCTGCCCGGGCTGGAGTCGCGCGCGCCGCTGCGCTGCGTGCTGACCGGCGCCGCCGCGCCCGACGGCTGGCACCGTCTCGCCACGCCCGCCGCCATCGCCGGGCTGGCCGATGCCCAGTACGTGATCGTCGAAGGCGGTGCCCGGACCGCCGCCGCGTTCCTCGCAGCGGACCTTGTCGACAGCCTGCACCTCTATCGCGCCCCGATCCTGATCGGCGGCGGGCTGTCTGGCGTGGCGGACATCGGCCTGGCCGATCTCGGCCCGGCGCATGGGCGCTGGCGGCAAAGCGACCACCGCCGCCTTGGCAACGACAGCTTCGAAGCCTACGAGCGCACGCGCATCTAGGGGAAATCCATGTTCACCGGCATCGTCACCGCCATCGGCACCATCACCAAGGCCCGCGACGAAGGCGATCTCCACGCCACCATCGCCTGCCCGTTCGATCCCGCGCAGATCGCCATCGGCGCCTCGATCGCGTGCTCGGGCTGCTGCCTGACCGTGGTCGATCGCGGCGGCACCGCCGGCGATGCCTGGTTCGCCGTCACCCTGTCCGGTGAAACCGTCGCGCGCACCGTGCCCGGCCGCTGGCAGCAGGGAACGCGGCTCAACCTCGAACCCGCGCTCCGGCTCGGCGACGAGCTCGGCGGCCACATCGTCACCGGCCATGTCGACGGCGTCGGCACCGTGGTCGCGGCCGTGCCCACCGGCGAATCGCTGCGCGTCACCATCGCCGCCCCTGCCGAACTCGCGCCCTACCTCGCGCCGAAGGGCTCGATCACCGTCGACGGCGTCTCGCTGACCGTGAACGAAGTGGCGGACCAGCCCGATGGCGCATGTCACTTCACGCTGAACCTGATCCCGCACACCGCCGACGTCACCACGCTCGGCGCGCTGCGCGCCGGTGCCGCGGTCAACCTCGAGATCGACGTGCTCGCGCGGTACCTGATGCGGATGCAGTCACTGCGCGGCTGAACAGCGCCGCGCGTCGCCGGCGTCGTCGCGCACCCAGACCAGCCGGTGCACCGGCACGCGCTCACCGTCCGGACGGTTGGCGACGCCGGTGGCGATGCCCGCCAGGCAATGCCCGTCGCGCACCAACGCCAGCAGCGCATGGCGAAAGCTGGTCTGCCCGGCATCGGCGGCGAGCCGGACGACCACGTAGGAAGCCTTGCCGTCGCCGGACCGGCGCACCTGCCCGCGCAAGGAAGCCAGCGGCTTTCCCGCCAGCAGCCAGCGCCCGCCCGCCTCGTCGAACAGCGGCAGTACCCGGTCGTCCGCGACCGTCACCGCCAGCGGCGTGGTCCCCAGCTCGTAGTCCTGCCGCTCGCCGTGTTGCCGGCTCGCCCACCAGATCCCGTCGGCCGCCGCCAGGACCAGCGCGATTCCCACCAGCAGGCGCCGTCGTCCTTTCATCCCCGGTCCCGCTCCCGGCAGCGCCGGCTCAGGCGGCGGTGACGTCCGCCACGGCGGCGATGAACTGGTCGATGTTGGCCATCGTCAGCCCGGCGACGTTGATGCGTCCCGAACCGGCCATGTAGACGCCGTGCTTCTCGCGCATCGCCAGGATCTGCTCGGGCGTCAGCGGCACGATCGAGAACAGCCCGTTCTGCCCGCCCAGCGCGGTCATGTCGACGGTGCCGGCCTTGCCTGCCGCCGCCAGCTTCGCGCGCACCTGGCGCATCCGCTCGCGCATGGTGTCGAGCTCGTCGAGCCAGGTCTGCGTCAGGCCCGCATCCTCCAGGATGATCCGCACCGCCGCCGCGCCGTGATCCGGCGGCATCGACCAGGCCGCGCGCGCCAGCGCATGGCCGTTCGACAACGCCGGCGCCACCTGCTCGGGCCGCTCCATCATGATGTAGACCGCGCCGACGCGGTCGCGATAGAGGCCGAAGTTCTTGTCGCATGAATAGGCGATCAGCGCCTCCGGCACCGCCGCCAGCACCTTGCGCGTGCCATAGGCGTCCTCTTCCATGCCGAAGCCGAGGCCCTGGTACGCCAGGTCGAGGATCGGCAGCACGCCGGCCTTGGCCAGCGCCGGCGCGATCTCGTCCCACTGGTCGTTCGAATAGTCGATGCCGGTCGGGTTGTGACAGCAGCCGTGCAACAGGATCGCGTCGCCGGCCTCGACCTGGGTCAGCGCGAAGCGGAGCGAATCCATGTCCACCAGGCCGGCCTTGGTCGAATGGACGAAGGTCTTGAGCTCCAGGCCGAGGTCGGCGATGATCTGCGCGTGGTTCGGCCAGCTCGGCGTGCCCATCCAGATGCGCTTGACGCCGGCGCGCTTGGCCAGCGCCACCGCGAGGCGAACCGCCCCGGTGCCGCCCGGCGTCTGCATGCCCTCGATGCGGCCGCCCATCGTCGGGTCGGCCTTGCCGAAGACGTAGGGCATCAGCGCGTGGACGAAGCCCATGTCGCCCTCGGGGCCGAGGTAGGCCTTGGAATCCTGCGTTTCCAGAAGCTTGCGCTCCGCCGCCTTGATCGCGCCGAATACCGGGGTGTCCCCCTGGCCGGTGCGATAGACGCCGACGCCGAGGTCGATCTTGTCGACCCGCGGGTCCTGGTTGTGGAGCTTGATCAGCGCGAGAAGCGCGTCAGCGGGCTGCTGCTGGAGGTTGGTCAACATGGCGCGCGCGCCTTACCCCCCCGGCGATGCCCGGGCAACCCCGTTTCGCCGTGCTTGCGGACGCGCCCGGCGCGCGGCACAACCGCGCCGGACCCGTGGGAGAGATTTCGTGAACATGCTCAAGCGCCTTGCCGTCCTTCTCGCGCTCGCGGCACTGCCGGCGATGCCGGTGCTCGCCCGGGCGCCGGCATCGCAGGTGGAGGCCCCCGCCGAGCATCCTCGTTTCATCCCGATGGCCGGCGGCCGCAACTTCCGCGACGTCGGCGGCTATCGCACCGCCAGCGGCAAGACCGTGCGCTGGAACGTGCTCTACCGCTCCGGCTCGATGGGGATGCTCGCGCCGGAAGGCCGGATGATGCTCGCCGGCCTCCATCCCGAGGCGATCATCGACTTGCGCAGCACCCAGGAACGCGCGCGCGACGATGGCTGGATCGCGAAGCGCCCGGGTTACTGGGCGCGCGACTACGACATGTCGATGGGCAACCTCGCCAACCCGATCGCCGCCGGCAAGCCCACGGCGGAAAGCATGCGCGCGCTGATGACGCGCGGTTACGCCCAGTTCCCGCATGAGCAGGCCGCCGGCTACCGCGCGCTGTTCGCGCGGCTGCTGCAGGCCCGGGGCCCGGTCGTCGTCAACTGCTCGGCCGGCAAGGACCGCACCGGCGTTGCCACCGCGCTCGTGCTCACCGCGCTCGGCGTGCCGTACGATACCGTGCGGCAGGATTTCCTGCTGTCCAACGGCGCGCCGGGGATGAACACGCTGCTGTCTTCGCTCGGTCAGGGCGGCGCCGCCGCGGACGTCATGGCGCCGGTGATCGGCGTCGAACCCGGCTACCTCGACACCGCCTTCGCCACCATCCGCAAGGACTACGGCTCGGTCGATGCCTACCTCGCGAAGGAACTCGGCGTCGGCCCGCGCGAACGCGCCGCGCTGCGCCGCCGCATGCTCCGCTGACGCGGGGGGCAGGGGGTGAAGCCGGCCGACGCGCTCAACATCGACGATCTCGCCCGCGTCGCCCGCCGCCGCCTGCCGAAGGGGCTCTACGATTTCGTCGCCCGCGGCGCCGAGGACGAGATCACCCTGCGCGAGAACCGCGCGTCGCTCGATCGCGTGCTGCTGCGCCAGCGCGTCGGCGTCGATGTCTCGCGGCGCGACATCTCGACCACGGTGTTCGGGCAGAAGCTGGCGATGCCGCTGGGCATCGCCGTGACCGGCCTCGCCGGGCTGCTTCACCACGACGGCGAGCGCAAGCTGGCGCGCGCCGCCGCTGCCGCCGGGGTGCCGTTCACCATCGGCTCGAGCAATTTCACCGCCCAGGCCGCGCTGCTGCCGATCGCCGGGCCGCTGCTGTGGCGCCAGGTCTATCCGCTGGCGGAGGACCGCCTGTTCGAGCACCAGGTCGGACTCTCGCGCGATCTCGGCATCACGGTCCTGCAGGTGACGATGGATTCGCCGGTGATCGGCAACCGCGAATACATCCGCCGCAGCGGCTGGTCGCCGGGCATCATCCACGCCGGCACCGTGCGCGACATGCTGGGCGCGCCATACTGGCTGTTCGGCACGCTGCTGCGCTACGTCTTCGCCGGCGGCCTGCCCGAGATCGGCGACATGCCCGCGGGCGAACGGCGCTTCTGGGGCGGCACCCACGCCTTCGCCACTGCCTCGCCGCGCTTCGACTGGGACGCGCTGTCCGCCTTGCGGCGGCGCTGGGACGGCGTGCTGGTGGCCAAGGGCGTGTCGACGGCGGAGGACGCCCGCCGCGCCGCCGCCTGCGGCGTCGATGGCATCATCGTCTCCAACCACGGCGGCCGCAGTCTCGACGGGGCGGTCGGCTCGTTCGCGGCGCTGCCCGAGGTGGTCGATGCCGTTGCGCCGAAGGTCACCGTCATCGTCGACGGCGGCTTCCGCCGCGGCAGCGAGGTGCTGAAGGCGATCGCGATGGGGGCCGGCATGGTCATGGTCGGCCGCGCGACGCTGCTCGCGCTGGCGGCTTTCGGCGAGCCGGGCGTCGCCCGGGCGCTGGCCATCCTCCGCGAGGAGATCGACCGCTCGCTGGCGCTGGCGGGCGCCCGCACCTTGGCCGAACTCGGGCGCGATCGCCTGCAGTGGCAGGACGGCCGCGCCCTCGCGTGATCAGAACGGCACGTAGTTCAGCTTGCGCGTGATCTTCATGTAGCCGCCGTTGACCCCCAGCCGCAGGCCCACGCCCATGCGCACCGGGATCAGCACGACATTGCCATAGCGCAGGTACGAGACGTGGAAGCCGCCGACCAGGTAGGCCTGGCCCTCGCCGGCGACATAGCGGTGAAACAGGTCATCGGGGTTGTTGAGGTTGTAGACCAGCACGAAGGTCTTGGCGGCATTGGCGCCGAAGTCGAAGCCCACCGATGGCCCGTTCCAGTAGACCGGCATGCGCCCGAACACGGTGCTGCAGATCGTCCCGGAGCCATAGCGCAGCCCTACCGCGATGGCGCCCCCGGCCTCGCGTCCGGCGATGTAGCCGTTGGGCTTGCCCTGCTTTGCCAGGACATCGCTGATCAGCGACGCCAGCCCCTTGGCACCTGTGCCGAACACGCCTTCCGCGGCGCTGATCAGGTCTTCCTGGTTGTAGGTCTGGCCGCGGAACGAAGGGGTGCAGGATGCGGCCCCCGACGCCGCCGGTGCCGCCGGTGCGGGTTGCGCGGTCATGTAGCGCGGCTGCGCGGTGGGATCGCCGGCCGGGGCCGGGGCCGGCACGGCGGGCGCCCCCGGCCGGACCAGGTCGCTGTCGATCGCCGGGCCGGTGGTTGCCGGCGCGGTCTGTGCCTGCCCGGTCCCGGGCAGGATCGCCAGCGCGAAGGCGGCTGCAACCAGCGCGCCCGTTCGTGCCGCGCCCTGCGCCGCCGGCTTCCGCGAATCTTGTCCCATGCTCTTGCTTCCCTCGACCTAAGTTCTTCGCTGCGGCCCGGCCGCGCGCCGATCCCGCAGGCGCGATGCGACCATCCTGCCTCTTCCAGAATCGCTTCGTTTCCAACCCGCAATCCACGGTCGACGAGGCGAGTCGCTTTTGCGGTGAAGCGAATCGCGGTGCGGCCCACGCCGCTCTTCGCCGCGCCGACGGTGGTTTGCGGCGGTTCACCTGAAAAACGCCTGAACGCCCTCTTGCCGCTTCGCCACCCCGTCGCTATAGCCCCGCCTCGCGCCGCATCCGGAGACGTGGGTGAGTGGCTGAAACCAACGGTTTGCTAAACCGTCATACGGATAAATTCTGTATCGAGGGTTCGAATCCCTCCGTCTCCGCCAGAGCTTGAATTTTCACGGTCAGCAGCGAACTGAGTTGAACGCAGCGACATTGCGGTTTTTCAGGCGATCCGGGGACTTTTTGGTTCGCCAGGGTTCGCAGTGAGCCGGGGCAAATCGCTGCCAAACTTATGTCTCATTTTATGGCTGACTGGCTCAAATTTTGCCGCTAAAGCGCGAAACAATGTCCTCGCGCGCGCGTAACAAGCTTTCAGTCAAGCAGGCGGCTGCCTTCAAGGAACCCGGGGTCTACTCGGACGGCGGTGGGCTCTATCTACGCGTGCGGGAGGCGGCACGGTCGTGGTTCTTCATTGGAACCTACGCCGGAAAGCGATTCGAACTGGGTTTGGGCTCGGCACTCGACGTGACATTGGCGAAGGCGAGAGAGCGAGCTGGTGAAATTCGCGCTTTGCTCGTTGACGGCATCGACCCTCGCGTTGAGCGCGCAAAGGCTAAGGCTGCAAGGGCACCCAAAGAGCCGCCGACGACCTTCGGCAAATTTGCGATGGGGATGCTCGCCGACATTGAGGACGGCTTCAAGAACCCCAAGCACCGCCAGCAATGGCGCAACACGCTCAAGACGTATGCTGATCCGCTTTTCGAAGTGCCGATTGCGGACGTGACCACCGAAATGATTCTTGAGGTACTCAAGCCGATCTGGCTGAGCAAAGCCGAAACCGCGTCGCGGCTGCGAGGGCGTATTGAGAGAGTCCTTGATGCGGCAAAGGTGAAAGGGCTGCGATTTGGCGAGAACCCTGCGAGGGGCCGAGGACACCTCGACCTTCTCCTGCCAAAGCGGAATAAGGCGACCGTCAAGCACCATCCAGCATTGCCATTCAAGGACGTTGCGGGCTTCATGTCGGAACTGCGCCAGCGTCCGGCGATCGCGGCTCGCGCGCTCGAGTTCACAATCCTGACTGCAGCGCGTTCCGGTGAAGCACGGGGCATGACGTGGGGTGAAATCAACCTGGCGGACAAACTCTGGACCGTTCCTGCAACCCGAATGAAGGCGAGCGCAGTTCACGAAGTGCCTTTGAGCGACGCGGCCATTCGTGTGCTCAAGGGTGTACATGAAGATGGGCTGCAGCCGGACGACTGGGTCTTTCCCGCGCCTCGGGGCGGAGCGCTATCAGACATGGCCCTCTCACAACTACTGAAGCGGATGGGGCGTCCCGACATCACGGTGCACGGCTTCCGTTCGACGTTCCGCGATTGGGCGGGCGAAACAACCAAGTTCGAGCGCGAGGAGGTCGAAATGGCCTTGGCTCACACCGTCGCATCATCTGTCGAGCGGGCGTACCGACGTGGTCGATCGCTTGAGAAGCGGCGGGAGCTTATGACCGCATGGGCGGAATACTGCGATCTTCAAAGCCCCCAACGCCAGTCATGAACCTCGACGCAGTCAGTTAATGGTAAGGCTCCCCGTTTGGAGCTCGGCGGACCGTCGTCAGCTTCTTTGGGCGGGGAAAGTTTAGTGCGCCATCGCACTTCCATATGGCGTCGTTGATCCAGCAGCGATGTGCCAACAGGAACCTGTGAATAGCGGGACCGCCATGCGATCCGCGCTGGCGCAGATAATAACCACCCCGCTAGCAAGGGGACACTAGCGGGGTGCATAACCTCCGGTGCGACCCGAAAGGCTACGTTGGGCAAACCTTGTAGCGATCGAAATATGGATTTCATATTCTACTTTGGTATCAAACAGAGCGTAAGCTGCCGATCAACTCAGCATAAACCATTCGGACTTATGTAAGCCTTGTGGGTCTTGAAACTCACATGGGGCCGCTCGTCCCCCGATCACGGGCGGCCCCCAACTTGCTCAGTCATTTGAAATTCACCGCACTTAGGCACCAATCATGAATCGCTTGCTGGCAGGAGCGGTTAGCGCGTGACGGGCCGTCGCGTGTCCCCGCTGCTCATGTCGACCCGGGCAGCGGGGTTACATCTCAGGTATTTTAGATTTCCGGCGGCGGAGCAGATGAAGTGTCTCGCTCCCTTTGGAACTGGGGAATGGCCAGAGGGCGCAGCCAGCTTTCGCGGTGAATTGTCCAGCATTCATATTGCGGAATGAGCGCGCTGGGGGTGAGGTTGCATGCAGCCTCAGTCAATGCGTTGAATGAGAGAACGGCTCACTCCGAACTCCTTGGCAAGAACACCGAGCGATGCTCCGGCGGCCCGCCGAGCGCGGACCAGCTCCAGCTGCTCTGCCGTTAACTTGCTTGGTCGGCCCAATTGCTTCCCTTGCGCTTTTGCTCGCGACAGACCGGCTTGCGTACGCTCGACCAACAAATCCCGCTCGAATTCGGCAACGGCAGCAATTACCGCCATCGTCATCTTGCCGGCCGCACTTGTTAGGTCGACCCCGCCCAGCGCCAGGCAATGTACCCTCACCTGCATCTCGGCGAGGTGTTCGACCGTTGCTCGGACGTCCATCGCGTTCCGACCTAGCCGATCAAGCTTGGTCACCACAAGCACGTCGCCTTCTTCGAGCCGGTCGATCAACTTGCGAAATCCGACCCGCTCCATGGATGAGGTCGAGCCGGACACTGTTTCTGAGATCACCCTTCTTGGCTCAAGCTGAAAGCCTGCCGCCTGAATTTCGAGGAGCTGGTTTTCATGGGTTTGGTCAGCAGTGCTGACACGGCAATATGCGAACACTCGGGACATAAAGCACCTGTTTCGAAAACGTGTTTCGAAATATGCGCTGTGTCAAAAATATGAGCAAGCTATTTTTCGATACACAGATCACGCGTGTATCAAAAACGCTCGTATAAAATACAATTTTTGCACCGACTTTGAGAACGATTTGCGGATTGCGATTAATAATAATCTCTTTCTTGATGAATTTGTATTCTGTTTCCCGCCACACATTTCAGAATGGCCACACTCAGGTCATATGCCGGTGGTCTGCGCAACCGAGTAGGCCAACTAATGGTATCGCCCAAAGCCGGACATTGCATGTGCTTCACCCCGATCGCTTTCGCCGACAAAGGGGTCATCCAGAGCTCCGAACTTGATCGCCGAAACCGGCCGTTCGTTCAGCACAGTTGCGTGATCCGCGAATGACCACTTCTAGCGCCATCGCCTGCCGAGCTGCGTGACCGTTTTGCCCGGATAGCTGCCGTCATGCCAAGGAAATTTCGTCACCGTCATTTCCTGCCTTCGGAAAAACTGCTCAAAAAGGGATCTGATCATCGTCCAGCAAAGGCATGACCTCGCTAATCACGTTGCCGTTTCGCTCGAACTTCTTGCCTGTCGTTTTCTCAAGAAAGTTCAGTAGGCGTTGCGCCTTGTTTGCAAGGTAGATTGAGCCATGCAGTTGATTGTTGTCCCGGTAAGCTTCGATGATCCGTTCAACCTGCTGAGGGGGTAGCTTCTCGATGCGATCCTTCATGCGGTCGAACCGATCAATTGCCTCGCTGAAGTTTCTTGATGCCGTAAAACTCGTTACCAGAACCTCCTGCAACCGTTCCTGGCGATGCAGCGCTTTACCAATCAGCAAGAAGAGGTTCTTTGCGGCTTTAAGTGGTTCGTCGATCTGTCCGCGCAAGGCTTGCACATGCGAGATGAAGCCCGGCGGATCGATCTTGCCCAGCTTGAGCGAAATAATCGGGATGCCCTTGCCGAGAGCAAACCCCACCTCTTGATGGCACCACATACTTTCTGTGAAATCGTCCGTAAGGAAGACCAGCATGACCTCCATCGTTTGGAGGCCTTTCATTATCTCTGCCCGCCATTCACTCATGGGCTGAATTGTGTCGTGCGCGACGAAGCACGAGATGCCATAATCTTCCAGCGCGTCGCTTAGCTCGCGAGCTTCCTTCTTACGAAGGTCGCGGTGGCTGATGAAAACGCGGGCGTGACCTGGCTTCCAGAATTCTACGGCATCTGGATTGACGGGTGGATGTGGCGAGAATGGTCGAGCTCGCCTGCATTCGTCGTCGCTCTTGTCGAACAGTTCAAAGCTGACTGAGTTGAACCACTCGTCGTCAATGGCGTTGGCCATTTTGTTCAGCCGCTCCCGGATTTGATCCGCAACGTCATCCTGATCGTCAACGTCGATCCGCGACATTTCGGACAGGGGGACGAACAAGACGACACCGTGCCCGTTTCTGCCGCCATTCCAGTTGTCGGAAGCCTCGCCTTCGCGGACGTAAAAGTGGCTAGCCGCTATCGCTCTGCTCAAGTGCGTTTGGCCTTTCTGCTCAAAGGCGCCATGAAGCCGAACAAGATATTGGGGCAGTTTCGAGGGGAGTTTGTTGGCCATGACCTGTTCTATCCATCACGTCCGTGTTCGCCAACAGAGCGGTCGTTCCGAGGATCAGATCGCGCCATCGAAACTTGCCGTTCGTTCACAGTGACGTTGCGGGCATGACCGGCAAACATTGGGCCTTTCTGGACAGTCCGCTCCGGCGCGGTGCCTTGAAGAAAGCTGCCGCCCCAGGTCATTGTATGGCCGGTATCGAAGAACCGCAGCTGGGACCTTCTGGTCAATTCGGTTATCATGGAAGGGTGTATCCAACGACGTTCAAACGCTCGGAATAGCGATTGAACGCATTCATCGAGCTGGTGCTGATCTGTACCGAGCGGCCGTAGATGCTTGTGCGCAGGAAGCTCATCTCCCCGTGAAACGCTGCCTCATCGAGGTCGATCCACCAGGCCTTTGGCATGCCATCGCTTCCATCAGCCCATCGATAGCCGCGAGCCTTCAGCACGTCCTTTTTGTCGAATGGTGAGTTGCTTGCCCAGCATCTCCACGTCGTCGACCGCGCCGAAGTCAGGAGCGACTTGAGCGCACTGTCTCCGCTCCCGACCGGCAGAGCACGAGCGAGAAGCTCTATTCCAGCATGACAGTCGTGCACCGCCCGATGGCCGTCATAATAAAAGCCGTGCGCGAGCCCGAGGAGGCTAAGTTTGGTGCTCTCAAAGCCATGCAGAGCCCAAGGGATTTCGGCCATCGAACAGGCCCACGGATTGTTCGCCAGCGGAGGGCAGAACCGCTCAACAAAACGCCGGTCGAAGGCGGCGTTGTGGGCAACGATCAGGCTGTTGGTGGCGAACGCGGCGACCGTCCCTGGATCGATCGCGTGCCCATAGACCATAGCGTCGGTGATGCCGGTCATCCTTTCAACCTCTGCCGGGATTGGCTTCATCGGCTGACGCAGGCCGGTGAGCGGTGATCCGATACCCACGATACGATCAGCAGCATCATACCAGAATGGCACCATCGCGAGTTCGATGATCTCGTCTTGGTTCGGATCTAGGCCGGTAGTCTCGACGTCGAGGAAGATGGCCCGCTTGAAGTGCGGCATCGGTATGAAGACACCGGGCGGATCTGGCAGGCGCCGAAGAACGCGATAGTTGCCGCTTGCCTCGAGGTGAGCGGCGAGCGCTTCCAGAGCAGGGTCGGACGCCATCTTAGCTTACCGCAGAGTCGCCGGCGACGGTTGACCCAAGATGCAGCGCCGAAGGACGGCCCTCCTCGTGAAACCACAGATCAACAATCCGGGCGTCATCGCTCGCTGGAAGTGGCGCGGCGCTTCTGACCTTAAAAGTGGTCGGAAGGTTCACTGAGTTTCCGAACACGAGCGCATGCTGCTTCGGCAAGGACGGCAGGCGGCGCAGAACGCTATCGGAAATGAACGGGGTCATCTGCCGGATCTGCGAGAGGTCGTCGGGATTTTGAATCCTGTGGACCACGAAGTTTGAGCATTGAGACAACACCGTCTTCGACAACTCGCTCGGACGTTGTGAAGCGACTACCAGGAACAGACCGTATTTTCGGCCCTCTTTCGATATCCGTTCGAAAATTTTCCCGGCGTCCATCGCGTATTTTGATGGGACCGAGGCGACGTATCGATGCGCTTCCTCGAGAAGCAGATGGACCGGGAATCGGTTGCGTGGATCGGCTCGCCTTAGCTGGCGAAAAATCATCCGGGCGGTCACGGCGCTGACGAGCTCCACAACTTCATCTTCGACGGCGTTCATGTCGATCAAGATGATCTGAGCAGTTTTGGTGTGGCCGGTGCCCGAGGCTTG
This sequence comes from Sphingomonadales bacterium, assembly GCA_028868535.1. Classification (GTDB taxonomy): domain Bacteria; phylum Pseudomonadota; class Alphaproteobacteria; order Sphingomonadales; family Sphingomonadaceae; genus Novosphingobium. The sequence goes on along the minus strand of JAGWUH010000021.1, from coordinate 12,472 downwards.
CAGGCCCAACAAGTGCGCGATGAACGCAGAAGGTTCGCCACCGGTAGCCGCCTCGTGCCGGAGAAAGGCATAGTCCGACCTTTCCTCCAGAGCCTTGAAACGTGTCACCATCTGGGAGCAGTAGTCGCGAATCTGGCGGTTACCGTGCGCTTCCTGGTACAGGATCGCTAAGTCGATCGCGTCACCGAGAACTGCGAAATCAAATGGTGACCCGTCATAATCGGGAAACTTCAGATCGGGATCGATAAAGCCGCTACTGCCATCGGTGCCAGCGAGGTAAACATAGGCGCTCTGCAAGCCGGGCATGTTGCCATAGCCACGTCCCCGACGTCCATTATCGGCGCGGTTCAGGTCCTCGAAGTCCTTCGTGCCCTTGAGAGCATTCCAGTCGGGGAACATCTTGTCGCCTAGCTCCGTGGTCATCAGCAGCAAGGACGTACCCTTGACGTCGCGGATAAACGCGCCGGCGGCAGCGATCTGCGCGTTCGACAGCACCGGCAGATTCTTGCGGTCGATGTGCAGGGTTTCTGGCCGATTGGCGATTGCGATGACGCGTTCCGGCAAAGACTGCCTCACCGGGACCGTGCGGCGATAGTTAGCGTAGCAGTGCTCAGCGGCGGCTAAAGCGTCGAACCCCTTTGGCAGGACGCCACGAGATATGGCGAAGCGACCCGCAGCGTACACCAACCCGAATGCCTCAGCCACACGCACGTCCGAGCCATTGTTTTCGCTCACCCCGACCGACTGCTTGAATTTCTCGATGTACGCGCGGATTTTCGCCTTCAGCGTGGCTTCGTCTTCGTTCCGCGCCTCCACCAGTGCTGCGAGGAACTTGGGCATAGCCGTGCCGTAGTTCGAGGCCATTGCGTTCTCGAGTGCCAGGGTAAACTCCCGATAGGTCGCATAGCCCGCTGGCAATGGCCCGAACACGCCGGCGTCTCCTTCGGGCACAGTGATGGAAATCAACCGGTCCGATGCAGCACCGGCCACGTTCTTGTGCGCCTCGCCAAGCAGCTCGTGGAACGGCTCATTGGCTGAAGTCACGTAGATGAACCGGTACGCGTATTGCGAATCGGTGGAAAAGGCGTAGCCGAGATCAGAATGGTCGGAGCTCCAAGAAAAGGGATCCTGTAGTGTCTGAGGAAAATCTGCTCGAACTCGCTGCTGACATCGTTTCGGCGCACGTGGGCAACAATCCAGTGAGTGTCGAGCAACTGCCAACGCTGATTAAGGCAGTTTATGGTTCACTGGCTTCATTGGGGAAGGCTCCGGAACCGGAAGAAGAGAAGCGCCAACCCGCTGTATCGATCCGCTCCTCGATCAAGCCTGACACGATCGTGTGCCTCGACTGCGGCGCTAAGCTGAGAATGCTCAAGCGTCACCTGATGTCGGATCACGGCTTGTCGGTTGCTGATTACCGCGCGCGGTGGAACCTCCCAGCGGACTACCCTATGGTCACGCCGCAATATTCCGCAGCGCGCAAGGAACTCGCGAAGAAGATTGGGCTTGGCCGCAAGCCAGGACAGAAGGCTGCAAAAGCCGACCAGGCTAAAGCGAGTGGTGCTCCTCGACGCAAGAAGGCCGCATCTGCGCCAGCCGCAGAAGGTTGAGTGCTAGGGCACATACTGATGAGCCATGGCGCGCACAGCAGAGCCCAGCTTTTCAGCGCGGGGCAAGCGTCATCCCTCACTCCAGTCACCAAGTGAGCCGGATGCATTTCTATAGCGTAGTCTCGTTCACACAACCGCTGCCATCACTAGGTTGTCATGCCGGAACTGACCGGTGTGCCGGCAAGCGCTCACCGGCCTACTTTGGATAAATATCCACAAGGTGACCGGGCGTACGGTGAATCTTTGCGGCCAACTTGTCGAGGTTCCGCGCACTCGTACGGATGTGTTCCGCACTTCTTGCACACCGAGCCTTGAGAGCATCGTCTAACAGATCAGAATTGCCGAGCTGAACAATTTTGACGTAGAGGGTCATCAAAGCCTCGGCGGCTCTATCTGCGTGATCAGCGGGCGATAACGACGGGGAGGGGGTCATGCTGAAATATCCACGTTGTGCGGTGTTATAGATGCGAACCCGCGCGGAAAAGTGAGCATTCCGTATGGTAGGGGTGAATGAGCTAAAAATCCGACCAATCGTCCGGATGTTGCTCAACCTTGATGGCGTTATTTCCGGCGAATTGAGGGAGACTCCCGGTTGGACGTGCAGACACGTAAGACTTTGCATGTGCAATGGAGGCGCCCTTCGATGCCGAAGCAGCGTTTGATCGGCTTACGAACTGGCTCACGGCTTTGGTGAGTTCGCGGGCCTCTTCGGTCAAGGACCGGGCGGCTGCGGACGATTGCTCAGCTTAGATAGCGCGGTGGCGGGTGCAAACTACACGCCGGCCAGCGGAATAGTCACTTTCGCATCTGGCTCGAGTTCGCAAAACATCGCGGTGCAGACGATCAGCAACGCACTGTATGCGTCGAATTTGACAATGAGTGTGACATTAAGTGGTCCGAGCAATGGTGCTTCTCTGGCGACAGCAACTGCAATAGGGACAATCTTAAATCCCAATCCGCAGCCCGTGCTGTCCATCGCGTCCACTTCTGCTAACGAGGGTTCGTCGCTAAGTTTTGCGGTTACCCGGTCTGGCACAACTGCCAACGCATTGACCGTGAATTACGCCACGGCCAACGGAAGCGCAATTTCTGGCACCAACTACACAAGTGCAAGCGGCACTCTGTCCTTTGGGTCCGGCGTCACCACTCAAAACATTGCAGTCCCAACGAGTGATGACGGTGTTTACACCAGCAATCTAGCGATGAGCGTCTCGCTGAGCTCTCCAACCGGTGGCGCTGCGCTGGGAACAGCAAGCGCGACGGGCACCATTGTAAATACAGATGTGCAGCCCAGCCTTTCAATAGCGGGCGCTTCTGCCAACGAGGGGGCGAACCTCAGTTTCGCGGTTTCGCGGTCGGGTGCCCTCGGCAATGCGATTACGGTAAACTACGGAACTGCAAATGGGAGTGCAACCTCGGGCACGAACTACAGTGCTACGAGCGGAACTCTGACGTTTGGCTCGGGCGTCGCCTCACAAGTGATCCTAGTTCCAACCAGCGTGGACAATGTCTACTCGGGGAACTTAGCAATGAGTGTGTCGCTCAATTCGCCCACGGGTGGGGCTGTGTTGGGAACAGGATCTGCGACCGGCACTATAGTCAACACGGACGCCCAACCAAGTCTTTCAATTGCTGCGGCGACGGCAAACGAAGGCTCGCCGCTCGCATTCACAGTGTCCCGGACAGGCGCAACTGGCAATGCAGTAACAGTTAGCTACAGCACGTCTAATGGTACGGCGGCCTCCGGCGTCAACTACAATGCGACGAGCGGATCATTGGCCTTCGCGCCGGGCGTCACATCTCAGGTCGTCAGCGTTCCTACTATCGACGACTACATTAACACCGGAAATCTTAGTATGTCGGTGTTGCTTAGTGCGCCTGGAGGAGGAGCAACCCTTGGTGCATCAAGTGCCTCCGGTACTATCGTCAACATCGATCCGGCAGTTTCCCTTTCTATCGGTACGGCATCTGCTGCCGAGGGTTCCAACCTGAACTTCACTGTGACGAGGTCCGGCGGTACTGCGGGAGCCGTAAGTGCTCACTGGGCGACGAGTAATGGCACTGCGTTGGCCGGCACAAACTATACCGGAGCTAGCGGCACGGTGAACATAGCGGCCGGGGCGACAACCGGAACAATCACGGTGACGACACTGCACGACTGCGTAGTCACCGGCAGCAAGAATATGTACGTAACCCTGTCTTCGCCTTCTGCAGGTTTAACTATAAGTGGCGCGACTGGATCGGGTTCTATAAGTAATATTGATAAAATCAATTGTAACTAACAATCTTGACCGGATTTAGCCGGTACGCGGATCGAAAGACTGCTTCTGCAGTGTATCCGCCAAATGGGGAAGCGCTCAATGGGTATTTGTATTCAGGGGGTAAAGCCTATGCGGGCATGGGCGCTTTTGCAAATTCTATTGCAGGTGCGGGCAAATTCCAGACGCAGTTTTAATGCCGATGGTCTCTCCGATGGCAAGTTTTCGGCGCAGGCCTCCTCTCGATGGTTTTTGTCATGCGTCGTTATGCTCCTTGGGTTGGCTGCAGCACTTCAGCCTGCCGCAGGTCAGACCGTTGCATTGCCCTCCGTCATTTCCCCGTTGAAAGCGGAATTTGATCTGAATGGCGTCAATTTGGCGACAGGGAAAACGCAACCCAGGGGGCCAAGTCTGAGCGTTCCTGCTGATCCGCGCCTTACATTCGATCTAGTTCAAAATTCAGCTCCATACCTTGTGTGGTCTTGCAGCACTACGGGCGGCGGATGCACTGGCGTTTCGATCCACATCGGGCAGGCACATTCAGAGGCCTTCGCGTGCCCCACGGGCGGCAGTGACTCCTGCTATTCAGTCAACAACACCGGTTCATTCATAGTGGGGAACCTATTCACGAAAGCGCCAGGCGGTGAGACCTACAATTTCAGCTTAAGAAGCATCAATACGGCCGCGCAAATAATAAACTTTGCTTCGTCTGTATCTTACCCCGACGGTGAAAAGATTACCTTTAACTATGATACGGGTGCGATTCCCAATGATCCCAATAAGCGGACGGTTTATCGTCCCAGTTCGATAGTCTCGAATACTGGCTATGAAATCTTGATTACCTATCAAGCGAATGGCACCGACGCGAGCGTCGCAGGTTGGGCAGCTGTAGCGCAGGCATCCTTGGTGGCAGTTGCCAATCCTAGCGTGCCACTTGCTCAGTTGACTGCCACGCCCGGGACTGACGCCGTCACCGACTTGGGTGGGAGGGTCTATCACTGTTCCACTTGCATGGGTGTTGCGAACGCCTCCGTGCAGAACGTCGTGGTCAGCTTAACCCTCCCCGGAGAAAGTAGCCCGACGATGCAGACTGCGGCATACGGAACCGATTTTTGTGGCACAAACGTTGTCGGCAGCGTCACAAAGGATGGGGTCCCTTTTTCTTATCAATACACCAATCTACGCTTGCTTGCAGGAACGTGTGCGTATGATAAAATTTTGATTAGTGGCCCCAATGGACTAGCATTGACCTACAACTATACGTTTGACTCTAAGTTTAATCAGAACGTTATCACATCCTCGGTCGACTCTCTCAATCTGACAACGTCTTACGCGCTAGATTCCGATAATAGGATTGTCGGTATAACTAAGCCGGAGGGTAACTCCATTTCTGTTGCGTACACGAATGGGATGATCTCATCAAGAACGACGCATGCCAAAGTTGGATCAGGACTTGCTGATATCGTCGAAACTGACAATTACACTACCAACTGTCTAAGCGTCATGTGCTTTCGTCCCAATTATCACATTGATGCACTGGGGCATCAGACCGATTACGGGTACAATAGCGCTGGACAGGTTATACAGAAGACGGAGCCTGCCGACGCGAGCGGAGTGCGGCGAGCGACCTACGTGTCATACACCTCCGGAACTTTGTCGGCTCCCAGCGTCGTTAGAGTGTGTGGACTTTCGACGACGTGCGGGACGAACAGCGAGATTCGAACGGAATACGATTATTGGGCAACCACGTTCCTCCCAAGTCAGAAACGTGAAATTGATGCATCGCGCGGGATCACCCTGACCACCACGTATTCGTACGATGGAGCCGGACGCTTGCTTTCGGAAGACGGACCGCTTCCCGGAACAGACGATGCCAAGTACTATCGGTACGATGTGTATGGCCGTAAAACGTGGGAGATCGGTTCAAAAGGAACCGATGGAATAAGGCCCGTGCTTCGCTATACCTACCGAGATTCCGACGATAAGATCATCCGAATTGAGTACGGATCAGTGCAGGATCCAAACAGCACCACGCTCACGGTCTATCAGCAATCGGACATGGCGTTCGATGCGCATCGCCGCCAAGTCCGGGAAGCAGTTTCTTCGGGCGGATCAACGTTTAAGGTGACGGACGCCACACACGACGACCGCGGAAATCTGATATGCGAAACCATTCGAATGAATATGAGTCAGCTTCCCGCGGCCGGCAGTGACGCATGCGCGCTCGGAGCGCAAGGCGGACAAGGGCCGGATCGCATAACCAAGAACATTTACGACGCGGATGACCAGATTTTGCAGGTCAGAAGAGCGTTTGGAACGTCACTCGAACAGGCTTATGTTACGAACGCTTTCAGTCAGAATGGCAATCTGACCGATGTAATCGATGCGAACGGAAATCACGCGAAGCTCGTGTACGATGGTTTCGACCGTCAGTCACAGTGGATATTTCCTTCGCCGACCAGGGCAGGCGCTTACAATCCCGCGACACAGGCTACCGCACTTGCATCTGCCAATTCACCCAACGCCGGTGATTACGAAGCGTATAATTATGACGCCGGCGGGAATCGTACCAGCTTGCGCAAGCGGGACGGCTCAGTAATCACCTTCAGCTACGATGCATTGGGACGTACAACTGCTAAAAATGTTCCACAACGTGCAGGCCTCCCTGCAACAGACGCGCGCTCCGTTTTCTATAGCTATGACATAGCGGGTCACCAGTTAACGGCGCAGTTCGATGCCGCTGGCGGTGAAGGCGTCATTAGTACGTTTGATGGTTTAGGGCGCCAGCTGTCGTCCAGCCTAACCATGGACGGTGTAACGCGCAGCGTTACGTACGAATACGACGCTGATGGAAATAGAACCAAGGTTACTTACCCTGACGGCAACTTCGTGAATTACGTTTTTGACGGACGAGGGCGACCGACCCTTATTCAGCGTTCAGCTACGTCAACAATAGCAAGCTATGTTTATAATCCTGATGGAACTCGGCAGTCATTTAATGGTGGAATCAGTACCTCCTATGGCTATGATAGCATTGGAAGGCTCACGTCTCTCTCCAACAATCCGCTAGGCAGCCCGAGCTACAATAATGTGTTCGGGTTCACTTATAGCCCTGCCGATCAAGCGGTGCAGATCACAAAGAGTAATAACACATTTGTGTTCGCGGAGGCATATAATGTCAGTCGAGCTTATGCGACGAACGGACTAAATCAGTATACGACGGCCGGGTCAGCGGGCTTTACCTATGATGGAAACGGAAATCTGACCGGAGATGGCGCGAATTCCTTTATCTATGATGTAGAAAATCGACTTGTAGGAGTGAGTGGAAGCCATACTGCTCAACTAAGATACGATCCTCTTGGGCGTCTTTATGAGGTGACAGGCGCTTCAGGAACACTCCGCTTCCTGTATAGTGGAGATGAGTTAGTTGCAGAATACGATGGGGCGGGCAATTTGCTTCGGCGCTATGTACATGGAGCCGATCTGAAGTCTGATGACCCAATCGCTTGGTACGAAGGGGCAACTTTTGGCGGTACCAACGAGCGCTTTCTCCGACCCGATTGGCAGGGGAGCATCGGCCTCATATCTGACAATTCCGGCTCAACAATTTACGCGGTCAACACGTTCGACGAGTATGGCATCCCGGGAAGTGGAAATGCTGGTCGCTTTCAGTTCACCGGTCAAGCGTGGCTGCCCGACGTGGGGATGTATTATTATAAAGCGCGTATGTACTCGCCCACCTTGGGTCGATTCATGCAAACAGATCCTATCGGGTACAAAGACCAAATTAACCTGTATGCGTACGTCGCAAACGATCCCGTTGACAAGGTAGATTACACTGGACTTTATCAGTGTGATGGTACGGGAGCGGAATGCGGGGCTGTTCGCCAAGCGCTTGCAACGGTTAGAGAGGCTGTTGCGTCGGGGAAGCTCAGTAGATCTGAAACGAAAACATTGAATGGCATACTGAAGACTTGGGGCGCTGAAGGAAAGTCGAATGGAGTAGTTGTTTCTTTCAGAACTGAGGCGGAGATTAGTAAAATGGCCGGAGGTCAGTGGGCAGCCGCGAAAACAGCTTGGTCCGCGAAATACAACACGGCTGTCGTTTTCCTCCCACATGAATTTGGAAAGCTTTACGACGATGCAAAGGCAAATCCACTGGCAGGCGGCATCCATCATCCCGACCGCTTCTCTCCACAAGTCGAGCGTGGAAATATCATTGCTCATGAAGGCCAACACGCGCAAGATCAACTAAGATCCGGTGGATATAGCGGCAGCAGTGAGCCGCGCGGCTATGCTGCGGGACGGGCTGTGGAGCATGCTTACGGCACCATTCCGGCGCGTGACCTCTATGGGCAGGATCAGTCGAAGTAGCCGAAGCCATGTCCAAAAAGGGAACCAACGCGTGGGGTGGATCATGGAAAGAAAGCGAAAACTTGTCATTTTTGGGACGCTGATCGGTTGCCTGCTTTTGGCGGGCTATGCCCTTCTGAACACTCACAGGCCAACGACAGTTAGCGCGAGATGTGATATTATGCGAGATGGCTGGATGCTACCGCGGGACGGCCGATCAGCCTTCAGGTCAATGGTCGTCATTGAAGCAAAAGACAGAACAGTCCGTTGGGACGAGCAACCGGTGAGTGGTGAAAAATTAATAACGTTGCTGATGCAGGCGCATCAAATGCACCCATTCCCATTCATAGTTTTTGACAGCAGCGGAGCGGTGAAGAATTGCGATTTTGTGAAGAATATTCAACGTATTATACACGAGAAATCTGACTGCCACCTTGGTGGGCGTTGTGGATTGGGCACACGCGACGAGTGGCAGCACGCCCCGCCCCTCAAGAGCGAGAATGGCATCGAATAGTGCTTCAATCGCCAAGTGCTAACCATACCCGCGCAGGTTATGTCGCACTGGTGCGTAAGGCGATCGACGAGAGCCGTGATCTCTGGGGATCGCCGAAGACATTGCGCATGCATGGAACCGTAACTCCGGGGATCCGCCAGCGGTGATGTTCGATTGGTGACGCGACTGACGCGGCGACATTCCGATATGTCCATCTCTTAGGAATGGGACATCGCGTTACAGTCAAGGATGCCGTTAATGGCGCGTCCATTTGGCGTGCGCGCCAGCTGCACAACTAACCCAAGTGAGCTTCTGATGTACTTCAGCACGTCTTCAAAACCTATACGGCTACCAGTTTGCAGAATGAGGAGCGCGAGTTGATCCATGGCGCGCGCGGGAGAGTCAGCATGGATGGTCGATATCGATCCAGGGTGACCTGTATTTACGGCCCGCAGATAAGTCGCTGCTTCCTGGCCGCGGATTTCGCCCAGGATGATTCGATCGGGGCGCATTCTCAGGGACGCTATCAGCAGGTCTTCCGCCGTCACGTCAGCCTCACCAAGTGAGCCCCTCGCAGCCAAGAGCCCAACGTGGTTTGGATGTGGGCAACGAAGCTCCGGAGAGTCCTCGATCAGGAGCAGCCGCTCGCTCAACGGGATCTCCGCAAGCAAGGTGTTTAGAAAAGTGGTCTTGCCGGAAGACGTGCCTCCAGAAATCAGAATATTACGCCGGTTTCTGACCGCTAACCGTAATGTTTCGATGGCATCGTGAGTTTCCTTGATTCCGCGGGATAAATCCCCTTGACGGTCCGGCAGAGCGTCTGTTGCAATCTCGACCCGGTAATCTTCGAGCGAGACAGCTTGTGCGCCATGCTTTCGAATGGCGATCGCGATCTCGCCGCGAGTAGCCGGAGGAATCACGGCCTGGATGCGTTCCCCTGTTGGGAGGACGGCCGACAATATGGGGTGTTCGCGACTTATGCCTTGAGCCGTGACTGCAGCTACCTGGCGAACGAAACGCAATAGGATTGAGTGCTCCAGTTCAGGCTTCGAGTGCCGTTCGATGCTGCCACCCAAGCGTTCGACCCATATTTCACCGGGACCGTTGATATATAGATCGGTTACATCAGGGCTGCCCAGGAACTCCCCCAACGGTGCCAGGCAGCTCTCCAGATAGATATTCGCGGACGCGTTCACTGATCCACCGTCGAGAAGTCAAGATCGCGCGCCACGAACACCGATACGCTGGTCCCCTGTTTCACAGTCAACGTTGGTTGGACCTTGTCGGCGCCGATCCTTCCTCCGTTGCCTTGAGCAAGACCTGGCAAAGCGTATAGCCCGGGCAGCGCGTAGACGGTTCCGCCATTAGCAAGTTGGTTAGTCGCCACTTGAACACCGACATCGAGCGCTGACTGGAGGATTGCGCCGCCGAAGCGATCGAGAAAATGCGTGTTGACCTTCCCTTTAACGCCGGCGCGGCCGAGCGGATCGGCAGAGGGAGAGTCCAGGTTTATGACCGCGCCGTCGGGCCGCATCAGCCGCTGCCACTGGATCAGCGCCCGTCCTTGTCCTGCAGCTAGATCCGCCTTGTACTCGCCGATGAGCCGACTACCTTTAGGGACGAGAACGTGTGTGCCATCAAACCCATAAACGTCTCGAGAGATGATGGCTCGGGCGAGTCCCGCGCGCGTTGAATCGAGTGCGCTTTCCAGAACCGCCTGGATGACGGTCCCTTTGGGGATCGTTGTTGCAGGGTGTAGAAATCGTCCCGCTTCAACCCGCTCCACTCCCTTGCCGGTGTCCGTGTCATTTAACTTGGATGAAGAAGCCTGGGGATGCGCGCGTGAAGCATCGTAAACTACCTCAGGCCCGATGGACGCCGAGGTGCCCGCGGGAGGAACCGCCGCTTGCTGAGGATTGAGAAACCCGCTGCTGGCCAGCGGAGCCTCATAACGCGAAGCGCGCGGCCCTGAGGGAGTGAAGGCCCGAACTGCCTGCTGAGTAACAGGTGCCTGTGCGCTTTGTACAATCGGTGCGCTCCTGGCTGGCGATTGAGTCTGTAAGAGCACTTGTACAGGTGGCGTTGGCTCATTGGGAATGGCGAGTTCGGGGGCGGGAGCTACGATCGAGGCACTTTCATCCTGCGGATCGAGTTCGCCCTCGGTCCTCGTGGTGCGGCGGGCTTCAAGTAGAGAAAAAAGCAAGATGGCCCCCACAGCGGCGGCCAAAGCAAAGATCCAGACGCCGCGCTGACTCGTGCGTCCACCTACAATCGGCCGAATGCTCGATGCCAAAGGAGCCTGCAAATTTTGCCCTGGGTTCATTGCGATTGGCTTTCTGAAACGAGAGCGTTCTAAATTTGGAAAGGGAATTCGGCTCTGTGCCGGCTGTCAAACGACGTGGATAAAATCGATCGCGCAGCCACTATTGTCTACATGGATTTTAAGCATTCTACCTGCGGCCGTTGCCGTGAGCAGAGCCGACAATGCTGCTTGCGCATTTGCAGTCCGCTGGCCTTCAGTCGTGCTTTTGATGTTCCAGTAGAGCCAGGTACCTGCGTGACATGTGCCGGCGTTAGCCGTGATCGTGAAGGGAGCGATGTTGGAACGTAGGAAGGCTCGACAACCTGAATTTGGGCTTCGACGATCCAATCATAAGCAAACGCGGGCGCCGCGATCCCAAAACCGAACATCAGGACAATGACGCCAATCAATGCACGTACGAACCCCGTCACGTCACCCTCCATTTGGAATCAGCTGATTGACTTCTTCAACGCCTTTGGCAGCATTCTTCTTGCCAACACTTCGGTCTTGTCGATCCGGAACACGAGCAGATCGTAGATCCGGTCAATGGTGAATGTGCCATCTCGCATGTAGCCGTCGACCATTTCCTCCCGGCCATTCTTGTCGCGTGCCAACACTGCCGGGATGGATTGATCGGACCCCCATTCGATGTAGACCTTCTTGCCGTCGTCGCGGATGGATTTGGGGCGCAATTCCTTGTCGCCCGAGAGCCGATAGGTGCTGCTCCGGGCGTCAGCCCGCTGAGCCCAGGGTTTGGGCTGGTTGCCGAACGGTGATTCCCCCTCGATCCTCACGAGGTATGGCCCTCGCGCGTCGGCGACAGCCGTTAAGTTAAGCTGATAGCCTGTCTTGTCGGTGCGCACATCGAGGCTAGTGGCACCAACCTGATGGAGTGCATAGACGACGATCGCGTCTTGATTGCTGGACACGGAGACGTGCCATGAGGCGGTATCACCGACCGTGACCAATTGAACGTGCTCGCCGTGAGGGAAAAGAACGGTAAGATCAGCGCCGGGCGTCGTACGCAAGTTTATCTGCTGGCCGTTTGCATAATGGATCACCCCAATACGGGCGTCTTCGTTGGATGGAATTGGTTCCATCTGTGCATGCGCAGGCGCGCCGAAGTACAATGCCGCGACGACAAAAGCGCGCTTCACTGCGACTTCCTTGCAGCCGACGCGACGCTCGACGGTCCTGAAGAGACGGTGGTCGCGGGAAGGGCAACTGCCTGCGCTGGTAAAGTGCCGGACCGAACTACACTGACCGTCGTTTGAGCGGGCACGTCGAGCGGTACTTCTGCGTCGCGTCGATAGCGTGTTACCTGAAAACCGAGTGGATTACGCATACGGTCTGCGGCGCTCATCGAGGCGCCGTTGAACTTCCAGTTCACCACCGCTTGCCACGGGCGCGGCTCCTGGCTTTGTCCGCCTGGATCGGTGCGTATGGTTACAAAGCG
>JAGWUH010000002.1 GCA_028868535.1 Sphingomonadales bacterium | reverse complement strand
CTTTCGCCCTGAACAGGCGGGACAGCGATCGGGCTCGCAAGCTTCGCTGTCCGGGGTGGCGGTGAGGCCCGCCAGCCTGAACCGGTAGCTGACGCTGCTTCGCGCTGCATGGTGCGTCCGGAAAAGGATGCGCCATCGCGGGCAACGCCGGCCTGAAACACCGGGGCCGCCTTTCGCGAGAAGGCGGGACCGGATGGGGGTGGGTTTAACCTATGTGGTTGTAAATGTCAAGAGGGGAGTTGGGGGTGTGGCCGGCGGGGGTTCCGCTTGGTTGCTCGAGGTCCCCGCTTTCGCGGGGATGACGGGGGTGCTGTCGTATCTGGGTTGTGGAAACCTTGACCGATCGGGAGCGTTGTGGTTGTACCTGTACAGCGTGCACAGTATTGGCTGAACCATCGCCGCAGTATGTCATTGTATTCTATGTTTTAATTTGTTTTTGATTGACTCGGGATGAAAAATCGATAGGATCTCGCGCTCGTTTGGCTAACCCTGGTCGCGAGGGTATCACGTCGTTGCTGCCGGCAGGAGATTTCGCATTGTCCGACTTGTCCGATGACTGCCAGTCGCTCGAGGAAAGCGCGATCGAACTCGAGTCCCGACGCAGGGAAATGTACCGTGCTCTGGCGGCCAAGCTCTGTTCGGCAAGTGCCGATCCCGAATCCGTCGACTTCGGGGCGGTTTTCCGGCTCTCGCAGAAAGTGCTCGAACGGACCGACCTCGACATGTCGCGCATGTTCAAGGTGAGCCGGCCGACGATCAGCCGGTGGACGCGCGGGATCACCGCGCCGCATCCGGTGATGCGGCGGGCGATGTTCGACCTGCTGCAGGCACAGTTGCGCGAGCGGCTCAAGACCGGTCGGTAAGACCGGTTCGGCGGAAAGCCGATCTTTTCAACAGCTTGATGAAAGGCTATCGGTTCGGCTTCGCCGATGCCGCCGGAGGGGCCGTGTTTCTGTTTTCCGCGATCGAGCACGGGCAATGCGCGGCGGTGCATCAGTGGCATCGCGGCTTCGCCGGGGCCAACCGGGCGATCGCGCCACGGGACTACGATTTCTTCGAACTGCTGGCCTGGGACGGGTGCGTCTGGGCCGCGATGAGCGACGAAGGCGATTTCCTGGCGTTGGCCTATGCCGCTTTCGACGAAGACGAAGCCGTCTGCGAGATCGGCGGGTTGATGGTCGACGTCCGCTATCGTGGCAACGGCCTGGGCTCGACGGTAGCCCGGCTGGCATTGTGCCATGCGCTCGTCAGCGAGAACCTGCTGGCGGTTCCGGGGGTGCGCATCATCGCGCGCGTGCTGCGCGAACCCCAGGAGATGGCGGATGCCCATGCGCAGGAAAGGCGGTTCACGATCATCGAGGACGTGCTCCGGTTTCGGCATGCGCGGCAGTATGCGCTGCAGAACGGGGAAATCGAGAACCTGGTGTGCGACGACGGATTCTTCGTGGTCGACGAGTACGAAATGGTCATTCCCGACACGATCGCGGCGCTGGCGGACTGGGCGCGGAGCTGGACGGGATTCGTCGGCGGCGACAAGCCGGCGCTCGTCGAGTTCCATGATGGCGTGGACATGGCGTTGTGGACCCAGGCGCTGGAGCGGATGCTGCTCGAACACCCGGGCACCGGCGCCGGGCAGGGCGCCGGCGACTGATCCTCAGGCGTCGATCAGTTCCGGATCGATCTCGCCGGCGCGGTTCTGGATGAACATGAAGCGTTGCGCGGGGTCGCGACCCATCAGGCGATCGACCAGGTCCTTCACCGCGGCGCGGCCTTCGTATTCCGGCGGCAGGGTGATGCGCAGCAGGCCGCGCGAGGCCGGGGACATCGTGGTTTCGCGCAATTGCTGGGGGTTCATCTCGCCCAGGCCCTTGAACCGCGAGACCTCGACTTTCCTGCCCTTGAACTTCGTCGCCTCGAGCTCGGCGCGGTGGGCGTCGTCGCGGGCGTAGGCGCTGTCCTTGCCGGCGGTGAGGCGGTAGAGCGGGGGCTGGGCGAGGTAGAGGTGGCCGCGCCGGACGACCTCGGGCATTTCCTGGAAGAAGAACGTCATCAGCAGCGTGGCGATATGGGCGCCGTCGACGTCGGCGTCGGTCATGATGATGATGCGATCGTAGCGCAGGTTGTCCGGGTTGCAGTCCTTGCGGGTGCCGCAGCCGAGCGCGAGGTTGAGATCGGCGATCTCGCTGTTGGCGCGGATCTTGTCCGCCGTGGCCGAGGCGACGTTGAGGATCTTGCCGCGGATGGGGAGGATCGCCTGGGTCTTGCGGTCGCGCGCCTGCTTGGCGGAGCCGCCGGCCGAATCGCCCTCGACGATGAACAGCTCGGTCTCGCCATCGCCCTCGCCCGAGCAGTCGGTGAGCTTGCCGGGGAGGCGCAGCTTGCGGGCGTTGGTCGCGGTCTTGCGCTTGACCTCGCGTTCCTGCTTGCGGCGCAGGCGTTCGTCCATGCGTTCGAGGACGTGGCCGAGCAGCGCCTTGCCGCGATCCATGTTGTCGGTCAGGAAGTGGTCGAAATGGTCGCGGACGGCGTTCTCGACGAGGCGGGCAGCCTCGGGCGAGGTCAGCCGGTCCTTGGTCTGCGACTGGAACTGCGGATCGCGGATGAACACCGAGAGCATGATCTCGCTGCCGGTGACGATGTCCTCGGGCGTGATGTCCTTGGCCTTCTTCTGGCCGACGAGATCGGCGAAGGCGCGGATGCCCTTGGTCAGCGCGGCGCGGACGCCCTGTTCGTGGGTGCCGCCATCGGGGGTGGGGATGGTGTTGCAGTACCACGAGTAGGCGCCGTCGGACCACAGCGGCCAGGCGATCGCCCATTCGACGCGGCCCTGGTCCTCGCCCCGGTCGTTCTGGGGGAAGTCCTGCTTGCCGGCGAAGAACTGCGTGGTCACGCATTCGCGGCCGCCGATCTGTTCGGCGAGGTGATCCGAGAGGCCGCCAGGGAACTGGAACACGGCCTCCGCCGGGACATCGTCGCTGGCGAGCGACGGCGCGCATTTCCAGCGGATTTCGACCCCGGCGTAGAGATAGGCTTTCGAGCGGGCGAGGCGGAACAGGCGCGCGGCCTTGAATTTCGCGTCGGCGCCGAAGATCTCGGCGTCGGGGACGAAGCTGACGGACGTGCCGCGCCGGTTGGGGGCGGCGCCGATCCTCTGCAGCGGGCCGGTGGCGATGCCGCGCGAGAATTCCTGCGCGTAAAGCTCCTTGTTGCGCGCGACCTCGATGCGGGTGAGCGTGGAGAGGGCGTTGACCACCGAGACGCCGACGCCGTGGAGGCCGCCCGAGGTGGCATAGGCCTTGCCCGAGAACTTGCCGCCCGAGTGCAGCGTGGTGAGGATCACCTCCAGCGCGGACTTGCCGGGGAACTTGGGATGTTCGTCGACCGGGATGCCGCGGCCGTTGTCGACGATGGTCAGCCGGCCGGGGGCGCCGGGGGCTTCGTCGAGCGTGACCTCGATGCGGTTGGCATGACCGGCGACGGCCTCGTCCATCGCGTTGTCGAGCACTTCGGCGGCGAGGTGGTGGAGCGCGCGCTCATCCGTGCCGCCGATGTACATGCCGGGGCGGCGGCGGACGGGCTCCAGCCCCTCCAGCACCTCGATCGCGGATCCATCGTAGGAATCGCCCGCGCCGGCGCGCGGAGCATCGAACAGGTCTTCGGCCATGACATGCCTATACCGGGGGTGGAGTCACCGCGGCAAGATGGCAGAATCGCTTATCCGCAGGGCTTAATCCCCGAACTTGTCGGGCGCCGGGCTGATCACGCGGACGGTGCCGGCGCGGACTTCGCGGACTTCGAGCGCGCGGTCGACGACGTCGTCCGAGCCGAAGCGGAAGGCGCCGTCCAGACCGAGGAAGCCGCCGCGATCGTACATGCGGGCGGTGGGGAACGGCGCGTCGGCGCGCCATTCGCGGGCGATGCGCAGGGTGAGCAGCACGCTGTCGTAGCCGAGCGTGGCGATGCGGTAGGGGGCGGCGCCGAAGCGGGCGCGGTAGGACTGGGCGAAGCGCGCGAAGCGGGCATCGGACAAGGCGGCGAACTCGGCGCCGGTGAGCGCCGGGGTCTTCACCACGACGGGATCGCCGCTCCACAGCTCGGTGCCGAGGATGCGCAGGCCGGGGGCGCCGGCCTTGAGCACCGGCGCGGCGAGCGCGGCGATGCGGCCGCCGTCGGCGATCAGCACCGCGTCGAACGCGCCGCGCGCCTTGAGGCGGCGGGCGGCGGCGAGGATGTTGCTGCCCGAGCGGTCGTAGCTTTCCATGCCGACCATGCTGCCGCCGCCGGCGCGCACCGCGGCGAGCATCGCGTTCGACGCGCGCTCGCCATAAGTGCCGACCGGGATCAGCGCGGCGAAGCGGCTGGCGCCCTGGCTGCGGGCGTGGGCGACGACGCGCTCGATCGCCTCACCGGGGATGTTGCCCATCACGAACACGCCGCCGCCGGCGGCGGCGACGTCGTTCGAGTAGGAGATCGCCGGGACGCGGGCGCGCTTGGCGATGCGGGCGACGTTGTCCGCATCCTCGCCCAGCAGCGGGCCGAGGATCAGCATGGCGCCATCGGCGATGGCGCGGGAGGCAGCGGCCTCGACGCCGGGGGCGGTGTCGTAAGTGGTGATGCGCAGGTTGTCCGCGTTCATGTCGAGCAGCGCCATCTGCGCGGCGTTGGCGATCGCCTGGCCGGCGCCGGCCTGCGGCCCGGCGAGCGGCACCAGCAGCGCGACGCGGTGGTGGCCGCCGTCGCTGGGGATGGCCGACACCGGCGGCGGGGGCGGCGGCGGCGGGGGCGGCGGGCCCTTGGGGATGACCTGGCAGCCGGCCAGAAAGGCGGCCAGCGCGAGTGCGCCGGTGCGGATTGCGGCCCTGCGCCGGCCGATCATCCTCTCGATCATTGCTTGCGATTCCCTGCACCGGTGGTTCATGAGCGGCATCGACATGACCACACTTGAACCCGGGCTGTACATCGTCGCAACGCCGATTGGCAATCTCGGCGACATCACGCTGCGCGCGATCGAGACGCTGAAATCGGTTGCGGCGGTAGCCTGCGAGGATACGCGGGTGACGGGCAAGCTGCTGCACCACCTGGGGGTGAAGCAGAAGCTGGTGCGGTTCGACGACCATGCCGATGCGGCGGCGCACGAGCGGCTGCTGGGAATGGCGGCGGTGGAGGCGGTGGCGCTGGTGTCGGACGCGGGGATGCCGCTGATTTCGGACCCGGGCTATCGGCTGGTGCGGCTGGCGCGCGAGCGCGGGGTGGCGGTGACGGTGGTGCCGGGGGCCTGCGCGGCGGTGAGCGCGGTGGCGCTGAGCGGGCTGCCGAGCGATCGCTTCCTGTTCGCGGGGTTCCTGCCGCCGAAGGACAAGGCGCGGCGCGACGTGCTGGCGGAGTTGGCGGGGGTGCCGGCGAGCCTGGTGTTCTACGAGACCGCGCCGCGGCTGGGCGATGCGCTGGCGGCGATCGGCGACGTGCTGGCGGGGCGCGAGGTGGCGGTGGCGCGCGAGCTGACCAAGCTGCACGAGGAGTGCCGGACGGGCACGGCGGAGGCCCTGGCGGCGCATTATGCCGCGCATCCGCCCAGGGGCGAGATCGTGGTGGTGGTGGCGCCGCCGGGGGAGACGGTGGCGAGCGCAGAGGATGCCGACGCGCTGCTGCGCGCGGAGCTGGCCCATGCCAAGCCGTCCCAGGCCGCGGCGGCGGTGGCGCGGGCGACCGGGCTCGATCGCAAGATGCTCTATGCGCGGGCGCTGGAGCTGAAATGAGCGGCGCCCGCGAGCTGGCCGAAGCGCGCGGGCGGCGGGGCGAGGGGCTGGCGGCGTGGTATCTTCGGCTGCATGGCTGGCGGATCGTCGGCCGGCGATTGCAGACGCCGCGCGGCGAGGTGGACATGGTAGCGCGGCGCGGGCGGATGGTGGCGTTCGTCGAGGTCAAGTGGCGCGCGGACGTGGGCGGGCTCGACCGCGCGATCGACGGCTGGCGGCTGCGGCGGGTGATCGCGGCGGCGGAAGTGCTGGCGCCGCGTTACGTGTGCGCCGGCGATTGCTGGCGGATCGACGTGCTGCTGCTTGCGCCGGGGCGCTGGCCGCGCCACATCGTCAACGCTTCGATGAACCTCGTTTGAAAGTCCCTGCTTCATGACCTTGCGCGTCGCGGTCCAGATGGACCCGCTCCATTCGATCAACATTGCCGGCGATTCGACGTTCGCGTTGATGCTGAGTGCGCAGGAGCGCGGGCACGAACTGTGGTACTACGACGTCGCGTCGCTGGCGTGGGAATCGGCCGGGGACGGGGGCAGGGTGACCGCCTGGTGCGCGCCGGTCGAGCGGCTGGAACGCAAGGCCGGGGACCACTATGCGCTGGGGGCGGCGGTGAAGCTGGACCTCGGCGACGAGATCGACGTCGTGCTGATGCGGCAGGACCCGCCGTTCGACCTGGGATACATCACCGGGGCGCACATCCTCGAGAAGCTCAAGGGGCGGACGCTGGTCGTCAACGATCCCGAATCGGTGCGCAACGCGCCGGAGAAGGTCTATGTGCTCGACTTCGCGCGGTTCATGCCGCCGACGCTGGTGGCGCGGCGGATCGAGGACGTGCGGGAGTTCCACCGGCGCCATCCGGGCGACCTGGTGGTCAAGCCGCTGCACGGCAATGGCGGCAAGGCGGTGTTCCGGGTGCCGGCCGATGGCTCGAACCTCGGGGCGCTGACCGAGCTGTTCGGGCAGGTGTGGAAGGAGCCGTTCATGGTCCAGCCGTTCCTTCCCGACGTGGCGAAGGGCGACAAGCGCATCGTGCTGGTCGACGGCGCGGTGGCCGGGGCGATCAACCGCAAGCCGGGCGAGGGCGAGTTCCGCTCCAACCTCGCGGTCGGCGGATCGGCGGAGGCGACCGAACTGACGGCGAAGGAGCAGGAGATTTGCGCCGCGCTGGGGCCGGAACTGCGCAAGCGCGGGCTGGTGTTCGTGGGCATCGACGTGATCGGCGGGGAGTGGCTGACCGAGATCAACGTCACCTCGCCCACCGGCATCGTCGCCATCGACCGCTTCAACGGCAGCGATACCGCCGGGATGATCTGGGATGCGATCGAGCGGCGGCATGGCGAGATGGCGGCCGAGATCACGGGCTGAGACGCTGAAGGAACAAGGCGGCCCTTCGACAGGCCCAGGGCAAACGGCATCCCGGGCGGATGCCGTCCGACTGGAGCAACTGACGGCGCTGCGGTTCTTCGCGGCGCTGGCGGTGCTGGCTTCGCATCTGTGGATCCTGGCCGAGAGCGCCAATCCGTTGCAGGGGCTGGCGCGGGGGCTGTTCGCGGAAGGGTTCGCGGGGGTCTCGTTCTTCTTCATGCTGTCGGGCTACATCCTCAGCCATTCCTATGGCGGGCGGCTGCGCGACGGTTCGATCTCGCGCGGGGAATACTGGGTGCTGCGGGTGGCGCGGATCGGGCCGCTGCACTGGCTGACCGGGCTGCCGTTCGCGTTCGGTGCGGCGCTGCCGGTGGCGGTGGTGAACCTGCTGATGCTGCACAGCTGGGTGCCGGACGAGCACTGGTACTTTTCGCTCAACGAGCCGAGCTGGAGCCTGTCGGACGAGCTGTTCTTCTATACCTGCTTCGGCTGGCTGGCGTTCTGGCCGGTGCGGCGGGTGGGCTTGCTGGCGGCGGCACTGCTGGTGCTGTCGGTGGGCGTGGCGGCGTGGCGGGTCCAGGGCGGGCACGGCGCGATCCATGCCGGCGAGGCGATGACGCCGACGCATTGGCTGACCTACATCAACCCGCTGACGCGGCTGCTCGACTTTTGCACCGGGATGCTGGTGTACCGGCTGCCGCGGCCGGGCTGGTCGCGGGCGGCGGGGAGCGCACTGGAACTGGTCGCGCTGGGGACACTGCTGGGCGCGGTGGCGCTGTTCCCGGCGCTGGGAATGGCCGAGGCTTGGCGGATGCAACTGGCCTACCTGGCGCCGATCGCGCTGCTGATCTGGGTGTTCGGCAACGGGCGCGGGGCGTTTTCGGGCGCGCTGGGCGGGAGCCGGTTGCTGGTGCTGCTGGGCGACGCCTCGTTCGCGCTGTACCTTGTCCACCTGCCGGTGATCCACGGCTTCCTCGCCATCGATGACGCGCGCGACGCGCCCTGGCCTGTCTTGCCGTTGGCGGCGGCAATGACCATCTCGGCGATCATGCTGTCGGTGATGGTCTTTCGCTGGATCGAGGTGCCGCTGCTGGCGCGGTCACGCGCGGCGATCCGGCGCCGGTTCCGGAGCTGAGCATGGACGGCTGGATCATCGATGTGATCGCGCGCGGCGGCTATGTCGGGATCGCCTTGCTGATGGCGCTGGAAAACATCTTTCCGCCGATCCCGAGCGAGCTGATCATGGGCGCCGCCGGGGTGGCGCTGGCGCAGGGGCGGTTTTCGTTCTGGCCGCTGCTGCTGTGGGGGACGCTGGGATCGACGCTGGGGAACTATGTGTGGTTCCTGGCGGCCGACCGGCTCGGCTACCGGCGGTTGCAGCCGCTGGTGCACAGGCACGGGCGCTGGCTGACGATGACCTGGCACGATGTCGAGCGATCGACCGCGTTCTTCCGCAAGCACGGGCAGTGGATCGTGTTCGCGATGCGGTTTTCGCCGTTCTTCCGGACGATGATTTCCGTCCCTGCCGGGCTGGCGCACATGGGGCACGTGCGGTTCCTGTGCTTTACCTTTGCCGGGGCGCTGGTGTGGGACGCGCTGCTGATCGGCGGCGGGGTCTGGGCGGCGGATACCATCCACGAGGTCGACGCGGTGCTGGGGCCGATCGTCGGCGGGCTGGCGGCGCTGGCGATCGCGTTCTATCTGTGGCGGGTGTGGCGCTGGAAGGACGACTGACCGTGCGGCGTTTGAGCAAATCCAGGCTGTGATGCGTCAGCATCCCAGCAGCCTGGCCAAGGAGGCGAACATGAGGACGCGCATCATCCTGACCGTGCTGGGCAGCGACCGGCCCGGGCTGACGCAGGCGCTGGCGGAGGCGGTGCACGCGGCCGGCGGCAACTGGCTCGACAGCCATCTGGCGCGTCTGGGCGGCAAGTATGTCGGATCGGTGCTGGTGGAGATCGGCGAGGACCGGCTGGGGGCGCTGGAAGGCGCGGTGCGCGGCATCGACGCCAGCGGCTTGCAGGTCGTGATCGTGCCGGCCGGCGATGCGGCGTTCCCGGGGGGCGAGGCGATCTGGGTCGAGCTGGTCGGGCAGGACCGGCCGGGGATCGTCCGCGAGGTGACCGCAGTGCTGGCGGGGCTGGGGGCGAACATCGAGCAGTTCACGTCGCGCACCGAGAACAGTGCCTGGTCCGGCGAGCAGCTGTTCCGCGCGCGAATCCGGCTGGTGCCGCCGGCGGGGATGGGCTGGGATCAGGTGCGCGAGGCGCTGGAGGCGATCTCAGGCGAGATCATGGTCGACCTGACGTTCAATCCGAAGGTGGGAACCTAGCTCGCGCGGCGCTTGAGCGTTGCCGATGACTTTGTCGAAGCTTGCTTCAACCGAAAGTCATCACGCTTGGCCCCGTTCGCGCGGGTGGGCGTTGCGGTAGACGTCGAGCAGGACCGCCGCATCGACCTTGGTGTAGATCTGCGTCGAGCCGAGACTGGCGTGGCCGAGCAGTTCCTGCAAACTGCGCAAGTCGGCGCCGGCGCCGAGCAGGTGGGTGGCGAAGCTGTGGCGCAAAGCGTGCGGGGTGGCGGTTTCGGGCAGGCCGAGCAGCGCGCGGGCGGCGGCGACCGCTTTCTGCACCATGCCTTGCGAGAGCGGGCCGCCTTTCGCCCCCCGGAACAGCGGCGCTTCCCTCTCGACCGGCCAGGGGCAGCGCGCGAGGTAGGCTTCGACCCCGGCGCGGACTTGCGGCAGCAGCGGCACGACGCGCTGTTTGTTGCCCTTGCCGCACACGGTGAGGGTTTCGCCGAGCGGGAGCACCGCGCCGGTCAGTGACAGTGCTTCGGCGATGCGCAGGCCGGCGCCGTAGAGCAGCAGCAGCACGGCGCGGTCGCGCAGGCCGATCCAGTCCGCCGCGGCGTTGTCCGATACCATCTCCGCCAGGGCCACGGCCTCGTCCGGGGTGACCGGGCGGGGCAGGCCCTTCTTGATGCGCGGGCCGCGCAACCGGGGCGGGGCGGCGTCGGGCTGGCCGGCCTGTTCGCGCGCGAACGCGATCAGGCGGCGCAGCGCCGAGAGTTCGCGCGCGGCGGAGACGTTGCCGAGGCCTTCGGCCCGGCGCGCGGCGAGGTGGCGGCGCAGGTCGTTGGCGGTGAGCGCGGCGACGGCGGACCAGTCCTGCGCCTGTACGGCATCGAGCAGGCGGGCGGCGGTGGCGGCGTAGGCGCGGACGGTGTGCGGGCTGCGGCGCAGGCCTTGCGCGAGGTGGTCGTGCCACTGCGCGAGCAGGTCCGCCCGGCTCATGGCGCGACCAGTTCGGCGGGGACGAGTTCGGCGAGCAGGCCGTCGAGCAGCGGCATTCCGGCCGGGGTGACGGCGACATGGGCGCCGGTGCGGGTGAGCAGGCCCTGCCGGGCGTAGAGCGCGGCCTTGGTCTCGTCGCAGAGGTCGTTCGGGTTCAGGGCGAAACGCGCTGCGAGCGCGGCGAGGTCGATGCCTTCGGCGAGGCGCAGGCCCATCAGCAGTGCTTCGCTGGCCTGTTCGCGCGGGGGGAGGGGTCGGGATTCGGCGATGCCGTGGCCGTGGTTGGCGATGGCTTCGAGCCAGTTTTCGGGCTTGCGGTGGCGGGTGGTGGCGACGCCATTGCGACGGCCGTGGGCGCCGGGGCCGATGCCGGCGTAGTCCTGGTAGCGCCAGTAGGCGAGGTTGTGGCGGCTTTCCTGGCCCGGGCGGGCGTGGTTGGAGATTTCATAGGCCGGGCGGCCGGCGGCGGCGGTCTGCGCCTGCGTCTGCGCGTAGAGATCGGCGCAGGTATCCTCGTCGAGCGGGGTGAGGCTGCCCTCGCGCAGCAGCGTGGCGAAGCGGGTGCCGGGCTCGATCGTGAGCTGGTAGAGCGAGAGATGATCGGTGCCGAAGCCGAGCGCGCGGGCGAGTTCGGCCTGCCACTGGCCGGCGGTCTGGCCAGGGCGGGCGTAGATCAGGTCCACGTTGACGCGGGCGAAGCGGGCTTGGGCCACCTCCAGCGCGCGCAGGCTTTCGTCGACGGAGTGGAGGCGGCCGAGGAAGTGCAGGGTCCGGTCATCGAGCGCCTGGAGGCCGAGGCTGACGCGGTTGATGCCGGCAAGGCCAAGGGCGGCGAACTTTTCGGCTTCGACCGAGGACGGGTTGGCTTCGAGGGTGATCTCGATGCCGGGGGCGAAGGTCCAAAGGCGCTGCGACTCGCGCAGCAGGCTCTCGACCAGTGCGGGGGGCATCAGGCTGGGGGTGCCGCCGCCGAAGAAGATGCTGTCGAGCGGTTCGTGCGCGGTGAGCGCGGCTTCGTGGCGCAGGTCCGCCAGCAGGGCATCGCGCCAGAGATCATGATCGACGCTGTCGCGGACGTGGCTGTTGAAGTCGCAATAGGGGCATTTGCGCAGGCAGAACGGCCAGTGGATGTAGAGCGCGCGGGCCATGCGCGGACGTTACACGGCGAACTGATCGGCGACCAGCTTGGCGAAGGCGTCGGCGCGGTGGCTGATCGCGTGCTTTTCCGCCGGATCGAGCTCGGCGAACGTGCGGGTGTCGCCGTGGGGCACGAACACCGGGTCGTAGCCGAAGCCGAGCGTGCCGCGCGGCGGCCATGTCAGCGTGCCGTGGACGCGGCCTTCGTAGACGGCATCGGTGCCGTCGGGCCAGGCGATCGCCAGCACGCACGCGAAATGGGCGGAACGGTCGACCGCCGGGCCTTGCTCCGCGAGCTTGCCCTCGACCTTGCCCATGGCCATGTACCAGTCACGCCCCGGCCCGCCTTCGTACGGTTGCCGTTCGGCCCAATCGGCGGTGTAGACGCCGGGACGGCCATCGAGCGCAGCGACGCAGAGGCCGGAATCGTCGGCGAGCGCTGGAAGCTGCGAGGCTTCGGCGGCGGCGCGGGCCTTGATCAGCGCGTTGGCGACGAAGGTGGTGCCGGTCTCGGCCGGCTCGGGCAGGCCGAGCTGGCCGGCGGACAGGCACTCGATCCCGTAGGGCGCGAGCAGGGCCTGGATCTCCCGGAGCTTGCCGGCGTTGTGCGTGGCGATGACCAGCTTGCCGGCGAGCTTGGGGAGCGCGCTCATCCGTTGATCGCCTTTTCCTGCGCGGCGAAGATGCGGTCGCAGCCGATGCGGGCGAGGCGCAGCAGGCGGAGCAGGCCTTCCTCGTCGTAAGTCGCGCCTTCGGCCGTGGCCTGGACTTCGGCGATCAGGCCGCCTTCGATCAGCACGAAGTTGGCGTCGGCGTCGGCCGAGGAGTCCTCGATGTAGTCGAGATCGAGCACGGGGACGCCCTTGACGATGCCGCAGGAGACGGCGGCGACCTTGCCGCTGATCGGGTCTTCCTTGATCTTGCCTTCGGCCATCAGCTTGTTGACCGCGAGGCGCAGCGCGACCCAGGCGCCCGAGATCGACGCGGTGCGGGTGCCGCCATCGGCCTGGAGCACGTCGCAGTCGATGGTGATCTGGCGCTCACCCAGCTTCTTGAAGTCCGTCACGGCGCGCAGGGAACGGCCGATCAGGCGCTGGATTTCCTGGGTGCGCCCCGACTGCTTGCCCTTGGCGGCCTCGCGGCTGCCGCGGGTGTGGGTGGCGCGGGGGAGCATCGAGTATTCACCGGTGACCCAGCCCTCGCCCTTGCCGCGCAGGAACGGCGGCACCTTTTCCTCGACCGAGGCGGTGACGAGCACGCGGGTATCGCCGAACGAGATCAGGCACGAACCTTCGGCGTGCTTGGTGAACTGGGTGACGATCTCGATATCGCGCATTTCGTCGGGGGTACGGCCGGAGGGGCGCATCGGGTTTCCTTTGTCGTGTCTGGTGTCGTGTCTGGTTGGCGGCGCTTTACCCGATTGGCACGTGAAAGGAACCCCGCCGCGGCGATTGCACCCGGGAGCGATTTGCCTAGATAGGGGGCACGATGCCGACACCGCCCGTTTCCGAACTGACCGCACGTGCCCGGGACATCTTCCGGATGGTGGTCGAGGGCTATCTGGCGACGGGGCTGCCGGTGGGATCCAAGGCGCTGGCCGGGGAAGGATCGCTGCAACTGTCCTCGGCCTCGATCCGGTCGGTGCTGGCGGACCTGGAGGGGCTGGGGCTGCTCGGGCATCCGCATACCAGCGCCGGGCGGGTGCCGACCGAGAGCGGGCTCAGGCTGTTCGTCGACGGGATGATGCAGGTGGCGGAGCCGACCGCGCAGGAGCGGGCGGCGATCGAGCGGCGCCTGGCGGAACCGGGGCCGATCGAGGCGGCGCTGGCGGCGACATCGTCGTTGCTGTCCGAGCTTTCCGCCGCGGCCGGGGTGGTGATGGTGCCGCGGCGCGATCCGCGACTGGCGCAACTGAGCCTGGTGCACCTGTCGCCGGGGCGGGCGCTGGCGGTGCTGGTGGGCGAGGACGGCGCGATCGAGAACCGGGTGGTGACGCTGCCCGACGGCGTGCCGGCGAGCGCGCTCGTCGAGGCATCGAACTACATCTCGGCGCGGCTGGCGGGGCGGACGCTGGCCGATGCGGCGGCGGCGATGCGCGCCGAGATCGCCGGCGGGCGATCGGCGCTCGACGCGGCGAGCCGCGATCTCGTCGAGCGCGGGCTGGCGGTGTGGAGCGAGGATGCGGCGCAGCGGCCGGTGCTGATCGTGCGCGGCGCATCCAACCTGCTCGACGAGGCGGCGTTGCACGATCTCGACCGGGTGCGATCGCTGCTCGACGATCTCGAGAACAAGCAATCGGTGGCGGAGCTGCTCGACCTGGCGCGCGAGGCCGAGGCGACGCGGATCTTCATAGGCTCGGAGAACCGGCTGTTCGCGCTTTCGGGTTCGTCGGTGATCGCCTCGCCCTATCGCGATCGCGATGGGCGGGTGGTCGGCGTGGTGGGGGTTATCGGGCCGACGCGGTTGAATTATGCGCGCGTCGTCCCCATGGTGGATTTCACCGCGCAGGCGCTCTCGAAAATGGGCGCGCTGGGCAAGCTGATTGGCTGACATCGGAATTTCAGGGAACATGATGAGCGAAGAAACGACCCCGCCGCAGGACGAGGCCGCCGTGGCGGCAAAGGCCGAGGGCGCCGAGATGGAGCGGCTGGCCGCGCTGGAAGCGGAGCTGGAGGCGGTGAAGCAGGAGGTGCTTTACGCCAAGGCGGACACGCAGAACGTGCGCCGGCGGCTGGAAAAGGACATTGCCGACGCGCGTGCCTATGCCGCGACCGGGTTTGCCCGCGACGTGCTGTCGGTGGCCGACAACCTGTCGCGCGCGCTGGAGGCGATTCCGGCGGAACTGCGCGAGGACGAGAAGCTCAAGGCGCTGGTCGCCGGGCTGGAGGCGACCGGGCGCGAGATCGAGAAGGTGTTCACCAGCCACGGGATCGTGCGTGTCGCCGCTGTCGGCCTGCCGCTGGACCCCAACCAGCACCAGGCGATGATCGAGGTGCCGCACGCCGACGCCGAGCCGGGCACGGTGATCCAGGAACTGGCGGCCGGCTACATGATCAAGGACCGGCTGCTGCGGCCGGCGATGGTGGCGGTGGCGAAGAAGCCGGAATAGCTTGCGTGCGGATTTGTCCCATGCTGGGCTGCGAACGGCCGTCTTCTGCGCTTCCGGTGCTCACGTACTGAAGTACGCTGCGCGGCGGTTCTCGAAGCCAGCCATTCTCGCTCCAGCCTGAGCCAAATCCACACGCAACCTTTGGTTCCGTTCTATCCAAAGATTCCCCCGCCGGTGCGATGAGCATCGGCGGGGGTTTTCTTTGCGACGGCCTGTCGTAAGAATGCCGGGAAAGGGAGAGCGACGCATGGACCTGAACGGCAAGGTGGCGGTGGTGACGGGGGGCGGCAGCGGGATCGGCGCGGGAATTGCCGAGGCGCTGCTGGAGAAGGGCGTGCGGGTGGCGATCGCCGATATCTCCGCCGCGCACATGGCCGAGGAGAACGAGCGGCTGGGCGGTCGGCTGCTGACGGTGGCGCTGGACGTGACCGATCCGGCAAGCTGGGCGGCGATGAAGGCCGAGGTCGAGGGCAAGCTGGGGCCGGTCGACGTACTGGTCAACAATGCCGGGCTTTCGCACCCGTTCAAGCCGATCGAGGACGTGGCCGATGCCGAGTACGACCGGCTGATGGCGGTCAACGTCAAGGGCGTGTTCCTGGGCTGCAAGGCTTTCGTCGGCGGGATGAAGGCGCGGCGATCGGGACACGTGGTCAACGTGTCGTCGGCCAACGGGCTGATCCCGTTCGGGACGTTTTCGGTCTATTCGGCGAGCAAGTTCGCGGTGGCGGGGATGTCCGAGGCCTTGCATCAGGAGCTGGCGCCGCATGGGGTCGGCGTCTCGATCCTCTATCCGGGGCTGACGAAGAGCCGGATGGCCGACCAGCAGGTCGGCAGGATCAGTTCGATGGTGCCGATGGGCGCGGTCTGGCTGGGGCGGGCGGTGTGCCGGGCGATCGAGGACAACCGGCTGCACGTGATCTCGCACCCGGACATGAAACCGGCGATCGAGCGGCGAATCGACGTGCTGTTCGGCGATTTCGGCGAACCGGCGGAACCGGGCTATCGCGGGGCGATGCCGCGCGTGTGACCGCGGCGCAATCGGCTGCATGGCCGGGGAACCATCGTGGCGGCACCGCGTAGTTGACCCATGAGGGGGCACCTTATGGGAGCACGATCATGAAGATACGCACCTTTACCCCCATCGTCCTGGCCGCCGCGCTGGGCCTGGCCGGATGTGCCGAGAACTATGGCGGCGAAGGCGCCGCTGCCGGTGGCGCCGCCGGTGCGCTGATCGGCGCCGCGACCGGCGGTGATGCGCTGGCCGGCGCGGCGATCGGTGCCGCGGCCGGCGCGGTCGGCGGTTCGCTGATCAAGAAGAACGACGGTTATTGCTATCGCCGCGACCGCGATGGCTACGAGCATCGCGTCAGCTGCAACTGATCCCGCAACGCGTTCCGTTCAGGCCCTGAACGGGAGGAGCCGCTCCAGCGCCGCCGCTTCGCCGGCGTGCGCGGGGCGGCTTCCCATGCGGGCGAGGAACGCGTGGCGGACGATTTCCGCCTGCTGTTCTATGCCATAGGCGGCGAACGGCTTGCCCGGCTGCAACCGGTAGCGATAGCGGCAGAACGGGTGGCGGTGCAGCGGCAGGTAGAAGCGGCCGCGCTGCTGCGCCTGCCAGAC
This sequence comes from Sphingomonadales bacterium, assembly GCA_028868535.1. GTDB lineage: Bacteria > Pseudomonadota > Alphaproteobacteria > Sphingomonadales > Sphingomonadaceae > Novosphingobium. Next base: position 145,493 of record JAGWUH010000002.1, on the reverse strand, counting down.
GTGCGTCATCTCGTGGATGAACAGACCTTGTAACGCGATATCGGCGGCGGCGAAATCGTCGCGCCAGTGGGGGCAGGCCGGCGGGAAGTGGATGTCGCCGCAGGGGGCCATGACGACGGATCGCGGTTGCAGCGGCCACCAGCGGCGACGATGCAGGCGGACCGGCGCGCAATCGACGGCATCGCCGAACACCGAGGCGACGAGGGCGATCTCGCCCGGGGTGAGCGGGCGCGTGGTCAGTGCGCGTGGTCCGGGTGGGGCATGTCCATGTGCGACATGTCCATCGCCGGCGCGTCGGCCATGGCATCGCCGGCAGCCTGGACCCTGGCCGGGGCGGTGACCGCGCGATCGCCGAAGCGGAAGGTTGCCTCGATGGTGCCGCCGGCCCGGGTTGCGGGGGCGATGTCGAAGACCATGACGTGGCGGGCGCCGGGCTCGAAGCGGGCGACGTCGCCGGCGGCGATGTCCAGCTGCGGCAGCGGCTTCATCGCTCCGCCGACGGTCTCGTGCATTTCGGCCTTGCCGGTGCCGGCGACGGCGATCCCGGTCAGCCGCAGGGGGGCGTTGCCGGGGTTGGCGGCGGTGAAGTAGAGCGCGCCCGGGCGGCCGGCGACGGCGGGCAGGACGAGGCGGGCGTCGGTGACCACGGGGGCCTGCGCGGCGGCAGTTTCGGCGGCCTTTTCGCTGTCGCGATGGCAGGCGGACAGCGCCACCAGGCCCAGCGACGCGGCGATCAACAAGCGCTTCATTTCCGGTGGCTCCCCGCAATTCGCAACGGCTGTGCGACTCTGGTCCAGTTCGGGTCACGCGCTAATGCCGCCATGCCCTTGTGCCAAGAAAAACCGCACCTATATCGCGCCCGTCATCGAGCCGCCGATGTGTCTTGCCGGGTTTCGGGAGCCACCTGCGCGGTGTCAACATCTGACGTGAGGAATGGGCATACATGGCTAAAGTTATCGGCATCGACCTCGGCACCACCAACTCGTGCGTGGCCGTCATGGACGGGGGCAAGCCCAAGGTCATCGAGAATTCGGAAGGCGCGCGCACCACGCCGTCGATCGTCGCGTTCACCAAGGACGGCGAGCGGCTGATCGGCCAGCCGGCGAAGCGCCAGGCGGTGACCAACCCCGACAACACGATCTTCGCGGTGAAGCGCCTGATCGGCCGCCGCTATGACGACCCCATGACCCAGAAGGACATGGAGCTGGTCCCCTACAAGATCGCCAAGGGCAAGAACGGCGATGCCTGGGTTTCGGCCGGTGGCGAGGACTACAGCCCGAGCCAGATTTCCGCGTTCACCTTGCAGAAGATGAAGGAAACCGCCGAATCGTACCTCGGCGAGACCGTCACGCAGGCGGTGATCACCGTGCCCGCGTACTTCAACGACGCGCAGCGCCAGGCGACCAAGGACGCCGGGCAGATCGCCGGCCTCGAGGTGCTGCGCATCATCAACGAGCCGACCGCGGCGGCGCTCGCCTATGGCCTCGATAAGAACGACGGCAAGACGATCGCGGTCTACGACCTCGGCGGCGGCACCTTCGACGTCTCGATCCTCGAGATCGGCGACGGCGTGTTCGAGGTGAAGAGCACCAACGGCGACACCTTCCTCGGTGGCGAGGACTTCGACACCAAGCTGGTCGAATACCTGGCCGACAAGTTCAAGGCCAAGGAAGGCATGGACCTGAAGACCGACCGGCTCGCGCTGCAGCGGCTCAAGGAAGCGGCCGAGAAGGCGAAGATTGAGCTGTCGAGCGCGCAGACCACCGAGATCAACCTGCCGTTCATCACCGCGCGCATGGAAGGCGGCGCGACGACGCCGCTGCACCTCGTCGAGACGGTGACCCGCGCCGACCTCGAGAAGATGGTTTCGGACCTGATCGCCCGCACCATGGAGCCGTGCCGCAAGGCGCTGGCCGACGCCGGGCTGAAGGCGAGCGACATCGACGATGTCGTGCTGGTCGGCGGCATGACCCGCATGCCCAAGGTGCGCGACGCCGTGAAGGACTTCTTCGGCAAGGAGCCGCACACCGGCGTCAACCCCGACGAAGTCGTGGCGATGGGCGCGGCGATCCAGGCCGGCGTGCTGCAGGGCGACGTCAAGGACGTGCTGCTGCTCGACGTCACGCCGCTGTCGCTGGGCATCGAGACGCTGGGCGGCGTGTTCACCCGGATGATCGACCGCAACACCACGATCCCGACCAAGAAGTCGCAGACGTTCTCGACCGCCGAGGACAACCAGCAGGCGGTGACGATCCGCGTGTTCCAGGGCGAGCGCGAGATGGCAGCCGACAACAAGCTGCTCGGCCAGTTCGACCTCGTCGGCATTCCGGCGGCGCGGCGCGGCGTCCCGCAGATCGAGGTGGCGTTCGACATCGACGCGAACGGCATCGTCAACGTCAGCGCCAAGGACAAGGGCACCGGCAAGGAGCAGCAGATCAAGATCCAGGCTTCGGGCGGTCTGTCCGATGCCGACATCGACCAGATGGTGCGCGATGCCGAGAAGTTCGCCGAGGAGGACAAGAAGCGGCGCGAGAGCGCGGAAGCGCGCAACAATGCCGACAGCCTCGTCCATGCCACCGAGCGCCAGCTCGAGGAGAACGGCGACAAGATCGATGCCGCGCTGAAGGGCGAGATCGAGGCGGCGATTGCCGAGGCGAAGGCCGCGATCGAGAGCGGCGACGTCGAGGCGATGAACGCCAAGACCCAGGCCTTGACCGAAAAGGCGATGAAGATGGGCCAGGCGATCTACGAGAAGGAGCAGGCCGCGCAGGCCGCGCCCGGCTCGGAAGGCCCGAAGGGCGATGACGATGTCGTCGATGCCGAGTTCTCGGAAGTCGACGAAAACAAGGGCTGATCCGACGATGAAACCATGGCGCCGCCTGCTCGAAGGGGTGGGCGGCACCATGTGTTGGGGGACCGCACATGTCGGTTGAAGTCGATTTCTACGAGTTGCTCGAGGTCGAGCGGACGGCGGACGATGCCGCGCTCAAGAGCGCCTATCGCAAGCTCGCGATGAAGTATCACCCGGACCGCAATCCGGGCTGCGGCGAGAGCGAGGCGAAGTTCAAGGCGGTGAATGCCGCCTACGAGTGCCTGAAGGACCCGCAGAAGCGCGCGGCCTATGACCGTTTCGGCCATGCCGCGTTTCAGAACGGCGGGCCGGGCGGCGGCGGGGGGTTCGAGGGCGCCGGCTTTGGCGACATCGGCGACATCTTCGAATCGATCTTCGGCTCTGCCTTCGGCGGGGGCGGAGGCGGGCGCCAGCAGGCGCGGCGCGGCGCGGACTTGCGCTATGACCTGGAGATCGGGCTCGACGAGGCGTTCCACGGCAAGACCATCGAGATCGAGATCGAGGTCGCGCAGACCTGCGATCCGTGCGGCGGCAGCGGCGCGGAGCCGGGCACCGGCGCGCGGCGCTGCACGATGTGCGGCGGCCACGGCAAGGTGCGCGCGCAGCAGGGCTTCTTCATGGTCGAGCGGACCTGCCCGACCTGCCATGGTCGCGGCGAGGTGATCGAGAAGCCGTGCCGTTCGTGCCATGGCGAGGGCCGGGTCGACAAGCCGCAGAAGCTGGAAGTGGCGGTGCCGGCGGGGGTCGACAACGGCACCCGCATCCGCGTGCCCGGCAAGGGCGAGGCCGGGCCGAACGGCGCGCCGGCCGGCGATCTCTACATCTTCGTCCACTTGCGCCGGCACGCGGTTTTCGACCGCGACGGCAGCACGCTGATCACCCGCGTGCCGATCAGCTTCACCACCGCGGCGCTGGGCGGCGAGATCGCCATTCCCGGGCTCGACGGCAAGAAGCACGAGATCGGCATTCCCGCCGGCATCCAGTCGGGCAAGCAGTTGCGCAAGCGCGGCGCGGGCATGCCGGCGCTCAACGGGCGCGGGGTGGGCGACCTCGTCATCGAGATTGTCGTCGAGACGCCGACCAAGCTGACCGCCCGGCAGAAGGAACTGCTGCGCGAACTGCAGGGCACCGAAACTGGCGAGGAATGCCCGCAGTCGAAGGGATTCTTCGAGCGGCTGAAGGATGCCTGGGAGGGGCTGACCGAATAACGCGGGGCGAGGGCTGACCGGGTTGCAGCACCTCCGCGCCTAGAGTTTGCGCAGGACTTCTTCGCGGATGCCGGAAACCAGCCCGGCATCCGCGCGCAGCCGTGGTTCCTCCTCGTCCAGCACCGCCAGGAACAGCGCGCGCTTGGCCTTGCGGAGTTCGCCTTCCGCCAGCCCGCCGGGGACGGCCGAGGCGACGAGGTCGATCATGCGTTCGGCGCCGTGGAGGCGGCCCCAGAGATAGTCGTTCTCGCGGTAGGTGCGGCTGAAGAAGGCGCCGAAATTGTAGAATTCGACCCCGCGCAGGGTGGCGGCGGCGCCGCCGGAGCGGATCGAGGGGGCATCGTCGGGCGAGATGCGATCGACCTTGACCGGATCGTATTCGGTCAGCCCCTCGCCGCGCAGCAAGGGCAGCGTCAGCGTGTCGTAGAACGGGAAGCCGAGGTAGGTGAGCAGCGCGCGGCGGCGCAGCGGCGGCGGCATCGCCGCGAACGCCTGCGCGAGCATGGCATCGACGACGGTGTCCGTGGTTTCGAGCTGGCGGCGGGAAGCGATGGCGTCGACCACCGCGCCGGGATCGGCCATGACATTGGCGGCCAGGCCGGGAAACTCGGTCCCGAGCGCGGCGAGGGCCTCGCGGTCGAAATAGAGTGCCAGCGCGCGGTAGACCTCGTCGCGGGCGGCCTCGCAGGCGGGGCGATCGACATCGGCTTCCTCGTCCGGGGTTTCAGCGAGACGGCGGGCGAGCAGGCGCAGGCGGCGGATGCGGTAGGCGAGATCGTGGTCGCGCAGGAAGCGGACCACCGGCGGCAGGTCGCGCTCGAACCAGCCGCCGAGCGAGACGGCGCCCTTGGCCATGCTGTCCACGGCGAGGTGGCGGGCGAGGCGGTCGTAGACGGCATCGATCGCGTTCGGGCCGAGGCCCGGCGCGGCCAGGGCGATGTCGCGGGCGAGCGCATCGAGCACGGTGGTGAACTTGAGCTGGGCATAGCCGTGCCAGGCGAGGCCGGCATGTTCGGCGGCGGCCACCTGGGCACGGGCGCGCCAACCGGCGAGGCGCGAGACGGTGGGGTGATCGAAGAACAGTGTGCGGCCGAAGGTCTTCTCGACCACCGCCTCGACCTCGCCGCGCATCGCCTCGACGAGGGCGTTGAGCCGGGTCATCTCGCGCGACTGGCGTTCGAGCAGTTCGAGGTTGTCGCGGATCGGCTGTTCGCGCGGGATCGACGACAGCGAGCCGAAGATCACCGAGAAGAAGCCCGGCGGGCGCGGATCGCCGCGGGTGACGCCGCCGACCTGCTGCGGGCGCGGATCGATGTAGACGAAGCGGCGATCGACCTCGCGCTGGGCGGGGCGGTCGCGCAGGACCGTCATCGCCTCCGCGAACGGCGCGTTGACCAGCACCGAGCCGTCGATCAGCGAGACGGCATCGAGATCGCCGCGCTGCTGGTGCGCGGGCATGATGCGGCTGAGAAAGGCGGCGCGGCTGTCCCATGGCTGGCCACGCTCGGCGGCGAGGCGATCGATCTCGCCGGGCTGGAGCGCCGGGAAGGCGCCGGGGAAGCTGGCGGTGGCGCGGGCGGCGAAGACGAGGTCGAGCGTCGGGGCAAGCGGCTGGCCGGGACCGTCCGGGACCGGGCTGCGGAAGCCGATCGACAGGCGGTGCTCGCTCTCCTCCACCAGGGGTGGGCTGTGCAGGCGGATCGCCTCCATGTGACCCTTGAAATCGGTGGCGGTGACGAACAGGTCGAGCGGGTGGCCGGGCGGCAGCAGCGGCGCCTCGACCGGGGAGGCGGCCATGGCGTCCAGAGATTCGGCGAGCACGCGCGAGAAGCCGATGCCGCCGAACGGCGCCTCGAACCAGCGCGAGCGGACGAAGCGCGAGAGCTTGTTGCGCACTTCCCAGCGGGTCTCGGGCGCGACCGAGGCGGAGACGAGGTTGCCCGGGCGCGAGAGGATCCAGTGGACGACCGGGACGGCGGCGAGCTTGAGCAGGCTCTTGCCGAGGTGGGCGTCGGGATCGGCGAGCGCGTCGACGTCGGCGCGGTCGAGCCACAGCGCGGTCAGCGGTTCGAGGCTCTGGCCGGAATGGATCGCCTGGGCGAGGAAGACGCCGTTGATCCCGCCCGCGCTGGCCCCGGCGACGATGTCGGTGAGCACGCGAAGTTTGAGGCCGTGCTGCGCGGCAATGTGCTGCAGCAATTCGACGTAGACCGCCTCGGCGCCGGTGGGCCGCGCTTCGTCGTGGGCGTGGAAGGCGCGGCTGGCGCGGGCGAGCTTCCACACCTCCTTGGTGACGCCGTGCATGTAGACCGCGAGGCTGATGCCGCCATAGCAGACCAGCGCGATGCGGAGTTCCTTCTGGCGCATGGCCCGTTTGTGGCAGATCGGCGGGGGCGATGCCAGCGTGGTTTGTCAGGCGAGCGCCGGAGGCGCGGTGGAGCGGGCGCGCCAGCGGCGGCGGATGGCGCGGAACGCCGGCTGTTCGATGCAGTCGTGCAGCAATTGCGCGGTGGCGAAAGCGGCGAGCAGCGCGGCGGCGAGGGCGAGGCGCGGCGACGCGCCAAGCGCTTCGAGGCGGGCGATCAGCGCGATGCCGAGGTTTTCGTGGATCAGGTAGAGCGGATAGGACAGCGCCCCGAGGTGCAGCAGCACCGGATGCGCGAGCGCGGCCAGGCGGCCGGCGGCGAGCGCCATGAACAGGCCGGCAATCGCGGCATAGACCAGCGCGTGGGGCAGGTCGTCGCAGAGCGCGACGCTGGCGAGGCCCAGCAGCAGCACCGGCGCCTGCCCGCGCCAGCTGCGCGCGCCTTGCCACACGCGGCAGGCGCAGATGCCGATCGCGAAGTACGGCACGTATTGCTGGAGCAGGACGATGCCGGGCCGCGAGGGCAGCGCCGGGACCAGCCACCACAGCAGCTTGAGCGCGATCCAGCCGGGCAGGATCGCCTCGATGCGGTGCAGCAGGCGCAGGCGCCACAGCACCCCCATGCACAGGTAGAACGCCAGCTCCACGGTCAGCGACCAGTAGGCGCCGTCGACCGGGGGCAGGTAGAGGAAGCCGTGCAGCATCGTCAGGTTGGCGGCGACGACCAGCGGCCGTTGCGCGAGTTGCGGGGCGCCCAGCGCGATGACGCCGAACGTGGTCAGCAGCACCGCGCACCAGTACGCCGGGTAGAGCCGGGCCACGCGCGAGACGACGAAATCGGCGGCGCGCTCGGTGCGGTCGAGCGACAGCAGGATGACGAAGCCGGAGATCGCGAAGAACAACTGGACGCCGTAGTGGCCCCAGGACAGGCCATGGGCGACCGGGATTGCCCCGGGCAGCAGCTGCGGCGCGCGGAAGGTGGTGTGGAACAGCACGACCATCAGCGCCGCGAGCCCGCGCAGGGCGTCGAGTTCCGCGAGGCGGGGCGGGGCAGGAGCGGCGGCCATCGGTGCGGTTTCGCACGAAGCGGGTAAAGGCGGGGTTTCCGGCTTGTGTTCCGCATTCGTTCTTACTAGGCAGGCAGCATGGCCAAGCCGAAACGTCGATATGTCTGTGCCGCATGCGGCAGCGTCGCCCAGCGCTGGCAGGGGCAGTGCGCCGATTGCGGCGAGTGGAACACGCTGAACGAGGAAGCGCCGGCGACGGTGTTTTCCGCCCGGCACGATCTTTCCGGCGGCGGCCGGATGCTGCGGTTCGAGCCGCTCGACGCGCCGAGCGCGCCGCTGGCGCGGCGATCGACCGGGCTGGCGGAGTTCGACCGCGCGCTGGGCGGCGGGCTGGTGCCGGGGAGCGCGGTGCTGATGGGTGGCGATCCCGGCATCGGCAAATCGACGCTGCTGATCCAGGCGGCGGCCGCGGTGGCGCGCGGCGGTGGCACCGCGGTCTATATCAGCGGCGAGGAGGCGGCGGCGCAGGTGCGGATGCGCGCCGACCGGCTGGGGTTGGCGGACGCGCCGATCCGGCTGGCGACGGCGACGTCGGTGCGCGACATCCTGACGACGCTGGGGGACATGGAGCCGCCGGCGCTGCTGGTGATCGATTCGATCCAGACCATGCATTCCGACCAGATCGAGGGGGCGCCAGGAACGGTGAGCCAGGTGCGGGCTTCGGCGTTCGAGCTGATCCGCTTTGCCAAGGAGAGCGGGACCGCGCTGGTGCTGGTCGGCCACGTCACCAAGGACGGGAGCATCGCCGGACCGCGCGTGCTGGAGCACATGGTCGACGTGGTGATGAGCTTCGAGGGCGAGCGCAGCCACCAGTATCGCATCCTGCGCAGCATCAAGAACCGCTTTGGCCCGGTCGACGAGATCGGCGTGTTCGCGATGGCCGGGGCGGGGCTGGAGGAAGTGGGCAATCCGTCGATGCTGTTCCTGTCGGGCCGCGATGAGCCGCTGGCGGGGAGCGCGGTGTTCCCGGCGATGGAGGGCACGCGGCCGGTGCTGGTCGAGATCCAGGCGCTGATCGTGCGGCTGGCGAGCGGGGCGACGCCGCGGCGCGCTGTGGTCGGCTGGGATTCCGGGCGGCTGGCGATGCTGCTGGCGGTGCTGGAGGCGCGCTGCGGGCTGAGCTTCTCCAACGCCGAGGTCTACCTGAACGTCGCCGGCGGCTATCGGCTGGCGGACCCGGCGGCGGACCTGGCGGTGGCGGCGGCGCTGGTCTCGGCGCTGGCGGACAGGCCGCTGCCGGCCGACGCGGTGTGGTTCGGCGAGGTTTCGCTGGCGGGCGAGGTGCGCAGCGTCGCCCATGCCGGGCAGCGGCTGAAGGAATCGGCCAAGCTGGGGTTTGCGCGCGGGTTCGGCCCGGCGGAGACGGCCGGGGCGGCGGAGAAGGGCGTTCATTTCGCGGCAATGCGGATGCTGCCAAATCTCGTTGACCGGATCATGGGCGGCGAATAGGCCCGAAGCCGGAGGCCCCGCCAGGCGCGGGGCGACGGAGGCCAGGTGACCGGTTTCGACATTACCGTGCTGATCCTCGTCGGGCTGGGGGCCGTGACCGGGTTCGCGCGCGGGTTCGTCCATGAAGTGCTGGCGTTGCTGGCCTGGGTGTTCGCGGTTGCAGCGATCCACGCGCTGCACCCGGCGCTGAGCGAGGCGCTGCTGCCCTGGGTGCGGTCGACGTCGGGCGCGTGGGTGCTGGCGTTCGCGATCCTGCTGCTGGTGCCGTATGGCGCGACCAAGCTGGTGGCGGGCTGGCTGGGCAAGGCCAGCCGCAATTCGGTGGTCGGGCCGATCGACCGGGTGCTGGGGTTCGGCTTCGGCGCGGTCAAGGGCACGGTGATCGTGGTGCTGGGCTTCTCGGTCATCACGCTGGGCTACGACATCGCCTGGGGCCGGGACGGGCGGCCGGAGTGGATCACGCAGTCGCGGACTTACCCGTTCATCAACGCGTGCAGCGAGACGCTGCTGAAGGTGCTGGCCGAGCGGCGCGCCGAAGGGGCCTCGCCGGCCGACGGGGCGAGTGCGCCGGAGCCGCCGCCGCACAAGCCGGCGAAGAAGCACCGCAAGCGCGACGTGGCCGGATAGCCGCAAGGATGAGCACGGTGCTGTACACGCCGGAGGTGCTGGCGCTGGCCACGGGCCTTGCGGCATACCCGCTGGTCGATGACCTGCCGCTGCGCGGCGAGGCGCGATCGCGGTCGTGCGGATCGGTGCTGGCGATCGGGCTGGAGCGCGATGCGGCGGGGCGGATCGCGCGGCTGGGGCTGCGCGCGCAGGCCTGCGCGATCGGCCAGGCGGCGGCGGCGATCTTCGCGGCGCAGGCGATCGGGCGCGACGCGGCCGCCATCGCCGGTGCGGAAGCGGCGATCGGCGGCTGGCTCGACGGAGCGGGGGCCATGCCGGACTGGCCGGGGCTGGGCGCGATCGCGGCGGCCCGCGACTACCCGGCGCGCCACGGGGCGATCCTGCTGGCGTGGCGCGCGGCGCTCTCGGCGCTTTCCTCGGCGCGCGGGGACGGCTAGAGCCGGGCCGAGACGTTTGGGGGGATCGAGAACATGACCGAGCCGGCACGGCATCCCGAAATCGTACCGAGCGCAGCCGACATGCGGCTGGTGATCGCGGCCAGTTCGATGGGCACGATCTTCGAGTGGTATGACTTCTTCATCTACGGCACGCTGGCCGGGATCATCGGCAAGACCTTCTTCCCCGCCGGCAACGAGACGCTGCAGGTGCTGCTGGTCTGGGCCGGCTTCGCGGTGGGGTTCGGCTTCCGGCCGCTGGGGGCGATCCTGTTCGGGTTCCTCGGCGACCGGCTCGGGCGCAAGTACACGTTCCTGGTGACGGTGACGCTGATGGGCATCGCCACCGCCGGGGTCGGGCTGATTCCTTCGGCCGCGAGCATCGGGCTGGCGGCGCCGCTGATCGTCATCCTGCTGCGCGTGTTGCAGGGGCTGGCGCTGGGCGGCGAATATGGCGGCGCGGCGATCTATGTCGCCGAGCACGCGCCCCCGGAGAAGCGCGGATTCTACACCGGTTTCATCCAGGCCAGCGTGGTCGGCGGCTTCGTGCTGAGCCTGATCGTGGTGCTGGCGTGCAAGGGCATGATGAGCGAGGCCACCTGGAACGCCTGGGGCTGGCGGGCGCCGTTCGTGCTTTCGGTGGCGCTGCTGGCGATCTCGCTGTGGATGCGGATGAAGCTGTCGGAGAGCCCGGTGTTCCGCGCGATGCAGGAAGAGGGCGAGCTGGCCGGCAATCCGTTCGTCGAGAGCTTTTCCTATCCGGGCAACCCGAAGCGCATCTTCATCGCGCTGTTCGGCGTTGCCGCCGGGCTGACGGTGATCTGGTACACGGCGATGTTCTCGGCGCTGAGCTTCCTGAAGGGGGCGATGCGGGTCGAGGACACCCATGCCGAGGTGATCATCGGGATTTCCGCGGCGATCGGCATGGTGTTCTTCGTGGCGTTCGGCAAGCTTTCCGACCGGATCGGGCGCAAGTCGCCGATCGTCATCGGCTATGCGCTGACGCTGGTGCTGCTGTTCCCGCTGTACTGGGCGATCGGCAATGCCGCCAACCCCGGGCTGACCGCCGCGGCGGAGCGGGCGCCGGTGGTGGTGGCCGGGCCGGATTGCAGCAACCATCCGTTCGATGCCGAGCAGCCGACCGACTGCGGCAAGCTGCTGGCCGACCTTTCGGGCGCGGGCGTGTCGTACAAGCTGGCGCACGTGCCGGTGCTGGCGATGACGGTGGCGGGCAAGCCGATGCCGGTCGAGCAGTATCCGTTCGCCGACAAGAAGGCGCGCGGCAAGGTGCTGCAGGGCTGGCTGACGGCGGCGGGATACGACTTTACCAAGGTCCGCCCGGACCTCGGCAGCGCGCTGCGGATCGGGCTGGCGCTGGTGGCGATGATGGCGCTCTCGGGCGCGACCTATGGGCCGGTGGCGGCGCTGCTGTCCGAGATGTTCCCGGCGCGCATCCGCTATTCCTCGATGTCGATCCCCTATCACATCGGCACGGGTTATTTCGGCGGGTTCCTGCCGCTGATCGCCAGCTACATCGTCGCGCGGACCGGCAATCCCTATGCCGGACTGTGGTACACCTGGGTGGTGGTGGCGGTGGCGCTGGTGGTCGCGCTGTGGGGGCTGAAGGGCGGCAAGCCGCGCGACTATGCCGGGTAGCCTGACGCCGGTGCCGCCCGCCGCGCTGCGGCTGGAGATCGACCGCGCGGCGCTGGCGGACAACTGGCGGGTGCTCGACCGCCATTCCGGGACGGCGCGGGCCGGGGCGGCGGTGAAGGCCGACGCCTATGGCATCGGCGCGCGCGTGGCGGCGCCGGTGCTGCGTGAAGCGGGGTGCGCGGACTTCTTCGTCGCGCACTGGGCCGAGGCGGCGGAGCTCGTCGGGCTGGTCCCGCCCGGCGCGATATCGGTGCTGCACGGGCCGCTCACCGCCGCCGACGCCGGATTTGCGCGGGCGCTGGGGGTGAAGCCGGTGATCAATTCGCTGGCGCAGGCGCGGCTGTGGCTGGCGGCCGGGGGCGGCGTCTGCGACCTGATGGTCGACACCGGCATCAACCGGCTGGGGCTGCCGCCGGGCGAGCTCGGCGACGAGGCGATCGCGCGGCTCGACATCGACGTGCTGCTGTCGCACCTCGCCTCCGCCGACGAGGACAGCCCGCTGAACGGCGTGCAACTGGCGCGGTGGCGGGCGGCGCACAGGGTGGTGCGGCATCGGCGCGCGAGCCTGGCCAACAGCGCCGGGATCATCCTGGGCAGCGATTATCACGGTGACGTCACGCGGCCGGGGCTGGCGCTCTATGGCGGGGTGCCGCGCGCCGAACTGGCCGGGCAGATCCGCCAGGTGGCGCGGCCGCAGGCGGCGCTGATGCAGGTGAGGAACCTGCAGGCGGGGGACACCGTCGGCTACAATGCCACGTTCACCGCGCCGGGACCGATGCGAGTGGGCGTGATCGCGCTGGGTTATGCCGACGGCTACCTGCGCTGCTGGTCGGGCGTGGGGGCGATGCGGGACGGCGGCGCGCGGCTGCCGGTGCTCGGCCGCGTTTCGATGGACATGACGGTGATCGACCTCGGCGCCGCGCCGATGCTGCGCGAGGGCGACTGGATCGAGGCGGACTATGCATTGCCGGAAGCAAGTGCGGCAAGCGGACTGTCCCAATATGAGCTGCTGACCTTGCTGGGGCGCCGTTTTGCGCGGTAATCCATGCGGCGGGCGGGCTTTTTTGCTCCGCAGCAATTTGTTGCGCTGCACAGGGGCTTGGTGTTAGCCTGCGGACCCCAAGCCGGGGGGCAGAGAGAACCAAGATGAGCGATTCGGGCGCGCAGGAAGACACCGTCATCATCAAGAAGTACGCCAACCGGCGGCTCTACAACACGCGCTCGTCGAGCTACATCACGCTCGACCATCTCGCCAAGATGACCCGCGAGGGGGTGGACTTCAAGGTGCTCGACGCCAAGACCGGGGCGGACATCACCCACCAGATCCTGACGCAGATCATCATGGAGGAGGAAACCAACGGCGAGCAGATCCTGCCCGTCAACTTCCTGCGCCAGCTGATCTCGATGTACGGCAATTCGATGCAGTCGCTGCTGCCGCATTACCTCGAAGCGTCGATGGAGCATTTCCGCGAGAACCAGCTGAAGCTGCACAAGGCTTTCGAGGAAAGCCTGGGCAACAACCCGCTGGCCAAGATCGCGCAGCAGAACATGGCGATGTTCAAGGCCGCTGCGGCGGCGTTCATGCCGGGGGCGCAGGCTCCCGAGGCCGCGGCGGAGCCGGCGGCCGCGGAAGCGACGAGCGCGCCGAAGGACGACCTCGCCTCGCTGAAGGCGCAGATGGCGGAGATGCAGCGCAAGCTCGACGCGCTGGGGAAGTGAACCTGCGCGCTTGATCGGGGTTTGAAATGGCGGGGCCTTGCCGCTAACGGGCGGGGATGAGCCAGAACCCGAACATCCGCCACGCCCTGACCGTCAAGCGCGCCGACGATTTCGCGCAATGGTACCAGGAGGTGATCGCCGAGGCCGGGATGGCTGAGGAATCGGGCGTGCGCGGCTGCATGGTGATCAAGCCCTGGGGCTATGGCATCTGGGAGCGCATCCAGCAGGTGATGGACGCGCGGATCAAGGAAGCCGGGGTCGAGAACTGCTATTTCCCGCTGTTCATCCCGCTGTCGTACTTTGCCAAGGAGGCGGAGCACGTCGAGGGATTTGCCAAGGAGATGGCGGTCGTCACGCATCACCGGCTGATCGGCGACGGCAAGGGCGGGCTGGTGCCCGACCCGGAGGCGAAGCTGGAGGAGCCGCTGATCGTGCGGCCGACCAGCGAGACGGTGATCGGCGCGGCGATGGCGCGGTGGGTGCAGAGCTGGCGCGACCTGCCGCTGCTGACCAACCAGTGGGCCAACGTCGTGCGCTGGGAGATGCGGACGCGGATGTTCCTGCGCACCAGCGAGTTCCTGTGGCAGGAAGGCCATACCGCGCACGCCGACCGCGCCGACGCGGTGGCGGAGACGTTGCGCGCGCTGGAGATGTATCGCAGCTTTGCCGAGGACGTGCTGGCGATGCCGGTGATCGCCGGCGAGAAGCCGGAGAACGAGCGGTTTCCCGGGGCGGTCGCGACCTACAGCATCGAGGCGATGATGCAGGACGGCAAGGCCCTGCAGGCGGGCACCTCGCACTATCTCGGCACCGGTTTCGCCGAGGCGGCAGGGATCCGGTACCAGGACAAGGAAGGTAGCCAGGCGCTGTGCCACACGACGTCGTGGGGGGTCTCCACGCGGCTGATCGGCGGGGTGATCATGACCCATGGCGACGACGACGGGCTGCGGGTGCCGCCGGCGATCGCGCCGCAGCAGGTGGTGATCCTGCCGATGCTGCGCGACACGCCCGAGGACGAGGCATTGCTGGCCTATTGCGAGGAGCTGCGGCGCGAGATCGCCGGCAAGAGCGCGCTGGGCGAGAAGGTGCGCGTGCTGCTCGACAAGCGGCCGGGCAAGGCGACGCAGAAACGCTGGGCCTGGGTCAAGAAGGGGGTGCCGCTGATCCTCGAGATCGGCGGGCGCGATGCCGCCGGCGGGCAGGTCTCGGTGGTGCGGCGCGACCGGTTGTGGCGCGAGGACGGCAAGGTCAACTTCACGGGCATGGCGCGGGCGGACTTCGTCGCCGGGGTGGCGGCGGAGCTGGAGGACGTGCAGCGCAGCCTGCACGGCGAGGCGCTGGCCAGGCGCGATGCGCAGATCGTGCGGGGGATCACGTCGCTGGAGGCGCTGGCAGCCTATTTCGAGGGCGAGAAGTATCCGGGCTGGGTCGAATGCGGCTGGTCGCGGCCGGGCGGGGCGGCGCTCGACGAGGTCGTCGCGAAGCTGAAGGCGCTGAAGCTGACGATCCGCAATACGCCGCTGGGCGAGGCAAAGCCGGAAGGCGCGTGCCTGTTTACCGGGGCGCCGGCGGTGGAGACGATCTACGTGGCGCGGGCTTATTGATCCCAGGCGATCGCTTGTCGATTGCGACCGTTGTCGCGGGTGGTGAGGGTGAGAAGGGAAGAAGAAAGGGGTTCGCGCAGAGGCGCAGAGAAAACAGAGATCGCAGAGGGGCTGTGCAAACCGGCACGGCCGGATTTCATTTTCTGATTTTGGCACGCGAAGGCCGCACGGGGTGTCTATCGCGATTTTCTCCGCGATCTCAGCGGTCTTCTTCCTCTGCGGGCTCTGCGCGAACCCCTTTGTTCTTTGGGCGCGGCAACAGGGCCGCTGGCGAGTGCGACGTAACGCCTGAGGGGAAACGCGGGGTATCCTGAGATCATCAGGCCGGCGTTGGGGCGTCCTGCATGGAGTGCGGGACTGTCAAAACTCGCTTTCGCGACCGGCCGACAGGAGTTGAGCACCCGGTTCGGCACGACCCTGGGGGGGATCTGGAAGCGGGGGCGGCGCGCCGGGCTCGCATGGAGCAATCCGTCCCCGATCCTTCCGGTCGCAGGCTGGCCGGGAAACGGCGGGCCCCATTGCCGGAACGATCCCGGGATGTCTCCCGGTGCTGTGTTGGCCCACGAAGGTGTCAGTTCCGCGGGGACAGGCTTCGATCCGATGGACGCTGCTTTGCGTGGACCACGACTTTGGACTGCCGCACCCCGGCCCGCAACGCCGACCTGAAACACCGGTCAGCCTTGTACCTGGGCTGGCTGGATGCGGGGCGTGTAACCTATTTGGTTTCCATTGTCAAGGGTAAAGTCGGGAGGGCGGCGGGGGAAGCGGTCGCGCCTGGCGGCGCGAGGCCCACCCCCTGCCCCCTCCCGCAGGCGGGAGGGGAGGGTTGTGTCGGCTTTGGGCGGCGGTGATCCTCCGCCGAGGATCAGGCCGGGACGGCGACCTTCTTGGTCGAGCCCTGGTAGATTTCCTCGATCGCGCTGGCGAGGCTGGCGTCGAACTCCGCGTCGGTCATCTGCGCGCGGAGGTCTTCGAGCAGGGCGCGGCTGAAGCTGGCGATGATGCCGCGGTTCTTCGACAGCTCGACGCAGGCTTCGGGGCGCTTGTAGCCGCCCGAGAGAGCGACGACGCGCAGCACCTTGGGGTGATCGACCAGCGCGTCGAACGTGCCGGGGACGACGGGGAGCGACAGCTTGAGCATGACCTTGGTGTCCATACCGTCGAGATTCTTGAGAATCTCGGCGAGCATGATCTTGTCGCACTCGGCGCGGGTTTCCGACTTGATGTTGATCTCGGGCTCGAGCATCGGCATCATGCCGTGGCTGAGCACCTGGCGGCCGATCTCGAACTGCTGGGCGACGACGGCGGCAATGCCCTCGGCGTTGGCCGAGTTGATCACCGAGCGTTCCTTGGTGCCGAACACGCCCAGCGCCTTCGACTTCTCGAGCAGCGCGTCGAGCGTCGGCATCGGCTTCATCAGCTGGACGCCGTTGACCTCGTCCTCGAGGCCCTTGTCGATCTTGATGAAGGGCACGACGCCCTTGGCGATCAGCGCCTGCGGGGTGGGCACGCCATCGACGGTGCCGTCCATCGTGCGCTCGAACAGGATCGCGCCGATGACCTTGTCGCCGGTGAAAGCCTTCGAGCGGATGATGCGGGCGCGCATCTCGTGGATCAGCCCGAACATTTCCTCTTCGCTGTTCCAGGCGCCGGCCTCGATGCCGTAGCCGGCAAGCGCCTTCGGGGTCGAGCCGCCCGACTGGTCGAGGGCGGCAATGAAGCCGTTGCCGGCGGCCATCTTGGCGGTCATGTCAGCGGTGTTCATGGGCGGGTCCTTTGGCTGCATAGGTATGCGGGGAGTTGCGCGGGCCATAGCGTCGCGGTGCGAGGGTCGCAACGGGGGTAACCATTTTATCGGGCGGAGGGGTATCGGTCCCCCGCCGGCAGCACGGCGCGCTGCCACCTCCCCCGCATCCGGGGGAGGCTTGCCGATGCTAGACTTCGAGGGCTTTCACGCCGGGCAGCTCGCGGCCTTCCATCCATTCAAGGAAGGCACCGCCGGCGGTGGAGATGTAGCTGAAATCCTGCGCGACGCCGGCGTGGTGGAGCGCGGCGACGGTGTCGCCGCCGCCGGCGACCGAGACGAGGCTGCCGTCGGCGGTGAGCGCGGCGGCGATCTTGGCCAGCGCCACGGTGGCGGCGTCGAACGGCGGCGTCTCGAACGCGCCGAGGGGGCCGTTCCAGACCAGGGTGCGGCAGGTCTTAAGGGCGTCGGCCAGCGCCTCGACCGCAGCGGGGCCGACGTCGAGGATCATTTCGTCAGCCGCGACCTCGTGGACGTTGCAGGTGCGCAAGCTGGGCGGGTTGGCGGCGAATTCCTTCGACACCACGACTTCATAAGGCAGGTGAACAATGCAGCCCGAAGCGTCTGCATTGGCGAGGATTTCCCGCGCGGTGTCCGCGAGGTCATGCTCGCACAGCGACTTGCCGACATCGATGCCGTTGGCGGCGAGGAAGGTGTTGGCCATGCCGCCGCCGATGATCAGGTGATCGACGCGGGAGACGAGGTGCTTGAGCACGTCGAGCTTCGACGAGACCTTGGCGCCGCCGACCACCGCCGCGACCGGCTTGACCGGGTTGCCGAGCGCCTTTTCGAGCGCCTCGAGCTCGGCCTGCATCGAGCGGCCGGCGTAGGCGGGGAGGACGTGGGCGAGGCCTTCGGTGGTGGCGTGGGCGCGGTGCGCGGCGGAGAACGCGTCGTTCACGTAGAAATCGGCGTTGGCGGCGATCGCCTTGACCAGTTCGGGGTCGTTCTTTTCCTCACCCGGCCAGAAGCGGGTGTTCTCGAGCAGGGCGATATCGCCGGGGCCGAGGATGCCGACTGCCTGTTTCACGACGTCGCCAGCCACTTCCGGGACGAACATGACTTCCTTGCCGAGCACCTTCTCGACAGCGCCGAGCACCAGGCTGAGCGACTGGTCGGGGACGCGGGCGCCCTTGGGGCGGCCGAAGTGGGCGAGGAGGAGGACCTTGGCGCCCCTGGCGGAGAGTTCGAGGATGGTCGGAGCGGCGGCGCGGACGCGGGTGTCCTCGGTGACGGCGCCGTCCTGCATCGGCAGGTTGAAGTCGACGCGGACCAGCGCGACCTTGCCGGCGATGTCACCGAGATCGTCGAGTTTCTTGAAGGTGGGCATGGCTCGATCCCTTTGAAAAACGAGGGGGCAGCCCTTGCAGGCTACCCCCCTCCACCACCCTGCGGGTGGCCCCCCTCCCCGCGAGCGGGGAGGATCAGGTTGTTGGCAGCCTTACAGGAACTTGCCCAGCGCGCCGGTGGTGTCGACCATGCGGTTCGAGAAGCCCCATTCGTTGTCGTACCACGAGAGGACGCGGACGAGCTTGCCGTCGATGACGGCGGTTTCGAGGCTGTCGATCGTCGACGAGTGCGAATCGTGGTTGAAGTCGATCGAGACCAGCGGCTCGTCGGTGTAGCCGAGCACGCCCTTGAGCGGGCCTTCGGCAGCGGCCTTGAGCAGCGCGTTGACTTCTTCCTTCGTCGTGTCGCGCTTGGGCGTGAAGGTGAGGTCGACAACCGAGACGTTCGGGGTGGGGACGCGGATCGCCGAACCGTCGAGCTTGCCCTTGAGTTCGGGCAGCACCTCGCCCACCGCGCGGGCGGCGCCGGTGGTGGTGGGGATCATGCTCATGCCGGCGGCGCGGGCGCGGCGGGGATCCTCGTGGATCTGGTCGAGGATCTTCTGGTCGTTGGTGTAGGCGTGGATCGTCGTCATCAGGCCGCGCTCGATGCCGATCGCGTCGTTGAGCACCTTGGCGAACGGCGCCAGGCAGTTGGTGGTGCACGAGGCGTTGGAGATGATCGTGTCCGCCGCGGTGATCTGGTCGTGGTTGACGCCGAAGACCACGGTGCGATCGACGTTCTTGCCCGGGGCCGAGATCACCACCTTCTTGGCGCCGGCGGCGAGGTGCTTTTCGCACGAGGCGCGGTCGGTGAAGAAGCCGGTGCATTCGAGGACGATGTCGATGCCCTGCGCGGCGTGCGGCAGGTTGGCGGGATCGCGCTCGGCGGTGACGTGGACCTTCTTGCCGTTGATGACGAGATCGTTGCCATCGACTTCGACGGTGCCGTTGAACGGACCGTGGACCGAATCGCGCTGGAACAGCATGGCGTTGGCCTTGGGGCTGGCGAGGTCGTTGATCGAGACCAGTTCGAGATCATGGTCGGTGCGCGTCAGGATGGCGCGGGCGACGTTGCGGCCGATGCGGCCGAAGCCGTTGATCGCTACCTTGATGGTCATGCTGTAGTCCTCCTCTGAACGGTGGTGTCAGGCCAGCGCCGCGACGATCTGCGGGGCGATCTTCGCGGCGGTGAGGCCGAAATAGTCGTAAAGCTGCTCGGCCGGGGCCGAGGCGCCGAAGCGGTCGATGCCGAAGCGGAGCCCGGCGAGGCCGGTGATCGCTTCCCAGCCAAAGGTCGTGCCCGCCTCGATCGAGACGCGCAACACGTTCTGCGGCAGGATGTCGTCCCGATACGATGCAGGCTGCGCCATGAAGCGCGACCACGACGGCATCGAGATCACGTCGGCGCCGATGCCCTGGGCTTCGAGTGCGTCGCGGGTCTGGCAGGCGATCTCCACTTCCGAGCCGGTGGCGACGATGACGACGCGGCGCGGGGCGCTGGCGGCGCGGAGGCGGTAGGCGCCCTGCGCGCAGAGGTTCGGGCCGGAATCGCGCAGTTGCGGCAGGTTCTGGCGGCTGAGCGCGAGCACCGAGGGGCCGTTCGCGTTGGCGAGCGCGAGCTGCCAGCATTCGGCGGTCTCGATCACGTCGGCGGGGCGGAACACCTCGCAGTTGGGGATCATGCGCAGCGACATCACGTGCTCGATCGGCTGGTGAGTCGGGCCGTCCTCGCCGAGGCCGATGCTGTCGTGGGTGAGCACGTAGACGACGCGGGCGTGCTGCAGCGCCGACATGCGGATGGCGTTGCGGCAATAATCCGAGAACACCAGGAAAGTGCCGCCGTAGGGGATGACGCCGCCGTGCAGCGCCATGCCGTTCATCGCCGCGGCCATGCCGAACTCGCGGATGCCCCAGTAGACATAGCGGCCGGCGTAGTTGTCCGGGGTGAGTGGGCCGGTGGCCTTGGTCTTCGTCAGGTTCGAGCCGGTGAGATCGGCGGAGCCGCCGACCATCTCCGGGATGAGCGGGGTCAGCACGTCGAGCGCGAGTTCCGAGGCCTTGCGGGTGGCGACCTTCTGGCTCTTGCCGTACCATTCGGCGAAGGCGGCGGCAGGGTCGTAGCCGGCCGGGAGATCTCCGGCCATGCGGCGGGCGAACTCCGCCCCCTGCGGGTCGGACGCGGCGCGCTGTTCCCAGGCGGCGCGGGCCTCGGCGCCACGGGCACCGAGCGAGCGCCAGTCCGCGACGATTTCGGCGGGGACCTCGAACGGGGCGCTGGTCCAGCCGAGCGCGACGCGGGCGGCGGCGATCTCCTCGGCGCCGAGCGGCGAACCGTGGACCGAGTGGCCGCCCTGCTTGTTGGGGGCGCCCTTGCCGATCACCGTGCGGCAGGCGACCAGCGACGGGCGCGGATCGGCGGCGGCTTCGGCGAGCGCGCGCTCGATATCGGCGAAATCGTGGCCGTTGCACTGGGTGACGTGCCAGCCGGCGGCGCGATAGCGGGCCGGGATGTCCTCGCTGGTGGACAGATCGGTGTCGCCGTCGATGGTGATGCGGTTGTCGTCCCACAGCACGTTGAGGCGGCCGAGCTTGAGGTGGCCAGCGAGGCCAATGGCCTCGTGGTTGATGCCTTCCATCAGGCAGCCGTCGCCGGCGATCACCCAGGTGGCGTGGTCGACCAGGCCGTCGCCGAAGGTGCCGTTGAGGTGGCGTTCGGCGATGGCCATGCCGACCGCCATCGCCAGGCCCTGGCCAAGCGGGCCGGTGGTGCATTCGACGCCGGGCAGCTCGAAATTCTCGGGATGGCCGGCGCAGGGGCTGTGGAGCTGGCGGAAGTTGCGGATGTCCGCCATCGTCGGCGCGGCGTAGCCGGTGAGGTGAAGCAGCGCGTAGGCGAGCATCGAGCCGTGGCCGGCCGAGAGCACGAAGCGGTCGCGATCGGGCCAGCGCGGGGCCTGCGGATCGAACCGGAGGAACTTCGCGTAAAGCACGGTGGCGACGTCGGCCATGCCCATGGGCATGCCGGGGTGGCCGCTGTTGGCTTGCTGGACGGCGTCCATCGCGAGGAATCGGATGGCGTTGGCCATGGGGTGGAGCCGGTCAGCAGAAAGGCTCATCGGGGGGTGGGCTCCGATCGTTGTGGCGCGCGCGGGCGCGAAAAAAGGGGGCGCCGGGGCGGCGCGATTCGTGCGCGGCTTCCTTTGCGGAAGGGTTCCGGTGCGTCAAGGCGCGCGTGGCGCGGAGCCGCGCCCACGGCCCATTTTGCGCACGCCGGCGGGGCGATCGGCGGCAATTGCGGGGGGATTCCACGGTGGAATCGATTGTTCGGCAGCCAAGGCTTTGCATTCCGGGCTTTTAGCGTTAACCAAGCAGGATGGATGGCGGGGACGTGGATAGCATCCTGCAAAGGATCGAAGGCGCGATCGGCAGGCTCGACGCGGCGCTGCGTGCGCGTGCCGAGGCGGCCGGCGCGGCCCAGGACGCCCGCGCGGCGCAGCTCGAGGCCGAGAACGAGCGCCTGCGCGGCGCGGTATCGGGGGCGATCTCGCAGATTGAATCGCTGATCGTCGCCGCGGCCCCGCAGGGCGAGGACCTGCCGTTGTGGCGCGGGGGGAATGGCGCGGGATGAGCAACGTCACCCTCTCGATCGGCGGCCGCGACTATGCGGTGGCCTGCGCACCCGGCGAGGAAACCCACGTCGCCGGGTTGGGCCGGCTGATCGACAGCAAGCTTTCGGAAATGCCTGGCGGCCAGGCCCATGGCGAGACGCGGTCGCTGTTGTTCGCGGCGCTGCTGCTGGCCGACCAGGTGCACGAGCTGGAGCAGGCGCAGGCGATCGCCCGCGCCGCGCCCCTTGCAGCCGCGCCCGCCCCTGCCCCCGCGTTCCCGACGGAGCGGCTGGCCTCGCTGGCGGAGCGGCTGGAACGGCTGGCGGGAACGATCGAGGCGCAAGGCTGAGCATCCGGGCCGGGGTTGAGCTTCCGGCCGGTCGCGCCTACATGGAGCGCGACGGGTACTGCCCGGTGCGCGCCATGAACATCCCTGAGGCTATAAGCAATCCTTGGGGGCTGTCCCTGGTCGGTTCGCGTCGTTCGCGGCGAGGGCCGGCACACATGGTCCCCACCTGACGTCGAGGCGTCAGTGGATTTCTAGGGCAAACGACCCACGGTGGTCCCGTCACCTCCGGAGTCGCGATAGCGGGTCCATGGTGGGCTGCGAACGGCCGTCTCGCGAGCTTCCGGTGCTCACGGCCATCAAGGCCGCTGCGCTCCGGGTCTCGCGAGCCAGCCATTCTCGCTCCACCCTGAACCCACTCTCGCGACTCCTCTCCCGCTGGCCGCGATATCCGCGCGCCGCCGTCGCGAAGGTAGGCTCTTGAACGAAAAGCACGATCTGCGGGCGCGTTTGCGCGAGGTGCGCAAGGGGCATGTGACGGGATTGCCGGCGGCGACGCGGGCGCTGGTGCTGATGCGGCCGCCGGCGGTGCTGGCGCGGGCGATTCCCGAGGGGGCGACGGTGGGCCTGTACCATGCCGTCGGGGCGGAGGCGCCGACGCGGGGGTTTGCCCGGTGGTTTCAGGAGAACGGGCGGAAGGTCGCCCTGCCCTGGTTCGCCACGCGCGAGGCGGGCATGGCGTTCCGTGAATGGCGCGATCCCTGGAACGACGATGGACTGGTTCCCGGGCCGTTCGCGATGCCGCAGCCGGGCGACGATGCCGGGGCGCTGGTGCCGGACTGGGTGATCGTGCCGTTGCTGGGCTTTACCGCCGCCGGCGACCGGCTGGGCCAGGGTGCCGGACACTATGATCGCTGGCTGGCGGCGCATCCGGGGGCACGCGCGGTGGGGCTGGCGTGGGATTGCCAATTGGTCGAGACGCTGCCGGTCGAGCCGCATGACCGGCCGCTGGAGGCGGTGGTGACGCCGACGCGGCTGTATGGGGAGTTGGCCTGATGGTCGAGAAGCCGGTGCGCAAGGAACCGAGCTGGCGGATTCCCGCCGGCGTGCTGCTGCTGGTGGCGGCGCTGGCGGTCTATGCGATGGCGGTGGCGCGCTGGCTCGGGCCGTGGATCTCCACCCTGCCGGTGCTGGCGCAACTGCCGGTCTACGTGCTGCTGGGGGTGGTGTGGCTGTGGCTGCTGCCGGTGCGGCGGCTGCTGTTCTGGATGGAACACGGCCGGCTGAAGTGAAACGAAAAAGGCCCGGTCGAAACCGGGCCTTTCGTTTTCCGCCGGCAGCTTGCGCTGCGGGAAAATCCCCCGAGTGGCGCGAGTGACGGGGCTCGAACCCGCGACCTCCGGCGTGACAGGCCGGCACTCTAACCAACTGAGCTACACCCGCGTTTCCGACGGAGCACCGCTCGGGGAGCCGCGCCACTAGGGCAGCGGATCGGGGCTGTCAACCGCCTTGGCGGGGCCCTCGCAGGAAATTTCGCGAGCGCCCGGGATGCGCGCCCGAACCCCTCCGCAAAGACCCTGAAGCCGGCCGTTAACCATATCTTGGTCCCGCGGCGGCACAGTGCCCGTGAACGAGACAATACGGGGACATACCGACGTGACTTCCATCCCGCGTGCCGCATTCGCGCTTATGCTGGGTGCTCCGCTGTTCGCCACGCCGGCACTGGCGGCGCCGGCGGTCTCGGTGGACAGCGCCGTCTTCGTCGAGCGCACCAGGTTGCATCACGGCGAAACCGTGCGATCGCTGGAACCGGCGGCGCGGCTGAGCCGGGGCGACCGGGTGGTGACCGTGGTAAACTGGTATCGGCTGGGCGGCAACGGCGGCTTCGTCGTCACCAACGCGCTGCCGGCCGGCCTTGCCTACCAGCAGAGCGCCGAACCCAGCGAGGAAGTCTCCGTCGACGGCGGACGCAACTGGGGACAGCTCGGCGCGCTGCGCATCGGCGGGCGCACGGCGACACCGGAGGACGTGACCCACGTGCGCTGGCGGGTATCGCCGACTCAGGCCATGGCCGGCGCCGGGCGAATCGCCTACGCCGGGTTCGTGCGCTGAGCCGAGCCGTCAGACCGCGACCGGTGCAGCGATGTGCGCCTGCGGGGCGTAGCCGCTGACGGTGAAATCCTCGATCGCGTAGGCGAAGATCGATTCGGGCCGGCGGCCGATGGCGAGATGCGCCTCGCCCGCCGGGGTCCGCGCCAGTTGTTCCTCCACCAGCGCGGCATGGTTCAGGTAGAGGTGGACGTCGCCGCCCTGCCAGATCGCCTCGCCGGGCTGGAGATCGCATTGCTGGGCCAGCATGCGGATGAACAGCGCCAGGCTCCACATGTTGAACGCGAAGCCGAGGCCAAGATCGCACGAGCGCTGGGTGAGCAGGCCCGAGAGGCGGCCGTCGGCGACGTGGAACTGGTAGGTCTTGTGGCACGGCGGCAGCGCCATCGCGTCCAGCTCCGCGACGTTCCAGCCCTCGACGATGTGGCGGCGGCTGCCGGGGTTGTCGCGCAGCGAGGCGACCAGATCGGCGACCTGGTTGATGCCGTGCGCGCGCTTGCGGTAGAGTCCCTCACCCGCCGGCTCGTAGACCGGCCAGTCGACCCACTGCTTGCCGTAGACCGGGCCGAGATCGCCCCAGCGCGCGGCGAAAGCGGCATCGGCGACGATGCGGGCGGAGAAATCGGCGCGGCTGATGGCATCGCCGGTCTCGCGCCGGTAGCGATCGAGCGGCCAGTCGGTCCAGATCTCGACGCCCTGTGCGCAGAGTTCGCGGATGTTGGTCTGCCCGGTGAGGAACCACAGGAATTCGCGCGTGGCGGTCTTCCAGTAGACGCGCTTGGTGGTGAGCAGCGGCATCGCCCCGCCCGAGAGATCGAAGCGGATCGTCTCGCCGAACAGCGAGCGGGTGCCGATACCGGTGCGATCGACGCGTTCGTCGCCGTGCTCCCAGATGCGGCGCATCAGGTCGAGGTATTGCCACTCCCAGTGGGGGGCGCGGGAATCGGGCGCGGTCATGCGCGGGGAGTAGCGCCTTGTCAGCGGTTCGTCACGGTTTCGCGCGAGCGGGCGTGGGCGGCGATTTCGTCGGGGTGGAAATGAACCTCGCGCAGGTCCCCGGCTGCGTAGCGGGCGACCTGGTCGGCGAAGTGTGGGCTGGCGGGATCGCCGCTCTCGCCGCCGATCGAGACGGCGCGGGCGTGGACGCGGGGGCCGAATTCCACCGCGGCGACGAAGCTGTTGCCGCGCGTGCCGTAGTATCGCTTCGTGCCCGGGGCGCGCTCGGCGCCGAACGCGGCGAGGCTGCCCCAGGTCGAGGCGGTGAACGGGATCGGCGTAGACGGCTTCGCATCGTCGAAGCGCTGGCCGATGGCAGCGTCGTTGCGCTGGTAGCGGTTGACCTCGCCCCAGGGCACCTGCCAGCGGCCGAAATCGGCCCGGAGGCGGGCCAGCGCCTCGTCGAGCGCGGCGAGGCGGACGTCGTCGCCGGCGACATCGAGCCATTGCCAGCGGGTCTGGCGACCGGCGGCGATCTCCGCCTTGCCGCGGGCGAGCATGGCATCGCCCCAGAACACCGCGAGCGTGGTGGCGGTGGAATCGAGCGACCAGCGCCGGTCCCACTGCACGAGCAGCGCCACGGCGGCGTCGCGGGCGGGATCGGGGTGGCGGGCGTGCGCGGCGGCGAGCCGGGGGATCAGGCGATCGAATTCGGGGAGCCAGGGGTCGTAGGCGGCGGTGATCAGGCCATCGAGCGAGAAGCGCGGGGTGTCGGCGAGCAGGCGCTCGGCATGGGGGCCGCGCGGGTTGGCGCCGATCTGATCCATGTAGCGGGGGAAGGCATCGGCCCTTGGCGAATCGGCGCCGGCGGCGGTCCAGGGGGCGTTGTTGGTGTTGTAGGCCCAGCCGGACCGGGGGTTGATCGCCTGTGGCAATGTGGCGAGGGCGTGGAGGCCGTGCCAGTCGGCGGTCTCGCCATCGACCGGGGCGCGCCAGTCGAGCCGGTCATCGCGGACGGGGACGAACTGCGGGTGGAGGTAGGCGATCTCGCCCTTGCTGTCGGCGAACAGGGTGTTGTTCGAGCTGTTGGCCTTGAGGTTCGCCACTTTCATGAACTGCGCGAGATCGTGGGCCTTGGTGCGCAGGTAGCTTTGCCGGAGCGCGGCGAGCGGGCGGTTCATCAGCGCCTGCGCGATCCATTTGCCGTTGGCGGCGGCGACGATCGGGCCGTGGCGGGTGGCGTAGGTGGTGAAGGTGCGGCTCGACAAGGTGCCATTGGCGTCGCGATAGCGCAGGGTCAGGCGCCGTTCGCGGACGGGCTCTAGGCGGCCGAGGTGGCGGGCATAGTACGAGCGACCGCTGCGCTGGACGATGGTTTCGGCGAACTGGTCGACGTTGTCGATGCCGCTCGAGGTGTGCATCCAGCCGGCATGGGCGTTGAAGCCCTGGTAGATGAAGAATTGGCCCCAGGTGACGGCGCCATAGGCATTGAGCCCCTGCCCGCTGGTCATCTGCAGCTCGGAGCGGAAGAAGAAGCTGGTGTGCGGGTTGATCAGCAGCAGCGCGTGGCCGCTGGTGCTGTGCGCGGGGGCGATGGCGATGCCGTTCGAGCCGGTGGGATCGTGCAGGGCGGTGTCGGCGGCGGCGATCTTCTGGTTGCCATAGAACGCGGCGATGGGGGCGAGCGGGACGCCTTCGATGTCGCCGCCGATGCTGCCTTCGGTGAAGCTGAGCGCCATCCACGGTTCGAAGCGGGTGAGGACGCGGGGGCGGACCTGCGGGTGCGTGGCGAGGTAGTGATTGAGGCCGGCGGCCCAGGCGTCCATCAGCGCGCGCAGCCAGCGCGGGCTGCGCGCGTAATCGGCGCGCAGCCGGGCAGGATCGACCCATAGGCGCTGGCGCAGGTCCTGCCACAGCGCCCCCTCCCCTTCGGCTTCGGCCTTGCGACCGAGGCTGGTCAGGTAGTTGTCCTCGATGCGGGGGAAATCGTCCTCGGCCTGCGCGGTGATCATGCCGAACACGGCGTCGGCATCGGTGCGGCCGGTGATGTGGGCGATGCCCCATTCGTCGCGGACGATGGTGGCGCGGTAGGGCTGCGCGGCGGCGGGGGTGGCGAGCAGCAGGGCGACGGCGAGCGCCGGTTTCGGCAGGGACATGGCCCGGAGGCTAGGCAGCGCGGCGGCGACGGGCAAGCGTGTTTTCGCGCATTGCCAGACGCTTGAGCAGTTCGGCCAGCAGCAGGTAGGCGGCGGCGAGCAGTGCGACGAGGCCCAGTAGGTGGCCGGGCAGCGGGGCGAAGCCGAACAGGGCGCGCCAGGGGCCGAACGCGGCGAGCAGCGCCGCCGCCAGCGCGCCGAGGCAGGTGGCGACGAGGGTGCGGTTGGCGCGGCTGCGCCAGGGGCGGCCGCGGGTGCGGATGACGAAGATCACCAGCAACTGGGTCAGCATCGATTCGACGAACCAGGCGGTGCGGAACTCCCCCACGCCCGCGTGGAACACCAGCAGCAGCAGCGCGAAGGTGGCGAGATCGAACAGCGACGACAACGGGCCCATCACCGCGGTGAAGCGCTCGATCGCGGCTATGCTCCAGTTGCGCGGGGCGGCGAGGTCCTCGGCATCGACGGCATCGAACGGGATGCCGGTCTGCGAGAGATCGTAGAGCAGGTTGTTGAGCAGGATCTGCACCCCGGTCATCGGCAGGAACGGCACGACCAGCGAGGCGACCGCCATCGACAGCATGTTGCCGAAGTTCGAGCTGGTGCCCATGCGCACGTATTTCATGATGTTGGCATACGTCCGCCGGCCTTCCTCGACGCCGTCGGCGACGACGCCGAGATCGTTGTCGAGCAGGATCAGGTCCGCCGCGGCGCGGGCGACGTCGGTGGCGGTATCGACCGAGAGCCCGGCATCGGCGGCGTGGATCGCCGGGGCGTCGTTGATGCCGTCGCCCATGAAGCCGACGGTATGGCCGGCGCGCGACAGCGCGTGGATCACGCGCAGCTTCTGGTCGGGCGAGACGCGGGCGTAGAGATCGTGGCGGGCGACCGCGGCGCGCAGCGTGCGATCGTTCATGCGCTCGATCTCGGCGCCGGTCAGCAGGCCCTGCGCGGGGATGCCGAGCGACGCGACGAGGTGGCTGACCACCGGGGCGGCATCGCCCGAGACGATCTTCACGCGGACGCCGAGGCCGTGGAGGCGCGCGATCGCGGCGGCGGCGGACGGCTTGGGCGGATCGAGGAAGCAGGCGAAGCCGGCAAGCGCGAGACCGGCCTCGTCGGCATGGGAGACGGCGGTAACGCCGGGCATGACGCGGGTGGCGACGGCGAGCAGGCGTTCGCCGGCGGCGGCGTGCGCCTCGACCAGCGCGGTGGCGCGGGCGCGGGCGGCATCGTCGAGGTCGGTGCACAGCGCCAGCACGTCCTCGGGCGCGCCCTTGACGATCAGCAGGCGTTCCCCGTCGCGCTCGGCGAGCACGGCGCTGCGGCGGCGCTCGAAATCGAACGGCAGGTCGGCGACGCGGGTCCAGCCGGAAAGGTCGGGCGCGGCGGCGAGGATCGCCTCGTCAAGCGGGTTGCCGACGCCGCTGGCATAGTGGCTGTTGACCGCCGCGAGTTCGCGGACGGCGGCGCTTTCGGCACCGTCCGGCGCGAGCGTGGCGGTGAGCGCGATGCGCGCGGCGGTGAGCGTGCCGGTCTTGTCGGTGCACAAGACGTCCATCGCGCCGAGGTCGTGGATCGCCGCCAGCCGCTT
Organism: Sphingomonadales bacterium; assembly: GCA_028868535.1. GTDB lineage: Bacteria > Pseudomonadota > Alphaproteobacteria > Sphingomonadales > Sphingomonadaceae > Novosphingobium. Next base: position 116,689 of record JAGWUH010000002.1, on the reverse strand, counting down.
GACGATGACCTTGCGCCGCGCCATCCGCACCGCGCCGCGCGTCAGCGTGACGGTGGTGACCATCGGCAGCAGCTCGGGCGTGAGGCCGACCGCGAGCGCGGCGGCGAACATCAGCGCATCGAGCGCCGGGCGATGGTGGAGGAACTGCGCGAGCAGCACCAGCAGCACCAGCGCCAGCGTCAGCCGCACGATCAGCAGGCCGAGCCGGCGCAAGCCGCGCTCGAACGCCGGGGGCGGCTCGTCATGGGCGAGATCGGCGGAGATGCCGCCGAGGCAGGTGGCGCGGCCGGTGGCGGCGACGAGCATCGTCGCCTCCCCCGAAACCATCGCGGTGCCGGCGAACAGCGCATCGAAGGCGTCGGCGAGAGATTCGGCGTTGCTGGGGCCGGGCCGCTTCTCCGCCGGCCAGGGCTCCCCGGTGAGAATCGATTCGTCGACGCGGGCGCCCCGGCTTGCGAGGACGATGCCATCCGCGGGCACGAGGTTGCCCGGGGCGAGGCGGCAGACGTCTCCGCGCACGACCTGTTCGGCGGGAAGCTGCACCGGTCGGCCATCGCGCAGCACGGTGACGCGCAGCGCGATCGAGCGGCGCAGCGCCTCGGCCGCGCGCTCGGCGCCGTGTTCCTGGACGACGTCGAGCCCGACCGAGAACGCGACGATGACGAGGATGATGACGAGGCTGGCGGTATCGCCGGTGGCGCCCGACACGGCGGCGGCGGCGATCAGGATCAGCACGAGCGGATCGGCGAGCCGGCGCAGCACGCGCACGACGAGGCCGCGCGCGGCCGGTTCCTCGATGCGGTTGGGCCCGTCCGTGGCGAGCCGGAGCGCAGCTTCGGCCGCGGTTAGCCCCTCGTCCGTGGAGGACGCGGACGGCAGCACGCGCCAGAAGGCGTGGTTTTCCACCGGATCGACCGAATGATGTGGCATCGCCCCCTCCCGGGATCATCGGCCGGCGCGCGATGCGCCGGACCGATCTGCGATGCCATAACCGCGCCGCGGGCGCGATCAAGCGAAGTTGGTCGGGGAGAGAGGATTCGAACCTCCGGCCCCTGCCTCCCGAAGACAGTGCTCTACCAGGCTGAGCTACTCCCCGACCGGGCGCCCCACCGAAGTGGTGCGCGGGGCAGGAGCGCGCCTATAGAGAGGGTTTCCGCAGGTGGCAAGCGGGCAATGCACGAATGTTGCACGACCCGTGATTCGTGGCGGAAACCCGCGGAAAACGGGCGCGCAGGCGCGGGGACGGCAGGCTTCGTCCGCAATTAACCCGACTTTCACGACATCCCTCTAGACCTGCAGGCTGGTGCAACGAAGGATTTGGACGTGGCCGGCATCGACAAGCCCAGACCCGACCGGACGGCGCGCGCGCTCGCCGGGAAGGTGCGCGGCCGTCATGGCGAGCGCGACCTGTTGCTGCTGGGCGTCACCGCGGCGGCGACGATCCTGTTCGTCGGCAACGGCGGCACGGTGCTGGGCGGGATCGTCGCCTCCGCCGCCGGGCTGGGCATGGGGCCGGACCGGCTGCTGACCAACGCGCTGTTGCTGAACATCGCGCTGCTGATCCTGGGATGGCGCCGGCACGAGCAGCTTTCGCGCGAGGTGCGCGAGCATCGCCTGGCCGAGGAGCAGGCCCGGCTGCTGGCCGAGACCGACGCCCTGACCGGGTGCCTGAACCGGCGCTCGATCGGCCCGCTGACCGACCGCCTGATCGCCGAGGCGCAGGCGCGGGGCGAGGTCACCACCTTCATCATGATCGACCTCGACAACTTCAAGCAGATCAACGATTTCAACGGCCACGCCGTCGGCGACCAGTTGCTGGTCGAGTGCGCGCGGCGGATCGGCGAGGTGCTGCCGGCCGGATCGCTGCTGGCGCGGCTGGGCGGCGACGAGTTCGCCTGCGTGGTCTCGATCGACCCGCATCGCCCGGAGATCGTCGACGGGCTGGCCGAGCGCATCATCCGTGCCGTGTCCGCACCGGTGCGCGTCGGCGAGTTCCGCGGGCAGGTGACCGTCTCGCTGGGGTTGACCCGCAGCGACTGCCGCAACCAGCTCAACCACGGGCCGATCGACGCCGCCACGCTGCTGCACATGGCGGACATTGCCATGTACCAGGCCAAGAAGAACGGCCGGAACCGGCACTTGTGGTTCGAAGGCACGATGGAGAGCGAGATCCGCTATCGCAGCGAGCTGGAAAGCGCGCTTCGGCGGGGCATCACGCAAGGCGAGTTCGTGCCCTACTACGAGCAGCAGATCGACCTGCGCACCGGCGAGCTCACCGGGTTCGAGATGCTGGCGCGGTGGAACTCGCCGCAGCTCGGGCTGGTCGGGCCGGAGGTGTTCATCCCGATCGCTGAGGAAATCGGGCTGATCGGCGAGCTGTCCGAGCAGGTGATCGCGCAGGCGCTGCGCGATGCCCGCGAGTGGGCGCCGCAATTGACGCTGTCGGTCAACATCTCGCCGATCCAGCTGCGCGACCCGTGGTTCGCGCAGAAGCTGCTGAAGCTGCTGGTCGAAGCCAACTTCCCGCCCAGCCGGCTCGACATCGAGATTACCGAGACCTGCCTGCACCAGAACATCTCGGGCGTGCACACGCTGATCACCAGCCTGAAGAACCAGGGCATCGGCATCAGCCTCGACGATTTCGGCACCGGCTATTCCTCGCTGTCGCAGCTGAAGTCACTGCCGTTCGACCGCATCAAGATCGATCGCAGCTTCATCACGACGATGGCCAATGACGCCGAGAGCGAGACGATCGTCCACACCATCAAGTCACTGGGCGAAGGGTTCGGCCTGCCGATCACCGCCGAGGGGATCGAGAGCCGCGAGGTGCTGGAGAAGCTGCAGAAGATCGGCAACTTCAAGGGCCAGGGCTATCTCTACGGACGGCCGGTGCCGGCCGACATGGTGAACGCGATGCTGGCGCAGCGCGACCTGATGGCGGCGCCGGCGGCCCCTGCCCCGCCCCCTTCTCCCGACGGCGAGACGCGCGGCGAGAATCGGGGCGAGAATCGCGACCGGGGCGACGCCACGGCGGCGGCCTGACGGCAACAGCGGCGGCGGGCTGGACCTGGCGCGCGCGGGCTACTAGAGCGCGCGGATGCGCGTTTCCTTCGTCAAGATGCACGGGTTGGGCAACGATTTCGTCGTGCTCGACGGCCGCGAACAGCCGCTGCCGGCGATCGATGCCGCGCTGGCGCGCGCGCTGGCCGACCGGCACACCGGAATCGGTTGCGACCAGCTGATCGTGATCGGCCCGTCGGCGCGGGCCGACGTTGCCATGCGCATCTTCAACCAGGATGGCAGCGAAGTCGCCGCCTGCGGCAATGCCACGCGGGCGGTGGGGCTGCTGCTGGGCCGCGCGGCGCGGATCGAGACGCTGGCGGGAATCCTCGATTCCGCGCCGGACGGCCGGGGCATCGCGGTGGAGATGGGCCGGCCGCGCTTCGACTGGGACGCGATCCCGCTGGCCTGGGCGATGGACACGCTGGCGATGCCGGTGGGCTGGGAGGCGCTGGAGAACCCGGTGGCGGTCAATGTCGGCAATCCGCACGCGGTGTTCTTCGTCGCCGATTGCGATGCGGTCGAACTGGACCGGCTGGGGCCGCTGATCGAGACCGATCCGCTGTTTCCCGAGCGCGTCAACGTCAACGTCGCCAGCGTGACCGCGCGCGATGCGATCCGGCTGCGCGTGTGGGAGCGCGGCGCCGGGCTGACGCTCGCCTGCGGCACCGGCGCCTGCGCGACGGCGGTGGCGGCGATGCGGCGCGGGCTGTGCGATCGCGCGGTGACGGTGAGCCTGCCCGGCGGCGACTTGCGCATCACCTGGCGCGAGGACGGGGTGATCGTCATGGCCGGCCCCGCCAGCGAAAGCTTCCGCGGCAGTTTCGAGAGCGCGGACTACGCGGCGTGAGCGTCGAGGTGATTTCGCTGGGGTGCCGCCTGAACCTCTCGGAGAGCGAGAGCCTGCGGGCGCTGTTGCGGGACGAGCGCGATCTCGTCGTGGTCAATTCCTGCGCGGTGACCGGCGCGGCGCTGCGCGAGACGCGCGCGGCGATCCGCAAGGCGCGGCGGGCGCGGCCCGATGCGCGGCTGCTGGTGACCGGCTGCGCGGCCGAAACCGACCGGCGGGCGCTGGCGGAAATGGCCGAGATCGACGGGTTCATCGCCAATGGCGCGAAGCTCGATCCGCGGGCCTGGAACGTCGCCGCCGGCCCGCCGGCGCCGAGGCCCGCGCGGCACACGCGGGCGTTCGTCGCAGTGCAGACCGGTTGTGACCATGCCTGCACGTTCTGCGTGATCCCCGAGGGGCGCGGGCCGAGCCGGTCGCGGCCTGTCGCCGAGGTGACGGCGGAAATCGCGCGCGCGGTCGACGCCGGCGTGCGCGAGGTGGTGCTGACTGCGGTGGACCTGACCGCATGGGGCAGCGACCTGCCGGGAACGCCGCGACTGGGGGCGCTGGTTCGCGCGATCCTCGACGCCGTCCCTGCCCTGCCCCGGCTGCGGCTTTCCTCGCTCGATCCGGCGGAAGTCGAAGCGGAACTGGTCGAGCTGCTCGGGGGCGAGCCGCGGGTCATGCCGCAGTTGCACCTGTCGCTGCAGCATGGCGACGCGCTGATGCTGAAGCGGATGAAGCGGCGGCATGCACCGGCGGACGCGATGGCGCTGGTGGCCGGGTTGAAGGCGCGGCGGCCGGACATCGCCGTCGGCGCCGACCTGATCGCCGGGTTTCCGACCGAGGATGACGAGGCCCACGCCGCCAACCTCGCGGCGGTCAGGGCGCTGGGGATCGTCCACGGGCACGTGTTTCCGTTCTCGGCGCGCGGCCGCACGCCGGCGGCGCGGATGCCGCAGGTGGAGCGGGCGGTGATCCGCGCCCGCGCGGCCGAGCTGCGCGCGGAAGTGGCGCGCGAGCGTCTGGCCTGGTTGCAATCGCTGATCGGCGTGCCGCAAAAGGTGCTGGCCGAGCGCGACGGGACCGGGCATGCGGAAAACTTCGCGCGGGTGCGCTTGCCCGCCGCCAGCAGGGCAGGTGACGTGGTGACGGTGGTTCCGGGAAAGCTCGAGGCGGGGTTGCTGGCATGAGCGACGGCGGCGAGAAGCGGAGCTGGGCGCAGCGGCTGTTCGGCGGTTTTGCCCGCACCAGCGAGCGACTGGGCGAGAACCTCAACCTGGCGGCGTTCACCGGCGCGACGAAGCTCACGCTCGACCAGCTCGACGAGCTCGAGGATGCACTGATCCTGTCCGACCTGGGGCCGCGCGCCGCCGCGCGCATCCGCGACCGGCTGGCCGACGAGCGCTTCGAGCGCGGGGCCGATCCGCAATCGATCAAGCTGGCGGTGGCGCGCGAGATCGCGGCGATCCTGCGGCCGGTGGCGAAGCCGCTGGAGGTAACGGCGTTTCCGCGGCCGCACGTGGTCCTGGTGATCGGCGTCAACGGATCGGGCAAGACGACGACGATCGCCAAGCTGGCGCACCTGTTCCAGGAGCAGGACTATGCGGTGATGCTGGCGGCGGGCGACACCTTCCGCGCGGCGGCGATCGGCCAGCTCGGCGTCTGGGCGGACCGGCTGGGGGTGCCGATCGTCAAGGGGCCGGAAGGTGGCGATCCGGCGTCGATCGTGTTCGACGCGGTCAAGGCGGCGACGGAGCGGGGGACCGACGCGCTGATCGTCGACACCGCCGGCCGCTTGCAGAACAAGCGCGAGCTTATGGACGAGCTGGCCAAGATCCGGCGGGTGCTGGGGCGGCTGAACCCGGAGGCGCCGCATGACGTCGTGCTGGTGCTCGACGCGACCAACGGCCAGAACGCCCTGTCGCAGATCGAGATCTTCCGCGAGGTGGCCGGCGTTACCGGGCTGGTCATGACCAAGCTGGATGGAACCGCGCGCGGCGGCGTGCTGGTGGCGGCGGCCGAGCAGTACGGCCTGCCGATCCACGCGATCGGCGTCGGCGAGACGCTCGACGACCTGCGGCCGTTCGATCCCGACCTCGTCGCGCGCGTGATCGCGGGGGTGGCGTGATGACCGAGACGGTGCGCAAGAAGGGTGCGGGCTGGCTGAACTTCGCGGTCGACTATGGCCCGGTGCTGGTGTTCTTCCTGGTCTATCGCCACTATGCCCCGGCCAACCACGGCGTCGGCCCGGAACGGCCGGTGGCCGAGGTCATGGCGGTGATCCGGTCGACCGTGGCGTTCATGGCGGCGGCGGTGGTGGCGCTGGCGGTGTCGTGGTGGAAGCTGCGGCGGATATCGGCGATGCTGGGACTGTCCACGGCGCTGATCGTGGTGTTCGGCGGGCTGACCGTGTTCCTGCGCGACAGCTTCTGGATCCAGGTCAAGCCGACGGTGATCTACCTGCTGTTCGGGCTTTCGTTGCTGGCGGGGGTGTGGAAGGGCAAGGCGCTGCTCAAGGTGCTGCTGGCGTCGGCGTTCGAGGGGCTCGACGACGACGGGTGGATGATCCTGTCGCGCAACTGGGGCTGGTTTTTCCTGTTCTTCGCGGCGCTGAACGAGGTGCTGCGCCACTACTTCAATGCCGCCAACAACGGTTTCGGCACCTGGATCGCGCTGAAGCTGTGGCTGTTCATGCCGGTGTCGCTGCTGTTCACGTTCGCACATATCCCGATGCTGCTGCGGCACGGCCTGGGCGAGGAAGCGCCGACCGATATCGGCGGCGAAGCGGGCTAGAACTGCGACCGGTTGTCAAAACCGGGTGACAACCCGTGCGAATGTGCCAATAAGGGGCGGCTGCCGCGCAGGGCAGCCAACAGCAATTCTGCGCGCCGGTGACCACTGCCGGCGCTGACACGAAAGGGGGAACCCCATGGCCAAGTTCTTCGGAAATCTGCATCTCGTGCTCGTCGTCGGCCTGGTGGCCGCGATCGCGGTGATGATCCACTTCAGCGCCTCGGCGCCGCTCGACGTCAATTCGGTGTTCCACTGGCTGCACGTGTTCTTCGGCATCCTGTGGATCGGCCTGCTCTATTACCTGAACTTCGTGCAGGTGCCGACGATGCCGTCGGTCCCGGCCGAGCTCAAGAAGGGCGTGACCGGCTACATCGCGCCGAAAGTGTTCTTCTTCTTCCGCTATGGCGCGCTGCTGACGCTGATCACCGGACTGGCGATCGCCGGGCAGAACCACTACCTGGTGCCGGCGCTGACCTTCCAGGGCGAAGGCAACGTCAACCTGATCGGCCTCGGCATGTGGCTGGCGATCATCATGGCGTTCAACGTCTGGGTCATCATCTGGCCGGCCCAGAAGAAGATCCTCGGCCTGATCGAGGCGACCGACGCCGAGAAGGCCGCCGCCGCGCCGCGCGCGCTGGCCGCCAGCCGCACCAACCTGCTGCTGTCGCTGCCGATGCTCTATGCGATGGCGAGCGCCAACCTGAGCTGATCGCTTCAGCCGGGCGAAACATCGGCGGAAACAAGGGCCGCCGCTCCCGAGGGGGGAGCGGCGGCCCTTTTCGTGTCAGCCCTGGTCGGCCCGGCTGACGCCGTTGCCGTCCAGGTTCTGCGCGACGAAGTCCCAGTTGATCGCGTTGGCCAGCAGCGCCTTGACGTGGCCGGCGCGGTCGTTGCGGTAATCGACGTAGTAGGCGTGTTCCCAGACGTCGACGGTGAGCAGCGGCTGCATCCCCTCGTGCGCGACCGGGCTGTCGGCATCGTGCAGCGAGGTGACCTTGAGCCGGCCGCCGTCGAGCACCAGCCAGGCCCAGCCGCTGGCGAAGTGGCCGACGGCTTCCTTTTCGAGCGCGGCCAGCAGCGCCTCGTGGCCGCCGAAGCCTTCGTCGACCAGCGCCTTCAGGCGGCCTTCGGGTTGCTGCTGTTCGGGCGACAGGCATTGCCAGTAGAAGCTGTGGTTCCACAACTGCGCGGCGTTGTTGAACAGCGGCTGGTTGCCGCCTGCGCGCGCCTGGCGGATCACCGCGCTGAGGCGGGCGTCGCCCAGCCCGGCCTCGGGGGCGAGCTGGTTAGTCTTGTCGACGTAGGCCTTGTGGTGCTTGCCGTGATGGTACTGGAAGGTCTCGACGGAGATGGTGTCGCCGAAGGCATCCTTCGGGTACGGCAGTTCAGGCAGGACAAACGGCATCGGCACTTCCTCGCGCGCGTGAAACACGACGAGGAGAACGCCGGAGCGGCCGATTGGTGCCGGGTCAGATCTCCACCTGGCTGCCGAGTTCGACGACCCGGTTCGTGGGCAGGCCGAAGAACTCCATCGCGCTGGCGGCGTTGCGCAGCATCCACGAGAACAGCTTTTCCCGCCAGATCGCCATGCCGGGCTTGGCGGAGGCGATCAGCGTCTGGCGCGACAGGAAGAAGCTGGTGCGCATCATGTCGAAGCCCTCGCCGCCGCAGACGGTGACCCCCTTGAGATCGGCGGCGACGTTGGTTTCCTCGAGGAAGCCGTAGCGCAGCGTCAGCCGGTAGAAGCCGCCACCGAACGACTTGACGGCGACGCGCTCGCTCTCGGGCACAGTGGGGACGTCCTGGATGGCGACGTTGAGCACGACGACGCGCTCGTGCAGGACCTTGTTGTGCTTGATGTTGTGGAGCAGCGCCGAGGGCACGCCGGTTTTCGCCGCGGTCATGAACACCGCCGTGCCGGGGACGCGGATCGCGCTGGAATGGGCGCTCTTGGCGAAGACCTCGAACGGGATCGAATCCTCGGCCATGTTGGCGCGCATCAGCGCGCGGCCCTTCGACCAGGTGGTCAGCAGCGTGAAGATCACCACGCCCATCGCCAGCGGAATCCAGCCGCCGTCGGGAATCTTGGTGAAGTTGGCCGAGAGGTAGGCACCGTCGAGCGCGAAGAACAGCGCGAGCAGCGGGATCGCGGTCCACGGCTTCCACTTCCACATCGTGAACAGCACCACGGCGAGCAGGAAGTTGTCGATCAGCATCGCGCCGGTGACGGCGATGCCGTAGGCGGCGGTCAGGTTCGACGAGCGCTGGAAGATCAGCACCAGCACGATCACCGCGATCATCAGCGCCCAGTTGATCGCCGGCACGTAGATCTGGCCAGCGTTGCGACTGGTGTACTTGATCGACATGCGCGGGATGAAGCCGAGCTGGATCGCCTGCTGGGTGACCGAGAACGCGCCGGTGATCACCGCCTGCGAGGCGATGACGGCGGCCATGCTGGCGATGCCGAGCAGCGGCCACTGGAACCATTCGGGCGCGAGCAGGTAGAACGGGCTGGCCAGCGCGGCCGGATGGCGGACCAGAAGCGCGGCCTGGCCGAGGTAGTTGAGCACCAGCGCGGGCAGCACGAACACCAGCCAGGAGACGCGGATCGGCGGGCGGCCGAAGTGCCCCATGTCGGCGTAGAGCGCTTCCGCGCCCGTCACCGCCAGCACAGCCGAACCCATCGCCAGGAAGCCGCGGTGCGGATCGGCGAGGAACATCTCGACCGCGTGGTGTGGGCTCAGCGCCTCGATCACGGCGGGATAGGCGGCGATGCTCATGCCCCCCAGCACCGCGATCGTGGCGAAGTAGAACAGCATCACCGGGCCGAAGAAGGCGGCGACCTTGGCGGTGCCGCGGCTCTGTATCCAGAACAGGCCGGCGAGGATCACGCAGACCATCGGCACGACGGCGGGCGCGAATTCCGGCTTGTAGACGGCGAGGCCCTCGATCGCGCCGAGCACCGACACCGCCGGGGTGATCATCGAATCGCCATAGAACAGCGACGTGGCGAAGACGCCGAGCAGGACGATGCCGGCCGACCAGCGCTTGCCGGCGGCGTGCTGGTTGATCAGCGCCAGCAGCGCGAGGCTGCCGCCTTCCCCCTTGTTGTCGGCGCGCATGATGATGGTGACGTACTTCAGCGTCACGATCACCATCATCGACCAGAACATCAGGCTGACGATGCCGTAGATGTGCAACAGGTCCAGCGGCAGGCGATGGTGCCCCGCGAAGGTGTCGCGCATCGCGTAGAGCGGGCTGGTGCCGATATCGCCGAAGACGACGCCGATGGCGCCGACGGCGAGGCCGATCAGGCTGCCGTGGTGGCCGTGGCCGCCATCCTGCGCGGCCCTGTCGCCGGGATCGGCGGGAGGGGTCGGTGCGGCTTGGGATGCTTCGTGGCTCATGCGCGTGGTCGCTCGCCGCTGTCGATTCGTCGCGGGCGCTTAGCAGCGCCGCAAGCCTGCTACAATCGGTAGCGCTTACTGTTCCCCGGCAGCCGCGCCGGATTGCTGGCGGGCGATGAAGGCGTCGAGCATCGCCAGGCGCTTTTCGAGGTCCGCCCGCCACGGCGCATCGGCGGGCGCGCGGGCGAGGAGCGTCGTCCACAGCGTGCGGGCTTCCTGCAAGCGGCCCGATTGCGCCAGCGCCAGGCCGAGGAAGAACGGCGGGCCCGGCGCCGCCGGATCGGCCTGCGAGGCGCGGCGATAGGCATAGAGCGAGGCGGGGGACAGCGTGCCCTGCGCGTGGCCGACCAGCGCGTTGGCCATGGCCAGCCAGGCATCGCCGTTGCCGGGATTTTCCTCGACCGCGGCGCGCAGCGTGGTGGCCGCATCGGCGTACTGGCCGTGGCGGATCATGGCATTGGCGACCATCAGCCAGCGCTGGTTCTGGTCATCGCTGCCGGAAAGCTGCTGGCGCACCTCGACCTGGGCCTCGGGATGATCGGCGACCTGTTCCTCGCGCGATTTCGGCGCCGAGGGCACCGAGGGCGAGCCCTGCAAGGTGTAGCCGGCAAGGCCGAGCAGCAGCGCCGCGGTGAGCGCCTGCCAGGCGTGGCGGGTTGCCGGGAACAACAGCAGGATCGCGCCGAGCGCCAGCGCGGCGAGCACGATCACCAGCACCCAGGTCATGCGCCTGCTCCGGCAAAGCGGCGACGCAGCAGGATCGCGGCGAGCGCCAGCAACAGCAGCGGCGCCGCGAACAGCGGCCAGGTCAGCCGGTTCACCCGCGGGGCATAGCTGACGTATTCGCCATAGCGCTGGATCAGCCAGCTGCGGATCGCCTCCGGATCCTCGCCTGCGGCGATGCGAAGGCGGACCTGGTTGCGCATGTCGCCGGCGATCGGCGCATCCGAATCGGCGATCGACTGCGACTGGCAGACAAGGCAGCGCAGCGTTTCCATCAGCGCCTTGGCCCGGGCTTCCTGCGCCGGATCGTCGAGCTGGCGATAGGCGTAGGGCGCGGGCGGCATGGTATCGTCGGCCAGGGCCGGTGCGACCGACCCTGCCGCGCAGGCCAGCGCGAGAACGAGCAGCAGGCGGCGGATCACCGTTCGGCCTCCTTGAGCTTCTGCAGGATCATCGGCACCTGTTCGGGGCGGATATCGCCGATGTGCTGGTAGCGGATCACGCCCTTGCCATCGATGACGAAGCTTTCGGGAACGCCGGACGAGCCGATCGCGAGCTGGACGGCGGAAATGTCGTCGGCGCCGATGCGGGCGTAGGGGTTGCCGTTGCGGGCGAGGAAGGCGGCGAGTTCGTCCTTGTGGTCGCGGATGGCGATGCCGTCGATCTGGACGCCCTGGCGCTGCAGTTCGGCGAGGACCGGCGCCTCGACCCCGCACGGAATGCACCACGACGCGAAGATGTTGAGCAGGCGCGGCCTGCCGCCGGCGAAATCGCGATTCGACAGGCCGGGCAGGCCATCGGCGGCGGGACGCAGGTCGAAGCGGGGCAGCGGCTGGCCAATCATGCGGCTGGGGATGTCATGGCTGGCCGGGCGGACGAGGCCGACGATGACCAGACCGACGAAGCCGAGGAACAGCGCCAGCGGCAGCCACAGCGCCCAGCGCGGCGCCTTGGGGGTGGGATCGCTCATCGTCCGGCACGGCCCCCGGCCTTGACCGCGGCGATGTCCTCCCGGCGGACCGCCACTTTCGCGCGGACCCGGATGCGCTTGAGATCGGCGAACACCCGGCCGAGCAGCGCCAGCAGGCCGCCGAGGCCGATCAGGCCGCCGCCGTACCAGATCAGCGGGACGAACGGCTTCCACCACAGGCGGAGCTGCCAGCGGCCGCCTTCGGCCTGCGAGCCCTGCACCTCGTCACCGATCACGGTGTAGAGCTGGCCGTTCCACCGCGTGTGCAGCGCCGAGACCGTGGTGTTCTGCGGGGGCGCCCAGAAGCTGCGGCCCTGCGGCCTGAGCAGCACCGGAGCGCCGCCGGCATAGCTGGCCTCGAGCCGGCCTTCCATCGCCGTCCAGTTCGGCCCGGCAACCGGCATGACGCCGGCCAGGCGGATCGTCCACGGGCCGACCTGCGCGCTCTCGCCGATGCGGGCGGCGATCAGGCGCTCGCGGGTGAAGGCGCTGTCGCAGGCCATGCCGAACAGCGCGACGGCGACGCCGAGATGGGCGACGACCATGCCCCAGGTGGCGAGCGGCACGCGACGCAGGCTGCGGCCCCGGAGCGGCAGCAGCGAGGCGAAGGCGACGGCAGGGGCGAGCGCGAGGCCGAGGAGCGGCATGACCGCGATGCCGCCGCGCGCGGCGAAGGCAATGCCCGCTGCCAGCCCCACCGCGAACGGAGCGAGCACCGGCAGCTTGTGCCGGGACAGGCTGTCGCGCCGCCAGCGCAGCAGTGGGCCGACCATCAGCACCAGCAGCATCGGCACCGCGAACACCGCCGACATCGGCGTGAAATAGGGCGGGCCGACCGAGACCTTTTCCCCCATCGCCTCGGTCACCAGGGGGTAGAGCGTGCCGATCAGGACGATGCCGAGGATCGACGACAGCATGACGTTGTTGAACACCAGCCCAGCCTCGCGGCTGGTGACGGCGAAGCGTTCGCCCTCCGTCACCGTCGCTGCGCGCAGGCCGAACAGCAGCAGCGCGCCACCGATGTAGATCGCCAGCAGCACGAGGATGAAGCTGCCGCGCCGGGGATCGACCGCGAAGGCGTGGACGCTGGTGAGGATGCCCGAGCGGACCAGGAAGGTGCCGACCATCGACATCGAGAAGGCGACGACGCCCAGCATGATCGTCCACGCCCGCAAGGCGTTGCGGGCCGCGAGGACCGAAGCGGAGTGCAGCAGCGCCGTGGCCGCGAGCCAGGGCATGAGGCTGGCGTTCTCGACCGGGTCCCAGAACCACCAGCCGCCCCAGCCGAGCACGTAGTAGGCCCAGTAGGAGCCGGCGGTGATGCCGATGGTGAGGAAGATCCACGCGCCCAGCACCCACGGCCGCATCGCGCGGGCGAAGGCGGGGCCGACCTCGCGCGTGACCAGCGCGCCGATTGCGAAGCTGAACGCGATCGAGAGGCCGACGTAGCCGAGATAGAGCGTGGGCGGGTGGAAGGCGAGGCCCGGATCCTGCAGCAGCGGGTTGAGGCCGTTGCCTTCCGGTGGGGCGGGATCGAGCCGCGCGAACGGGTTCGAGGCGAACAGCAGGAACGCGTAGAAGCCGAGGCTGACGAACGCCTGCCCGGCCAGCGTGGCGAGCATCGTCCGCTCGGGCAGGCGGCGCTCGATCAGGGCGACGAAGCCGCCGGCGAGGCCCATCACCGTGACCCACAGCAGCATCGAGCCTTCGTGGTTCCCCCAGGTGCCGGCGACCTTGTAGAGCAGCGGCTTGGCCGAGTGCGAGTTTTCCGCGACGAGCTTCACCGACAGGTCGGTCTGCGCGAACAGCACGATCAGCGCGAGGAACGCCGCGGCGGCGAGCAGGCCCTGGACGATCGCCACCGGCCGGACCAGCGGGCCGAAGCTGCGGCCGCCGTCGGTCAGCGCCATGCCGCCGGCGAGCAGTTGCAGCGCGGCAAGGGCGGCGGCGAGCCAGAGGGCGGCGAGGCCGAGTTCGGCGAACATCGTGCTACTGCGTCTCCGCCACGGCCTTGCGCTTCTGCGCCGCGGTCATGTCCTTGAGTTCGCGGGGGACGTACTTCTCGTCGTGCTTGGCGAGCAGGTTGTCGGCGACGAAAGTGCCGTCGGCGCCGAGGTGTCCTTCCGCGACGACACCCGAGCCTTCGACGAAGAGTTCCGGCCGGATGCCCGAGAAGCGCACGGGAATGCGGGCCTTGCCGTCCTCCACCACGAAGGCGACGGTGACGCCGTCGGCCGCGGTCTTCATCGAGCCGCGTTCCACCATCCCGCCGAGGCGGACGGCACGCGTCGGCGACGGCGGGTTGGCCTTCATGTCGCTGGGGACGTAGAAGTAGCTGGCCTGGTTGCGCAGCGCCCAGGTGGCGAGCAGCGCCGCGCCGATCAGCGCGACGAGCGCGAGCAGGACCAGCACGAGGCGCTGGTGCTTGGCCTTGATCGGCGTGTTCATCGGCCCCTCACCTCGTCCCGGCGTTTTTCAGCGCGCCGCATCGCCAGCCACGACCAGCCCGCGAGCAGCAACGTGCCGCCGATGCCGAGGGCATAGGCGGCGGCGACGAACGGCCAGGGATCGAGCGACTCGATCATGCGGCGGCCGCCTTGCGGCGCAGGCGCGCCTCCGCCTGGGCGTTGGCCAGGATCGCGCGCATCCGCGCCAGCACGACGCCGCCGAACAGGAGCGAAAAGCCGATCGTGGCGATCAGCAGCGGCCAGAGGAAGGCCGGCGCCATCGCCGACTTGCCCATGGTGATCGAGGGGGGCTGGTGCAGGCTGTTCCACCACAGCACCGAATAGTGGATCACCGGGATGTTGACCGCGCCGACCAGGCCGAACACCGCGGGAATGCGCGAAGGCTCACCGCCGTCGCGATCGGCGGCGTCGGCCAGCGCGATATAGCCCATGTAGAGGAACAGCAGCACCAGCATAGAGGTCAACCGGCCGTCCCAGACCCACCAGGTGCCCCACGCCGGTCGCCCCCACAGCGAGCCGGTGACCAGGCACAGCGCGGTGTAGAACGCGCCGGGCAGCGCCACCGCGCGCGCGGCGATGGCGGCGAGCGGATGGCGCCAGACGATCTCCGTGAAGGAGGCGACGGCGATGGCGCTCCACCCGCCCATGCCGAGCCAGGCGGCGGGGACGTGGATGTAGAGGATGCGCACCGATTCGCCCTGCAGCCGGTCTGCCGGGGCGCCGAACAGGCCCCAGCCCAGCGATGCCGCCGCCAGCACCGCGCCGGCCAGCAGCAGCACGGGCGTCAGCCAGCGCGCGAGGCGCAGGAAGCGGGCGGGATTGGCGAAACCGTGCATCGGTGCGGGGCAATTCGTCGAACGCCGGGCACGCCCCGGCCATGCCGGCGCCTTTGGCAGGATGCCCGCGAAACCGCAAGGGCGCCGCGACGAATGTCGACAGCGGCGCCGCGGGAAACAGGTGGTGGTGTGGAGAAGAATGGGGCGATCGATGGGGTTCGAACCCACGACCTCCGGTACCACAAACCGGCGCTCTAACCAGCTGAGCTACGATCGCCATATCGGGCGCGCCCGAAGAGCCGCGCCTTTTGCATGAGTGTGCGCCGGAGGGAAGCGAAAACTTCGCGACCGGCGCGACGGGCGCGAGGGATGCCGCCCCCGCGCCGCCGGAACGGCTCAGCCCTTCTTGAGGGTGAGGCCGCCGAAGCGCTTGTTGAACTGGGCAACGCGACCGCCCTGGTCGAGCTGGCGGGTGCCGCCGGTCCAGGCCGGGTGCGAGGTCGGATCGATGTCGAGCACCAGCGTGTCGCCTTCCTTGCCCCAGGTGGAGCGGGTCTCGAACACGGTGCCGTCGGTCATCTGCACCTTGATGGTGTGGTAATCGGGATGGATATCGGCCTTCATCGATCGTTCTTTCGCTGTGGCCGGTTCCGACCGGCCCGAAACGGGAGCGGCGCGCTTAGCCGCGCCGCGGGGATTTGTCCAGAGCCATGGCGCGCGCTCACGCGGCGGGCGGATCGGCGATCATCGCAGTGAAGTTGACCTCGCAGGCGAGCTTGCCGTTCAGCATCGCCTCGCCGCGGAACTTGCAGACGCGGGCGCGCTTCTGGACGAAGCTGACGTGGAGATCGAGCAGGCAGCCGGGTTCGACCGGGGTGCGGAACTTCGCTTCCTCGATCGACATGAAATAGACCAGCTTGCCGGACCCGGCTAGCTCCAGGCTCTCGATCGCGAGGATCGCCGCCGATTGCGCCAGTGCCTCGATGATGAGCACGCCGGGCATGATCGGGCGTCCGGGGAAATGGCCCTGGAAGAACTGCTCGTTGAAGCTGACGGCCTTGATCGCGTGGATCTTCTCGCCGACGTCGAGCGATTCGACCCGATCGACCAGCAGCAGCGGGTAGCGATGCGGCAACGCCGCGAGCACCTTGCGGATATCGTAAGGCGCGGTTGCGGTTGCGTCGCTCATCGCTACCCCCCAGCTTCGCTCAGCGACCGTCGCCGGCGGCGGCGTTGCCGCGCTGGGCGGCCTGCTGGGCCTGCTGCTCGCGCTGCTCACGCGGGAGCCAGCCGGCCGGCGGCACCAGCTGCGCGGTCGGCAGCGCGGCGTTGAGCTCGTTGAGGATCGCCATCGACAGGTCGTACGACTTGCCGACCGCCAGGACCGACTGGGGGTTGAGCAGCAGGGTGACGCCGTTCTTGGTCATCGCCGCCTGGATCGCGGCGCCGAGCTTGTCGTTGATCTGTTCCTGCACGTAGGCTTCGGAGAGCGCCACCGGCTCGACGATCTTCTGCAGTTCCTGGTTGCCCGATTCCTGGATCTGCTGGATCGCCTGCGCCTGGGGCTGCAGCACTGCCCCGGTGGCACCAGCGGCCTGGTCCTTCTTGAACTTGTCGATCAGCGGCTGGAGCTGCGCGCCGATCGCCTTGCGGCGGGCTTCGGCCTGGTCGATCTGCGCCTTGTAGGTGACGGGGCGCTGGGTCTGCGCGGTCTTGAACGCGGCCGAGTTGGCGATCACGCCCTCGATGTTGGCGACGGCGATGCCGTTGACGCCGACCGTGCCGGCAGCGGCGGCCGGGGCAGGAGCGGCGGGAGCGGGCTTGGCCGCCAGCGCCGGAGCGGAAACGCCGGCGAGCAGCAGCGCGGCGGCAAGGGTGTGAGCAATTTTCATCAGAACTGGGTTCCCACGTTGAAGGTGAAAGTCTTGGTATCATCCCCCTTGGCGTGCACCAGCGCCTTGGCGAAATCGATGCGGAACGGACCGAACGGCGAGTTCCAGTTGAAGCCGACGCCGATCGACACGCGCGGCTTCGCGGTGTCGCCGTAGAAGAACTCCTGGTACGGCTGGACCTTGATCTGCGGCGTGTTGGCAGTGGTGTGATCCACCGAGGAGATCGCGTTCGCCACCGTCGAGGTCGTGCCGTCGGCGTTGACCTGGGTATAGGCGGGGACCTGCTGGCCAGTGACCGGATCGGCGATCGTGTAGGGAATCGGGAGGGTGCTCGACGTCAACTCGGGGTGCTTGACGCCCCAGACGGCGCCGGCGTCGAGGAAGATCGACGGGCGGATGCCGAGTTCCTTGGCGCCCGAACCCAGCGGAATTTCGAGCTCGGCGCGGCCCATGTAGTAGAAGCGGCCACCGATCGCATCGTCCGACCAGTAGTTCTTGTCGGTGATGACGTCGCCCAGATGGTACGCGCCGTTGCTGTCCGCCTGCAGCGGCTTGCGGACCACGCGCGGGCCGACGCCGCGGATGTCGAAGCCGCGGATCTGCGGTTCGCCCAGGTAGAAGCGATCGGTCAGCAGCACGCCCTCGATCTCGTTGCCGGTGGCGTCGTAGCGCTTCTTCAGCGACTTGATGATGCCGCCTTCGCCCTGGATCGAGAAGATGAAGCCCTTGCCGATCGGCCAGTACTGCGCGCCGTTGGCACGGAAGCGGACATATTTGACCGACCCGCCGAGACCCGCGAAATCGACCCCGGCCGAAGCGGTGCGGCCGCGCGACGGATGCACGCGGTTGTCGAGGTTGTCATAGACCAGCGACGCGCCGAGGATCGACGAGGTGCGCTTGCCCTCGGCGTCGCAGAGGTAGCGGCCGGCGAGCAGCGGATCGCAGGCGCCGTTGGTGTAGAACTGTGCCTGGTCGAGGCTGACGTTGTCGAAGTTCAGCGTGTAGCGGCCGACCAGCGACATGTACTCGGTCAACGGCAGGCCGAGACGGACCTGGAAGCCGGTGGTGGCCTGGCTGTAGATCGTGTTGCGATCCGAGTTCAGGTAATTGAAGTTGTTGTAGTCGCGCCGGTAGATGTCGACACCGAGCGCGACGTTCTTGTCGAACAGGTACGGCTCGGTGAAGCTGACCTCGACCGACTTCGAGTAGCGCGAGATCGAGCCCGACAGTCCCACCGTCTGGCCGCGGCCGCGGAAGTTGCGCTGCTGCACCGAGGCCTGGAAGATGAAGCTTTCGAGGCTGGAATAGCCGGCGGAAAGCTGGAGCTCGCCGGTGGGTTTTTCCTCGACGTTGGCTTCGAGGACGATGCGGTCGCGCGCCGAGCCGGGCGTCTGCTTGACCTCGAACTTTTCCTGGAAGTAGCCCAGCGACTTGATGCGGTTGGTCGAGCGCTTGACCTGGAGCGAGTTGAACGCATCGCCCTCGGCGAGGCGGAACTCGCGGCGGACGACCTTGTCCTGGGTCAGCGTGTTGCCGTTGACGTCGATCCGCTCGACGTAGACGCGCGGCGCCTCGGCGATCTGGAAGGTGATCCCCATCGTCAGGTTCTTGGGATCACGATCGTAGTCGGGCCGGGCGTCGGCGAAGGCGTAGCCGAACACGCCCGCGGTCTCGTTCAGCTTGTCGATGGTGTCTTCCACCATCTTGGCATTGTACCACATGCCCTTCTTCATCGGCAGGTTCTTCGCCAGCGTATCGCCGTCGAAGTCGCGCAGCTGGCTCTCGACCTTGACGTCGCCGAACTTGTAGCGCTTCCCTTCCTCCACCACGTAGGTGATGATGAAGTCCTTCTTGTCCGGCGTCAGCTCGGCCACGGCGGAGACGACGCGGAAATCGGCATAGCCGTTCGTCAGGTAGAACTGGCGCAGCTTCTGCTGGTCGTACGCCATCTTGTCCGGATCGTAGGCGGTGCCGCCCTTGAAGAAGCGCAGCGCGCTGGTCTGCTTGGTCATCATCTCGCCACGCAGCTTGCTTTCGCTGAAGGCGTGGTTGCCGAGGATGTTGATCTGGCGGACCTTGGACTTGGGTCCTTCGCTGATCTCGAAGACGATGTCGACGCGGTTCTGGTCCAGCAGCACCATCTTCGGTTCGACGGTGGCGGCGAAGCGGCCCTGGCGCTTGTAGAGCTCGATGATGCGCGAGACGTCGGCGCGCACCTTGGAGCGCGTGAAGATCTGGCGCGGGGCGAGCTTGATCTCCGGGTTGATCTTGTCTTCCTTGAGGTGCTTGTTGCCCTCGAGGATGATGCGGTTGATGACCGGGTTTTCCTTGACGGTGATGACCACACGGCCAGCGTCGTTGCGCACCTGCACGTCGGTGAACAGCTCGGTCGCGTAGAGGTCCTTGAGAGCCTGGTCGGCCACGGCCTCGCTGTAGAGATCGCCGACCCGCATCTTGATGTACGAGAGCACGGTGTCGGGCTCGAGCCGCTGCGCCCCTTCGACGACGATGCTCTGGATCGGAGCCTGCGGAACCACGACCGGAGCCACCGGCGCCGGTCCCGCGGCGGGCGCGGGGGTGGCAGCCGGAGCGGGCGTCGGCGCCTCGACCGGAATCGGGATGCGCTTCGGCTTGGCGAACGCGACTTCGGGAACGCCGGCGAGGATCGTGCTGCCCATCAGCGCGATGCTGAACATGGTCACCTGACAGGCGCGCGCGCGGTGGTTCATTTCTCGTCCAATCCTCGTTGCGCCGCAGCCGCCCGGAAAGGCCGGCCGCGGGCCGAAATGCCCCGTTTGCGCGGGAGTGAATCCCCTCGCCCGGCGGTCGCTGCCCTCTGCCCTATGCCGCTGCCGCGATCAAGCCATCCCGCCTTGCGGAGCCTGCGTGGAACGGAGATGTCCCCATGAACCGGCGCCTCCTCACCCGAACAGGTCGAGCGAGAGAAGATCGTTGATGGTCACGAACAGCATGAGGGCCAGCACGAAGGCAAGGCCGGTACGAAACGCCCACTCCTGACTGCGGACGCCGAGCGGCTTCCTGCGCACCGCTTCGGCCGCGTAGAAAGCCAGGTGCCCACCGTCCAGCGCCGGGATTGGCAGGAGGTTGATGAATGCCAAGTTAATCGAGATAAACGCCGCAAAATAGACGAATTCCGCCCAGCCCAGGGTCAGCCGCTGGCCCGACAGCTGCGCCATCTTGACCGGCCCGCCGAGCTCCCTGACCGAGCGCTTGCCGGCAAAGATCTGGTGGACGCCGGTGACCGTCAGCCGGGCGATGCCGACGCTTTGCGCGACCGCGAGGCGCACGGCCTCCGCCGGGCCGACGCGGACGATCTGCCGGCCGCTGACGGCGATGCCGATCTGGCCGACGCGGGTGGTGTTGCCGAACTCGTCGGCGCGCTCGCGACTGGCGATGGTCAGGGCAACGGTGACCGGACTTCCGCCGCGATCGACCGTCAGCGTCAGTGGCTCACCGGGGAATGGCGCGACTTTCTGCTGCAGTTCCTCGAAGCTGGCGATGGCATCGCCTTCGACCTTGACGATGCGATCGCCGATCCGCAGCCCGGCGGCTTGCGCCGGCGAGGGATCGGCGAAGGCGGCGATCACCGGAACGGCGACGACGCGGCCATAGATCAGGTTGAATGCGGCGAAGATCGACAGCGCCACCAGCAGGTTCATCAGCGGGCCGGCCAGCACGATCAGCGCGCGTTGCCACAGGGGGTGGAACTGGAACAGGCCCCGGCGCTGCTCCGGCGGGAGCGCCGCCGCCGCGGCCGAGGGCATCGAGGTGGCGTTCATGTCGCCTGCGAACTGGACATATCCGCCCAGCGGCAGCGCCGAGATCTTCCAGCGGGTGCCGCGCCGGTCGGTCCAGCCGACCAGCTCGCGGCCGAAGCCGATCGAGAACGCATCGGCGCGCACGCCGCACAGCCGCGCCACCAGGTAGTGCCCGAGCTCATGCAGCACGATCAGCGGCGCCAGCATCAGCAGGAACGCCGCCACCGTCAGCAGCAGCGAGGGCGATTGCAGCATCGGCGGGTGCATCGGGAGGCGCCTTTCAGGCCGGCTGCATCAGGCCACGCGCGGTGGCGCGGGCCTCGGCATCGACCGCGAACACGTCCGCGAGGACCGCGGGCGCCGGCGGAGCATAGCGCGAAAGCACGTCCTCCACCATCGCCGCGATCCGGGTGAAGCCGACCTGCCCGGCGAGGAACGCGGCGACGGCGATCTCGTTGGCGGCATTCAGCACCGCCGGGGTAGCGCCGCCGGCCTGCGCGGCCTGGCGCGCGAGGCGGGTGGCAGGAAAGCGATCCTCGTCCGGCGCGCGGAAGGTGAGTTCGCCGATCGCGGCGAGATCGAGCGGGGCGCAGGGGGTTTGCATGCGCTGCGGCCAGGCCAGCGCCGAGGCGATCGGCACGCGCATGTCGGAGGGGCCGAGCTGCGCCAGCGTCGAGCCGTCGCGGTATTCGACCATCGAGTGGATGATCGACTGCGGGTGGACGATGATGCGCAGCCGGTCGAGCCCGACCGGGAACAGGTGGAAGGCCTCGATCAGTTCGAGGCCCTTGTTGAACATCGTCGCCGAATCGACGCTGATCTTGGCGCCCATGTCCCAGTTCGGGTGCTTGACCGCCTGCGCCGGGGTGGCGGCGGCGAGCTGGTCATGGCTCCAGTCGCGGAACGGGCCGCCGCTGGCGGTGAGCGTGATCCAGCGCACGTCGCCGTGATCGTTGCCGGCCAGGCACTGGAAGATGGCGTTGTGCTCCGAATCGACCGGCAGCAGCGTCGCGCCGGTGCGGGCGACGGCGGCGGTCATGATCTCGCCGGCGGAGACCAGCGCTTCCTTGTTGGCCAGCGCGACGGTGCGGCCGCATTCGATCGCCGCCATCGTCGGCGCGAGGCCGGCACAGCCGACGATCGCGGCGACGGTGACATCGGCGCCGCGGGCGGCGGCCTCGACCAGCGCATCCTCCCCGCCGGCCGCCGCGATTCCCGATCCGGCCAGCGCCTCGCGCAGCGCCGGCAGCATCGCGGCATCGGCGATCACCGCGATGTCGGCCCGGAATTCCCGGGCAAGCCGCGCCAGATCGGCGACGTTGCTGTGCGCCGTCAGTGCGACGACGTGCCAGTCGTCGCGGTTGCGGCGCACGAGGTCGAGCGTGGACGCGCCGATTGAGCCGGTGGCGCCGAGAAGGGTCAGAGTCCGCATGTCAACCAAATCCCCTGCCGACGAGGCGCAGCACGCCGAACACGAAAGCCACCGCGATCAGCCCGTCCACCCGGTCGAAGACGCCGCCGTGACCGGGGATCAGCCGGCTCGAATCCTTGAGCCCGGCGCGGCGCTTCAGCCAGCTTTCGAAAAAGTCCCCGGCCTGTGCGACGACGGCGATCAACGGCCCCATCAGCGCGACCATGAGGCTGGCCTTGCCGACCTGGAGCATGACCAGGGTCGCGCAGACCACCGCACCGCCAAGCCCCGCCCAGGTCTTGCCGGGGCTGATCGAGGGCGCGATCTTCGGACCGCCGATGGTGCGGCCGGCGACATAGGCGCCGATGTCGACGGCGATGACCGCAACGACGAGCGCGAGCACGGGCATGACCGTCGGCTCACCGAAGGCATTGTGCTGGTCGTGCAGGACGAGCAGCGAGACCGCCGCCAGCCCGACATAGCCGAGGCCGAACAGCAGCCACAGCAGCCGCGCCGGGAAACTGGGCGTGCCGCGCACGATGAGCCGGGCGAACTCGCCATAAGTGGCCAGCGCAACCAGCCCGATGAACGCCTGCCAGGCGGGGCCGCCCAGCCACAGCGCGCCGCCGGCGACGGCGATCATCACCACCGCGGACAGAGCCCGCACGCGCAGTTCGTGCAGCGCCAGGCGCCGGTCGCGCGATTGTTCCCAGGCCGGTTTGCTACCGCCCGCCATAGCGGCGCTCCCGGTGGGCGAAGGCATCGAGCGCCTGTTCGAGATGTTCGGGGGTAAAATCGGGCCAGAGCACCTCGGTGAACCACATTTCCGCGTAGGCCGCCTGCCACAGCAGGAAGTTCGACAGGCGCACCTCGCCCGAGGTGCGGATCAGCAGGTCGAGCGCCGGCAGATCGGCGGTGTCGAGCTCCGCGGCGATGGTTTCCGGGGTGATCGCACCCTTGGCGGCGGCGCGGGTGGCGGCGCGGGCAATCTCGTCCTGCGCGCCGTAGTTGAGCGCGACCACCAGCGTCAGCCGGCGGTTGTCGGCGGTGCGCGCGATCGCGCCCTCGATCAACGAGACGACGTCCCCGGGCAGGCGCTGCCAATCGCCGATCACGCGCAGGCGGACGCCGTTGGCGGCGATTTCGTCGATGTCGGACAGGATGAAGCGCTTGAGCAGGCCCATCAGCGCCGAAACCTCGTCCTCCGGCCGGCGCCAGTTCTCGGTCGAGAAGGCGTAGAGGGTCAGCGCCTCGAGCCCCATGTCGGGCACCGCACGGACGAGCCGGCGCACCGCCTCCACCCCGCGCTGGTGGCCGATGACGTGCGGCAGCATCCGCTTCCGCGCCCAGCGCCCGTTGCCATCCATGATGATGGCGACGTGGCGCGCGCCCGCGGGGCGTTGCGACGCGGTTCGGCCCGCGCCTGCCGTCTTGCCGGCCGGGGCGAATGCCGCGGTCACTTGCCGAGAATTTCCTTTTCCTTCTGCGCGGCGACGTCGTCGGCGACCTTGATCTGCTCGTCGGTGAGCTTCTGGACCTCGGTCTCGCCGCGCTTGCGCTCGTCCTCGCCGATCAGCTTCTTGTTTTCGTCCGCCTTCAGCGCCTCCATGCCGTCGCGACGGACGTTGCGGATGGCGATGCGGGCGTTTTCGGCATACTTGCCGGCGAGCTTGGCGAGCTCCTTGCGGCGTTCCTCGGTCAGGTCCGGGATCGGCAGGCGCAGGGTGTTGCCGTCGTTGATCGGGTTGAGGCCGAGGCCGGCCGAGCGGATCGCCTTTTCCACCGGGCCGACGTTCGACTTGTCCCAGACCTGCACCGAGAGCAGGCGCGGTTCGGGCGCGGAGACGGTGGCGACCTGGTTGAGCGGCATGTGGCTGCCATAGACCTCGACCGTGATCGGATCGAGCAGCGTGGTGTTGGCGCGGCCTGTGCGCAGGCCGCCGAGATCGTGGCGGAGCGCTTCGACGGCGCCCTTCATCCGGCGTTCGAGATCGGCCTTGTCATACTTGGGGGCGGCCATGGTTCAGGCTCCTTTCTGGACGACCGTCTGCGTCCCCTCACCCACGAGCACGCGGGCGAGGTTGCCCTTCTCGCGGATCGAGAACACGACGATCGGAATGCTGTTGTCCCGGCACAGGGCGACGGCGCTGGCATCCATGACCTTGAGATTGTCCGCGAGGACAGTGTCATAGTCGATTGTATCGTAACGCTTTGCCGAGGGATTGAGCTTGGGGTCGCTGTCGTAGACGCCATCGACGCTGGTGCCCTTGAGCAGCGCGTCGCAGCGCATTTCCGCGGCGCGCAGGGCGGCGCCGCTGTCGGTGGTGAAATAGGGCGCGCCGACGCCGGCGGCGAAGATCACCACCCTGCCCTTTTCGAGGTGGCGTTCCGCGCGGCGCTTGATCACCGGCTCGCAGACCTTGTCCATCTCGATCGCCGACTGGACGCGGGTGTGGACGCCGAGCTGTTCGAGTGCGTTCTGCATGGCCAGCGCGTTCATCACCGTGGCCAGCATGCCCATGTAATCGGCCTGGGCGCGGTCCATGCCCTTGGCGGCGCCGGCCATGCCGCGGAAAATGTTGCCACCGCCGATCACTAGGCAGATTTCCAGCCCGGTTTCCTTGGCCGCCTTGATTTCCGCCGCCATCTCGGCGACGAATTCGGGATCGATGCCGAACGGCTGGCTGCCCATCAACACCTCGCCCGAGAGCTTGAGCAGGATGCGTCTGTATCGGGGCAGGCTCATGGCGCGTTCTGGTTTCCGTGGTCGAGGGGCGCGTTGCGCGCGCCATTAGACGCGACTGCGCGGTCCCGTAAAGGGAGTGGTTGCCGAAATACCCGGTTTGCGGCGCGGCCGGGACCGGCGCGCACAAACGAAACGGGGCCCGGACCGTGGCCCGGACCCCGTGTCGCTGGTGCCGGAAAGGCTCAGCTCAGGCCGGCGGCGGCAGCCACTTCGGCAGCGAAGTCGGTCTCGGCCTTCTCGATGCCCTCGCCGAGCTGGAAGCGGACGTAGTCCTTCAGCACGATCTTCGTGCCGGCGGCCTTGCCCGCGGCTTCGACGACCTGCGCGACCGGGGTCTTGTTGTCCATCACGAAGACCTGGCTGAGCAGCGCGTTTTCCTTGGCGTACTTGGCGACGGCGCCATCGACCATCTTGGCCTGGACTTCCGCCGGCTTGCCGCTCTCGGCCGCCTTTTCCGCGGCGATCTTGCGTTCGCGGGCGAGCAGCTCGGGATCGAGGTCGTCGGCGTTCAGCGCCAGCGGGAAGGCGGCGGCGATGTGCATGGCGATCTGCTTGCCGAGCGGCTCGAGCACGTCTGCGCCGGCTTCGGATTCGAGCGCGACGAGCACGCCGATCTTGCCGAGGTTCGGCGCGGCGGCGTTGTGCATGTAGGGGACGACGATGCCCTGCGACACCGCGACCTGCTTGATGCGGCGCAGCTGCTGGTTCTCGCCGATGGTGGCGACGTTGTTGGTCAGCTTCTCGCCGACGGTGCCGCCACCCGGATAGGCGGCAGCCTTCAGCGCCTCGACGTCGCTGGTGCCGGTTTCGAGCGCGGCGGCGGTGGCGGCGCGGACGAAGTCCTGGAACTGGTCGTTCTTGGCGACGAAGTCGGTCTCCGAGTTGACCTCGACCGCGACGCCCTTGGTGCCGGCGACGGCGACGCCGACGAGGCCCTCGGCGGCGGTACGGCTCGACTTCTTGGCGGCGGCGGCGAGGCCCTTGGCGCGCAGCATGTCGACCGCGGCTTCCATGTCGCCGCCGGTCTCGTCGAGCGCCTTCTTGCAATCCATCATGCCGGCGCCGGTGCGCTCGCGCAGGTTCTTCACGTCAGTGGCGGTGTAGGCCATGTCGCTGTCCTCTTGTGAAAAGTTGATGCGCCGGGCCCGTGGACCCGGCGCTTGAAGGTTTGATGACTGCCGGCAGGACGCGGAGAGCGTGCCGGCAGGCGAGGCTCAGGCCTCGGCGGCTTCCTCGGCGGCGGGCTCGTCGAGCGCGCCGATGTCGACGCCCGAATCGACCACCGCCTCACGGCCGCCCTTCTTCGCGGCGGCGGCAACCGCCTCGCAGTAGAGGCGGATGGCGCGGCTGGCGTCGTCGTTCGCCGGGATCGGGAAGGCGATGCCCTGCGGGTTGACGTTCGAATCGAGGATCGCGACGACCGGGATGCCGAGCACGTTGGCTTCCTTGATCGCCAGCTCTTCCTTGTTGGCGTCGATCACGAACATCACGTCGGGGATGCCGCTCATGTCGCGGATGCCGCCGAGCGAGAGTTCGAGCTTGTCGCGCTTGCGGGTGAGCTCGAGCACTTCCTTCTTGGTCAGGCCGGTGGTGTCGCCCGAGAGCTTCTCCTCCAGCGCCTTCATGTGCTTGATGCGCTGGCTGACCGTCTTCCAGTTGGTGAGCATGCCGCCCAGCCAGCGGTGGTTGACGTAGTGCTGGCCCGCGGCGCGCGCGGCCTGGGCGATCGGCTCCTGCGCCTGGCGCTTGGTGCCGACGAACAGCACCTTGCCGCCCGCCTGGACGGTGGCCGAGATGAAATCGAGCGCGCGCGCGAACAGCGGCACGGTCTGCGACAGGTCGAGGATGTGGACACCGTTGCGCGCGCCGAAGATGTACGGCTTCATGCGCGGGTTCCAGCGGTGGGTCTGGTGGCCGAAGTGGGCGCCGGCCTCGATCAACTGGTGCATGGTGACGACGGGAGCCGCCATAGTCATTTCCTTTCCGGTTCGTCCGGCCCCGGGATGGAGCCTGCCTCTGGGAAGCGGGAACCGTGCGGATCAGCCCGCTGCGGCACCGGTGCAAGTGCTTCCCATGTGGGATACCCTTTGTTTTTCCACCGGAAAGTCCGGAGGAGCCGCTTCGGGAGCCGCGCCCTTACACGGCGGGGCTACAAAAAGCCAGCCCCGATTTGTCGCGGAATCAGCACGGCTCGCGTCAGAATCCGCTTGACCTTGGAACAGGAATGGAACATATGGGGATCAAGACGGAACAAAATCTGGAACCACCGTTCAGCCACAGGGTTATCCACAAGCTGTCCACGCGCGTTCCACATCGGGCACACAGGGGAACTGTCATGATCGTCCTTCTTGTCAGCGCATTCTTTGCAGGCGTCGCCGCTTTCGCGCTGGGCGCGATCGTGCAGACCGAGCGCCGTCATGCCGGTGCCTGGGACCAGCTCGCGGCGGAACGCCGCCGCCTGCGCGAAAGCGCCGCGCGCGATGCGGGCGAGTTTGCCTGGCCGGTGCTGGTTTCGACCCGTCCGCCGGCGGAGCCTGCCGGCCCGATCGCCTATCAGCGCCGGCTCAGCCAGCGCTCGGCGGCGTTTCCGCTGCAGCCCGGACGCCGCGCTGCCGCTTGACGCGGGCATAGGACACCACGCCGACGGGCAGCATCAGCAGGTAGAGCACGCAGATCCCGACGAGGGTCAACCACGGCTCGGTCAGCAGGGCGGCGAAGATCAGGCCGACCGCGGCGATGATCTCGAGGCGGATGGTCTTGCGGGGGCGTAGCGACTTCCAGCTCATCGTCGCGACGCTGGAAATCATCAGGAACGCGATCAGCGCCAGCCAGACTCCGACGAGACGGGGCTCGCGGAACAGTTCCTCGCCGCTGGCGATCCACAGGTACATCGGCAGGAACGCCAGCCCGGCGCCGACCGGAGCGGGAACGCCGGTCAGGAAGCCGGCTTCCTTGTGCGGCTGGTCGACCATGTCGATGCGGGCGTTGAACCGTGCCAGACGCAGCACGCAGCAGATCGCGAAGGCGAGCGCGGCGAACCAGCCGAGCCGGGCGACGCCCTGCAACGACCAGAGGAACACGATCAACGCCGGGGCCACTCCGAACGAGATCGCGTCGGCCAGGCTGTCGAGCTCTGCCCCGAAGCGCGATTGCGCCTTGAGCAGGCGGGCGATGCGGCCATCGATGCCGTCGAGCATGCCGGCAAGGATCACCGCCATCACCGACTTTTCCCAATCGCCGTGAATGGCGAAGCGGATGCCGGTCAGGCCGCAGCACAGCGCCGCAGAGGTGATCGCGTTGGGGATAAGCGCCCGCAAGGTCAGCCCGCCGGGCAGCCGGGCGTCGGAAAAGCCGCCGCGGACGCGAGGCTCGTCCGGGTCGCTCACTGGTTGACGCCCTCGATGGTGACGCGGCGGCCGATCTCCGCGAGCACCGTCTCACCGGCCAGGACGCGCTGGCCGAGCACGACCTGCGGATCGGTATCGGCGGGCAGGTAGACATCGACCCGGCTGCCGAAGCGGATCAGCCCGACGCGCTGGCCGGCGGCGATCATGTCGCCCGGCTTGACGAACGGAACGATCCGCCGCGCCACCAGGCCGGCGATCTGGGTAAAGCCGAGCTGCACGCCGCCGCCACGGTCGATCAGGATGTGCTGGCGTTCGTTCTCCTCGCTCGCCTTGTCGAGATCGGCGTTGAGGAAGCGGCCGGGGATGTAGACGACGCGGCGCACGGTGCCGGCGATCGGGGCGCGGTTGATGTGGACATCGAACACGCTCATGAAGATCGAGATGCGCGTGACCGGCTCGCTGCCGAGGCCCACCGCGCCCGAACCGTCGTCGAGCGACAGTTCGCGCGGCGGGGGAACCTGCGCGATCATCGTGATCAGGCCGTCGGCCGGCGAAATCACCAGCTTGTCGCCCAGCGGCGTCACCCGGCGCGGATCGCGGAAGAATGCGAGGATGCCGAGCGTCAGCGCAGCCAGCGGCCAGGCCAGCGTCTCCCATGCCATGAACGCGCAGAACGCGCTGAGCGCCGCGGCGATCAGGGCGAACTTGCGGCCTTCCGGATGGATGGCCGGCCAGCTCCAGCTGGCCGCGCCGCGACCGTGGTTGTCGAATGTATCTCCTGCCATCGGCGCTCTGTAGGGTAGCGCGCCGCCCCCGGCAACCCGGCGCGCGACCGCCGGCGTGCCGAGCCCCTCCCCCGGACCGGCGCCGGCATCGCCTGCACACCGGCCGAATCGCCCGCCTCGGCGCCGTGCCGGGGAACGGGGCGTTGAAAAAAGTTCGCGAAATGCGGTTAACCGGCCAAAAATAGGGGCAATTCCCTAGTGGCTCGAACACGCGCCTTTCAGGCCCGTTGGGAGAATTTGGTCCCATCGACCACAAAAGGTCGTGACGTTGCCGTGGGCGCTTGCGCTCCGGTCGTGTCGACAAGGGGTAAGACCATGACTGTTATCTACACCAACATCGCGGCCACCCGTGCCGCCAATGCCAGCAACTCCGCCACCGCCATGCTCGGCACGGCGATGCAGCGCCTGTCCACCGGCAAGCGCATCAACTCCGCCAAGGACGATGCCGCGGGCCTCGCCATCTCGACGCAGATGACGTCGCAGATCGGCGGCATGGCCCAGGGCATCCGCAACGCCAACGACGGCATCAGCCTTGCGCAGACCGCCGAAGGCGCGCTCAACGAAGTCACCAACATGCTCCAGCGCATCCGCGAGCTGGCGGTGCAGTCGTCCTCGGGCACCTACACTTCGGCGAACCGGCTCAACATGCAGCAGGAAGTGTCCTCGCTGCAGACCCAGATCACCAACGTCCTCGCGGGGACCAAGTTCAACGGCGTGTCGCTGTTCTCGACGACCTCGGGCACCAACGTCAGCTTCAACATCCAGGCCGGCGCCAATGCCGGCGACGCGGTGACGCTGACCAGCACCGCGATCAACGGCGTCAACATCACCGCCACCGCGCTCGACGTCTCGACGACGGCGCTGGCGCAGACCACGATGGCCAACGTCGACCGCGCGCTGACCGACGTCGTCGCCACCAATTCCAGCCTCGGCGCCGGTGAATCGCAGCTCCAGTCGGCGGTCAACAACCTGACCAGCGCGACGACGAACCTGTCGGACTCGCGCTCGCGGATCATGGATACCGACTATTCCACCGAGACGACGGCGATGGCCAAGGCGCAGATCCTCAGCCAGGCGTCGACGGCGATGATCCAGCAGGCCAACCAGGCCCAGCAGAACGTGCTGTCGCTGCTCAAGTAAGCGGCGTCGACGCAGGCGTCCGCGCCTGCAGGGCCTACCCCGCCCGACACGACGTCGGTCGCGCCCGGCAACCCATCGCGGTTGCCGGGTCGCAGCCGCGTCCGCGCACGTCGTTCAGAACAGCGAGGCGATCGTGTAGAACAGCGCGCCGACCGCGGCGGAGGCGGGAATGGTGATCAGCCATGCCACCACCACCCGGTGCGCGACGCCCCAGCGCACCGCCGAGGCGCGCCGCGCCGCGCCGACGCCGACGACGCAGCCGGTGATCGTGTGCGTGGTCGAGACCGGGATGCCCAGCGACGACGCGAAGAACAGCATCAGAGACCCCGCCGCCGAGGCGCAGAAGCCCTGGTGGTGCGACAGCTTGGTGATCCGCGAGCCCATTGTCTCGATGATCTTCCAGCCGCCCGACAGCGTGCCGATGCCCATCGCGATGTAGCACGAGATCACCACCCATTCCGGCACGTGGAACTTTCCGCCGAGCATGCCCTGCGAATAGAGCAGCACGGTGATGATCCCCATCGTCTTCTGCGCGTCGTTGGCGCCGTGGCCGAGCGAATAGGCGGCGGAGGACAGCAGGTGCAGCTTGCGGAAGATGCCTTCCGCCGCGCCGGCCGTCGCGCGTGCGAACAGCCACGAGGTCAGCAGCATCAGCGCCATCGACACGAACAGGCCGATCACCGGCGAGGCGACGATCGCGGTGGTGGTCTGGCCGAGGCCCTTCCACACGATCGCGCCGGTGCCGGCATGGGTGACGCCGGCGCCGACCAGCCCGCCGACCAGCGCGTGGCTCGACGACGAGGGAATGCCCTTCCACCAGGTGATGACGTTCCAGGTCATCGCCCCGACCAGCGCGCCGAAGATCACCTGCGGGGTCACCACGTCCTTGTCGATGATACCCTTGCCGACGGTCTCGGCGACCTTGAGACCGAAGGTGAAGTAGGCGGCGAAGTTGAAGAAGGCGGCGAACAGCACCGCCTGCACCGGCGTCAGCAGCCGCGTCGACACGACCGTCGCGATCGAGTTGGCGGCGTCGTGCAGGCCGTTGAGAAAGTCGAACGCCAGCGCCAGCGCGATCAGCCCGATCAGCAGCGGCAGCGCGATCATGGTACCCGTCATCGGAACAGTTCCCCGTACAGCGGCGCCCGATCAGGCATGATCGATGACGAGGCCGTCGATCTCGTTGGCGACGTCCTCGAAACGGTCGACCACCTTCTCGAGGTGGCTGTAGATCTCGCGCGCGACGATGAACTTCATCGGCGCGGTATCGCCATGAGTCTTGAACGCCTTCTTGAGCCCGGTGTCGTGGATGTCGTCGGCATGGCCTTCCATGCGCACCAGGCGCTCGGTCAGCTCGTGCAGGCGGGCGGCGTTGGCGTGGATGTTGCGCAGCAGCGGCAGCGCTTCGGCCAGCAGGCGGGCGCTGTCGACGATGATCGCCGCCATGTCCTGCATCTCCTGGTCGAACTCGGTCACCTCGAACAGGCGGATCGCGCCGCCGGTCTGCTTCATCTGGTCGATCGCGTCGTCCATGGCGGAGATCAGGCTGGTGATGGCGCCGCGATCGAACGGGGTCAGGAAGGTGCGCCGCACCGTCTGCAGCACCTCGCGGATGATGTCGTCCGCCTCCTGCTCGCGCTCGTTGATCTCGCGGATGTGGTCCGCCATCGCCGGGCCGCCGGCCAGCAGGCGGGCCAGCGCGTTGCTGCCCTCGGTCAGCGTGCGGGCGTGCGCCTCGAACAGGTCGAAGAAGTTCCCCTGCTTGGGCAGCAGCGACTGGAACCAGTGAAACATGCGTAGTCCTTCCTTCACGCTCTGCATCGATGCCGCAAAGGCATTCCGGCGCGGCAGGTTGTTGAATTCGGAAGCGCGGAAGCTGCGCAGCAGCTCGCGCAGGTCGGGTTCGTCGACGGCGTTGGCGGCGTCGGCGAGCGGGAACCAGCGGCGTTCGCGCTGGTCCTGTTCGAGCCAGGCGGGCAGCTCCTCGTTGACGGCGAACGGGAACACGTCGACCGTCACGAGCAGCGCCGCCCCGGTGTCGAGCCGCTTGCGGTACTGGTAGGAACCGAGCGGCGTCGGGCACACGGCGCCGCGCACGCCCGCCTCCTCCTCGGCCTCGCGGGCGGCGGCGGCGTGCGGCATCGCCCGCTTGCCCTTGTTGCCCTTCGGCAGGACCCAGCGTCCCGTCCCGCGCGAGGTGACGAGCATCACCTCGATCGGGGCGTCGAGCGCGCGTCCGGTCGGCCGGTAGGGCAAGGCGGCAATCTGGCGAATGGCGGCGACTTTCAGCTTGCGGGCGGTATTGTGACAGGCGTGCGCAGCCCATGTGACGGTTGCGTTACAGAATTGTGACGCGCCGGGTCAACGGTTGCAGCCCCGGATTTCCCCCGACGCGCGGGGCTTTCCCGGGCGACGGGAGGGCATCGGAACGGGAACGCACAGCCGCGCCGCCGGTTCTCCGGACATGCGCAAGGTATCGAGGCTCAAGGGTCAAGGCTATCTGATTTCGTCGCTCAGCGTCGTGCTGCTGGCAATCCCGGGGCTCAAGTCGGCGTCGGAGAGTCCGCTGCTTCTGGCGTGCCTGCTGGCAGGCATGGCGAGCTCGATCGCCGGGATGGGATGGCGCTGGCGATCGCACCGACTGGAGCAGTCGGCAAAGCGCCGTGCCCCGCAGGCCAACTTCCCTGCCGCACGCCCCAATTCCGGGGCACTCACGGAATCCGGAGGTTCCCCATGCTGATTCGAACCGCACTCTTCGCCGGTACTGCCGCCCTGCTGTGGCGGATGTGGAAATCGGCCGTGCCGCAGCGCAGCCCCGCGCCCGCCGCCTTTGCCCAGGGCGAGGCCCAGCCCGAGAACTTCGTGCAGGTGCGCAACGCCGGCACCGATGCGATGCGCAGCAACCCGCCGGAATGGGATGCCGTGGACGATGCCTCGGACGCCAGCTTCCCGGCCAGCGATCCGCCGGCGGCGGGCAAGATTACCTGAGGCGAAGGCTGCCTGCGGGGCGACCCAAGGGTGTGTCCGGTTGCCTGGGTTGGTGGTGGACAGGGCTAGATTCGAACTAGCGTACGCTTGCGCGGGCAGATTTACAGTCTGCTGCCTTTAACCACTCGGCCACCTGTCCACACCAGCTTGCCGGCGACGGGTTGCCCCGAAAGTTGGCCTTCACGACGAAGGCCCCGGCCGAGGAAGCGCGCCAATGCCGAAGCCGGCCGGGGCTGTCAATCGGATTCGGGCGAAAAACACGCCGCTTGGCATTGCGCCCGTCCCGCGCGATAGGCGACGGCATGAGCGGGAATCACCATCAGGGATCGGATCGCCCCCGCCGCGCCTTGCGCGGCCGTGCCGGGCGCATGCAGGGGGGGCGCGGCTCCGGGCGCGGCGGCAAGGGCGCGGTGCGCCTGTGGGGCCGCCACGCGGTCGAGGCCGCGCTGTTGAACCCCGCGCGCAAGCACCGCAAGCTGTGGGCCACGCGCGAGGGCATCGATTCGCTGTGCGGCGACCTGCCCAAGGACTTTCCGCTCGAATTTGCCCAGGCTGCCGATCTCGGCCGCCTCGTCGCCCGCGAAGCGCCGCACCAAGGCCTCGTGCTGGAATGCGAACCGCTCGATGACGTCTGGCTGGAGGACGTGCTGGAAGGCGATCCCCGCCGCCCGCTGGTCGTACTCGACCAGGTCACCGACCCGCACAACGTCGGCGCCATCCTGCGCTCCGCCGCGGCGTTCGACGCCTGTGCCGTCGTCACGCAGGACCGCCATGCGCCGCCCGAGTCGGGCGTGGTCGCCAAGTCCGCGTCGGGCGCGCTGGAGATCGTGCCGTGGGTGCGCGTGGTCAATCTCGCCCGCGCGCTCGAAGAGGCGGCGGAGGCCGGCTACTGGCGCATCGGCCTGACCGGCGAGGCCGAGCTTACGCTCGCCCGCGCCCTGCCCGCCGGGCCGGTGGCGCTGGTGCTCGGCGCCGAAGGCGAAGGCATGCGGCACAACATCGTCCAGCATTGCGACGCGCTCGCCCGGCTGCCGATCGCCGAGGCCATGGAGAGCCTCAACGTCTCCAACGCCGCCGCCATCGCGCTTTATGCCGCGGCGACGCGGGAGATCGCCGACTGACCAGGTGGGGAGGGCCTCGATGGATCACCTTGCACGCAAACGCACCGGCCTTGTTGCCACCCTGCTCGCGCTGTCGCTGGCGCTGGCCGGTTGCCTGCTCTCACCGGGCAAGTTCGACGCCAGCCTAGACATCCGCAAGGATGGCGCTTTCACATACCGCTACACCGGGGAGGTCCTCGTGCTCGGCCTCACCCGGCTCGCGCAGATGAGCGATGCCGCGAAGAACGCCGCCTTCACGCCCTCGCCCTGCGCCAACGAGGACGATCCCGCCAGGCACCACCCCTGCACATCGCGCGAACTCGACGAGCAACGGCTCAAGTGGCAGCGCCAGCGCGCCGATGCCGCCACCAAGTCGCGCCGCGATGCGGAGGCGATGCGCGCGCTGTTCGGCGGGCTGGACATGTCCGATCCCCATGCCGCCGAGGAGCTGGCGGCGCGACTGCGCAAGCAGGCCGGCTGGCGCAGCGTTATCTACAAGGGGGAAGGTCTGTACCAGGTCGATTTCGCGATCAGCGGCCGTCTCGATCGCGACTTCGCCTTCCCCACCGTCGAGCGCATGGCGATGGCCAATCCGTTCCTGACCCTTTCCCGCCGGCAGGACGGCACGCTCCGGCTCGACGCCCCCGGCTTCACGGGCGGCGCCAGCGGCGGCCCCTTCGCGGCGATGATGGCCGGCGCGGCGGCGGCCGGGGCCAAGGATGCGCCGGGCGAGACGCCGCCGGCCTGGCCCCATCCCGAAGGCCGCTTCACGCTGACCACCGACGCGGCGATCATCGCCAACAACACCGAGGACGGACCGCAACCCGGCACCGCCGGCCAGCAACTGCAGTGGACGATCGACGCGCGGACGGTGGCGGCACCGATGGCGATCCTGCACCTGGGCTCCTGAACAGTTTGCCGCTGCGGCACGAAAAACCGCCCCGTGGCGGACCACGGGGCGGCATGTCTGTCGTCTGGCATGTGCTTACGGGGCGCGAGGCGTCTGCGACCCGCCTCCCGTACAGGTATCGGAGCGCGGCCTAGTTGACCGCGTCCTTCAGGCCCTTGCCCGCCTTGAACTTGGGTTGGGCGGAAGCCTTGATCTTCATCGGCTCACCCGTGCGGGGATTGCGGCCCGTGGAGGCCTTGCGCTTGGCGACGGAGAAAGTCCCGAACCCGACGAGGCGGACTTCATCACCGCTCTTCAGCGCGCCGGTAATGGCATCGAACACACCTTCCACCGCCTTGGTGGCATCGTTGCGCGTCAGTCCGCTGGCTTCCGCGACCGCGCCGATCAGATCGTTCTTGTTCATGCGTCGAACCCCTTAGCTTCCAGTGAATCCCGTTTGTTCTGCTTTGCCCCCAGGAGCGGCGGGAATTGAGCGAGTTTTGATTCGGCTGTCAAAGCCGAATCCACCCCTGCAAGCCCCTGAAACGCCGATTCTGCGGGCGAATCGTGCCAGGTCGGGACGGCAAGTATCATTACCCGCGCGAAAAGCGACGCCGCGACCCGGCCTTGCGGCCGAATCGCGGCGTTGCAGCACCGATTATCGCAAGTGCGAGAGAATCAGTGGGCGGTCGCGGAGCCCGATGCCACCGGGGCCGGCGTGGCCGCCGGCTGGGAGGCGATGTCGTCAGCCTCGGTCCACTCGATCGGCTGCGGCACCTCGGTCAGAGCCCGGGCCAGCACCTCGTCGACGTGGCTGACGGGAACGATCTCCAGCCCCTCCTTCACGTTCGCCGGGATCTCGGCCAGGTCCTTGCGGTTCTCCTCCGGGATCAGCACCGTCTTGATGCCCCCGCGCAGCGCCGCCAGCAGCTTTTCCTTAAGCCCGCCGATCGCCAGCACGCGGCCACGCAGCGTCACCTCGCCGGTCATCGCCACGTCCGAACGGACCGGGATCCCGGTCAGCGTCGAGACCATCGCCGTGACCATGCCGATCCCCGCGCTCGGCCCGTCCTTGGGCACCGCGCCCTCGGGCAGGTGGATGTGCAGGTCCTTGCGCTGGAACACGCTCGGCTTGATGCCATAGGCCGGGCTGCGCGCCTTCACGAACGAGAACGCCATCTGCACGCTCTCGCTCATCACTTCGCCGAGCTTGCCGGTGGTCCGCACCGCGCCCTTGCCAGGCACGGTCACGCCTTCGATCGTCAGCAACTCGCCGCCGACCTCGGTCCAGGCCAGCCCGGTCACCGCGCCGACCTGGTGCTCGGTCTCCGAGATGCCGTGGCGGAACTTCCGCACCCCGGCGAAATCGGCGAGGTTGTCCGGCGTGATCGTCACCGCCGTGTCCTTGCCTTCCAGGATTCGCCGCAGCGACTTGCGCGCCAGCTTGGCGATCTCGCGCTCCAGCGTGCGGACGCCGGCCTCGCGGGTGTAGTAGCGGATCAGGTCGCGCAAGCCCGCCTGCTCCAGCGTGAACTCGCCCTTCTTCAGCCCGTGCGCCTCGACCTGCTTGGCAATCAGGTGCCGCTCGGCGATCTCGACCTTCTCGTCCTCGGTATAGCCTTCGAGCCGGATAATCTCCATGCGGTCGAGCAGCGGCTGCGGCAGGTTCAGGCTGTTCGCGGTGCACACGAACATCACGTCCGAAAGGTCGAAATCGACCTCGAGGTAGTGGTCCTGGAACCTGGCGTTCTGCTCGGGATCGAGCACTTCGAGCAGCGCCGAGGCGGGATCGCCGCGGAAGTCCTGGCCAAGCTTGTCGATCTCGTCGAGCAGGAACAGCGGGTTGCTGGTCCCGGCCTTGCGCAGGTTGGTGACGATCTTGCCCGGCAGCGAGCCGATGTAGGTGCGGCGATGGCCGCGGATCTCGGCCTCGTCGCGCACGCCGCCCAGCGACTGGCGCACGAACTCGCGGCCGGTCGCCTTGGCGATCGACTTGCCGAGGCTGGTCTTGCCGACGCCCGGAGGGCCGACGAGGCACAGGATCGGCCCCTTCAGCTTGTTGGTGCGCGCCTGCACCGCGAGGTATTCGACGATGCGGTCCTTGACCTTGTCGAGCGCGTAGTGATCGGCATCGAGCACCGCCTGCGCGGCCGAAATGTCCTTCTTCAGCTTGGAGCGCTTGCCCCAGGGCAGCCCGAGCAGCACGTCGAGGTAGTTGCGCACGACGGTCGCCTCGGCGCTCATCGGCTGCATCGTCTTCAGCTTCTTGAGTTCGGCGGTTGCCTTGCTCCGCGCCTCCTTCGAGAGCTTCAGCTTCTCGATCTTCTCGGCCAGCTCGGCGACCTCGTTGGCCTCCTCGCCGTCACCGCCACCGAGCTCGCTCTGGATCGCCTTGAGCTGTTCGTTCAGGTAGTACTCGCGCTGGGTCTTCTCCATCTGGCGCTTGACCCGGCCGCGGATCTTGCGCTCGACCTGGAGCACGCCCAGCTCGCCTTCCATGAAGCCATAGATGATCTCGAGCCGCTTCAGCGGGTCGATCTCGGTCAGGAGCGCCTGCTTGTCGGAAACCTTGGCGCCGAGATGCGCGGCGATCGCGTCGGCGAGCCGCGAGGCATCGTCGATCTCGCCGAGCTGGTCGCCGGCATCCTGCGACAGCTTCTTGTTGAGCTTGGCATATTCGCCGAACTGCTCGACCGCGCTGCGCATCATCGCCTCGGCCTCGGTGCCCGAGACCGGCAGCGATTCGACGCGCTCGACCTGGCCGACGAGCATGTCGCCTTCCTCGCGCAGGCTTTCGAGCCGGCCGCGGTGCTGGCCTTCGACCAGCACGCGCACGGTGCCGTCGGGCAGCTTGAGCAGCTGCAGCACGGTGGCGATCACGCCCATGTCGTATAGATCGTCGGCATGCGGATCGTCGCAACCGGGATCGAGCTGGGCGAGCAGGAAGATATCCTTGTCCTCGGCGGCCATCGCGGCTTCGAGCGCGGCGACCGACTTCTCGCGGCCGACGAACAGCGGCACGACCATGCCGGGGAACACGACAATGTCGCGCAGGGGGAGCAGGGGAAGCAGATTCATCGCAGCATTTTCATCCATATCGGCGCGGGAACACGCCGTCTTGATCCGGGATATGGGATCGCCCCCCGGCACTTGCAATGGCCCCTTCCCCGCCACCTGTGGATGGCGCGGTCCGACGACGCCGGTCGGTCCATTATCACCAACAGGCTTAGCAAATCTGCGCGGATCGCCTTGGCAAACACCGATCGAAAGGCGGCCGAATTTTCGGGATTTTCCTCAGGGTGGAGCGAGAAATGGCGGCTGCGAGAACCGGCGCAGCGGCCGTCGGGGCCGTGAGCACCGGACGCGCAGCAGACGCCGTTTCGCAGCCCTCGCTGGGGGAAATCCCGAAAATTCTCAGAACGGAAGCTTGAATCCGGGTGGCAGACCCATGCCCTGCTGCGCCTTGGCCATTTCCTGGCCGGCAACCTCGTCGGCCTTGGCGCGGGCATCGTTGAACGCGGCGGCGATCAGGTCTTCCAGCATCTGCTTGTCGGCCGGAACCATCAGGCTGTCGTCGATCCCCACGCCGATCACGCGCCCCTTGGCCGAGCACTTGATCTTCACCAGTCCGCCGCCGGAAACCCCCTCGACCTCGATCGCGTCGAGCTTGCCCTGGGTTTCGTTCATCTGCTTCTGGATGGTCTCGGCCGCCTGCTGCGCGGCGCGGATCATCTCTTCCATCGACTTCATCGTCATCTCCAGTTGCGCTCGCCCACGGCCCGCACGTTGTCGGTGTCGGCGATGAATTCCGCCTGCGGGAACGCCGCGAACGCCGCCTCGACCAGCGGCGAGCGCCGCAGCGCCTCGGCCTCGGCGGCTTTCTTCGCCTCGGCCTCCTCGCGCAGCGTGGGCCGGCCGCCGCTCCCGTCCTGTTCCAGCTTCCATTCGTGCCCGGTCACGTCCTCGATGGCCGCAGCGATATCCTTCGCCGTGTGCATCGTGTAGTTGCCGGCAAAGGCAAAGCGCAGGAAACCGGGCCGCAGTTCGATTACCCGCACCCAGTCGCGCAGCACCTGCTCGATCAGCACGTGGCGATGGCCGACGCGCAGGACCAGCTCCTCCCAGTCCATCGCGATCGACGGCGCCGGCGCGGCCGCCCCTGCTGGCGCGCCCGTTTCTGCCGCGACTGCCGGCCCGCGCGCGGCGATCTCCTCCAGCTTCTTCGCCAAGGTGCCGGGATCCGGCAGGTCCGCCGCGTGCAGGCAGCGCAACAGTGCCATCTGCGCCGCCGCCAGCGGTTCAGGCGCGCTCTTCACCTCGTCGTGCGCCTTGAGCAGCAGTTGCCACAACCGGTGGAGCTGCCCCGGCGAGAGCCGCTGGCCCCATTCCGCCAGCGTTGCCGCCTCGTCGGGCGAGACCGCCTCGACGCCCTTGCCGATCTGGCCGACGGTGATCCGATAGGTCAGGTCCATCGCCGCGCGCACCATCGCGATCGGCTCGACCCCGAGCGCAAACTGCTGCGCCACGGCATCGAGCAGCGCCGCGCCATCGCCACCGAGCAGCGCCGCGAACAGCGTGCGCTGCATGGTCTTGTCGGCCAGGCCCAGCATGTCGCGGACTTGCGCGGCCGTCACGTGCGTCGCCTCGCCTGCACCCGCCAGGTCCGCATGGGCGATCGCCTGGTCGAGGATCGACAGCCCGTCGCGCACCGAGCCTTCAGCGGCCGCCGCGATCAGCGCCAGCGCCTCGGCATCGGCGGACACGCTTTCCGCCCGGCAGATGCCGTCGAAATGGCTCGCCAGCAACTCCGCCGGGATCCGGCGCAGGTCGAACCGCTGGCACCGCGACAGCACCGTCACCGGCAGCTTGTCGACTTCGGTGGTCGCGAACAGGAACTTCACATGCGCAGGCGGTTCCTCCAATGTCTTCAGCAAGGCATTGAATGCATTGCGTGACAGCATGTGGACTTCGTCGATGATGTAGATCTTGTACCGCGCCGAGACCGCGGCATAGCGCACCGCCTCGATGATCTCGCGCACGTCGTCGACGCCGGTGTGGCTGGCGGCATCCATCTCGATCACGTCGATGTGGCGGCCTTCGGCGATCGCGACGCAGGGCTCGCAGACCCCGCACGGATCGATCGTCGGACCGCCCTGTCCGTCCCGACCGACGCAGTTCAGCGCCTTGGCGATCAGCCGCGCGGTGCTGGTCTTGCCCACCCCGCGCACCCCGGTCATCAGGAAGGCATGGGCCAGCCGCTCGCGCCGGATGGCGTTGGCCAGCGTCTGCACCATCGCATCCTGGCCGATCAGCGAGGAGAAGGTCTGCGGGCGATACTTGCGCGCCAGCACGCGATAGGGCTGCGCCGGCGCGGCCTTAGGCGGTGCCGGCGGTGCAGCGACGGGCGGCGCGGCAACGGGCGCGGGCGCCTCGCCGAACATCGACGATTGCCCGGCCGCCTCGAGTTCGGCCGCGGAGGGGCCGTCGTCGTGCTCGGGTTCGTCACCGAAGATGTCAGGAGAATCGCCCATGGTCGGATCGGTTTACGCGTTCATGGGGAAAAGGCCAAAGCCTCAAAGCCGAAAGGCCAGAGTAGGAGCCGGGTGACCCGCAGCTATCCGTTGTGGCTGCTTCCTTCCGGATCTGACCAGGTTGGCGAACGCGAACGTCCACCCGACTCCCGGACCGGCCTATGGCGAAGCCGGCGCCGAAAGTCCAGTACCGTGCTCAGCGGAAATTGTCGGCGTAGGCCTGAAGCTTGAGCCGGCGCGGCGGCGTGGCATGGACCAGCGCATCGATGCCGTGCTTCGCGGCATAGGCCTGCGCATCGGCCGCCGAGCTGAACCTGAGCACGACCTGTCCTTGCGTATCGCCGGAACCGGCCCAGCCCATCAGCGGATCCGGGCGCTTGGCCTCGGCCGGGTCGAATTCGAGCAGCCATTGATCGGTCAGGGCCTTGCCCGACTGCATGGCGTTCTTGGGGCGCTGGTAGATGCGTGCTGACATGGCTTTCGCTAGCCACGAATCGCGCACGAAATCAAGCGGGGATCACGCCTTCTCCCCGCCAGGCGCGCGCCGGCGCCACCACCGCCAGCCCCACGACAGCGCGCCGCCGCCGATCACCCACGGCACCACGCTGACCGCAGCCCACAACAGGAAGGTGAAGCCCCAGATGATGTTGCGCCAGCCGTCCTTCACCGCGCCGACGATCGGCCCGTCGCTCAGGCTCTCGTCGACCTCGCCGCTCTCGTAGCGGAGCATCACCGGCGTGCTCGCCAGCCTCGCCGCTTCCGTCGCCGCGGCCACCTTCACCTCGCGACCGGCATCGGCCAGCGCCGCCAGCTGCGCCTGCAACTGGCTCCGCTCGGTCGAACCCAGCCCCGGCTGCGCCAGTTGCTTCTCGATGCGCGCCTTGTCATCGGCATAGCTGGCGCCGTTCGCCGCTGCCTGCGCGATCGTCGCCCCGGCGTTCTCGCTCTCGATCCGGGCGCTCGCGAGCATGCCGCCGCCCTGGACCACCGCGTCGATCGCCCCCTTGCCGAACTTGCGGGCCGCTCCCGGCGCCAGCCGCAGTTCCAGCGTGCCGGTCACCCAACGTTGCCGCGAAACCTCGTAGGTCATGCCCGCCACCCGGCACGTCGCCGGTCCCAGCGCCTCGCAGGCGCTGGCGTGCTGCTCCTGCATCGCCGCGACTTTCTCCGCGGCCAGGCGAAAGGCATAGTCATAGGAAACCGCGATGCCCGGCGCCGCGTTGACCCCGACGTTCGGTCCGGCCTCCTGCTTCGCCACTTCCGCAGGACCGGCGGCTTCTTCCTTCTTGCCGCAGGCCGCCGCCAGCAAGGCCAGCACCACAACCGCCTTCCGCATCGCGCCCTCCAATGTCTATTGTATCGGTAGGGGTAATGCGGGGACCGCAACCCGCTGTCAATCCGCCCGTTTTTGCGCCGCGAAGGCGTTCTTGGTCTTCAGGCTCGGGTCCTCGGCCCAGGGCTCGTCGGGCCAGCGGTGCCTGGGATAGCGGCCCTTCATGTCCTTGACGACGTCGCGCCACGATCCGCGCCAGAACCCGGGCAGGTCGAGCGTCGTCTGGATCGGCTTGCCCCCCGGGGAGGTCAGCAGCAGCCGCAGCGGCTGCGGCGGCTGGCCGAAGGTCGGATGCCGCTCCAGCCCGAACAGCGCCTGCACCCGCACTTCGACCGAAGGGCCGCCGGGATCGTCGTAGTCGATCGCGTGGTGCGATCCCGCCGGGCTCACGAATGAGTCCGGCGCGAGCCTGTCGAGCGCCTGCCGCTCGTCCCAGCCCAGCCGGTCGATCAGCGCGTGATGCAGCTTGCCCGGCTCGACCGCGTCGAGCCTCCGGCCCAGCAGCGGTGCCAGCCAACCTTCCAGTTCCGCCAACAGCGTTTCCTCGCCCAGCGCCGCGATCCCCGCGAACCGCGCCCGCTTCAGCAGCGACAGGCTCGCCTTGCCGAACGGCA
Organism: Sphingomonadales bacterium; assembly: GCA_028868535.1. Lineage (GTDB taxonomy): Bacteria > Pseudomonadota > Alphaproteobacteria > Sphingomonadales > Sphingomonadaceae > Novosphingobium. The sequence continues at coordinate 74,105 of JAGWUH010000002.1, read as the reverse complement.
CCAGCCCGAGCCCGCCTTCGCGCACCTTGTCACAGATCAGTGCCGCGATCGCCGCCGGATCGGGTGCCGGGTCCGACCCGCGCGCCAGCACCAGTGCGCCCAGCCGCTGCTCCAGCAGCGCCTCCACCCGCTTCTCGTCGGCGATCCAGCGCAGTGCCGGCCGCCGCTCTATGCGGTGCCCCAGCCAGCGCAGCACTTCGGCCTCGTCCAGCGCGATCGCGCCGGTGATGCGCGCGCCTTTCGCGTCCCCTTGCGCCTCGCCCACGGCCAGGAACGCCGCGCGCGCCAGCGGCGATGCCGGATCGAGCCGCAGCCCCCTGCCCCCGGCCGCCAGCCACTCCTCGCCACGCGCATCGCGCCGTCTGGCGAGGTTGTCCGGGAAACCCTCGGCCAGCAGCACCGCCGCCGGCACCTCGCCGTCCCCCTCGCGCGCCACCAGCGTCTCCGCCCGCCGTGCCCAGCCATCGGCCAGCTTGCGCGAGGCGCCCGCACGCGGGCTGCCATCGCGCTCCCAGCGATCGAGCCGCGCCGCGAGATCGTCGCCCCGGCCGCCCAGTCCGCGCTCCTGCAACAGCAGCGCCAGCCGCGCCGCCACCGCCGCCGCCCCCAGCCGCGCCCCGAACAGCAGCATGTGCGCCAGCTCCGGCGCCATGGGCAGAGCGGCCATGGCCCGGCCATGATCGGTGATCCTGTCCGCCCGGTCGAGCGCACCCAGCCCGCGCAGCTTCGAGCGCGCCGCCGCCAGCGCCACGGGTGGCGGAGGATCGATCCACGCCATCGCGGCGGGATCGCCCGCGCCCCATTGCGCCAAAGCCAGCGTCAGCGGGGCGAGGTCGCTGGTCAGCATCTCCGGCGGATCGAACGGCGCCCGCCCCGCGTGCGCGGCCTCCTCCCACAGCCGATAGGCCACCCCTGGCCCCTGCCGCGCCGCACGGCCGGCGCGCTGCGCCGCCGCCGCCTGGCTGGCGCGATGCGTCACCAGCCGCGTCACCCCCGCCGCCTTGTCGAACTCCGCCCGCCGCGACAGCCCGGCATCGACCACCACGGAAACGCCGTCGAGCGTCAGCGACGTCTCGGCGATCGCCGTCGCCAGCACGATCCGCCGCCGCCCCTCGGGATCGCGCCGGATCGCCGCCCGCTGCGCCGCCGGCTCGCACTGCCCGTGCAGCGGCAGCACCAGCGCGGATGGCAGCTTCCCGGCCAGCCGCTCCTGCACGCGGGCAATTTCGCCCACCCCCGGCAGGAACGCCAGCACGTCCCCCGCCTGCTCGCGCCACGCGGTCAGGATCGCGGAGGTCATCGCCTCCTCCATCCGCAGTTCCGGCCGCGCCCCCAGCCACCGCAGTTCGAGCGGCCAGGCCTTGCCCGCGCTTTCCACCACCGGCGCGTCACCGAGCAACGACGCGAACCGCGCGCCGTCGATCGTCGCTGACATCGCCACGATCCGCAGATCCTCGCGCAGCACGTTGCGGCTCTCGATCGCCAGCGCCAGGCCGAGATCGCTGTCCAGATGCCGCTCGTGCGCTTCGTCGAACAGCACGGCGGAAACCCCGACCAGCTCCGGGTCGGCGAGAATGGTGGAAACGAAGATCGCCTCGGTCATCACCAGCACCCGCGTCTTCGCCGAGCGCTTCGTGTCGAGCCGGGTCAGGTAGCCCACCGTCTCCCCGGCCCGCTCGCCCAGTAGCTCCGCCATCCGCTCCGCCGCCGCCCGCGCCGCCACCCGGCGCGGCGAAAGCAGGATCACGCTGCCGGTGCACCAGGGTTCGGCGAGCAGCGCGGTGGCGACGGTGGTCGTCTTGCCGGCGCCCGGCGGGGCAATGAGCACGGCCGCCCCGTTCTCGCGCAACTCGGCGAGCAGGTCGGGCAGCACGGCGTGGATCGGAAGCTCGCTCACGCTCCCGCCTTAGGCAGGAAGGCGGTTCAATCCAACCGGAAGAACCGCTTCGCCGTCTCGCGGATAACGTCCGCGATCACCTCCGGCCGGCATCCGGCGGCATCGCGTGCGATGACCTCGCGGGAATGCGGGAAGGTCGTCTCCGAATGCGGATAGTCGCTCGACCACATGATGTTCCTGCCGCCCGGCAGGTCGTACGAGAGGAAGCCGGTGCGATCCTGGATGAACGAGCCGTAGACGTTGCGGTCCATGAAGAACGCCGGGCTCTCGGTCAGTGGGCTCTCGGTCCAGTAGCGCTGCTTTTCCCAGGTCCGCGTCACGTATTCGGTGAACCAGGGCATCCAGCCGACGCCGCTCTCGATCACCCCCAGCCGCAGCTTCGGAAACCGCGCGAACACGTTGGCGAAGATCAGGATCGCGATCGGCTCGGTCATCGCCAGCTTGCTCATCGGCATGTCGGGCAGGAAGTGCTGCTTGTCGCCGAAGCGCGGCACGCGTCCGCCAAGATGCATGGTGATCGCCATGTCGGCATCCTGGATCGCCGCCCACAGCCGGTCGAACTCGGGCTGCCAGTATTGCAGCCGGCTCTTCGGATCACCCGCCACTGCCGCAAGCTGGCCCATGTTCAGCTTGCCGGCCTCGGCGCTGGTGCTCCAGCCATCGGGATTCATCGGGAAGGCCGGCAGGTTGATAACCTTGAAGCCCTTCTTGGCCAGGCGCTGCACGTGGCCCACGGTCTCGTCGATGTCGCGCATCGGCACGTAGCCCACCGGCTCCAGCCGCCGCCGGTCGGCCATGCACCAGTCCGCCAGCCAGTCCTGGTAGGCGGTGTAGCTGGCCATGTAGAGCTCGTTGTTGAACGTCGGCAGCGGTCCGCCGCCGAAGATCACCGCCTGGTCGATCCCGTCGGCATCCATGTCACCCAGCCGCACGTCGGGCCGCCACACCTCGCGCAGTTCGCTGCGTTTCACCATCATCTTGAACTCGGTGTGCCGGGTGCCGATCGTGTTGTTCAATTGCCGCAGCGGGCTCCTCCGGCCCTCGAACAGCACCCAGTCGTGTTCGTTGCCCTCTTCCAGCACCGGCGCCAGGTCGCGCAAGTGCGCGGGCAGGTATTCCTTCCACATGTCGTACGGCGGTTCGACATGGGCGTCGGCATCGACGATCGCGCCATGCACCCAGTTCCCGGTGCTCGCCGCCGGCCGTTCCGCAAGTTCCAGGTCCGCCATTACCTTCTCCATATTTTCGCAATCGCGAATGAATGATCCCGATGCAGAATACTATCCCGACGACTTCGGCGCGAATTTGATCGTCGTCAACCACGCCGGGCATTGACCGCGTCCCCTCCCGTCCGCACGCTCGCCCGCCATGACCCCCGGTTCCCCCTCACCTCCGCGCAACCGCGGCGCCGTGCGCCTCCGCCGCCCCAGCGAGCGTCGCAGCCTGTCGCGCTCCGCCACCCGCGCCCTCGATGTCCTCGAACTGTTCGGGGAGATCCGTCTCCCGCTCCGAGCGGTGGAGATCGCCCGCCGCCTCAGCCTGCACCCGTCCACCGCGAACCAGTTGCTCAAGACGATGGTCGATTCGGGCCACCTCCTGTTCGATGCCCGCGCCAAGTCCTACCTGCCCAGCCCGCGCCTGGGGGAGTTCGCGCGCTGGCTCGCGCTGTCGTGGCCCGGCGGCGCCGGCTTGCGCCCGCTGTTGCGCGAAATCCAGCAGGCCACCGGCGCGGTCGTCACCATCACCACCGCCAACGACCTGTTCATGCAGGTGATCGACCATGCCTGCCCGCCCGGCCGCGACCCCGAACGCGGCCTCGGGGTTTCGGTGTTCGGCTCGGCGATCGGCAGCGCCTGGCTGTCGACGATCGACGATGCCGAGATCGCGCGCCTCGCCGATCGCGCCCGCCTCCCTGCCGATCGCTTGCCGCGCATCCTTGCCGACGTCGCCGCGATCCGTCGGGACGGCTTTGCCGAAGGCCCCAGCGGCGACGTCTACTGGTCGGTCGCGGTGCCGCTGTCCGGCCTGCAGGTTCCCGCCGTGCTGGGCCTGGCCGGGGACGAGGCCACCGTGCGCGACGATGTCCCCGGTCACGTCGCCGCGATACGCGCCGCGATCGACCGCTGGCGCCGGGCCGGGGCGAGATCCTGACGCCCGCCCCCGCCCCCTCGCACATCCGTGATCACGGATTTCCCCGCCTCCGATTGACGCGCCGCCCGCCCCCCGGCAGCCTCCGGCCAAAGCGCAAGGGGGGAGTTTTCCGTGCAACCGCAACTCGAAGCCGAATTCGACCTCGCGGGCCGCGTCGCGGTGATCACCGGCGCCGCCTCGGGAATCGGCCGCGAGACCGCGCGCACGCTGGCCGAGGCCGGCGCCGCGGTGGTCATCGCCGACATCGACGCCGCCGGCCTGGCCGAAACCGCCAGCCTGGTCGAGCAGGCCGGCGGTCGCGTCGCCACCCGCGCCTGCAACGTCGCCAGCCGCGCCGAGGTCGAGGCCCTCGCCGATGCCGCGATGTCGCTTCACGGCCGCGTCGATTGCTGGGTCAACGTCGCCGGCATCCTGGTCCGCCAGATGATTCTCGACGTCCGCGAGGAGGACCTCGATCGCGTCGTCGCGGTCAACCTCAAGGGCGTCTACTGGGGCATTGCCGCCGCCGGCCGCGTGATGAAGGACGCGGGGCCTGGCAGGAAACCGGGGGGCTCGATCATCAACCTCTCGTCCAGCGGCGGCGAGAGCGCGATCCCCATGCTCTCGGTCTACTCGCTCACCAAGGCGGCGGTGAATGCGCTCACCCGCACCGCCGCCCGGGAGCTCGGTCCCTTCGGCATCCGCGTCAACGCCATCGCCCCGGGCTGGGTCGATACCCCGCTCGGCAACGGCGCCTTCCACGACGGGCGTGGCCAGATCGATCCGGAGAAGCAACGCGTCGGCCTCGCCCAGCGCGAAGCCACCTCGCCGCTCGGCATCACCGGCGTTCCCCGCGACATCGCGCTGGCCGCGCTCTATCTCGCCGCCGACGCCTCGCGCTTCATGACCGGGCAGATCATGCGCCCCAACGGCGGGGTGTCGATGCCATGAGCCCGCCGCGTCCCCGCGCGCTCGCGGGCAGGATCGCGCTCGTCACCGGCGCGGCCAGCGGCATCGGCGAAGCCTGTGCCCGCCGTTTCGCGGACGAAGGCGCGATCGTGATGGTCAGTGATATCGACCTCGCCCGCGGCGCAGCGGTCGCCACGCAGATCGGCGGCGAATTCCACGCGCTCGACGTCACCGACGAAACCGCCTGGACCGCCGCGGTCGCCCGGATCACCGCCCGCCATGGCGGCCTCGACGTGCTGGTCAACAACGCCGGCGCCGGCACCGGCGGCGGTCTCTCGCGCGAGACGCTCGAAGCCCACCGCCGGGTGATGGACATCAACGTCACCGGCACCTGGCTGGGCATCCGCGCCGCGCTGCCGGCCTTCGGGGCGAAAGGGGGCGGCGCCGTCGTCAACATCTCGTCGATCGACGGGCTCGTCGGTGTGGAAGGGCTGAGCAGCTACGTCGGCTCCAAGTTCGCCGTCACCGGCCTTACCCGCAGCCTGGCGCTGGAACTCGGCCACGCGAACATCCGCGTCAACAGTGTCCATCCCGGCATCACCGCAACGCCGATGGTCCTGAAGAACGCCGGTGCGACAATGGCCCGGCTCGAGGCGGCGGTGGCACGCCAGCCGATCGCCCGGATGGCGGAACCCGCGGAAATCGCCGCGGCGGTGCTGTTCCTCGCCTCGTCCGAATCCTCCTACGTCACGGGCGCATCGCTGGTGGTCGATGGCGGCCACATCGCGGGTCCGTGGCGCGATCCACTATAACCTTCGCACTTGCAGCAAGGGCGGGCCGCGCTATGGCTGGCGCGTGTCTCCTGCCGAACATCACCGCCCGCACCTTGCCCTAGTCCTGCGCACGGCCGCGGCGCTGCTGGTGGCGACGATGTTCATGCTCGGCAAGCTCGCCAACCAGCGCGGCGTCGCCCTGCCCGAGGTCATGTTCTGGCGCCAGGCCGTCACCCTGCCGATGCTGATCGGCTGGCTGGCCTGGCATCGCGGCCTGCACCGGCTCGCGACGACGCGCCTGCAGAGCCACGCCATGCGGGCGTTCTCGGGCACGACCGGCATGGCGCTCAACTTCGGCGCGGCGATGCTGCTGCACCTGTCCGAAGCGACCACGCTCAACTTCACCGCGCCCTTGTTCGCCGTGCTGATCACGGCGCTGGTCGTGCGCGAGCATGTCGGCCCGTGGCGCTGGACCGCCGTCGCCTTCGGGTTCCTCGGCGTCCTGCTGATCGCCCGGCCGGGCAGCACGCCGCTTCCCGCGCTCGGCGCCGCCTGCGGCCTGCTGGCGGCGCTGTTCAATGCCGTGATCAGCTTCCAGATTCGCGATCTGTCGCGCACCGAGGAACCGATCCGCGTGGTGTTCTGGTTCGCCGCGTTCGGCACCGCGATCGCCGGCGTGATGCTGCCGTTCGTGTTCCATGCGCACGATGGCGCCACCTGGGCGATCCTGCTCGCGATCGGCGTGATCGGCACGCTGGCGCAACTGCTGATGACCGCCGCGCTGCGCTTCGGCGCCGTCGCCAGCGTGATCGTCATGGACTACACGCAACTGCTCTGGGCGACGCTCTACGGACGGCTGATCTGGGGCGACCTGCCCGCCGCGACGATCTGGCTCGGCGCGCCGCTGATCGTCGTCGCCGGCCTCGTCATCGCCTGGCGCGAGCACGTGCTGTCGCGCCAGCCCCTGCACGCGGCGATGGCCGAGGCGGAATAGAAGCCGGCGGAACCGGGATGCCGGTCGCGCATTGGCGTGGTGTCACGCCGTCACGAAAGGCCTCCCATGCTCCGCAAGTTCGCCACCACGCTCGTGCTCACCGGCCTCGGTCTCGCGGTCGTCGCCTGCAACACCGTCGCCGGCGCCGGCAAGGACATGCAGTCGGCCGGCAGCGCGATCTCGACCGCCGCGAAGTAGCCTCAGCTCCCGCCGATCTCGCTCAGCGACGGCGGCTGCGGCGGCAGCGCCTCGCCCTGCCAGGTCAGCCGCGGCTTGCGCGCCGCCAGCGTCTCGTCGAGCCGCCGGCGGGGCGCGAAGTGCGGGGCGGACTTCAATGTCGCATCCCCCGCCCGCGCGCGCCCGGCCAGGCTGCGCAGCGAACAGATCAGGCGATCGAGCCCGGCCTTGCTCTCGGTCTCGGTCGGCTCGATCAGCATCGCGCCATGGACCACCAGCGGGAAATAGACCGTCATCGGGTGGAAGCCCTCGTCGATCAGGCCCTTGGCGATGTCCAGCGTGGTCATTCCGTCCGGCAAGTCGTCGTCGCTGAACAGCGCCTCGTGCATGCACGGCCCGGCCGCGCCGAATGGCGCGTGCAGGACATCGTCGAGGCTGCGCAGCACGTAGTTGGCATTCAGCACCGCGTCCTCGGCGACCTGCCGCAGACCGTCGGCGCCGTGGCTGAGGATGTAGGTCAGCGCCCGCGTGTACATGCCCATCTGGCCGTGGAACGCTGCCATCCGGCCAAAACCCTGTGGATGCTCGCCGGCCGCGTCCTCCTCCTCGATCAGCCGGATCGTGCCGTCGGCGGTGCGCACGGTGAACGGCAGCGGCCCGAACGGGCTCAGCGCCTCCGACAGCACCACCGGGCCTGAACCCGGGCCGCCGCCGCCGTGCGGGGTGGAGAAGGTCTTGTGCAGGTTGATGTGCATGGCGTCGACGCCGAGGTCGCCCGGCCGCACCTTGCCCACCACCGCGTTGAAGTTGGCGCCGTCGCAATAGACATATCCGCCGGCCGCGTGGACCGCGTCGGAAATCGCCTTCATGTCGCGCTCGAACAGGCCGCAGGTGTTGGGGTTGGTGATCATCACCCCGGCCACGTTCGGCCCCAGCCTGGCCCGCAGCGCGCCAAGATCGACCCGCCCATCGGCGGTCGCCGGGATGCTCTCCACGCGGAACCCCGCAAAGGCCGCGGTCGCCGGATTGGTGCCGTGGGCGCTTTCCGGCACCAGGATCACGTCGCGCGACTCGCCCCGCGCGGCGATCGCCGCCTTGATGCACAACAGCCCGCACAGCTCGCCGTGCGCGCCGGCCTTCGGGGTCATCGCCACGCCGTGCATGCCGGTCAGGGTGATCAGCCACGTCGCCAACTGGTTGATCGCATCGAGCGCACCCTGCACCGTGCCCTGCGGCTGCAACGGATGGATGTCCGCAAAGCCCGGCAGCCGCGCCATCTTCTCGTTCAGCCGCGGATTGTGCTTCATCGTGCACGATCCCAGCGGAAACGGCCCGAGGTCGATCGCGTAATTCTGGCGGGAGAGCCGGGTGTAATGCCGCACCGTCTCGGGCTCGGTCAGCCCGGGCAGCGCCGGAATCGCCTGACGCCGGAACCTGGCCAGCGACGGCATGACGTCACCCGATGGCGCGTCGAGGTCCACCCCCATGCGCGCGCCCGGTTCCGCCAGCTCGAAGATCAGCGGCTCCTCGAAATGCAGGCCGCGGTCGCCGCTCGCAGTCGCCGCCCCGGCTTCGCCCGCTTCGCCAAGGGCCGGGCGCCAGCCCGATGCGTTGGGCGCGTTCATGCCAGCACCTCCGTCAGCGCGCCCGCCAGCGCGGCAATGTCCTCGTCCGTGGTCAGCTCGGTCGCGGTGACCAGCAGCCCGTTTGCCAGGCCTGCCTCCCCGGGATGGAGCCGCCCCAGCGATACCCCGCCCAGCACTCCCTTGTCCGCCAGCGCCCGCACCGCCTCGCGCGCATCGGCGGGAAGCACCACCGTGAACTCGTTGAAGAACGCGTGGTTCAGCAGCGAAACCCCCGGCACCCGCGCCAGCGCCGCCGCCGTGCGCCGGGCCGCGTCGTGGCTCAGGAGTGCCATCCGCTCCAGCCCGGCACCGCCCAGCAAGGTCATGTGGATGCTGAAGGCCAGCGCGCAAAGACCGGAATTCGTGCAGATATTGCTCGTCGCCTTTTCGCGCCGGATATGTTGCTCCCGGGTCGACAGCGTCAGCACGAAGCCGCGCTTGCCCTCGGCATCGACGGTCTCGCCGCACAGCCGCCCCGGCATTTGCCGCACGTGCTTCTCGGCGCAGCCGAACAGGCCGAGGTACGGCCCGCCGAACTGCAGTCCCACGCCCAGCGCCTGCCCCTCGCCAACGACGATGTCAGCGCCCAGGTGACCCGGTGCCTCCAGCAGGCCCAGCGCCACCGGTTCGGTCACCACCGCAATCAGCAACGCCTTCGCCGCGTGCGCCGCCTCGGCAATCGCCGCCAGGTCGGGAATGCGGCCCAGCAGGTCGGGATACTGGACGACGACGCAACTGGTCTCGCCATCGATCGCCGCGATCACCGCCGCATCGTCCGCCGCCGCTTCCAGCACCGGCACCCGCGCGTCGATCACGTCGCCGGTGAACCGCGCCATCGTCCGCACCGTCGCCGCGTAGTGCGGGTGCAACCCGCCGGAAAGCACCGCCTTGCGCCGCCGCGTGATCCGCGCCGCCATCGCGATCGCCTCCCAGCACGCGGTCGAGCCGTCGTACATCGAGGCATTGGCGATCTCGGTGCCCAGCAGCCGCGCCACCTGCGTCTGGAACTCGAACAGCACCTGCAGCGTGCCCTGCGCGATCTCCGGCTGGTACGGCGTGTAGGCGGTCAGGAACTCGCCGCGCTGGATCAGGTGGTCGACCGTGCTCGGCACGTGGTGACGATAGGCCCCCGCGCCGAGGAAGAATGGCGCCGAACCGGCGGACAGGTTGCGCGCCGCGAGCGCGGTCATGTGCCGCTCCACCGCCATTTCCGAGGCATGGCCCGGCAAACCCGGCACCGGGCCAGGCAGCAGGCAATCGGCGGGCACGTCGGCGAACAGGTCGTCGACGGCATCGGCGCCGATCGTCGCCAGCATGGCGCTCCGGTCGTCGGCGGTCAGCGGCAGGTAACGCATCGTCTCAAAGCTCCGCGACGTAGGCCTTGTAGGCCGTCTCATCCATCAGCGCGGCCAGCTCGGCGGCATCGGCCAGCGTCACCTTGAACAGCCAGCCGTCGCCTTCGGCCGCCGCATTGACCAGCTCCGGCGCGTCGGCCAGCGCCTCGTTGATCGCGGTCACCGTGCCGCCCACCGGCATGTAGATGTCGCTCGCGGCCTTGACCGAATCGACCACCGAGGCGGTGTCCCCGGCGCCGAAGCTTGCCCCGCTCTCGGGCAGCTCGACGAAAGTGATGTCTCCGAGCTGGCTCTGGGCATAATCGGTGATGCCCACGGTGCCGGTCTCGCCCGAGACGTCGATCCACTCGTGGTCCTTGGTGAAATAACGGCTCACTTGACGGCTCCTGTCCTGTGGTAGCGATGGGGAACGAACGGCATCGGCACGACCTGCGCCGGAAGGCGCTTGCCGCGCACGTCGATCGAAAGTCCGGTGCCGTTCGCGGCACAATCCGCGGCGACATAGGCCATCGCGATCGGGTGCCCCAGCGTCGGCGAGAATCCGCCGGAGGTCAGCACCCCCACTTCGCGGTCACCGTCGTAGACCAGCGAGCCCTCGCGCGCCGCCTGCCGCCCCTCGAGCGCGAGGCCCACGCGCTTGCGCGGCGCCCCGTCCCGCAACAGCGGCAGGATGCGGTCTGCGCCTGGAAACCCGCCCTCGGCCTTGCGCCGCCTGTTGATCCCGAATGCGAGGTCCGCGGACACCGGGTCGACCGCTTCGTCCATGTCATGGCCGTACAGCGGCAACCCCGCCTCCAGCCGCAGCGAATCGCGCGCGCCCAGCCCGATCGGCTTCACCTCCGGTTGCGCGCACAGCAGGTCGGCCACCGCCGCCGCGCTCTCGCCCGGCAGCGAGATCTCGAACCCGTCCTCGCCGGTATAGCCCGAGCGGCTGATCCAGGCGTCCACGCCAGCAATCCTGAACGCCCCGCCCTTCATGAACGTCAGCGCCGCGACCTCGCCCTCGGTAACCCGCGCCAGCGCCGCCACGGCCTCGGGCCCCTGCAACGCCAGCAGTGCCGGTTCCTCCATGTGGTTCAGCGAAACCTCGTCGGGCAGCACCTCGCGCAAGTGGCCGATGTCGTCCCACTTGGTCGCCCCGTTGACGACCAGGTAGAGCCCGCTGTCCCAGCGCGTCACCATCAGGTCGTCGAGAATGCCGCCTTCGTCGTTCAACAGCAGCGAATAGCGCACCGAACCCGGCTTCAGCGTCGCAAGATCGATCGGCAGCACCGCTTCCACGGCCGCGTCGAGCTCCTGGAAATCTTCCCCGGCGCCCGACAGGAACAACTGCCCCATGTGGCTGACGTCGAACAGCCCGGCGCGCTCGCGCGTCCAGGTGTGCTCGGCGATGATGCCTTCGTACTGCACGGGCATCCAGTAGCCGGCGAAGGGCACCATCCGGCCGCCCCGCGCGCGGTGCCAGCCATCGAGCGGCAAGGTCAGCGGCTCGGCGTCTTCGATTTCAGGCGTATCTGATTCGCTCACGGTCTCTCGCTTCCGCGCAAAGGGGCACCCATTCCGGCGCCCCCTCTGTCACGGAAACCTGAGAGCTTCCCCCGCCGCGAGCGCGCCGGGCTTACCCCTTCGGTGGCCCCCGGCCAGGGCCGGAGACGCTTTCCAGAGTATCGCTATCGACCCACGCGGTCCTTTGGCCTGAGAGTTTCCGGGGCGGTTGCTCCTTCGGCGCCGGCCCCATCTTGCGAATCGGCCGATCTCTCCCGCGCGGTCAGCGACAGCGCCGCCATCCTATGCTGCACCGCAAAAGGCAAGGACCTTGCGGCGAGTTATCCCCGGGGCCCCGTCAGCCGCTGCTCCGCGCGCAGCAGGCCATCGTGCTCGTGCACGAAGCGGCCGCCCGCCTTCTCGGTCGCCAACCCCAGGATCGCCCGGGCCAGCCGCTCGCCGCGGATCGAACGATACCGGCGTCCCTGCCCCACCAGCAGCAGGTCCAGCACTGGCGCCAGCACTTGCGCGATCCATTCCAGCGGCCGCCGCTCCGCCCGCCGCCCGCGCAGCAGCCCCGGCCGCACCACGTCGAGCCGCCGGAAGCCCAGTTTGGCGACAGCCGCCTCGACCTCGCCCTTGGCGCGCAGGTAGACGTTCCGGCTGCCCGGCGCTGCCCCCACCGACGAGACCAGGATGAAATGCCCGGCCCCCGCCGCCTTCGCCGCGCGCGCCACCGCCAGCACCAGGTCGACGTCGACCGCGCGGAACGCGTCCTCGCCCCCGGCCTTCGCCCGCGTCGTCCCCAGCGCGCAGACCACCACCGCCGGCGCCAGGCCAGCCAGCGCCGCATCCCATTCCTCCACCGGAGCCAGCACCGTCTCCAGCCGCGCGCCCGGCGGCAACGGCACCTCGCGCCGCGCCACCGCCGTCAGCCGGAAGCGTGGCCATTGCCGTCCCTCGGCGATCAGCGCCTGGCCGACCAGCCCGGTCGCGCCGACCACGCAGACCTGCAAACCCTCGCCCCGCCCGATCATACCGAGGACAGCCGCTCCGGCACGCGGCCGAACAACCGTTGGAACTCCGCCATCGCGAACCGGTCGGTCATCCCGGCGATGTAGTCGGCGATATGCCGGCTCCGCCGAGGTTCTTCCGTCGGCAAGGCCCCCGCCCAGCGCGGCCCCATCGCCGCCGGATCGGCATCGTACGCGGCGAAAAGCCCCGCGGTGACCTCGCGCGCGCTCTCCGCCGCCGCCAACTGCTCGGGGTGGAAGTAGAGCCGGTCGTACATGAACCGTTTCAACTGCCGCTCGGTCGCCTCGAGCCCGCGCGAAAACGCGCAACTCGGCCGCCCCGCGCGACGCACATCGTCGGGCGACGCCATCCCCGCGGTGCGAGCCCGCGTCTCGGCAATCACGTCGTTGACCATCAGCCCGATCTGGCTGCGCACCAGCTCGCGCAACTGCCGCTCGCGCGGGGCGCCGGGAAACTTGCGCTCCACCGCGCGCCACTGCTCGGCCACGAACGGCTGCGTCAGCAGGTCGTCGAGGCTGAGGAAGCCCGCCCGCAGCCCGTCGTCGATGTCGTGGTTGTCATAGGCGATGTCATCGGCCAGCGCCGCCACCTGCGCCTCCAGGCACGACCATTCGCCGAGGTCGAGCGGCCAGGCCGCATCCAGCTCGGCCAGCGCCCACCCCGGCAACAACACCGGTCCGTTGTGCTTGGCCAGCCCTTCGAGCAGCTCCCAGGTCAGGTTCAGCCCGTCGTGCTCGCAATAGGGGGATTCGAGCCGCATCAGCACGCGCAGGCAATGCGCGTTGTGATCGAACCCGCCGTGGTCCTTCAGCGCCGCGTCGAGCGCATCCTCGCCAGAATGGCCGAAAGGCGGATGGCCGATGTCGTGCGCCAGGCAAAGCGCCTCGGTCAGGTCCTCGTCGAGCCCCAGCGCCCGCGCGATCACCCGGCCGATCTGCGCCACCTCCAGGCTGTGCGTCAGTCGCACGCGATAGTGATCGCCATCGGGCGCGATGAACACCTGCGTCTTGTGCCGCAGCCGCCGGAACGCGATCGAGTGGATAATGCGGTCGCGATCGCGCTGGTACTCGCTGCGCGGCCCGCGCGCGATCGCATCCTCGATGCCGAACTCGCGCCCGCGCGAACGCGCCGGATCGCACGCCAGCGGCGATCGCGCGCCCGCTGCCAGCACCGTGGTCAGGAGCCGCTTCCCAGCACCCAAGCCGCCGCCGCCTCGGCATGGATGCGCGTGCTGTCGTAGATCGGCAGCACGTTGGCATCGACGTCGACGATCATTTCCAGCTCGGTGCAGCCCAGCACCACCGCCTGGGCCCCCTTCTGCTGCAGATTGACCATCATCGTCTTCAATTCGCGCTCCGATTGCCGGCTCGCCTTGCCCAGCATCAGCTCGTCGTAGATGATGCGGTCGAGCGTGGCGATGCTGTCCATGTCGGGCGGCAGCAGCTCGATGTCGCGCGCCACCAGCCGCCGCCGGTAGAACCCCTCGACCATGACGTTGCGCGTGCCGATCAGCGCCGCACGCTTCACGCCCTTCGCCGCCATCCGCTCGCCGACGCATTCCGCGATGTGCAGCACCGGCACGCCCACCGCCGCCGACACCTGCTGATAGACCTTGTGCATCGAGTTCGCGCCGATCACCAGCGCCTCGGCGCCCGCCGTTTCCAGCCGCTTCGCCGCCTCGGCCAGCACCCCGGCGGCGCGGTCCCAGTCCGCGTCGCTCGACAGCCGCACCAGGCTGCTGAAATCAAGGCTCTCGATCACCATCGGCGCGCTCGCGGTCGGCCCGGCCTTGGCCTGGACGATGCGGTTGATGTGCTCGTAATAGGTCCGTGTCGACAGCCAGCTCATGCCGCCGATCAGGCCGAGTTTGCGCAAGGGAAGCTCCGGAAAAACGTGTGTGGGGACGGCCCGGCTTAGGAAACGGGCACGCCGGCGTCCAGCCGCCGAATCAGCGGGTTGCCCGCCGCGCCCGTCGTTTCAACGGATAATCCCCGACTTGCACAACGCGAACGACGACAGCAGCACCTCCAGCGCATCGTTGTCGTGCACGTTGCGCACGGCGTTGATGTAGTCGCCATAGGTCCGCTTCTCGACCCCCAGCGCCTGCAATCGCCGCAACTGGCCGATCGACAGCTTCTCCGCCATCCGCCGCGCCATGCATTCGGACAGCGGCTGCGACAGCCCGGCATTGACCAGCGCCACCTCGACCCGGTTCTGCTTGATGTCCTGCACGCACGCGCCGGCCAGCAAGGCCAGGAGGACGACCGCCTTGCGCATCAGTGGGCCAAGGCCTTGACGATGTCTTCGACCATCTTCTTGGCGTCGGCGAGCAGCATCATCGTCTGGTCCATGTAGAACACGTCGTTGTCGACCCCGGCATAGCCGACGCCGCCCATCGAGCGCTTGATGAACATGATGGTCTTGGCCTTGTCGACGTCGAACACCGGCATGCCATAGATCGGGCTCGACTTGTCGGTCTTCGCGGCCGGGTTCACCACGTCGTTGGCGCCGATGATGAACGCCACGTCGCACTGCGCGAAGTCGCCCTGGATGTCCTCCAGCTCGAAGACCTCGTCATAGGGGACGTTGGCTTCCGCCAGCAGCACGTTCATGTGCCCGGGCATGCGCCCCGCGACCGGGTGGATCGCGTACTTGACGTTGACGCCTTCCTTCTTGAGCTGGTCGCCCATCTCGCGCAGCACGTGCTGCGCCTGCGCCACCGCCATGCCGTAGCCGGGGATGATGATGACGTTCTCGGCCTCCTTCAGCAGGAACGCCGCGTCCTCGGCGCTGCCGCGCTTCCACGGCCGCTGCTCCTTCGCCGCGCCGCCGCCGGCCGCCGCCTCGGCGCCGAAGCCGCCGGCGATCACGCTCAGGAAGCCCCGGTTCATCGCCTTGCACATGATGTAGGACAGGATCGCGCCCGAGGAGCCGACCAGCGCACCGGTGATGATCATCGCGGTGTTGTGCAGCGTGAACCCCATCGCCGCCGCCGCCCAGCCCGAGTACGAGTTGAGCATCGACACGACCACCGGCATGTCCGCGCCGCCGATCGGGATGATCAGCAGGAAGCCGATCAGGAACGATAGCGCGGTGACCAGCCCGATCACCCACAGCGACTGGTCCTGCGTGAAATACGCGACCAGCCCGAGGATCGCCACCAACGTCCCCAGGTTGATCACATGCCGGGCGGGAAGCAGGATCGGCGCGCCCGACATCTTGCCCGCCAGCTTCAGGAATGCGATGATCGAGCCGGAGAAGGTGATCGCACCGATGGCGATGCCAAGGCCCATCTCGACCCGCGATTGCGGCTCGATCACGCCGGCGGTGGCAATCCCGAATGCCTCGGGATTGAGGTACGCCGCCCAGCCCACCAGCACCGCCGCCAGGCCGACCAGCGAGTGGAACGCCGCCACCAGTTGCGGCATGTCGGTCATCGCGATCCGCCGCGCGATCACCCAGCCGACGCCGCCGCCGATCACCAGCGCGCCGACGATCTCGGGCAGGCTGGCGATCTCGTGCGTCACCAGTGTCGTCACCACGGCGATGGTCATGCCGATCATGCCGAAGCGATTGCCCGCGCGGCTGCTGGCGGGGCTGGACAGCCCCCGCAGCGCCAGGATGAACAGCACGCCCGAAATCAGGTAGGCCAGCGCCACCCAGGGAGAGACAGTGACGTGTTCCATCACTTCTTCTCCTTCTTCTTGTACATCGCCAGCATCCGCGCCGTCACCGCGAAGCCGCCGAAGATGTTGACGCTGGCCAGCACCACCGCCCCCAGCCCCAGCCACTTCGCCACCGCGCCGCCCTCACCAAGCACCGGCGCCGCGGCGGCGATCAACGCCCCCACCACGATCACCGACGAAATCGCGTTGGTCACCGCCATCAGCGGCGTGTGCAGCGCCGGCGTCACCGACCACACCACGTAATAGCCGACAAAGCAGGCCATCACGAAAATCGAGAGGATAGAGATGAAGTCCATGGTCGGTCAGGCCCGCCCGTTCTTGAGGAATGCTTCGGTACGTGAAATCGACTGGTCCACCTGTTCCGGCGACAAGGGCGCGAGGTGGCCTTGCGCCTTGCAGAAATAGCCGTTGGACTGGTTGGCCTCGCCGGGCGGTACTTCGCGCAACATTTCCAATTGGTCCGCCAGATCGACTTCGCTCTTGTAGCGCTCGGCAACAGCCCGATCGCGCATGGCGCTGAAATGGCTGACCGCCGCCGCATTGCCAGCGACGCAATTGGTCAGGAATTGCAATTTCTGCCGGCTCTCGCTGTACCGCAGGAAAAATTCCGCTCGCTTGCCGACATCAGGCGTGGTCCGGGGCGGAAAATTGTAATAGCCCCAGATGCCGGCCGCCGCGACAATCACTGTCCACTGTGCGATACGGCCCGCGTTCACGGCGCTACCCCAGCAGCCTCGGATGGACCACCTGCCCACCGCGCGTCAGCCGCACGGCATCGCCGATCTCGGCATCGAGCACCGGCCGCCCGGCTTCCTTGTCCCAGAAGGCGGAGAGGAAGTTGTAGAGGTTGCGCGAGAACAGTGCCGAGGCATCCGCCGGCAGCCGCGCCGGCGTATTCGACCAGCCCATGATCTTCACGCCGTGCCGCTCGACCACCTGGTCGGCCACCGAACCCTCGACGTTGCCGCCTTGCGCCACCGCGAGATCGAAGATCACGCTGCCCGGCTTCATCGTCGCGATCTGCGCGTCGCTGATCAGCCGCGGTGCCGCCCGCCCCGGGATCAGCGCGGTGGTGATGACGATGTCCTGCTTGGCGATATGCCCGGACACCAGCTCGGCCTGCGCGCGCTGGTACTCCTCGGACATCTCGGTGGCATAGCCGCCCGCGCCCTCGCCCTCGATCCCCGCCACGCTCTCGACGAAGATCGGCTTCGCGCCCAGCGACTGGATCTGCTCCCTGGTCGCGCTGCGCACGTCGGTGGCGCTCACCTGCGCCCCCAGCCGCCGCGCCGTCGCGATCGCCTGCAGGCCCGCGACCCCGACGCCCATCACGAACGCCTTGGCCGCCGAGACCGTGCCGGCCGCCGTCATCATCATCGGAAACGCCCGGCCATAGACCCCGGCGGCATCGATCACCGCCTTGTAGCCGGCCAGGTTCGACTGCGACGAGAGGATGTCCATCGACTGCGCACGGGTGATGCGCGGCATGAACTCCATCGCCAGCGCCTCGAAGCCCTGCTCGGCATAGGCAGCGACGCGCGCCCGGTTTCCGAACGGATCGAGCCCGGCGACGATCCACGCCCCGTCATGCGCGCCCGAAAGCGCCGCCAGTTCCGGCCCCTGCACGCCCAGCACGATGTCCGCACCGGTCAGCGCGCCGTCGGAAACGCTGGCCCCGGCCGCCGCATAATCGGCATCGGCAATCGATGCCGCCAGGCCCGCGCCCGGCTCCACCGCCACCACCGCGCCCAGCGCGATGAACTTCTTCACGGTCTCCGGCGTCGCGGACACGCGGGTCTCCCCGCTGGCCCGCTCACGCAGGACGGCGATGCGCACAGGGCCGGCCACGATGGCGATCAGTGATGGCGGGTGATCAGGAAGATGACCAGAGCCGTGATCAGCGCCACCGCCGGCGTGCCGTACTTCACGAGGCTCAGGAAGCCCTCGTAGGTCGACTGGTGCGCCTTCATGTTGTTGCCCGAAGCCATTCTCGATCTTCCCCTAAGCGTTGCGGTTGCCCGCGCGGAGCCCAGGCCCCCGCGAAACTCCTCGGCCGGCAACAGGATTTGCCGCGCCGACGTCACGCCCATATCGCCGCCGCGTTGCCCGCTCAAGCCGAAACGCCCGACGATTGCGACAATTGCCCGGATTTCTGCCTGTCCCCTGCCGCAGGCCGCCCGCCGGCGGCGCGAGCTTAATCGGGTCTTTACCCAACCGCCCTATGAATGGCGTCTCGCAAAGAGATTGCCAGGCTGAATGATGTCCGAAACCGAACAACGCCTGCTGATGCTGATCGACGACGAGCCGGCGCAGAGCCGTCTGATCAGCGCGCTCGCCTCCCGCGAGGGCTGGCGCACGGTCGTGGTCCGCGACACCGAGACCGCGATCGCCACGCTCGGCACGCGCCAGGGCATGCAGCTCGGCGCGATCATCCTCGACCAGTGGGTTCCCGGCGACGATGCCTGCGCGCTGATCGCCGAGCTCAAGAGCCGCCGCCCGGCGCTGCCGATCCTGATGCTGACGACCAGCGCCTCGCCGCTGCTCGCGGTCGAGGCGATGCGCGCCGGCGCCACCGACTACCTGATCAAGCCGGTCGCGCCCGATCGGCTGATGACGGCGCTGCGCGCCGCCACCACCCGCGAGGCGCCCCGCGCCGAGCTCCAGCCGCTCACCGAAAAGATGCCGGCAACGCCTGATTTCGACGCGATGATCGGCGCCGCCCCCGGCTTCCGCACCGCGCTGGCGATCGCCGCCAAGGCCGCACGCGGCCACGGCCCGGTGCTGGTCGAGGGCGAATCGGGCACCGGCAAGGAAATGCTGGTCCGCGCGATTCACGCCGCGTCGCTGCGCGCCAAGATGCCGCTGCGCATCGTCAACGTCGGCACCACTCCGCCCAATTCGATCGAATCGGTGCTGTTCGGCCACGAAAAGGGCGCCTTCCCCGGCGCTTTCGACCGCCAGATCGGCGCGCTCCAGCATTGCGACGGCGGCACCCTGGCGATCGACGAGATCGATCGCCTGCCCGAAACCGTGCAGCAGCGGCTGGTCGAGGCGATCAGCCACGGCATCTGCCGCCCGATCGGCGCCCGCCATGCCTTCCGCGTCGACGTGCGACTGATCGCCGCCGCCAACTTCCCGCTGCGCGAACTGGTCACCGACGGCCTGTTCCTGCCCGAGCTGCAGGAAGCGCTCAGCCCCGTCACCGTCTCGCTGCCGGCGCTGCGCGACCGCACCGGCGACATCCCTGCCCTCGCCCGTCACTTCCTCGCCCGCATCGGCGAACAGCCCGGTCTGCGCCCGCTCGGCATCACCGACAGCGCGCTGGCCCTGCTCGCCGCCTACAGCTGGCCGGGCAACGTCCGCCAGCTCCAGGCGGTGCTGTTCCGCGCCGCGGTGTTCTGCGACGGCGACGCGCTGACCTCGGACGATTTCCCGCAACTCTCCGACATGGTCAGCCAGGGGCCGGCCGGCGCGCCGCTGCACGAGAGCGTCGGCGTCATGCTGTTCACCCCCGACGGCAACCTGCGCCCGCTCGAGGAAATCGAGGCCGACGTCATCCGCCTCGCCATCGGCCACTATCGCGGCCGCATGACCGAGGTCGCCCGCCGCCTCGGCATCGGCCGCTCCACGCTCTACCGCAAGCTGTCGGACCTCGGCATCGAAAACGCGGCCTGAGCGCGACCTTGATCCCGCGCTGACCGCACGCTCGACAGCCGCCCCGGCGGCGCGCTAGCATCGTCGCCATGGCAACGCGGGTTTTCACCGGGCGCAGCGCCCTCATCACCGGCGCCGCTTCGGGCATCGGCCTCGCCACCGCGCAGTGGCTGGCCGCGCAAGGCGCCGCGGAACTCTGGCTCGTCGATCGCGACGAACCCGGCCTCGCCGCGATCGACCTCCCCGGACGCGTCCACCGCATCGCCGGCGATGTCGCCGCGCCGTCGCTCTGGTCCGATCTCGCGCCGCGCCTGCCCCGCCTCGATCACGCCCTGCTCAACGCCGGCATTGCCGATGGCTGCCCGCTGGTGCAGCAGGACTGGGAAGGCTGGAAGCGCACGCTCGCGGTCAACCTCGACGGCGTCTTCCTCGGTCTGCAATGCGTGCTCCGCGCCATGCTGGGCGCCGGGGACCAGCCAGGCCCGCCCGCCGGCCGCAGCCTGGTTCTGACCAGCTCGGTCGCGGGGGTGAAGCCGCTTGCCAACACCGCCGCCTATGGTTCCAGCAAGGCCGCCATCGCCCATCTTGCGCGGATCGCCGCGGCCGAGCACGCCCGCGACGGCATCCGCGTCAACGCGATCGCCCCCGGCCGCGTCGACACCCCGATCTGGACCAGGACCAGCCACTTCCGCGCGCTCGAATCCAGCCTCGGCAGCCGCGAGGCGGCGCTGCAATCGCTGGTCGACGAGGCCAGCCCGCTCGGCCACGTCGCCACCGCCGCCGAGATCGCCGCGCAGATCGGCTTCCTGCTGTCCGACGCCGCCGCCAACGTCACCGGCATCGTCTTCACCAGCGACGGCGGCTACGCGTTGTAGAATATCGACCACGCCCTGCTGCCACGCCTCCGTCTTTGCGCTAAACTGAAGCCATGCGTCCCGCCACCCTGCTTTCCGCCTTCCTGCTCGCCCTCGCCACGCCCGCTGCCGCGGCGCCGCCGCCGCCCGCGCGCGGCACCGTCGCCCTGACCTTCGACGACCTGCCCGAACTCGCCCTGGTCGAGGACCAGGACTACGCCGACGCGCTGACGACGGCGCTGCTCGCCGGCCTCAGGCGGCACCACTATCCCGCCACCGGCTTCGTCGTCGGCGGCAAGCTCGAGGAGCGCGTGCCGGCGCGGCAAAGCGCCATCCTGCAGCAGTGGCTCGATGCCGGGATGGAGCTCGGCAACCACACGTTCTCGCACGAAAGCCCCAGGGAGATCGGCGCCGCCGCCTATATCGCCGACATCGCCCACGACGACGCCGTCCTGCGCACCTTGCTGGCGCCGCGCGGCCTCAAGCCCCGCTGGTTCCGCCACCCCTACCTGGAGACCGGCACGACCGCCGCCGCCCGCCGCGCGATCGACACCTGGCTGCGGCGTCACGGCTATCGCGTCGCGCCGGTGACGATCGTCCCCTCGGACTATGAATTCGCCGAACCCTACGACGCCGCGCTGGCCCGCCACGACGATGTTCACGCCCGCGCGCTGCGGCGCGCCTGGCTGTCCTACCTGCAGCGCTCGATCGTCTGGTACCGGCAGGCCGCGCACGCGCTGTTCGGCCGCGACATCGCCCACGTCCTGCTGCTCCACGCGACGCGCCTCAATGCCGACACCGTCGACGATCTCGCCGCCATCCTGGAACGCAACCGGCTGAAGGTCGTGCCGCTGTCCCGCGCCATGCGCGATCCGGCCTACCGCACCCCCGACACCTACGTCGGCAAGGACGGCCTCGACTGGCTGTCGCGCTGGGAACTGACGCTGAAGAAGCCGTTGCCCTGGGACGAATTCCGCGAACCTTCGGCCCGCATCCAGGCCGAATACGCCAGGGTCGACAAGGACGCGGAAACCACCCCGCTCACGCTCGAGCAATCCGCGCCCCCCGCTGCCGAGGAAGAACCGGCACCCGCGCCCTGAAGCGCTTGCAAGGGCGGGGAACGCGAAACGCCCCGGAAAACGCGGCCAAACCGGAATCCGGAGCGGCCGATCCGATCGGTTCGCGAACCCTAGGCCGGCAGCCCCGAAAAGTCGGTCAGCGCCGCGTCGCGCAGGCCCCGCCAAACGTGCAGCGCCTGTACCGTCTCGGCCACGTCGTGGACGCGCAGAAGTTGCACGCCGGCCTGCATCGCCTGTACCGCCAGCATGACCGAACCGCCCAGCCGGCGGTGCGCCGGCGCCTCGTTGGACAGCGCCCCGATCATCCGCTTGCGGCTCG
This sequence comes from Sphingomonadales bacterium, assembly GCA_028868535.1. Lineage (GTDB taxonomy): Bacteria > Pseudomonadota > Alphaproteobacteria > Sphingomonadales > Sphingomonadaceae > Novosphingobium. Next base: position 52,133 of record JAGWUH010000002.1, on the reverse strand, counting down.
CGCCCACCATCAGCGGCTGACCCAGCGCGTGGAACAGCGGCAGCGCGTTCAGCAGCGCCAGGTTTTCCGCCAGCGTCTTGCCGAAGCCGATGCCCGGGTCGAGCACGATCCGCTCGCGCGCGATTCCCGCTGCCAGCGCGGCATCGCGCCGTGCCGCCAGCCAGTCGAACACGTCCAGCACGACGTGCGCGTAATCGCCGCCGGCATGAAGGTTCTCGCCCTCGCCCGGTGCGTGCATGAGGATCACCGGCGCACCCGACGCCGCCGCAAACGCCAGCGCCCGCGGGTCGTAGCGCAGCGCCGATACGTCGTTGATCACCTGCGCGCCGGCCGCCAGCGCGGCCTCCATCACCGCCACCCGCCGCGTATCGACCGAGATCGCCGCGCCGGCCGCCGCCAGCCGCTCCACCGCCGGGACGACGCGCTTCAGCTCGTCGCCCTCCCAGACCCCCGGGGCGCCCGGCCGGGTCGATTCCCCGCCGATGTCGATCATCGCCGCCCCCGCCTCGAGCATCGCCGCCGCGTGGGCATTGGCAACCTCGGGATCGTCCATGAACCGGCCGCCGTCGGAAAAGCTGTCGGGCGTGACGTTGAGGATGCCGACGACCTGCGGCTGGTCGAGCCGCAGCGTCCGCGCCCCGCACTGCAGGGCCGGGTGCGCGCGCTGCAGGTCAGCGAACTGCGCCTGCACCGCCGGGTCCAGGCCGGGCAGCGCCGCCTGCAAGGCGCGGGCGCCGTAGAGGTCCCGCGCAACGATCCGCGCGCCCTCGCGCACGGTCAGCGCAAAGCGGCTGGCATAGACCAGCCCGCCGGCGATCCGCACCGCATCGCCGTGCTCCGCCTGCGGGCTCGTCGCCAGCCCGATCGGCTGGAGATAGTGCGAAAGGGTCACGGCTCGGTGGCGAGCAGGTAAAGCTGGCGGATCGCGTCGAGCGGCTTCGGCTCGCCCTCATGCTCGATGTGCCAGAAGCTCCAACCGTTGCACGACGGCGCGCCCTGCAGCTTCGCGCCGAGCCCGTGGATCGAACCGGTGTCCGCGCCGCTCGCCAGCGAGCCGTCGCTGCGCACGATCGCGCGAAGCTTGCGCTTGCGGTCGAACACCGTCGCCCCCGGCGAGATCCAGCCCGTCTCCACCAGTTGGCCGAACGCCACGCGCGGCGCCGATTTGGGGCTCTGCATCGTCGTCAGCGCGCTCTCGTCGAGCGGCAGCGCCAGCTCGATCCGCTCCAGCGCCGCGTCGCGATAGCCGTCCTCGCGTTCGCAGCCGATCCACTGCCGCCCCAGCCGCTTCGCCACCGCGCCGGTCGTGCCGGTGCCGAAGAACGGGTCGAGCACGACATCGCCCTTGTTGGTCGTCGCCAGCATCACGCGATACAGCAGCGCCTCGGGCTTCTGCGTCGGATGGACCTTGTGCCCGCCCTTCTTCAGCCGCTCCTGCCCGGAGCAGATCGGCAGCACCCAGTCCGAGCGCATCTGCAGCTCGTCGTTCAGCGTCTTCATCGCCCGGTAGTTGAAGGTATAGCGCGCCTTCTCGCTCTTCGACGCCCAGATCAGCGTCTCGTGCGCGTTGGTGAAGCGGGTGCCCTTGAAATTGGGCATCGGGTTGGCCTTGCGCCAGATGATGTCGTTGAGGATCCAGAAGCCCAGGTCCTGCAGGATCGCGCCGACGCGGAAGATGTTGTGGTAGCTGCCGATCACCCACAGCGATCCGTCCGGCTTCAGCACCCGCCGCGCTTCGGCCAGCCATTCGCGCGTGAACGCGTCGTAGGCCGCGAAGCTGTCGAACTTGTCCCAGGCGTCGGTCACCGCGTCGACATGGCTGCCATCGGGCCGCGCCAGGTCGCCGCCCAGTTGCAGGTTGTACGGCGGATCGGCGAACACCATGTCCACGCTCGCGCTCGGCAGCGTGCGCATCGCGGCGATGCAGTCGCCGGGAAGGATCTGCCCCACCGGCAGCGCCAGCTCCCCTTTCGCCTTCGCGCTCCTGCGTTCCTTGAGCATTGTCTTCGTCATCGTTTCACGCCCCTGTCCAGCCCCCGATTCTGAATCCCGGCGGACTCGCCGTCAACCCGCGACTCGCCGGATTCCCTGCGTTTCGGCCGATCCACCGGGCGGAACGAAGCGAGTCCGACACACGATATGGAGTCCCGCGTGCGCGCCGGGACTCAACATCTGGTGGGTGTATCCCGCCGGACTCGCCGCCAAAATTATTTCTCGACCGGCGCCGACCGTGCTTTCATCGCGCCGAAAACAGGAAGGGAGACTGCCATGGCACTCAAGGTCATCGGCGCCGGCCTCGGCCGCACCGGAACGCTGTCGCTGAAGCTGGCGCTGGAACGGCTCGGCTTCGGTCCGTGCTACCACATGACCGAGGTGTTTTCCGAAGGCCGGCGGCGCCTGCCGCAGTGGCAGGCCGTCGCCCGCGGCGCGCCCGACTGGGACGCGATCTTCGACGGGTTCGCCGCCACCGTCGATTATCCGGCCTGCACCTGGTGGCGCGAACTCGCGGCGCGCTACCCGGACGCGAAAGTGATCCTTACCGATCGCGATGGCGCCGCCTGGCATGAATCGGTGCGCCAGACGATCCTCTCGCCGCAGGCGGTCGCGGTCCAGACCACCGGGCCGCTGGCCGAATTCATGCACGCGGCGATCTATGCCGAGATCCTCGACCATCTCGACGATCGCGAATGGATGGTCGCTTGGTTCGATCGCTGGCGCGCCGCGGTGATCGCCGGCCTTCCGCCCGGGCGGCTGCTGGTCCATCGCGCCGGCGACGGCTGGGCGCCGCTCTGCGCGTTCCTCGGCGTCCCGGTGCCGGATGTTCCCTACCCCCGCGTCAACAGCAAGGAGGAGCTGCTTGCCGGTGCCGGCGCCAAGGCCGAACTCGGGGCCGCCGAGACCCAGCCCACGCCCGAACAGCGCGAACGGATGATGAAGGACTACCTCGCCGACATGACCCGCAAGGCCTGGGGCCGGCAGGGAACGCCCGCAGGCTGAGCCGTCACGGCGCCGGCGGCAGCGGATCGACCCCGGTCAGCTCGACCGAGAGATCCCACAGCCGGCGCGCCAGCCCGGCGTCCAGCGACGGCCGCGTCCGGCTCGCCTCGCCCGAGGGGCCGCGCGCCTCCCACAGCCCCTGCGGCCCGTAAAAGCCGCCCGGCCGCGCCGCCGGGTCGGTCGCCGCCTGCAACGCCGGCCAGGCCCCCATCGCCGGGGAGTTCAGCAGCTTGCCCACCAGCGGCCAGATCGCCCGCGCCAGCGCATTGCCGTGGCGCATCAGCTCGGTCGCCGCCACGCCAGGATGGCAGGCCACCGCCATGACCGGCGATCCCGCCCCGCGCAGCCGCCGGTCGAGCTCCTGCACGTGCAGCAGGTTCATCAGCTTGCTGTCGCCATAGCGGTTGGCCGCGTGATAGCCGCGCTGCGCGTCGATATCGTCCCACTGGATGCGGCCGCGCCGGTGCGCCAGGCTGGAGGTCACCACCACCCGCGCCCCCGGGCACCCGGCCAGCTTCGGCAGCAGCAGCCCGGTCAGCGCGAACGTGCCGAGGTGGTTGACCCCGAACTGCAGCTCATGCCCCTGCGCGGTCCGGGTCAGCGGCGGAAACATCACCCCGGCATTGTTGACCAGCAGGTCCAGCCGGTCCTCGCCCGCGGCAATTTCCGCCGCCCGTCGCACCGAACCCAGGTCCGCCTGGTCGAGCGGCAGGAACGCCAGCGCCGCGCCCGGGACCTGGCTGGCAATCCGCGCCATCGCCTGCCGCGCTTTGTCCTCGTCGCGGCAACCCAGCAGCACCCGCGCGCCTTTGCCCGCCAGCGCCCGCGCGATCTCGAAGCCGATGCCGGTGTTCGCCCCGGTGACGATCGCGGTCCGACCGCGCTGGTCCGGAATGTCCGCCTCGGTAAATCCACCCGCCATATGCCTGCCCCCTAGATCAGCACGAGCTGCGCCACCGGCGCGAAACTGCGCCGATGCAACGGGCTCGGCCCATGTTCGCGCAGCGCCGCGAGATGCTCGGGCGTGCCATAACCGGCGTTGCGCTCCCAGCCGTACTGCGGGTGCTGCAACGCATATTCGCGCATCAACCGGTCGCGATGCTCCTTGGCGATGATCGACGCGGCGGAAATGCACGGCTCGCAACCATCGCCGCCGACGATCGCCCGCGCCGTCCAGCGCCACTCCGGCAGGCGCCCCGCCGGGGTCAGGTTGCCGTCGACCAGCACCTCGTCGGGCTCCCGCGCGAGTTCACGGCACAGCGCTCCCACCGCCAGCGCCATCGCCAGCATCGTCGCGCCGAAGATGTTGCGCCGGTCGATCTCGTCGACATCCACCACCCCCACCGCCCAGCGACACCGCGTCTTGATCTCGCCTTCGAGCACGCCGCGCCGCGCCGCGGCCAGTTTCTTGGAATCGGCGAGCCCGGCCACGCCGCCGTCGCACAGCACCACCGCGCCCGCGACCACCGGCCCGGCCAGCGGCCCGCGCCCGGCCTCGTCCACCCCGATCACCAGACGGTCACCAAACGAAAATGCGGTCATGATGCGCCCTAACTGCCTCCTGGTGGCGCGCCCGCGCAACCCCAAAGGTTGCCATAACCCCCCGCCACGCCTATCCGCCCGCCGCATGTCCGCCACCGAAACCGTCCTGATCCCGCTCGACAACGTCGATCCCGCCCTGGTCGAAGACCTGCTGGACCGCGCCTTCGAGCCCGAGCGCCGCACCCGCACCGCCTACAAGGTGCGCGAGGGCATGGACTGGCTCCCCGGCCTGTCGTTCGCCGCGATCGACGCGGAGCAGCAGCTGGTCGGCACGATCCAGTGCTGGCCGGTGGCACTGACCGACGAGAACGGCCGCGCCCACCCGATGATCATGGTCGGCCCGGTCGCGGTGCTGCCCGAACAGCAGGGCGCCGGCTACGGCAAGGCACTGATGACCGCCGCGCTCGCCGCGCTCGATCCGCGCGCGCCGCTGCCGCAGGTGATGATCGGCGATCCCGAGTACTACGGCCGCTTCTGGGGCTTCACCAATGCCGGGACCGCCGGCTGGAACCTCCCCGGGCCTTACGACAAGCACCGCCTGCTGGTGCGCTGCGACAATCCCGCCGTACTGCCGAAGTCGGGCATGCTCGGCCCCTGGCTGGGCTAGGGACTTCCCAGCGGCCACCGGATCGCCCATATCCGCCGGCGCCGATGCCTTACGAACCGCCCCCCGAACTCGCCTCGCTGTCGCTGGCCCAGGTCGCCGAGCTGCTCGCCGCGCGCAAGCTGCCCCCGGTGGCGAACTGGAACCCGCCGCACACGCTCGACAGCGAGATGCGCATCGCCGCCGACGGCCGCTGGTACCACCAGGGCGGCGAGATCACCCGCCCGGCGATGGTCCGTGCATTTTCCAGCCTGCTGACCCGCGACGATGCCGGCCAGCACTGGCTGGTTACCCCGGCCGAACGCCAGTCGATCGCGGTCGACGATGCCCCGTTCATCGCCGTCGACGTCCAGCGCCGCGACGAAGCGCTGGTGTTCCGCCTCAACACCGACGAGTTCGTCATCGCCGGCCGCGATCACCCGGTCACCGCCCGCGGTGATCCCGAAACGCCGGCGCTCTATGTCGTCGTGCGCGATCGCCTCGAAGCGAGACTCAATCGCAGCACTTACGCGCAACTGATAGAGATTGCGCTGCAATCCGATGACATGACCGTCACTTCGCAAGGCGCCACTTTTCCGCTGGTGCCGGCATGAGCGCGCTGTTCACCCGCCTGGCGGAGCGCCATGCCAGCGGCCATGCCCGCAACGACATCACGCTCCATGCCGATACCCGCATCCCGTCCGAGGCCGACGATTTCCGCCCCGCCGCCGTGCTCGCCGCGATTACCGAGCGCGCCCGCCCCGGCGTCCTGCTGATCCACCGCCCGTCGAACATGCGCGCCCACCCCGGCCAGATCGCCCTGCCCGGCGGCAAGATCGACGCCGACGAGACCCCGGTGGATGCCGCCCTGCGCGAGGCGCACGAGGAACTCGGCATTCCTCCCGATGCTGTCCGCATCGTCGGCAGCAGCGATCTCTACCGCACCGGCTCGGGCTTCGAGATCACCCCGGTGATCGGCATGATCCCCCCGGACCTGGCGCTCGATCCCAACCCGCACGAGGTCGCGCAGTGGTTCGAAGCGCCGCTCGACCACGTGCTCGATCCCCGCAACCAGCAGCGCATGGAAGTCGAGCACGAGGGCGCAATCCACCACACCTGGCGGATCGAATGGCACGGCCACGAAATCTGGGGCGTCACCGCCGGCCTGCTGGTCAACCTGTCGCGCCGGCTGGACTGGCTGGCATGAGCACTCCCGCGATGGACCGCCTGCCCGCCGCCGCCTGGACCCGCCGCGCCGATCTCGCCGCACTGGTCGCCGCGCTCGGCCCGGGAAATGCGCGCTATGTCGGCGGCGCGGTGCGCGACACGCTGCTCGGCCTGCCGGTCAAGGACATCGACGTCGCCACCCCGCTCCGCCCCGAAACGGTGACCGCCGCCTGCGCCGCGGCCGGCATCAAGGCCCTGCCCACCGGCCTCGCCCACGGCACGGTCACGGCCGTCCTGCCCGAAGGCAACGTCGAGATCACGACGCTGCGCCATGACGTCGCCACCGATGGCCGCCACGCCGAAGTCGCCTTCACCGACGACTGGCGCGAAGACGCCGCCCGCCGCGATTTCACCATCAACGCGCTCTACGCCGATCCCGCCACTGGCGAAATCCACGACTATTTCACCGGCCGCGCCGATCTCGCCGCCCGCCGTGTCCGCTTCATCGGCGACGCGCGCGAACGCATCCGCGAGGACCACCTGCGCATCCTCCGCTACTTCCGCTTCCAGGCCCGCTTCGGCGCCACCCCCGCCGATGCCGCGGCGGAGGCCGCCTGCGCCGATCTCGCCGCCACGCTCAAGGGCCTGTCGCGCGAGCGCATCGGCATGGAACTGCTCAACCTGCTGGGCCTGCCCGATCCCGCCCCCACCGTCGCCCGCATGGCGCAGCTCGGCGTGCTGCCGGTGATCCTGCCCGAGGCCGACGCCGCCGCCCTGGCCGCGCTGGTCGCCGCCGAGACGCGCGAAGGCATCGCCCCGGACGCCATCCGCCGGCTCGCCGCGCTGCTCCCGCCCGATCCGCCGCTCGCCGAAGCCGTCGCCGCCCGCTTCCGCCTCTCCGGCGCCCAGAAGAAACGCCTCGCCCTCGCCGCGGCACGCAGCGCCGATCCCGTGTCGCCGCGCGCGCTCGCCTATCGCCTCGGCAGCGAGGCCGCGCGCGATCGCCTGCTGCTGGCCGGCGCATCCACCGCCGATCTCGCCGGCTGGACCCCGCCGGTGTTCCCGCTGAAAGGCGGCGAGATCGTCGCCCGCGGCGTCCAGGCCGGCCCTGAGGTTGCCCGCATCCTCCAGGCCGTCGAAGCCCGCTGGCTGGCCGAGACCTTCCCCCCGGCCGAACGCATCACCGCGCTGCTCGACGAAGAACTGGCCCGCAGGCCCTAGAACTTGTTGTCGCGCGGGAACCCTGTCGGCGGCATCCGCCCGGCGGCGCCGCGCGCTACCTTCCACAGCGCCATGTCCTTCTCGGTCCGCGTCCGCCCGCTCTCGCCACCCATCGTCCAGGACAGCCCGTCCTCGAGCTTCAGCGTGATCGCGTCGGAAAGCCCGCCGTCGCGATAGCGTTGCAGCGTCACCCCCTGCCCCTTGGCCATCACTGGCAGCTCGGACAGCGAGAAGATCACCAGCTTGCGGTTGTCGCCCACCACCGCGACATGGTCGTGCTCGGCCGGGATCTCGCGCACCAGCGCCAGCTTCACGCCGGGCTTGGTGCTCATCACCCCGCGCCCCTTGCGCGTCTCGGCCAGCAACTCGCCCGACTCCGCCGCGAACCCGCGGCCGATGTTCGATGCCAGCAGCAGCTGCCCGCCCGGCTTGTGCACCAGCACCGCCACGATGGTCGCGTCGGCATCGATGTCGAGCATGGACCGCAACGGCTCGCCGAACCCGCGCGCCGAAGGCAGCTTGTCCGCCCCCAACGTATAGAACCGGCCGTTGTCGCAGGCGATCAGCAGCTTGTCGGTGGTCTGCGCGTGCAGCACGAAGGCCTGCCCGTCGCCTTCCTTGTACTTGAATTCCTTGTCCAGCGGCTCATGCCCGCTGGCGCCCCGGATCCACCCGCGCGCGGAAAGGATCACCGTCACCGGCGCCTTCTCGATCATCGCGTCCATGGAAAACTCGCGCGTCGGCGCCGCCTCGGCGATCGTCGTCCGCCGCCGCCCCAGCGCGGTATCCTCGCCATAGTCCTTGCGGAGCGCGTTGAGGTCGCGCTTCAGCCGCGTCCGCTGCCGCGCCGGGCTGTCGAGCAGCGCCTGCAAGTCGGCCTGCTCCTTCAGCAGCTCGGCATGCTCGCGCCGCAGCTCCATCTCCTCCAGCTTGCGCAAGCTGCGCAGCCGCATGTTGAGGATCGCCTCGGCCTGGCGGTCGGTAAGGCCAAACTCGGCCATCATCACCGGCTTCGGCTCGTCCTCGGTGCGGATGATCTCGATGATCCGGTCGAGGTTGAGGTAGGCGATGATATAGCCGTCGAGCAGTTCCAGTCGCGCCGCGATCTTCTCCAGCCGGTGGCGACTGCGCCGCAGCAGGATGTCGATCTGCGACAGCACCCATTCCTGCAACAGCAGCTTCAGCCCGAGCACCCCGGGCGTGCGCCGCGCGTCGAGCACGTTGAGGTTCAGGCCGAACCGGCTCTCCATGTCGGAGAGGCGATAGACGCTCTCCTTGAGCAGCTCGGGATCGACGTTGCGGCTCTTGGGCACCAGCACGATGCGGATCGCCTCGTCGCTCTCGTCGCGCACGTCCTCGAGGATGGGCAGCTTCTTGTCGGCAATCAGCGCCGCCAGCTGCTCGATCAGCTTGGCCTTGGGCACCATGTACGGGATCTCGGAGATGACGAGCTGCCATTGCCCGCCGCCCAGCTTCTCGATCCCCGTCTCCTCCCAGACGCCATCGGCCCCGCGCCCGCACGAAAACCGCCCGCGCACCCGGATGCCGCCCTTGCCGCTCTCGTAGGCTGCGGAAATCGTGGCCGGGCTGTCGACGACGATGCCCCCGGTCGGAAAATCCGGCCCCTTGAACACCTCCATCAGTTGCGCGTGCTCGGCATGCGGGTTGTCGATCAGCAGCAGCGTCGCGTCGATGATCTCCGCGACGTTGTGGCTGGGGATCGATGTCGCCATGCCCACGGCGATGCCGGTGGCGCCGTTCGCCAGCAGGTTGGGGAACAGCCCGGGGAAGATTTCCGGCTCTTCCTCCTCGCCGTTGTAGGTCGGCTGGAACTCGACCGTGCCCTCGTCGAGCCCGGCCATCAGCTGCATCGCCGTCTTGGTCAGCCGCGCCTCGGTATAGCGATAGGCGGCGGCGTTATCGCCGTCGATGTTGCCGAAGTTGCCCTGCCCCTCGACCAGCGGATAGCGCAGCGACCAGTCCTGCGCCAACCGCACCATCGCATCGTAGACCGAGGCATCGCCGTGGGGGTGATACTTGCCGATCACGTCGCCGACCACGCGCGCGGACTTCTTGAACGCCCCCGCCGGGTCGAGCTTGAGCCCGCGCATCGCCCACAGCAGCCGCCGGTGCACCGGCTTCAACCCGTCGCGCAGGTCGGGCAGCGAACGCGCGGTGATCGTGCTCAGCGCATAGACCAGGTAGCGCTCGGACAGCGCGCTGTCGAACGGCGCGTCGACGATCGCGTCGAACGGATCGGGCTCTTCGGTCGTGTCGGTCGGGTTGGCCATGGCCAGCCGCCCTACCAAACCGCCGGGCCGAGCGAAACCGCCGGAACCCCCGCGCCATCAAGACATTTGGGGAGAACTGCCCTTCCCCCAATCACCGGAGACCAGCCATGCCCGCCGCCGCCAAGCGCGTCCTGATCCTCGCCACCGACGGTTTCGAACAGAGCGAGCTGATCGAACCGAAGCGCCTGCTCGAAGCCGCCGGCATCGAAACCGTCGTCGCCAGCCCGAAGGCCGGCGAAATCAAGGGCTGGAACCACACCGACTGGGGCGAGAGCGTCAAGGTCGACGCGACCCTCGACGACGTCGACTCCGACGATTTCGACGCGCTGATGCTCCCCGGCGGCCAGATGAACCCGGACAAGTTGCGGCTCGAGGATCGCGTGATCGACCTGGTCGAGGAATTCGATGAGGCGGACAAGCCGATCGCCGCGATCTGCCACGGCCCCTGGCTGCTGGTCGAAGCCGATATCATCGACGGCCGCACCGTCACCGGCTGGCCCTCGATCCGCACCGACCTCGCCAACGCCGGCGCCGATGTCGTGGACGAGGAGGTCGCGGTCGACGGCAACCTGATCACCAGCCGCAAGCCCGACGACATCCCGGCTTTCGCCCAGGCGCTGATCGATGCCCTGTCCGACGAAACGGAGGAAGAAGGCGACGCCACGGAGGACGCCGAATGAGCGTCGCGACCGAGCCCGCCCCGGCCGACGCCCCGACCACCGACATGGCGCCCAGGCGGGCGTTCTACGACAGCTTCCTGTCGATCATGACGGTGTTCGTCGCCCACGTCGTCGTCATCACCGCGATCGTCATCTGGCTGATCTCGCGCGGGCACCACTGACCGTCCGTCGCCCTCAGTCGCGCGCCCGGGCCCGCGCCAGCAGCGCCGGACGATCGGCCAGCGTCAGCCGCGCGTAGCCGCCGTCGACCAGGCCCAGCCCGGCCAGGCCCCGCACCAGCCGCGAGACCACCTCGCGGCTGGTGCCGAGATGCCCCGCCAGCCGCTCGTGCGAGCATCGCACCACCCGCTACGATCGCTTCGTCAGCGGCGACGTCGCCGCGCTGTCACCGCAGGCGCTGCGCGGCATGGCCCTGTTCGCCGGCCTCGGCTGCCGCGAATGCCACCGCGATCCCAGCTTCAGCGCCGCCGGCGTCGCCATGCCGGCGGGCGTGTTCAAGCCGTTCCCGACCCTGGCCGGTGAACCGCTGGCACGCCGCCTTCACTTCACCAAGGATCGCGGCGCCGCCGGTACCACCGGCCCGGGCCTCCGGCGCGTCCCCTCGCTGCGCCGCGCTGTCTGACGAAACCCGCTGGGACGGTTCAAGCCGCCGCCTGACGCCCTTGCGCCCCGAGCGGCTCACACCCGCCGACGTCGCCGCGCTGGTGGCCTTTCTGAGCACCCTCGATCCCGAGGGTTGAACCAGCTCACCCGCGCTGCATGTCCCGCGCCTCGCCGGGAATCCGCACCTCGATCCCGTCGAGCGCGTCGTCGAGCACGATCTGGCACGAAAGACGGCTGGTCCGGCACACCCCGGCCGCGAGGTCGAGCATGTCCTCCTCGTCGTCGCTGGCGGGCGCCAGGTTGCCGAACCACTCGTCGGCGATGACGACGTGGCAGGTTGAGCACGCCATCTGCCCCTCGCAAGTGCCTTCAAGCGGCATCCCCGCCGCCTGCCCCACTTCGAGCAGCCGCTGACCCGCCGTGCCGCTGGCCTCGACGCGTGCCCCATCGGCACAGATGAACCGAACGCTAACCACCTGCTCCATCCTCTTGCGCTGCGGCAGCGGCCTTCAGCCGCGCCAACGCCTTCGCAAGCTCCCCCGGTTCCGTATAGCGCCCGAATCCGATGCGGATAGACTCTTTCGCTTGCCTGTCGCCAAGCCCCAGCGCGCGCAGCACGTGGCTGGGCCGGCCCGAGCCGCTGGCGCAGGCCGATCCGGCGGAAAAGGCGATGTCGCGGCAGTCGGACATCAGCCGGGCCACGTCGAGCCCGTCGCGCCGCAGGTTGAGGTTGCCGCGCCAGCGCGCTTCGGCGCTGCCATTGAGCGTCCAATCGGCCATTTCCGCCCGCGCCAGCGCCCACAACGCGTCGACATGCGCGGCATCCTGCGCCATCCGCGCCACGCACAGCGCCGCCGCGGCGCCGAAACCGGCACATAAAGCCGGCGATAACGTGCCCGAACGCAGTCCGCCTTCCTGTCCGCCACCGTGCATGACGGGTTCCAACCGCACCCCGTCGCGCACCCACAGCGCCCCGATTCCCTTCGGTCCGTAAAGCTTGTGCGCCGAAACCGCGATCAGGTCGGCCCCCTCGGGCGCGGCGATCTTCCCCGCCCCCTGCACCGCATCGCACAGCAGCAAGGCCCCCGCCCGACGCGCCGCCGCCGCCAGTTCCGCCACCGGCTGCACCGTGCCGATCTCGTTGTTGACCTGCATCACCGCGACCAGCCCGGTGCCCGGCGCGATTCCCGCGTCCGCCGCCACCAGCCCGTCGCCATCGACCGGCAGCACGTCCATCACCGCGCCCGATGCGGCGGCGGTATCGAGCACCGCCGCATGCTCGATCGCCGAAACCGCGATCCGCCCCACCCGCGCGCCCAGGATCGCGAGGTTGATCGCCTCGGTCGCACCGCTGGTGAACACCACGCGCCCGCCGGGCGGCAGCAGCGCCGCCACCTGCTCGCGCGCCACTTCCACCGCCGCCGCCGCCGCCCGGCCCGGCCGGTGCGGGCTGTGCGGGTTGGCAAAGCCGATGCCCTCGGGCCCGCCCAGCCAGGGCAGCATCGCCGCGCGCGCCTCGGGCGCCAGCGGCGTCGTCGCCTGGTAATCGAGGTAGATCACGCCGCCCGCTGCGCGGCACCGCGCACCACGCCCAGCAGTGCCTCGAGATCGGCCCTGGTCGTGCCCCGCCCGATCGAGACGCGGAACACCTCGCGCGCCACCGCCTCGTCCAGCCCCATCGCCATCATCACGTGGCTCGGCTTGATGCTGCCCGAGGCGCAGGCGCTCCCCGCCGAAATCGCGATCCCCGCGGCATCGGCGCGGATCAGCAGCCCGGCCGCGCCGGTCCCGGGCAGACGATAGGCGCCGATCGTCGGCACCCGGTCCGCTCCGCCGGCAATCACCTCGGCCCCCAGCGCCAGCATCTCGCCATCGAACCAGGCACGGAGCAGCCCGGCGCCCTCGACCCAGCCGCGATCGGCTTCCAGCGCCGTCGCCAGCCCGAGGATGTAGGGCAGGTTCTCGGTCCCCGGGCGATAGCCGCGCTCCTGCCCGCCGCTCGGCGCAAGCATGGCCAAGTCGCGAACCAGGAGCGCCCCCACCCCCGGCGGCGCCCCGAACTTGTGCCCGGCCACCGCGATCAGGTCGGCATCGGGCAATGCCAGCTTGCCCACGCCCTGTGCGCAATCGGCGAGCAGCAGCGCGCCGCCGGCCCGCACCCGCGCCGCGATCGCGTCCAGCGGCTGCACCACCCCGGTCTCGTTGTTGACCTGCATCACCGCGACGAGATCGGCCTCGGGAACCGCGTCTGGGTCGACCAGACCGTCAACGTCCACCGCCAGCAGCGCCTCGCCGGCAAAGCGCAGCACGGCCGTGTGCTCCACGGCGCTGGCCCACTTGCGCGTGCCCCGCGTGCGGTTCCAGGCAATCGCCAGCGCCTCGGTGGCGCCGCCGGTAAAGATCACCTCGCCCGTCCAGCCCAATGCCGTGGCCACCCGCGCCCGCGCCTCCTCCAATTGCGCCCGCGCCCGCCGACCCGCGGCATGAACGCTCGACGGATTGCGCCATTCGCCCAGCGCCGCGGCCACGGTGTCCCGCACTTCGGGCAGCACCGGGCAGGTGGCGGCATGGTCGAGGTAGATTTCGGGACGGGGCATGATGCTCGCGAACGTTGCTTTTGAACAATCGCTTTCTATATAGCGCTCCGCTCCACATCACAGTCCCCGCGCAGGGCCTTGGCGGATTATCCGCCCCGGCGCACCGCGCGCGCCAGCTCCGCCGGGGACGCAGCACCGAAGGTTGAACGCCCCATGCCCGCCGTCATCTTCCCCGGCCCCGAAGGCCGTCTCGAAGGCCGCTTCCAGCCCGGAACCCGTCCGCGCGCGCCGGTGGCGATGATCCTGCACCCCCACCCGCAGGCCGGCGGCACGATGAACGACCGCATCACCCAGGCGATGTACAAGACCTTCGTCAACCGCGGCTTCGCCACCCTGCGCTTCAACTTCCGCGGCGTCGGCCGCAGCCAGGGCAGCTTCGACAACGGCATCGGCGAACTCAGCGACGCCGCCGCCGCGCTCGACTGGGTGCAGTCGATCCACTCCGAAGCCACCTCGACCTGGATCGCCGGCTACAGCTTCGGCGCGCTGATCGGCATGCAGCTGCTGATGCGCCGGCCGGAGATCCGCGGCTTCATCTCGGTCGCGCCGCCGGCCAACATGTACGATTTCAGCTTCCTGGCGCCGTGCCCGGCCTCGGGCATCATCGTCCAGGGGGCGTCGGACACCGTCGTCACGCCCGGCTCGGTGCAGAAGCTGGTCGACAAGCTGCGCACCCAGAAGCACATCACCATCCACCACGATGAAGTGCCACGTGCCAACCACTTCTTCGAGAACGAGCTGGACGACATGATGCGGGCCGTGGACAACTACCTCGACATGCGCTTGTCGCCCGACTGTCCGATCAAGTGATCGGACGATTTCCCGGCTCTCCGATCACGTGACCGGGCGGGTTCAGGCCCGCCCGCTCTCCCGCGACACCAGCCGCTCGAATTCGGCGACGATGTCCTCGCCCGCGCCGCGCGCCGTCTCGGTGCGCGCCGCCAGGTAGCCGCCGACCAGCATGACCAGCAGCGGCAGCACCGCTTCGAGTTGCGCGGCCGGGACGACGCTGCTGCGCCGCGCCTCCCCGACCAGCGCCGCCACGCCTTCCGCCGATCCGGGGAGCACCGCCAGGACTTGCGCGCGTTGCGCATCGGGAATCGGCTCGGGCTGATGGATCGCGAACGCCAGCGCGTTGCCGCCCAGCGGCTCGAGCAGGCGCATCACCGCCGCGACCCCCTCGATGCCGCCGCCGGCCGCCTGGTATCGGTCGCGGTAGAGTTCCAGGACGTGCGGCAACAGGTCGCGCGCGGCTGCGGACCCGTCGGCCGGGGCCATGTCCAGGTGCCGCGACAGCGCATCGATTCCCCCGCTACGACGTAGCGTGGCGAGCATGACCATGGCTTCCATTCCGTATGCGGGCGCGCGACCGCCGGCAAATTGACCGAGCCGCCCCGCCGCGTCCAGCGGAATCTGGAAGCGCGCTTCGCATTCCCCCACCGCGCCCGGCGGACCGGCGGGTCAGCTCTTGCCGAACAGGCCCTTCGCCATGCCCAGCACGTCGTCGATCGGGCTGCCGTCGCCGTTGCGGTCGAGCATGTTCAGCAGACCGGCCGCCTGCGGGTGTGCCTGCAGCATCTGGTTGAGCTGCCCCAGCCCGCTTTCCCCCCCAAGCTGCGCCGCGATCTGCCCCATCACCCCGCTGTCGATCCCGGTCTGCGCGGCGGCGGTCGCCACCGTGTCGCCGGGTTGCGGCTGTGCCCCGGCCAGTGCCGTCACCGCCTGCTGCGCCAGCGCCGGATCGATGCCCACTTTCGCGGCAATGCCGGCGATATCGACGTTGCCACCCACCTGGCCCAGGATCGAATCGAGCAAACTCATCGCAGGATACCTCCGTTGCGGGGCCATCGCCCCCAAAGCCTGCAAAGCTTAGCACGCCCGCCCGGGGCACAAAAGCAAATGGCGGCGGCGCTGTCCCGCGCCGCCGCCATTCCCTCTCCAACCGCTGTCGGGTCGGTAGCCGCCGTCAGGCGGAAACCGGCGCCGCCTTGCGCACGCCTTCATCGACGTGGGCCGAGAATTCCTCGAAGTTGGCGATGAACTTCGCCACGAGATCGCGCGCGGTCTTGTCGTAGTCGACCGGATCGGCCCAGGCCGCGCGCGGATCGAGCAGCCTGGCATCGACGCCCTCGACCGCCACCGGCACCTCGAAGCCGAAGTACGGGTCCTCGCGGAAGGTGCCGTGGTTGAGCGTCCCGTCGAGCGCGGCGTTGAGCAGCGCGCGGGTCGCCTTGATCGGCATGCGCTTGATCCCCGGCATCGTCGCCTTGCCGCCCGACCAGCCGGTGTTGACCAACCAGCACTTGACCCCGCCCTTGGCGATCCGCTCCTTGAGCAGGTTGCCATAGACCGACGGGTGGCGCGGCATGAACGGCGCGCCGAAGCAGGTGCTGAAGGTCGCTTCCGGCTCGGTCACGCCGATTTCGGTCCCCGCCACGCGCGCGGTATAGCCCGAAAGGAAGTGGTACATCGCCTGCTCCGGGGTCAGCCGCGCGATCGGCGGCAGCACGCCATAGGCGTCCGCGGTCAGGAAGATGATGTTCGACGGCACCGGCCCGAGGTTCTTTTCCGACGCGTTCGGGATGAAGTCGATCGGGTACGAACCGCGGCTGTTCTCGGCCAGCGAGTTGTCGTCGAGGTCGAGCTGGCGCGTCGCCGGGTCGATCACCACGTTCTCCAGCACCGTGCCGAAGCGCTTGGTGGTGGCGAAGATCTCCGGTTCGGCCTCGGCCGAAAGACGGATCATCTTGGCATAGCAGCCGCCCTCGAAGTTGAACACGGCGGTGTCCGACCAGCCATGCTCGTCATCGCCGATCAGCGTGCGGCTGGCATCGGCCGAAAGCGTCGTCTTGCCGGTACCCGAAAGCCCGAAGAACACCGCGGTCTTGCCGTCGGGGCCGATGTTGGCCGAGCAGTGCATCGGCATCACGCCCTTGGTCGGCAGCAGGTAGTTGAGGATGCCGAACACCGACTTCTTCATCTCGCCGGCATAGGCGGTGCCGCCGATCAGGATCAGCTTCTCGGTGAAGTTCACCGCGATCACGGTCTCGGTGCGCGTGCCGTGCTTCGCCGGATCGGCGCGGAAGCTCGGCAGGTCGATGATCGTGTACTCGGGCACGAAGCCGTCGAGCTCGTCGGCGGTCGGCCGCACCAGCAGCGTGCGGATGAACTGGTTGTGCCAGGCAAGCTCGTTGATCACGCGCACGTTGACACGATGCTCGGGCTGCGAGCCACCGAACAGGTCGGCGACGTAGAGCTTGTCCTTGCCGCCCAGCGCGGCCAGGAAATCGGCCTTGAGCGCGGCGAAGTGCGCCGGGTCCATCGGCACGTTGGTCTTGCCCCACCACACGGTGTCGGCGGTGTTCTCGTCCTTGACGATGAACTTGTCCTTGGCCGAACGCCCGGTGTGCTTGCCGGTCTCGACCACCAGCGGCCCTTCGGCGGCCAGCATGCCCTCGCCATTGCGCAGCGCGTGCTCGACCAGCGGCGCAGTGCCGAGGTTGGCGTGGATGGTGGCCGAAGTGGCAATGCCCTGGCGGTCGAGCGGGTAGCTAAGCGAAGCGGTCAACGTCGTCTCCGTAAGTGGTCCGCAACTGCGCGCAGGGAGCGGACGGGGAAGTCAAGCATACCTATGCATAGAGATTTGCGCCGCGCATAGTGCAGCAACCCGCCAGCGTCAATTGAGGCGTCCCGCGATCGTACATTATCCCGATATTTCCGCCGACATGGCAGCCGCCGTCCCCTCCGGCCCGGATGCGGCACGCTCAAGTCCGCCGATTGCCATGCGCGGCGCAAGCGGTTAACCCCCATGGCCCATCGCCACCGGGAGCCGAAGCGTCGCGCGCATGAGCGAATCCCCCCCCGAAACCCCCTCCGCGCCGGTTCCCCACGTCATCGCGCTGGTCGATGACGATCGCAACATCCTGACTTCGGTGGCGATCGGCCTCCAGGCCGAAGGTTTCGCCACCCGTGTCTATGCCGACGGGGAAACCGCGCTGAAGGCGCTGCTCGAAAACCCGCCCGATCTCGCGGTCTGCGACATCAAGATGCCGCGCCTCGATGGCCTGCAGCTGCTGCAGCGCCTGCGCGAGAAATCGGCGCTGCCGGTGATCTTCCTGACCTCGAAGGACGAGGAACCCGACGAGGCGCTGGGCCTCGCGATGGGCGCCGACGACTACATCACCAAGCCGTTCAGCCAGCGCCTGCTGGTCGCCCGCATCCGCGCGATCCTGCGCCGGCTCGAGCTCGCCCGCGCCGATCTCGCCGGGCTCGCCGGCGCCCCGGCGCAGACCCCGCTGGCCGAGCCGGTGCGGCGCGGCCGCCTGACGATGGACCCGGCGCGCCACCAGGTCCACTGGGACGGCAAGCCGGTCAGCCTCACCGTCACCGAATTCCTGATCCTCGAATCGCTCGCCCAGCGCCCGGGCGTGATCAAGAGCCGCAACCAGCTGATGGATGCGGCCTACAGCGACGACGTCTATGTCGACGACCGCACGATCGACAGCCACATCAAGCGCCTGCGCCGCAAGTTCCGCGCCGCCGATCCCGCGTTTGCCGCGATCGAGACGCTCTACGGCGCCGGCTACGCCTTCGCCGACGGCTGATCCATCGTGCCCGACAGCGAACATCCCCTCTCTCCGCCCCCGCCGCACGGCCTGCGCGACTGGCTGTCCGGTCGCCGCTTCTCGCTGACCGCGCGCATCCTGCTGTTCAACGTCATCGCGCTCGGCCTGCTGGCGATCAGCTTCTTCTACCTCGACAACTATCGCCGCCAGCTCCTGGCGGAACGCTTCCTGCGCGCCCGCAGCGAAGCCGAGATCGCCGCCGACGCGCTCGCCACCGCGCGCCCCTCGGATCGCCGCGCCCAGATCGCCGCGATCGGGGTGCGGCAGCACATGCGGCTGCGCGTCTACGATCGCCACGGCCGCCTGATCGCCGACAGCTTCGCGCTGGCGCCACCGTCGTTCACGCTCGTCGATCCCGCCACCGAACCGCTGCTGCCCCGCGCCGCGCGCCTGCTCGATCGCGCCATGGACACGGTGCTCGGCGCCGCCGAAGTCCCCGCCTACCGCGAACCGCCGGTCGATCGCGCCGATGCCTGGCCCGAAGTCCTGCTCGCCCGGCAGAGCGGGCTGACGATGGTCCGCCAGCGCGCCGCGCCGGATCGCACGCCGGTGATCACCGCCGCCACCCCGCTCGGCCGCGACGGCGCCATCCTGCTGGCCCTGCAGAACACGCCCGACATCACCCAGAGCGTGCGCGATGCGCGCCAGACGCTGGCGGACATCGTCGGTGGCGCGCTGCTGCTGTCGATCCTGCTCTCGCTGTTCCTGGCACGCACCATCGTCCAGCCGCTGCGCACGCTGGTCCGCGCCGCGATCCGCGTCCGCCTCGGCCGCGACCGTGCCGTCGTCGTCCCGCGCCTGCCCGACCGCGGCGACGAGATCGGACTGCTCGCCCGTGCCATTTCCGACATGACCACGGCGCTGCGCAACCGCATCGACGCGGTCGAGCGTTTCGCCGCCGATGTCGCGCACGAGATCAAGAACCCGCTGGCCAGCTTGCGCAGCGCGCTCGAGATCCTCGAAAAGGTCGAGGACCCGGCGCTGCGCCGCCAGCTCGCCGACATCGCCGCGCACGATGTCCGCCGGCTCGACCGGCTGGTCACCGAGATCGCCGACGCCAGCCGCATCGATGCCGAACTCAGCCGCGCCACCTTCGAACCGGTCGATCTCGCCGCGCTCGCCACGGCGCTGGTCGGCGCGCGCGACGCGCGCGGCGACAACCGCACCTGCACCGTCATCGCCCGCCGCCACGGCCTGTCCCCCGCGCTGGTGATGGGGGATGCGCCGCGCCTGGAGCGCGTGTTCGAGAACCTGCTCGACAACGCCGTCTCGTTCACCCCGGGCGGCGGCCAGATCGCGCTCGACATCACCCGCAGCGACAGCCGGGTGATCGCCGAAGTCACCGACGAAGGCCCCGGCATCGCGCCCGAGGCGCGCGAGCGCGTGTTCGAGCGGTTCCACTCGCTCCGCCCCGCCGAAGAGGCGTTCGGCAGCCATTCGGGCCTCGGCCTGGCGATCGCGCGCACGATCGTCGAGGCGCACGACGGCACCCTCACCGCGCGCGACCGCAGCGACGGCCGCCCCGGCGCGCGTCTTGTCGTGGACCTGCCCGCCGCGGTGACCCC
Source organism: Sphingomonadales bacterium (assembly GCA_028868535.1). GTDB lineage: Bacteria > Pseudomonadota > Alphaproteobacteria > Sphingomonadales > Sphingomonadaceae > Novosphingobium. Next base: position 32,262 of record JAGWUH010000002.1, on the reverse strand, counting down.
GCCATGATCGGGCCCCCGCCACTGCCCCACCAGGCGACCGCCGTCGCCATCGCCGGCCGCGCGCTGATGATCGAGGGCCCGCCCGGCGCGGGCAAGTCCAGCCTCGCGCTGGCTCTGATCGATCGCGGCGCCGTGCTGGTCGGCGACGATTCGCTGCTGCTCGCGACCGGTTCGGGCCGCCTGCTGGCACGGCCGCACCCGCGCACGCGCGGCCTGCTCGAACTGCGCAACCTCGGCCTGCTGCCGTACCCGGCTTGCGAGGAAGCCCCCGTGGCACTGCTGCTGACGCTCGATCCCCAGGCGCCGCGCTTCATCGAGCAGGCCGATTCCGCCACCCGTGCCGGCATCGCCATTCCCCAGGTCCGGCTCTGGCCGGGATCCCCGGTCCTCGCCCTGCGCGCCGAAGCCGCCCTGCGCCACTACGGCCGCGGCTGACCCGCACGCATGCCCGTCGTGCCGCTGTCCCCCGACGGCACGCGCCCCTTTCGGCCCTTTCCTTTTGCGACGAAGCGGCGCAAGGACCGCGCCATGGCGGCACAGTCCCCACCTCCGGAAACGTCTGCGGCCGCCATGGCCGGGCGCCAGCGCGTGCTCCTCGTCACCGGCGTGCTCGGCGCGGGCAAGACCACGGCGCTGCGCACGCTCGAGGACCTCGGCTGGGAAGCGCTCGACAATTTCCCGATCCGCCTGCTCGAACGCCTGATCGATTCCCCGGACGGCGCGGAAGTCCACGCCCCGCTCGCGATCGGCTTCGATTCGCGCACGCGCGGCTTCGATCCCAACGCGGTGATCGCGCTGGTCAAGCGGCTGACCCGTCGCGCCGATCTGGAGATCACCACGCTGTTCCTCGATTGCTCGTCGGAGGAACTGCAGCGCCGCTACAACGAGACGCGCCGCCGTCACCCGCTCGCCGCGGACATGCCCGCCACCTCGGGGATCGCGCTGGAGCGGGACACGATGGAATCGCTGCGCCGCTGGGCGGACATGGTGATCAACACAACCGCGTTCACCAGCAACGACCTGCAGCAGAAAATCCGCGAGCAGTTCGCCCCGGTCGCCGGGCCGGACCTGACCGTCACCGTCACCAGCTTCGGCTTTTCGCGCGGGATGCCCCCGGTCGCGGACTTCGTGTTCGACATGCGCTTCCTCGACAACCCGCACTGGGATGCCGTGTTGCGGCCGCAGACCGGCCAGGATGACGGGGTCGGCGACTTCATCGCCCGCGACCCCGCCTTCGCCGAGGCCTTCGAACGCATCCGCGACCTGCTGCTGCTGGTGCTCCCGCGCTTCAAGGCGCAGGGCAAGGCCTATGTCCACATCGCCTTCGGTTGCACCGGCGGCCGCCATCGTTCGGTCTACATGGCCGAGCGGATCGGCGCCGCCTTGCGCGACGCCGGATTTTCGCCCACAATGCTGCACCGCAACCTGGGTTCGCGCGCGGCCGATCTCGTGGAGGGTTCCACCCCGCGATGATCCCGCGCTCCTGCTCTTGCTTGCCGCCCGTCAAAGCGCCGGTTTCCCGGGGTTCGCGGCCTGATTCTCGGAGTTGCCTCTTCCCATGATCGGTATGATCCTGGTCACTCACGGCCGCCTGGCCGAGGAATTCGTGCACGCGATGGAGCACGTCGTCGGTCGCCAGGAAGCGGTCGCCACGGTCTGCATCGGCCCCAATGACGACGCGGAGAAGCGCCGCCGCGAGATCGCCGATGCGATCAGGACGGTAGACAGCGGCAGCGGCGCGATCATCCTCACCGACCTGTTCGGCGGCACCCCGTCGAACCTCGCGATCTCGCTGATGCAGGCGGGCAAGGTCGAGGTGATCGCCGGCATCAACCTGCCGATGCTGATCCGCCTCGCCGGCGCGCGCAAGACCGGGGACGTCAAGGCGGCGGTCACCGCCGCGCGCGACGCCGGCCGCAACTACATCACGATCGCCAGCGAGTTCCTGGGACAGGACGCCTAAATCAAGGAAACCGGCTTATGGGAGAGCTTTCGCAGACCGTCCGCATCGTCAACGCCAAGGGCCTCCACGCCCGCGCCAGCGCCAAGTTCGTCAACACCGTCGCCAAGCTGCCCGAAGGCCTGGCGATCACCGTCCGCAAGGACGGCGCCGAGGCGGCGGGCGGCTCGATCCTCGGCCTGATGATGCTCGGCGCCGCGCGCGGTGACGACATCGAGATCAGCGTCAGGGGCGAGGAAGCCGATTCGGCGCTGGCCAAGCTGGTCGGACTGGTCGTCGACGGCTTCGGCGAGGACTGATTTGCCCCGTCGCGAAATCACCGGGTTCTCCAACCCGACGGTCAAGTTCCTGCGCTCCTTGCGTGACAAGAAGCACCGCCGCCGCGAAGGCAAGTTCCTCGCCGAAGGCCTGCGCCTGCTCACCGATGCGCGCGAATCGGGCCGCCTCCCCGAAATGCTGGTCGCCGCTCGCGACCGCGACCCCCACCCGCTGCTCGCCGAGCTGGAATCCGCCGTCCTCGCCGCCGGCGGCGACGTGGTGGAAACCAGCGCCGACATCCTCGGCAAGATCACCGGCAAGGACAATCCGCAGGCGGTCACCGGCGTCTTCGCCGAATGGGACACCGGCCTCGCCGCGATCGACCGCGCGGCATCGCCGATCTGGCTGGTGGCGCAGGCGATGCGCGATCCCGGCAATCTCGGCACGATGCTGCGCACCGCCGACGCGGTCGGCGCCGGCGGGCTGATCCTGATCGACGACTGCGCCGATCCGTTCTCCGCGGAGGCCATCCGCGCCAGCATGGGCGCCGTGTTCACCCAGGCGATCGCCCAGGCGCGCTGGGAGGAATTCCTGCCCTGGCTGCGCTCGGCACCCGGCCAGCTCGTCGCCGCCTCGTTGCGCGATGCCGTCCCCTACCGCGGCGCGCCTTACGCGGCCCCCTGCTTCATCCTGATCGGCAACGAATCGCGGGGCCTGCCCGAGGCGTACGAGATGGCCTGCGACCTGCGCGTGACGATGCCGATGAAAGGCCGCGCCGACAGCCTCAACGCCGCCGTCGCCGGCGCTGTCCTCGCTTACGAAGTGCTCGCCTCGCTGGGCGGATAGTCCGCCCGCACGAAGTACAGCCCGCACGCCGGCGCATTCAGACCCAGCGCCGCCCGGTCGCGCGCCGCCAGCGCCTCGCCGACTTGCTCCTCGCGCCAGCGCCCCATCCCCACCAGCGCCAGGCACCCGACCATCGAACGCACCTGGTGATGCAGGAAACTGCGCGCCGCGGTTTCGACCAGCACCGTCTCCCCCTCGCGCCGCACCGCGATCGTGTCGAGCGTCTTGACCGCCGATGCCGACTGGCAATGCACCGAACGGAAGGTGGTGAAGTCATGCCGCCCGACCAGCGCCTGCGCCGCGCGGTGCATCGCGCCTGCGTCCAGCGGCTGCGGCACCTGCCAAGCCCGGTCGCGCGCCAGCGCCAGCGGCGCCCGCCGGTTGACGATGCGATAGACATAAGCCCGCCCGGTGCACGAAAACCGCGCGTGCCAGTCATCCGCCACCACCGCGCACGCGGTCACCGCGATCGGATCGGGCCGCAGGTGAAAGTTCAGCGCCTCCATCAGCCGGAACGCGTCGATGTCCTTCGCCACGTCGACGTGCGCCCGCATCGCCAGCGCATGGACCCCGGCATCGGTGCGCCCGGCCGCATGCATCGTCACCGTCTCGCCGGTGATCCGCGCCACCGCCTCCTCGATCGCCTGCTGCACGCTCGGCCCGTGCGCCTGCCGCTGCAGGCCCATGAACGGCGTGCCGTCGAATTCGAGGGTGAGCGCGAACCGGGTCAAGCGAGCCGGGTCCCCGCCGGGATCGGGCGCCCGCGCAGCAGTTCCAGCACGTCCATCGGCGGCCGCCCCGCACGCTGGATCACCGTCGGCCGGATCGCCCCGTCGCCGCAGCCGATCGCCAGCTGGTCGCCGATCACCACCCCCGGCTCGGTCGCGAACGACTGCCGGCAATCGTCCGGCCCCGCCACCAGCGGCTCGGCCACCAGCACCTTGTACCGCTCCCCCTCCAGCTCGAACCACGCCCCCGGCGCCGGATTGAATGCCCGAACCTGCCTCAGAACCTGCTCATAACCCGCGGAAAAGTCTATCCGGGACTCCGTCTTGTCGATCTTCTTGGCATAGGTGACGCCGTCCGCCGGCTGCGGCACCTCGGCATAGGCATCGAGGTCGCCCAGCACCGTGACGATCAGCTCCGCCCCCAGCAGCGCCAGCCGCTGCGTCAGCACCCCGGTGGTATCGTGCGCGCCGATCGCCGTCCGCGCCTCGGCCAGCACCGGCCCGGTGTCGAGCCCCGCCTCCATCCGCATCACGTCGATCCCGGTCTCGGCATCGCCGGCCAGGATTGCGCGCTGCACCGGCGCCGCCCCGCGCCAGCGCGGCAGCAGCGACGCGTGCAGGTTCAGGCACCCCCGCTTCGGCGCGTCGAGAACCGCCTGCGGCAGGATCAGCCCATACGCGGCGACGATGGCGATATCCGACCCCAGCGCCGCGAACGCCGCCTGCTCCTCCGCCCCCTTCAACGATGCCGGATGGAACACCGGCGCCCCCAGCGCCTCCGCGGCGCGATGCACCGGCGTCGGCGTCAGCTCCTTGCCCCGCCGCCCGCCCGGACGCGGCGGCTGGGTATAGACGGCGACGATCGCATGCCCCGCGCCCGCCAGCGCCTGCAGCGCCGGCACCGCGAAATCCGGGGTTCCCATGAAGATGATGCGCATGAACGGGCTCCCCGGGCTTTCCCTCGCCGTGCCCCGGCCTTATGCGTGCCGGCATGGCATCGCAAGAGATCGAGACGCTGGCCGGCGCGCTGGCCCGCCTTCCCGGCCTCGGCCCGCGCTCGGCCCGGCGCGCGGTGCTGTGGCTGATCAAGCGCCGCGACACCGCCCTGCGTGAGCTCGTCGCCGCGCTCACCGCCGTCCGCGACGGCCTGGTCGAGTGCCACACCTGCGGCAACGTCGATACCACGGACCCGTGCGGCATCTGCGCCGATCCCCGCCGCGATCCCCGCGCGCTGTGCGTGGTGGAGGACGTGTCGGACCTCTGGGCGCTCGATCGCTCGCGCCTGTTCACCGGCCGCTACCACGTGCTCGGCGGCCGCCTCTCCGCGCTCGAAGGCGTCCGCCCGGAAGACCTCACCATCGGCCGCCTGCTCGATCGCGTCGGCCAGGGCGGCATCGACGAGGTCGTGCTGGCGATGAATGCCACGCTCGAAGGCCAGACCACCGCGCACTACCTCGCCGAACGCCTTGAAGGCCTTCCCGTGCGCGTCACCCAGCTCGCCCACGGCCTGCCGGTCGGCGGTGAGCTCGACTATCTCGACGAAGGCACGCTCGCCCAGGCCTTGCGCGCCCGAAGACCGATTTCCTGACTCCGGCCGATGTCCCGACCCGCTTGATAACGCCGCGCCCCGCGCCTATCTGGCGCGCATGGCCATCCGTCCGATCATCGAAGCGCCCGATCCGGCGCTCAAGCAGGTTTCCCGGCGTGTCGAAAGCTTCGACGCGGAACTCGACGCGCTCGTCGCCGACATGCTGGAGACGATGTACGACGCCCCCGGCATCGGCCTCGCGGCGGTCCAGGTCGGCGTCCCGCTGCGCGTCGTCGTCATCGACCTGCAGGAGCCCGACGAGGACGCCCCGACCGAGCAGTGCGAGGACGACGGCTGCGGCCACGATCATCGCCCGGTGAAGAAAAACCCGCAGGTGTTCATCAACCCCGAGATTCTCGACCCGTCGGAAGATTTCGCGGTCTACCGCGAGGGCTGCCTGTCGGTCCCCGACATCTTCGCCGATGTCGAGCGCCCGGCGGCGTTGACGCTGCGTTGGCAGGACCTCAGGGGCGAGGTCCACCATGAACCGATCTCGGGCCTGATGGCGACCTGCATCCAGCACGAGATGGATCATCTCGAAGGCGTGCTGTTCATCGATCACCTGTCGCGGCTGAAGCGCAACATGGCGCTCAAGAAGCTTGAAAAGGCCCGCAAGGCGGCCTGACAGTACGCTGGCGCTCAACGGAAAAGGCCCGGGAATTCCCGGGCCTTTTGTCGTCCGGCTACCAGCCGCGGCGGTGTTCCCAGCCGCCGTGGCCTCCCCGCCACGGCTCCGGCCCGCCGCGATAGCCGCCGTAGCCGCGATAGCCATAGCCGCTATAGGGTCGCGCCCGATAAGTGCGATAGTACCAGTCGTGGTAGGGGTAGGGCCGATAGGTCCAGGCCCCGCCGATGTAGACCCAGGGCCGGTACCACCCCGGCGCCGCATAGTAATAGTCCGGCGCGCGGTAGCTGTAGGTCACCGCCTCGCGGCGCACCCGGTATCCTGGCGGGCATCCCGGGCTGGTCTCGCCGTTGCCGCTGCTCGCCACCGCCGCGCCGCCCACCGCACCGATCGCCGCGCCGGCAAAAGCCCCGGCGCCGCGATCGTGCCGTCCGGCGACGCTCGAACCGATGATCGCGCCCAGCAAGCCGCCCAGCAGCGCCCCGCCGGCCACGTCGCCCGACGACTTCACGCAGTTCTCCCGCGCCCACCGCTCGGCATCGGCGGCATAGCGATCGTCCGCCGCGACCCGCGCGCGCTCGTCGGCATAAGGCTGATAGCCGGGCGGTGGCGGCGGCGGCCGCGTGCCGTCATACCCCGGCGGCGGCGCAGGCTCGGGCATCGGCGCACCGTTCGCGTACGTGCCCTGCGGGTCGGGATAACCGCGCTGGTCCGGCATCGGCGCGCCATTGGGATACCTGTCCTGCTGGCCCTGGTAGACCGGCTGGCCCTGATAGCCCTGCTGCGGATAGCCCTGCTGGCCCTGATACCCGCGCTGGTCGGGCGGCATATAGCTGCCCGCCCGGGGGTCGATATCCTGCGGCTGCGCGCCTGCCGCCGGCTGGGCCAGCGCCGGCACCGCCAACAGCGGCAACGCGACGGAGGAAAGCGCGCCTGCCGCCAGGATCGAGCGGGCAAGACGAGATGAAGTCATCGGCGGCTCCTGTTGCATCGGAGCGAATGGCCCCGCTCAGCGAAATCCGAGTCGAAATCCGGTTTACCAAAAACAGTTTGAACCGGGCCTGACCACGCGAGTCAACCGAACGACAGTCGCGAAAGTTCCCCGGGGAAAGCCGGTCCCGGTCATTTGACGACCCGCGCCGACCGGGCTACGTTCCGCGTTCGTTCTCTTGGAGTTGCACGTGGAAACGGCCGGATCGCTTTTCGTTTGGATCGTACTGGCGGTGGTGGCCGGCGGGCTCGGCTGGTTCGCCGGCACCCGCCCGGCGGCCGATCTCCGCCGCCGCCTCGCCGAGCGCGAGGGGGAGCTGCGCGCGCTCGACGATCGCTTCCGCGCCGCCATCACCGATCTCGCCGCCGCCGGGGAGCGCGCCGCCCGCGCCGATGCGCTGGCGGACGAGCTCGCCGCCACCCGCGCCGCCCACGGCGAGGCCGTCGCCGCGCTCCGGCGCGAGCATGATGGCACCGTCGCCACGCTGCGCGAGGAACAGGTCCGCCTGGCCGCTGATCTCGCCACGCTGCGTGAGAAGACCGCCAATTTCGATGAGCAGAAGCGCCTGCTGCTCGCCGCGCAGGAGGAAATGCGCAAGCAGTTCGAGGCGGCCGGTCGCCAGGTGCTCGACAAGGCGCAGGAAACCTTCCTCGCCCGCGCGCAGGAACGCTTCGCCCACTCGGAAAAGGCCAGCAAGGAGGCGGTGGCGGCGCTGCTCGCCCCGGTCAACGAACGGCTGAAAAGCTATGAGGACCAGGTCGGCGCGCTCGAAAAGGCCCGCGTCGATGCCTTCGGCCAGCTGACCGGCCAGATCGAGCTGCTGCGCTCAGGCCAGGAACAGGTCCGCGCCGAAGCCGCCCGCCTCGGCAACTCGCTGCGCAACGCCCCCAAGGCGCGCGGCCGCTGGGGCGAACAGCAGCTCCGCAACGTGCTCGAACAGTGCGGCCTCGCCGAACACACCGATTTCGTCACCGAACACTCGATCACCACGGAGGACGGCCGCCTGCGCCCCGATGCGGTGATTACCATTCCTGGCCAGAAGCAATTGGTGATCGACGCCAAGGTCTCACTCAACGCGTATCAGGACGCTTTCGAAGCCGAGGACGAGGAAAGTCGCAAACGTTGTCTGGATCAACATGCAGCCTCGATGCGGGCGCACATCCAGACTCTCGCTTCGAAAAGCTATCAGAGCCAGTTCGAGAATGCCCCCGACTACGTGTTGATGTTCGTGCCGGGCGAGCACTTCATCGCAGCCGCTCTCGATCACGATTCGCAGCTTTGGGATTTTGCCTTCGAACGGCGCGTTCTCCTCGCCAGCCCGACCAATCTCGTCGCCATTGCCCGCACCATCTCGCAGGTATGGCGGCAGGTCGGGCTTGAACGCGAGGCGCGGGAAATCGGCAAGCTCGCCAGCGATCTCTACGATAGTCTCGCCAAAACGCAGGATGATCTGATGAAGACAGGCGTACACCTCGGCCGCGCAGTCAACAGCTTCAACGACTTCGCCCGCACGTACGAAGGCAACGTCCTAAGCCGCGCCCGCAGGCTCAGCGAAAAACACATCAAGATTGGCAAGCGGGAAATCGTCGAGGATGTCCCGCTGGTCGAAAGCATGCCTCGTGCAGGGGAAAGTACCCCTGCCGACGTCGATTAACCCCGCCCGACCACGCTCTCGGGCAGGTCCTTGCCAAACACCCGCTGGAAATACTCGGCCACCAGCACCCGCTCGGTCTCGTCGCACTTGTTGAGGAACGAGAGCCGGAACGCGAATCCGGCGTCCTTGAAGATCGCGGTATTCTGCGCCCAGGTGATCACCGTGCGCGGGCTCATCACCGTCGAGATGTCGCCGTTGATGAACCCCTGCCGGGTCAGGTCCGCGACCTTGACCATGTCCGCCACCAGCTTCGGATCGATGTCCGTCGCCTTCTTGGTGACGATCTCGGTCTCCACCGCCTGCGGCAGGTAGTTGAGGCCGACGACGATGTTCCAGCGGTCCATCTGCCCCTGGTTGATCGCCTGCGTGCCGTGATAGAGCCCGCTGGTATCGCCCAGCCCGACCGTGTTGGCGGTCGCGAACAGGCGGAAGTTCGGGTCCGGCCGGATCACCCGGTTCTGGTCGAGCAGCGTCAGCTTGCCCTCGGTCTCCAGCACGCGCTGGATCACGAACATCACGTCGGGCCGCCCGGCGTCGTACTCGTCGAACACCAGCGCCACCGGGTGCTGCAATGCCCAGGGCAGCAACCCTTCGCGGAACTCGGTCACCTGCAGGCCGTCGCGCAGCACGATGGCGTCGCGCCCGATCAGGTCGATGCGGCTGATGTGCGCGTCGAGGTTGATGCGGATGCACGGCCAGTTCAGCCGCGCCGCCACCTGCTCGATGTGGGTCGACTTGCCGGTGCCGTGGTAGCCCTGCACCATCACCCGGCGGTTGAATGCGAACCCCGCCAGGATCGCCAGCGTCGTGTCCGGGGCGAATACATAGCTGTCGTCGCGGTCGGGCACGCGCTCGTCGGCGACCGAGAACGCCGGCACCGTCATGTCGATGTCGATGCCGAACACCTCGCGCACGCTGACCTGGCGGTCGGGCGCAGCGAGAGCGGTGGTCGAGCGGGGGTCGTGGATCGATTCAGTCATGGCCGCCCGCCTATACGCGCGCGCGCCGCATCGCAACAGCCAAGCCCATTAATCGCCCGGCGGAACCGCCGCGATCAGGCGAGCTTGTCGGGCAGGGCAAAGCAGCCGCCGAACGCCGCCGCGGCAGCCCGGTCCCCCGCCACCGCCAGCCCCACCGCTTCCGCCGCCGCCAGCCCGACCTTGCCATAGAACAGCTGCATCAACGGCCGGGCATCGGCCGCCGTCAGCCGGAAGGCGGCGGCCTCGCCCGCTCCCGAACGCACGGTGAAGACGCCCTTCGCCACGCTCACCGCGAACAGGTCCTCGCCCACCGCGATCTCGCCCGCGGTGTCGGCGCCGCCGCGGAACAACGCCCGCAGGCTCATCATCAGCCCCGCGCTCGAAAGGTGCAGCGACGGATCGTGCCCCGGCGACTGCAGCGACCAGCGGCACAGCGCGAGCATCGCCTCGTCGGCCTGCCGCCCCCAGTCGGTCAGCGCATAGACCGCCACCGAAGCCGGCGGCGCCAGCATCTCGCGCCGCACCACCCCCGCTGCCTCCAGCTCGCCGAGCCGCTCCGCCAGCACCCGCGCGCTGATCGCCGGAAGCCCGCCACGGATCGCCCCGAACCGCTTGGGCCCGAACATCAGCTCGCGCATGATCAGCAGCGCCCAGCGCTCGCCCACCAGCTCGAGCGCGAACGCGGCACCGCAGGCATCGCGATAGCGCCGCCCGTGCCGCACCGGCTCCGCCTGGCCCGCATCGGTTACTTTTTGTAACTTCATAGTTGCAACCTATAACCAGCAGTGGCAGCCTCGCGCAAGATCGATTCGCAGCAAGGGAGCCCCACCTCCATGTCCCCGAAGCCGTCCCCGAACATGTCCCCGAACGTGTCCCCGAACCCCGGCGCCCCCACCGCACCCCGCATGTGCTTCATCAACCTGCCCGTCACGGATCTCGCCCGCGCGCGCGCCTTTTACGAGGCGATCGGCTTCACCAACGAGCCGCGCTTCACCGACGGCACCGCCGCGGCGATGGTCTGGTCCGAAACGATCCACGTGATGCTGCTCACCCGTGAAAAGTGGGCCACGTTCACCACCCGGCCGATCCCGCCCGCCGGCCACAGCGAGGTCATGGTCTGCCTGTCGTGCACCGATCGCGGCGAAGTCGATCGCATGGCCGCCGCCGCCGCCCCCGCCGGCGGCACCACCGATCCCAATCCCTCGCAGGACCACGGCGTCATGTACGGCCGCAGCCTCGCCGATCCCGACGGCCACGTCTGGGAAGTGATGTGGATGGACCCGGCCTTCGCCGCCGGCGAGACATCGCCCGCAACCGCCGCCTGAAGGACCTCGACATGCCGCTCGACCCCGCCGCCGAAACCGTCATCACCGCGTTCCACGCCGGCCCGCCCGCCGTCCAGGGCCTCGTCCGCGACCTGCGCCTGCGCTGGGCCTTCGAGGAGATCGGCCGCCCCTACCGCGCCGAGACCTTCGACGCCTTCGCCCCCCGTTCCGCCGAATACCTCCAGCGCCAGCCGTTCAACCAGGTTCCCGCCTTCGACGACGGCCACCAGCCCCTGTTCGAAACCGGCGCGATCCTGCTCTACCTCGGCGAACAGGACGAGCGCCTGCTCCCGCGCGATCCCGGCGGCCGCTGGCAGGCGATCACCTGGGCCTTCGCCGCGCTCAGCTCGGTCGAACCGGCGGTTTCGCCGCTGGTCGTCACCAACATGATCCACCGCGACAAGCCCTGGGCCGACCCCGCGCGCGAGGCGTTCCTCCAGCACACCCACCGCGTTCTCGGCCACCTGTCCGAGGCGCTCGCCGGCAAGGACTGGATCGCCGGCACCTTCTCGATCGCCGACATCCTCCTCGCCACCGTGCTGCGTCCGCTCGACCGCACCCCGGGCCTGCTCGACGGCTATCCCGTCGTCGCCGCCTACAAGGCCCGCGCCGAGGGCCGGCCCGCGTTCCACCGCGCGCTTGCCGATCATCTCGCCGCCTTCCAGCAACACGAAACCGCCGGAGAACCCGCATGAGCAGCATCCACGGAGCCTTCATCTGGTACGAGCTGATGACCACCGACGCCGCCGGCGCCAAGGCGTTCTACGAAGCGGTGGTCGATGGCTGGTCGATCCAGCCCGGCTCCCAGCCGCCGATGTTCTACGGCCACATCCTCAACGCCGACGGCGGCAGCACCGGCGGCGTGCTGCCGCTCACCGCAGAGATGCAGGCCGGCGGCGCCCGCCCCGGCTGGGTCGGCTACATCGCCGTCGATGACGTCGACGCCGCCACCGCCGCGATCGAACGGGCCGGCGGCACGGTGCTGATGCCCCGCACCACCATCGACGTCGGCAGCTTCGCGCTCGTCGCCGATTGCTGCGGAACGCCGTTCTACGTGATGACCCCGGTGATGCCCGCCGGCGCCAGCGAGGGTTCCACCGCCTATTCCCCCACGCTCACCGGCCGTTGCGGCTGGAACGAGCTGTGGACCGCCAACCCCGACAGCGCGCTGGCCTTCTACACCGGCCAGTTCGGCTGGACCCTGCCGGAGCCGATGGACATGGGCGCGATGGGCAAATACCAGTTCATCGCGCGCGACGGCCAGCAGATCGGCGCGATCTGCCGCAAGCCCGAGCAGATGCCCGTGTCGATGTGGAACCACTACTTCCGCGTCCCCGGCATCGCCGCCGCGAAAGCCGCGGCGGAAGCCAACGGCGGCCGGGTGGTGATGGGCCCCCACCAGGTCCCCACCGGCGACTGGATCATCCAGGGCATCGACCCGCAAGGCGCGTTCTTCGCGCTGGTCGGCGGCCAGTAGGATTGCGCCATGGCCGGCTACACCTTCTTCACCCATCCGATGTCGCGGGGCCAGGTCGCCCGCTGGGCGCTGCACGAGGTCGCCGCGGATTACCACCAGGTGCTGGTCGAATGGCAGGCCAAGCCGCCCGAACTGCTCGCCGCCAACCCGATGGGCAAGCTGCCGACGATCATCCACCACGCTCCGGAAGGCGACCGCGTCGTCACCGAGGCCGCGGCGATCTGCCATTACCTGGCCGAGATCCACCCGGGCGCCGGCCTGCTCCCGTCGGACCGCGAAAAGGCGGACTACTTCCGCTGGCTGTTCTTCGCCGCCGGCCCGGTCGAATCCGCGATCACCGCGCGCGCGCTCCAGTGCGAGCCCACGCCGGAGCAGCAGGTCATGGCCGGCTGGGGTTCGCTCGAACGCACGGTCCGCACGCTCGCCGGGCACTTCGCCGATCACGACTACGTCTGCGGCCCGCGCTTCACCATGGCCGATGTCTACGTCGGCTCGGCGGTCGATTTCGGCATGAACTTCGGCTCGCTCCCGCCCGAACCCCCGCTCGTCGCCTATGCCGAGCGCTATCGCGAACGCCCGGCGTTCCGGGCCGCCAAGGCCATCGACAATGCCCTGATCGCGGAGAAGCGCACATGACCGTTCCCGACGCCATCCTCTGCCTCTGGTTCGACCGCGAGGTCCATGGCGGCGCCGCCGCCGCCGCCCGGTTCTACGCCGGCCTGTTCCCGCACAGCTTCGTCGGCAAGGCGGACGACGCCCCCTCCGACTACCCCGACGGCAAGGCCGGCGACGAGCTGACCGTCGCCTTCACCGTGCTCGGCTTCCCCTGCATCGGCCTCAACGGCGGCCCGGCGTTCCGCCACACCGAGGCGTTCTCGTTCCAGGTCGCCACCGACAGCCAGGAACAGACCGACCGCTACTGGAACGCGCTCGTCGCCGATGGCGGCGCCGAATCGAACTGCGGCTGGTGCAAGGACAAGTGGGGCATCTCGTGGCAGATCACCCCGCGCGTGCTCACCACGGCGATGGCCAGCGCCGATCCCGGCGTCCGCGAGCGCGCGTTCCAGGCAATGATGACGATGAGGAAGATCGACATCGCCGCGATCGAGGCCGCCGTCGCCGGCACGGGAGCCCCCGCATGACCCTCGCACTCTACGGCCACCCGTTCTCGTCCTACACCTGGAAGGCGCTGATCCCGCTTTACGCCTGCGAGATCCCGTTCACGTTCCACATGCTCGACGAGACCACCACCGACACCGACGCCTGGCGCTTCGTCACCACCCGCGCCGGCCCGCTCGGCAAGTTCCCGGTGCTGGCCGACGGCGCGGCGGTGATCTTCGAGGCCACGTCGATCATCGAGCACCTCGTTGTCCACCAACCGCGCGCCACCGGCCTGATTCCGGCCGACGCCGATGCCGCGGTGCAGACCCGCATGCTCGATCGCGTCTTCGACAACTACGTGATGAACGTCGTCCAGGGGATGATCGGCGAATACATCTTCAAGGACGCGCCCGATCCGGCCGCCTGCCGGCGCATTCGCGACAACCTCGAACGCACGTACGACTGGCTCGAACGCTGGCTGGCGGGCCGCCCCGCGCCCGGCCGCGCGATCACCCTCGTCGAATGCGCCGCCGCGCCATCGCTGTTCTATGCCGACTGGGTGCACGAGATCACCGCGCGCTGGCCGCGCCTGAAGGCCTGGCGCGCGCATCTCAACGCGCTGCCCGCCGTCGCCCGCTGCATCGACGAGGCCCGCCCCTGGCGCCCCAACTTCCCGCTCGGCGCGCCCGATCGCGACTGATACCGTCCCTCCACCCCACGGGAGCCAGACCCATGCACGAACTCGTCGTCACCCGCCTGATCGAGGCCGAACCCGCCATGGTCTGGAACGCCATGGTCAACCGCTTCGCCGAGTGGTGGTGCCCCCGGCCCTGGCGCGCGGAAATCGCCCATTGGGACCGCCGCCCGGGTGGCCGCGCCGACACGGTCATGTACGGCCCCGATGGCGAGGTGAACCGGCTGTCCGGCGTGTTCCTGGCCTGGGACGAAGGCCGCCGCTTCGCCACCACCGACGCGATCACCGCCGATCTCGAGCCGGCCGGGCCGTTCATGATCGGCATCTGGGAAATCACCCCGGAAGGCAACGGCACCCGCTACACCGCCCGCGCCCGCCACTGGAGCGAGGAAGCGATGATCCAGCACCGCGACATGGGCTTCGAGCAGGGCTGGGCCACCTGCGCCGCCCAGTTGGCCGAACTCTGCGAGGCCCCCGCCGCCTGATCAAACCGGCCGGCGCGCGAAGAACACCCCCGCCGCCATCAGCGCGATGCCCAGTGCCCGCGCCGCCGTCACCGGCGACCGCACCGCCCCCAGCAGGGCGAAGTGGTCGATCGCGGCGGCGCTCGCCATCTGCCCGATCAGCACGAAGAACACCGCGTTGCCCAACCCGAACCGCGGCGCGATCGCCGTGACCGCCAGCACATAGGCGGCGACGAAGCACCCGCCGCCGAGCAGCCGGGCGTCGGAGATCCCGGCCAGCCCGCGCAGCGATGCGCCCGCCAGCAGAAGCGCCAGCAGCGAACACGCCAGCGCCACCGCGAACAGCACCACCGACGCCGCCACCGGGCTGCCGAGCCGCTGCCCCAGCCCCGCGTTCAGCGCCGCCATCACCGGAATGCCGATTCCCGTGGCGAACATGATCGCCGCATAGGTCGGCGCACTGGCAGCGTTCATCGCACGTCCTTTCCCTGGCCGGCGCGGACATCCGCCACCGGCAGCCCGCCGATCCCCCAGTTGTCGGGATCCACCTCGTCGATGACGACAACGGTCGTCGCCGGATTCTTTCCCAGCGTCGCCGCCAGCAGGTCCGTCACCCCGGCGATCAGCCGCGCCTTCTGCGCGGCGCTGACGCCCTCGCGGGTCACGCGGATGTTGACGTAGGGCACAAGCGTCTCCTCCTCCGAACGGCGTCGCGAACGCGATGCGGATGACATGCCGCGTGGCCGCCCCGGGCCCGGTCGGGCACTGCCAGCCCGAGGGGATGCACGCCGCAGGTCAACGCGCCCGCCATGTCCCGTCTCCTTCCGCGATGGCCCGCATCGCCTCCTCGCGCGTGAACCGCGGCGTGATGAACTGCGGGCAGTTCCAGTCCAACCCGATCACGTCGATCTCGATGACGACGAACGGGCCCTCGCCCGTCTCGCCCGCGCCGTCGGCAAGGCCGCGGGCATGGCCGATCAGCTTCAGCCGCCGCCGCGCGGCCTGGTCGATCAGGAACAGCGCGACGCGATCGTTGTCCTGCAGGTTGCCCTGGGTGATGAACTGCCGGTTTCCCGGCTGCTCGACGAAGCCGAGCCGGTTCGGCCCGATCGCGTGGAGAAAGCCCGGCGGCCCGCCGCGATGCTGGATGTAGGGCCAGCCGGTCGGGGTGATGCTGCCAAGATAGAAGCTGTCGCGCGCGGCGATGAAGTCCAGCTCGCGCCGCGTCAGCAGGTCCGGGCCGTCGGCCACGGCCTCCCGCACCGCATAGCCTGCGCGCGAGCCCGCCTCGCCTTGCGCGGCACGTGCCGCCGGCCCGAACATCTGCCTGAAGTACTGCGCTGCCATGCCGGGCAATATGGGCCCTTCCAGATGCGACGATAATCGCTAGACTTCGCAATCCTTCATTGCCGTGTGAGCAACAATCCATGGATCGCTTCGCCGCGCTCAAGGCTTTCGTCGCGGTCGCCGAACAGGCCAGTTTCGCGGAAGCCGCGCGCCGTACCGGCGTCTCGCCGTCGGTCATCACCCGCACCATCGCCGCGCTGGAAGGCCATCTCGGCTCGGCGCTGTTCCAGCGCTCGACGCGGCGCGTCACGCTCACCCCCGCGGGCACGCTCCTGCTCGATCGCGCGCGCGCCATCCTCACCCAGCTCGACGATGCCGAACGCGCCGTCGCCGGCGACCGCTCCGAGCCCGCCGGCGACCTGGCCATCACCGCCCCGGTCATGTTCGGCCGCCTCCGCGTCGTCCCGGTGGTCGCGGAACTGCTGCAACGGCACGCGGCGCTGGCGATCCGCCTGCTGCTGGTCGATCGCAATGTCCGCCTGGTGGAGGAAGGCATCGACGTCGCCGTGCGCGTCGGCCCGCTGGCGGACAGCGCGCTGATCGCCACCCGCATCGGCGAAGTGCGCCAGGCCATCGTCGCCAGCCCCGCCTACTGCGCACGCATGGGCACGCCGCAGGCCCCCGCCGATCTCGCCCGCCACCACGCCATCCTCGGCGACAATGTCCGCGTCTCGCACACCTGGCGCTTCGGACCGACCGCGGCGCGGAAGGTCGCCGTCACCCCGCGCCTGACGGTCAATTCGCTCGACGCCGCCCTCGCCGCCGCACGTGCCGGCACCGGCATCGCCAACATGCTGAGCTACCAGGTGCGCGACGCACTGGCGGACGGCAGTCTCGTCGAGCTGCTTCCCGATCACGCGCCGCCGCCCTTGCCCGTCCACCTCGTCTTTCCCGCCAACCGCGCCTGGCTGCCGTCGGTCCGCGCCTTCATCGCCGCGATGCGGGCGCAGGCCGCCGACACCGCGGGCTAGTTCAACTGTTCCTGCCGGCTCACGCCGCGATGGACATCAGCCCCTGCCCCGCCAGGGCCGCATCGATCGGTCCCGGCCGGGCGAGGTGATAGCCCTGCGCATATTCGAATCCGGCCGCCACCGCCTCGTCGAGCTGGTTCTGCGTCTCGATCCCCTCCAGCACGCAGCGCAGCGACAGGGTATCGGCCAGGCCCCGGATCGCCTCGACCAGCCGCCGCCCGGTCGGGTCGCTCAGCTGCGCGGCGAAGCTGCGATCGATCTTGAGGAAGTCGAAGGGCAGCTCGTGCAGCAGCGACAGGCTCGAATAGCCGGTGCCGAAGTCGTCGAGCGCGAGCTGCGCCCCCGCCCCCTTCAGCCTGTCGAGCGACCGGCGCACCGTCTGGAGGTCGGCGATCACCGAGTGCTCGGTCAATTCGAACACGATCCGCTCCGCCGCCAGCCCCGAAGCCTCGACTTCGGCGAGCAGGACCGACACCGTGCGGTCGTCCGCAAGGTCGAGCGCCGACAGGTTGAAGGTGAGCCGCGTTCCCGCCGGCAGCATGGTCCCCGCGCGCAGCGCCTTGCGGAACAGGACCGTCGTCGTCTGCCGCGCCATCCCGGTGCGCTCGGCGGCGGAAATCAGCTGCTCCGGCGCGACCACACCGATGCTGGGTGAATGCCACCGCGCGAGCGCCTCCACGCCGACCAGCATCCGCCGCTGGATGTCGAAGATCGGCTGGAACACGACCGACAGTTCCTGCTCCAGGTCGGCCGACTGGAACGCCGCCGCCGCCTTTTGGCCCGAGCGGATGACGTCCTCCAGGCTGGGCGAGAACATGATGCAGCCGCCGCGCCGCCGGTCCTTGGCGTGGTACAGCGCCGAATCCGCGCGCTCGAACAGCTCCCCCGCCGTGCGACAGCTCGCCGAAGGCACGGCGATCCCCATCGAGCACCCGACGTTGATCGACGCCACGGTCAGCTCGACCGGCGCACGGATCGCGTCGCACAAGGCCTGGCCCTGCGCCAGCGCCTGGTCCGGCGCCAGCCGCATCAGGAAGCCGAACTCGTCGCCGCCCAGCCGCGCCACCGTGATCAGCTCGCCCGCCGCCGCACCCAGCCGCGACGCCACCGCGACCAGCAGCTGGTCGCCCTGCGCGTGGCCATAGGTGTCGTTGACCGACTTGAAGCCGTCGAGGTCCATCAGCCCCACCGCGAACGGCGCGTCAGGACACCCCAGCAGCGTCTCGAGCTGGCGAAAGAAGAAGCGCCGGTTGGGCAATCCGGTGAGGAAATCGGTCTGAGCCAGCGCGGCGTTCTCCGCGCTCAGCTCGTGCGCCTCGTTCTGCTTCTGCTCCAGCGCATGCGTCGAACGCTCGAGGTTCACGAACGATGCGAACGAATCGACCATCGCCTTGAGGATCAGCGCGCTGACCAGCGCGATGTTGAGGGCGATGGCGGTGGTCGCCTCCGAATCCTTGAAGAAGCAATAGGTCGAGAACGTGCCGACGACGACGAGCCAGTGCGCCAGCGCCGCCTTGGGATGATAGCCCAGGCAAAACACGCACCCCAGCACGGTGATCGCCACCGATATCGCGACATGGCCCTGCAGCGTCGCATCGCCATACTGGTCGAGCACGATCGCCCAGGCCACGAAGGCCCCGGCCAGGATTCCCGCGATCCAGGTCATGCGCCGCAACTGCACGATCGCCTGCCGCCGGCTGATGTCTTCCTGGCACGGCGCCGTCGCCCAGCGCACCAGCCGCCACAGGCAGAGCAGGATCAGCGCGCCGGGAATGTAGGCGGTCAGCACCAGCGGCGCGACGTGCCGATGGGTGAACGCCACCGATGCCGCGGTGAACGAGAGCAGCGCGTAAAGCGGCGGAATCTGCCGCTGGACCTTGAGGACCTGGGCCACCTCGAATCCCGACGCACTGGTCGCGCGGTGCCACCGCTTGCTGATCCATCCGGCCAATCCCATAAACCGGGATGTATCATTAATCCCGCCCAAGTCCGTCAAGGCGGTGCTCTGGAATAGCCCTTATCGCTGCCTCGTCGCGCCGGCACCGCCGCCGTCAGGCGAACGCCACGCTCCTGCGCAACACCTGGTAGGCCTCCACCACCCCCTGCAGCTTCGCCTCGAAACTGCGATCGCCGCCATTGCGATCGGGATGATAGCGCCGCACCAGCTCCGAATAACGCCCCCGCAGCGCCTTGCGATCCGCGCCGGCGGCCAGCCCCAGCACCTCCATCGCCTTGCGCTCGTCGGGCGTCAGCAGGCTCATCGCGGCATTGCGCGCGCGCTCCGCCGCCATGTCCTCCGGCGTGCGCACGCGCATCCGCATGTGCGCGCCGATCGCGTCGAGCGGATCGGCAAAGTCCCCCCAGCGCGGATTCTGCGCGAACGGGTCGGCGCGGAACACCCGGCTCTCGCGCTCCCAGCCGTGGATCGGCGATTGCGCGGCCAGGATGTCCTCCGCCGTCATGCCCGCGAAATAGTCGTAGCCGGCGTTGAACTGGCGGACGTGCTCGAGACAGAACCAGCGATAGGCCCCGGGCCCGTCGAACCCCGAAGGCACCGCCCCCGGTGCCCGGAACTCGCCGGTCTCCCCACACGCCGGCCAGTCGCACATCCGCGTCGAACCGTTCACCCGTCCATGGAATCGATCATGCTTCACCCCTTCCAGATGGGAGCAAAGCGGCTAGAAGGAAAGGGCAAGGAGAACGCATGACCGGCCCTATCGCACAGGAAATCGAACAACGCCTGACCGCCGCCTTCGCCCCCACCCGGCTCGAGGTCATCAACGACAGCGCCAGCCACCTCGGCCACGCCGGCCACGACGGCTCGGGCGAATCGCACTTCACCGTCGTCATCGAGAGCGCGGCGTTCGCGGGGCTGAACCGCGTCCAGCGCCAGCGCGCGGTCAACGCCGCGCTGGGCGACCTGCCCGGCCAGCGCGTCCACGCCCTCGCGATCAGGGCCACCGCACCCGATGCATGACCGTCCCGGCGTGCATGAACCCGATGCCATCCCCACGCCCGGCCGCCGCCTGCGCCGCGCCGCCCGCATCCTGCTGACCGATCCCGCCGGACGCCTGCTGCTGTTCCGCTTCACCCCCGCCGGCGTCCCCGCGTTCTGGTGCACCCCCGGCGGCGAATGCGACGCCGGCGAGGCCTACGCCGCGGCCGCCCGCCGCGAACTGCGCGAGGAAACCGGGCTCGACCTGCCCCCCGGGCCGGAAGTCCACCGCATCGTCGCCGATTTCGTCATCTTCACCGGCGAAGCCATCACCGCGGACGAGCGCTACTTCCGCGTCGCCGCCCCGCACGACCGGGTCCACACCCACGGCCACACCGCGCTCGAACGCGAGGTCATGCAGGAACATCGCTGGTTCACCCGCGAAGACCTCGCGTCCTGGACCGAAACCATCTATCCGCTGGAAATCCTGAAACTGCTCTGAAAGGCGCGAACCATGGCAGGCGCGTTTTCCGGCTTCGGCTTCCTCGTCCTCATCGTCGCCCTCGTCCTCGCGCTGAAGAGCTTCGGCGTGAACCAGGAATACCAGCGCGGCGTCGTCTTCCGCCTCGGCCGCCTCGCCGCCACCAAGGGCCCGGGCTGGTTCTGGCTGATCCCGCTGATCGACCGCGTGGTCAAGGTCGACCTGCGCGTCGTCACCTTCGCGCTCGATACGCAGGAGACGGTCACCCGCGACGGCGTCGCCGTCCGCGTCAACGCGGTGCTGTGGTACCGCGCGGTCGATCCCGCGCGGGTGATCACCTCGGTGGTCAACTGGCAGGCGGCCGTGGTCCAGGCCGCGGAAACCGGGATGCGCGATGCGATCGGCCAGTCGGACCTCGACCAGATGCTCAAGGACCGCGCCGCGATCAACGCCCGCCTGCTCGACCTGCTCGCGCAGACCTGCCGGCAATGGGGCGTCACCGTCGACGCGGTGGAGATCAAGGACCTCGACATTCCCGAGCAGATGCAACGCGCCATCGCCCGCGAGGCCGAGGCGATCCGCGAGAAGCGCGCCCGCATCATCAAGGCCGAGGGCGAGCGCGAGGCCAGCGAGACCCTCGCCCAGGCCGCGCGCACGATCGGCGAGGTCCCGGGCGCGCTCGAACTGCGCCGCCTGCAGACGCTCAGCGAGATCGGGGTGGAGCACAACAGCACGATCGTCGCGATGTTCCCCACCGAACTGCTCGAAGCCGCGCAGAAGCTGGCGGGCAAGTGACGATGCCGACGCCGGTCGCGCTGTCCACCGGCGTCACGCTCGACGTCCATGACGTCGGCCCCCGCGACGCACCGGCGCTGGTGTTCCTCCACGGCTTT
Organism: Sphingomonadales bacterium; assembly: GCA_028868535.1. Taxonomy (GTDB): domain Bacteria; phylum Pseudomonadota; class Alphaproteobacteria; order Sphingomonadales; family Sphingomonadaceae; genus Novosphingobium. The sequence continues at coordinate 10,944 of JAGWUH010000002.1, read as the reverse complement.
CCCGAATCCTGGCGCACCTGGCGACACCAGGTCGCCGCGCTGGCCGATCGCTACCGCTGCATCGCGCCCGACCAGCGCGGCTACGGCGCCTCGTCGAAACCGCCCGCCGTCGCCGATTATGCGCCGGACAAGCTCGCGGCGGACATCTTCGCCCTCGCCGACGCGCTCGGCATCGAGCGCTTCACCGTGGTCGGCCACGACTGGGGCGGCGTCATCGCCTGGATCGTGGCCACGCTCGGCCAGTTCAGCCGCCGCGTCCCGCGCGCGGTGATCGCCAACGCCCCGCACCCGACGCCGTACCAGCGCCTGCTCTACCTCGACCGCGCGCAACGCGAGTCCAGCCAGTACATCCGCCTGTTCCGCGATCCCGCCACCATCGACCACGTCCGCGAGCACGGCCTGGCCTCGACCCTGGTCCGCGCCTTCTCGCGCTCCGCCCCGCCGGCACGGGGCATCGGCGCGCGCCTCGCCGCCGCGGGGGAGCTGGCGCGCGGTGCGCTCGGCATCCTCGGCAACATCGAACCGGCCGAAGCCGCCGCGCTCTACCGCCGCTGGCAGGACGGCGAAGCCGCCGTCGCCATGCTCAACTGGTACCGCGCCAGCCCGGTCGTCGTCCCCGCCCCGGACGAGCCTTATGCGCTCCCGGCCGAACTTCCCCCGGCCGCCCCGCCGCTGACGATCCCGACGCTGGTGCTCTGGGGGGAGGACGATTTCGCGCTCCCGCCGGTCAACCTCGACGATCTCCCCGCCCAGGTTCCCGACGTGCGGATCGTTCGGCTGCCGGGCGTCGGCCACTTCAGCCCCTGGCAGGCCCCGGGGCCGGTCACCGCCGCGCTCGCCGCGTTTCTCGAGGAGACGGCGGCCGTCGCCTGATGCGGCTCAGCGCTTGCGCCGTTCCTCGCGGATCGCGCCGAAGGTCTTGCCGAACCAGCGCCGGCACGCCCGCTGCAGGCTGGACGCATCGTGATAGCCCAGCTCCTCCGCAACCTTTTCGGCGGTCTGCCCGGGCACCCCGGCGATCGTCAGCAGGCGCTCCTTGAACGCCTCGTCCTGGATCGCGCGGAAAGCACTGCCTTCCTCGCGCAACCGCCGCTCCATCGTCCGCCGCGCCATGCCCACCGCGCGCGCCACCGCGTCCGCCCCGAATTCGCCCGGGCCGGCCGCGCCCAGCGCCGCGCGCACCGCCGCGGAGACGGGCCGATGCTGCGCCCGCGCCGCCGCCAACTCGCGCAGCGCCTGCATCATCGCCCGAAACGAATCCTCCTGGGCGGTCATCGACACCGCGTCCAGCATCTCGCGCGGCAGCAGCAGCCGGTTGCCGTCGCAATTCCATTGCGACGGCCCGGACAACAGCGCCGCCAGCTTGTCCTCGTAATCCGGCGGCGGCCCCTCGAACTCGTAGGTCAGCCGCGCAATGTCGGTCCCGCGCATCGCCTCGATCGTGGTCTGGAGGTTCAGCGCCGCCAGCGCGGCGACCATCCGCGCGTTCGTGGGCGACATCGATCCGACCACATGGAAACGCAGCCACGCGACGTCCCCCTCCTCGACCATGTCGACCTTGCCCAGCGGCCAGCGCACGTGGGTGAACGCGGCGACGACCTCGAAACCCTCGCGCAGCGTCGCCGCGAACCGCACCGCCGAGCCGAACTCGGACTGCACCCGCAGGCTCCACAGCACCGGCATGTTCAGGAACCACGCCGGCCCGAACAGCCGCGTCAGGTTGTTCGACACCGTCTCCAGCGTGCGCGCGCTGAACGCGAACTTGGGCCGGGCGATCGCCTCGGGGCTCAGCCCGCTGTCGGCAAACACCTGTTCCAGCAGCTTTTCCGAACCCACGAACGAACTCAACGCGAGGCGCGCGTGCTGGATCGGCAACTGCAGTCGGTCGAGCATGAGTCACGCTACCATTTTGGCGTAAAATGTCACCCTTCGCACAAAAACTGTCATGGTCGGCCGTGCAGCTCCGTGCGAAATCGATTTCTAGACGGAAACCGTCCTTCGGGTTGTTGCCAGATATAGGCAATTTTGCATTGCTTCGCACGAAGGGGGAATACGGCTTATGGTGCTGAACGACGATGCCGCCGGTGATCGCTCCTCCCCGGCCGGCGATGCCGCCCGAGCCCTTGCCGTCGATCTTTTGCTGCACTGTCGCGCCCGCAACGAAAACCTCCGCCGCGCCGGCCTGCGCGAACTGATCTGCCCGCCCAGCCCTTGGGAAATCATGCTGCTGCTGCTCTGCGCCCCCGCCGCGATGAGCCTCGGGGAGATCGCCGCCGAGCTCGATTTCACCCCGCGCCTGCTCGGTCGCTGGCTCGACGCGCTCGCGCACAAGGGGCTCGTGCTGCGCGACGATGGCGAAGGCCGCGTCGCGCTGACCCGCTACGGCGCCGCGGTGGTGGAGGATGCCCTCGCCCCCGGCAACGGCAACCCCTATCTCTCCGGCGCGCGCGACGCCGCCTGAACGGCCGTCCGCACGGTGTGCGATGATCGCCAGCGGCTACCGATTCCCGTCGCTCAATCGCGCGGCAACACGTCCCGCCCCCGCCACGCCACCCAGGCGCCATGCGCATGCGCCTCGCCCAGCAGCGTCCATTCGCCGTCGCCCGGCCAGTGCCGCACGCGCAGCTCGTGCCGGAACGTCTCGCGGTTGGTCTCCAGCATGATCCAGGCCAGCGGTCGCTCCGCCGTCGCCTGCGCGCCGGCCCGCGCCATCGCCGCCTCGATCCGCGCGCGCCCTTGCAGCGGCAGGTATTGCCAGACGATGGAGTGGTAGAACGCCCGCGTCACCCCCGTTTCCTGCGGATCGCGCAGCCGCCGTTCGACCCAGTCGGCGGCGTCGGCACGCTCCACCCGCGGCGCCCGCTCCCGCGCGAGGGCGATGATCGCCCGCAGCCGCTCCAACCGCGCCCGGTTTTCCGGCCAGACATACGCCGTCAACCGCAGCGCCTGCGCCGGATCGGCAAGGTCGATCGGCGCCAGGTCGCATCCCCGGATCGCGGTGATCTCCAGCGGCCCGCGCGGCGGCGGCTCCCCCCGCCATTCCGGCGCGATCTCCACCGGCGAAACCTTCGGCCCGACTTCCACCCCGCCCAGCACGTAGCGATAGCGCTCGATCATCGTGTTGCAGCCGGCGCTGGCGCCGATCTCGTTGAGCTCGAAACGCGGGCCGAGCCGCCGCGCCAGCCACAGCATCCCCGCCACGATCGAGGCCGAGCGCCCGGCCTCGTTGGTCTGCGGCGGACCGTCCAGCCAGGGCAGCAGTTCGGCATCGTGCGCGCGCACCACCGCGCCCACCGCCGCGTCGACGACCTCCTGCTCCCCGACCGCACCGCGATAGACCCCGTCGAGCCGCGCCTCCTGCCCGGTCAGGTGCAGCCAGTGCAGCCCGCCCGTCAGCCGCAGCGGCATCGCGTCCTCGAGGCTCAGCCCCGGCCAATCCCGCATCCGCCGTCCCACCGCCGTCGCGCCGTCGAGCAACGGCAGGAAGCCCCGGATCACCCGCGCCGTCACCGCCGCGCCATTGCGCTCCGAATGATCGGCCTGCCAGGTGATCGCCGCCCGCGCATCGACCTGGTGCGCCCGCGCTTCCGCCATCTGTTGCCCTTTCCCGCGCGCCTGCGTAAAGGCGCGCCATGCTCAAGCCGTTGACCTTCGCCGTGCCGAAAGGCCGCATCCTCGACGAGGCCCTGCCGGTGATGGCGCGCGCCGGTGTCGTGCCCGATGCCGAGTTCCACGACAAGAAGTCCCGCGCGCTGTCGTTCGGCTGCACGGATTCGGACACCCGGGTGATCCGCGTCCGCGCGTTCGACGTCGCCACTTTCGTCGCCCACGGCGCCGCGCAGATCGGCATCGTCGGCTCCGACGTGGTCGAGGAGTTCGCCTACGCGGACCTGTACGCCCCGGTGGACCTGCAGTTCGGCCGCTGCCGCCTCTCGGTCGCCGAACCGGTGATCCCGGCCGAGGATGTCGACAGCGCCAGCCACCTGCGCGTCGCCAGCAAGTACCCCAACCTCACCCGCCGCCACTTCGAAAGCCTCGGCATCCAGGCCGAGGTGGTCAAGCTCAACGGCGCGATGGAGCTCGCCCCCGGCCTCGGCCTCGCCGGCCGCATCGTCGATCTGGTCGAGACCGGGCGCACGCTGAAGGACAACGGCCTCGCCGAAACCAGCGTGATCCTGCAGGTCTCCGCCCGGCTGATCGTCAACCGCGCCGCGCTCAAGACCGACGATCGCGTCGCCGCGCTGGTCGAATCGTTCCGCGCCGCCGTCGCCCCCGCGCAGGCCGCCTGATGCTCCGCCTCTCCACCCGCGACCCCGGCTTCGACAAGGCCTTCCGCCGCCTCGTCCGCGACCGCCGCGAGAGCGAGAGCGACGTCGCCCGCGACGTCGCCCTGATCCTCGACGATGTCCGCGTCCGCGGCGACGCCGCTCTGGCCGAGTACACCGCCCGGTTCGACGGCCACGCCCTTGCCTCGGACGACGACTGGCGCATCACCCCCGAAGCCTGCGCCGCCGCCTTCGCCGCGCTCGACCCGGACCTGCGCGCCGCGCTCGAAACCGCCGCCGCCCGCATCCGCGCCTACCACGCGGCGCAGCTCCCCGAAAACCGCGACTACACCGACGCCACCGGCACCCGCCTCGGCGCGGTCTGGCGCGCGGTCGATGCCGCCGGCCTCTACGTCCCCGGCGGCCGCGCCGCCTACCCCTCGTCGCTGCTGATGAACGCGATCCCGGCCAAGGTCGCCGGCGTCCAGCGCCTCGTCGTCACCACGCCGACCCCCAGGGGCGTGGTCAACCCGTTGGTCCTCGCCGCCGCGCACCTCGCCGGGGTGGACGAGATCTGGCGCGTCGGCGGCGCGCAGGCCGTCGCCGCGCTCGCCCACGGCACCGGTCGCATCAAGCCGGTCGACGTCGTCACCGGCCCCGGCAATGCCTTCGTCGCCGAGGCCAAGCGCCAGCTCTACGGCGTCGTCGGCATCGACATGGTCGCCGGCCCCAGCGAAATCCTGGTCATCGCCGACGGCCGCAACAACGCCGACTGGATCGCCGCCGACCTGCTCTCCCAGGCCGAGCACGATCCCGCCGCACAGTCGATCCTGATCACCGACGATCCGGTCTTCGCCGACGATGTCGCCGATCGCGTCGGCGTCGAGCTGGCGATGCTCAAGACGCAGAAGGTCGCCACCGAAAGCTGGAACACCCACGGCGTCATCATCGAGGTCGCCAGCCTCGACGAGGCCCCCGCGCTCGCCAACGCGCTCGCCGCCGAACACGTCGAGATCGCCACCGACGATCCCGAACCGCTGTTCCGCGCGATCCGCCACGCCGGTTCGGTGTTCCTCGGCCGCATGACGCCCGAGGCGGTCGGCGATTACGTCGCCGGGCCCAACCACGTCCTGCCCACCGGCCGCCGCGCCCGCTTCGCCTCGGGCCTGTCGGTGCTCGATTTCATGAAGCGCACCAGCTTCATCCAGCTTTCGGACGCCGCGCTGCGCGAGATCGGCCCCGCCGCCGTCGCCCTCGCCCACGCCGAAGGCCTGCCCGCGCACGCCCGCTCGGTCGAACTGCGCCTCGGGGAATAATCCATGTCGAATCCCAAATCCCGCGCCCGCTCCGCCGCCCGCCTCGCCGCGGTCCAGGCGCTCTACCAGCACGACATGGAGGGCACCCCGCTCGCCACCCTGCTCGACGAGTTCCACCGCCACCGCCTCGGCGCCGAGATCGAGGACATGCAGTTCAACGACGCCGAGACCGCGTTCTTCGACGATGTCGTCAAGGGCGCGCTCGCCCGCCGCGACGAGATCGACGCGCTGCTGGGATCGAAGCTCACCGAAGGCTGGAAGCTCGAACGCCTCGACAAGACCATGCTGCAGATCCTCCGCGCCGGCGCCTATGAACTGCTCGCCCGCAGCGACGTCCCCGTCGCCAGCGTGATCAGCGAATACCTCGACGTCACCCACGCCTTCTTCGACACCCGCGAGGCCAAGTTCGTCAACGGCGTGCTCGACGCCGTCGCAAAGGTCGCGCGAGGCTAGAGCGTTTTTCGAACGGAGTGGAACACGAAGTGACTCGGAAAAACGCGGAAAACAAACAACCTGGAGCGCCCGATCTGATTCAATCAGATCGGAGTGCGCTCTAGCATGGACGAGGCCGCCTTCATCGCGGCCTTGCGCGGTATTGCCACCCACCCCGCCGCGCGCGGCCTGGCGGATGATTGCGCGGTGCTGCCGCTGGGCGGCGAAACCCTCGTCCTCACGCACGACATGCTGGTCGAGGGCACCCACCTCGCCCCCGGCCAGAGCCTTGCCGACGCCGCCTGGAAGCTCGTCGCCACCAACCTGTCGGACCTCGCCGCCAAGGGCGCGCAGCCGATCGGCGTGCTCGTCGGCCACATGCTCGGCGATGGCGATGGCGAATTCCTCGCCGGCCTCGCCGCCGTGCTCGCGCACTACGCCGTCCCGCTGCTCGGCGGCGACACCGTGCGCGGCCCCGCCGGCGCCGCCCGCGCCTTCGGCCTCACCGCGATCGGCCGCGCCACTCACGTCCCCGTCCCCGCGCGCAGCGGCGCCCGCCCCGGCGATGCGCTGTGGCTGACCGGCCCGGTCGGCGCCGCCATGCTCGGGCTTGAAGCGCTGCGCACCGGCAACGGCGACGCCACCGCCTACCTGCGCCCGGTCGCGCTGCTCAACGCAGGGCGCGCCCTCGCCCCGCACGTCACCGCGATGATGGACGTGTCCGACGGCCTGCTGCTCGACGCCGCCCGCATGGCCCGCGCCTCCGCCGTCACGATCGCGATCACCGCCGCGCAGGTCCCGATCGCCACGCCGGAACCCCGCCGCCACGAAGCGCTGCGCTGGGGCGACGACTACCAGCTGCTGTTCACCCTGCCCCCGGGCCAGGAGCCGCCGGTCCCGGCGCACCGCATCGGCGCCGCGCTGCCGCAGGCCGAAACCCCGCTCCTGCTCGATACGATCCCGCTGACAGAAACGACCGGCCTCGGCTACCAGCACTGACGCGCGCTCAGCGCCCCTTCACCGGCCGCGACGAGACATCGACCCCGCGCGCCTCCAGGATATGCCGCATCGCATAGAACGCCGGCCGCGTCTGGTGCACCGGAATGCGCGGATAGAGATGGTGCAGCAGGTGATAGGCCATGAAGCTGGAGCCGACATCGCCCCACATGCTGGTGAAGATCACCGAGTTGTTGTAGCGCCCGGTATTGCCCTCGCGCGGATGGTGCGGCGCCCAGCTCAGGTAGATGCGCGCATACGTCAGCCCGAGGTGGCGCGGCAGCCACCACAGGCACACCGCCTCCAGCGCGAACCCGCTCCAGGCCATCGCGAACAGCGCCGCCATGAACAGCAGTTGCGCCACCAGCGTGATCTTCAGCGCCTGCATCGCCTCGGGCGTGCCGATCTTGTAGGCCGCCTCCTTGTAGGCGTGGATCGATCCCTTCACCCCCGGCTGGCGGTTCCACCAGGTCTTCCAGATCGCGTGCCAGACGTTGCGCGCGTCGTCGGAATAGTCCGGGTCTTCCAGCGGGTCGTTGACATGGGTGTGGTGCCGCAGGTGGACGATCCGCGCCAGCGGGAACGGGAACACGATCGGCAGCACCGCCAGCCAGCCCGAAAGCTCGTTCAGCCAGTGCCAGCGGCTGTCCTGGCGAAAGATGTTGTGATGGATCGCGTCGTGCGCGACGATATAGCCCAGCCCGGCATAGACGCTCGAATAGACCAGCGCGACCGGCAGGTTCAGCCGGTGCAGGAACGCCAGCGCGAACATCCCCAGCCACACTGCGAAGCCGCCCACCGCCCAGATCGCGTAAGGCCATCCGCCCTCGCCCTGGAACCGCGCGGCGATGGCGATCTCCTCCTTGCGCAGGTCGCGCCGGGTATGGCGATCGAGCCCGTCCGGCCCCAGCAACAGCGCCGGCCGGTCCGCGGTCGCACCGACCACGCCTTCGATCAGGCCCGCCTCGCTCATCGCCCGCCGCTCACAGCCAGCGCCCGCGCAGGTTGGCGATCAGCCCCCAGGCCCCGCCGACCGCCAGCCCGAACGCCACCGGCGTCATCCCCGCGGGCGGCACCAGCCCCAGTCGCGGCAGGATCTGTGCGACGCACGGCGCGATGAAGCCGATCCCGAACAGGAAAGGCATCATCTTCATCAGCTTCGGCAGGACCGCTTCCATGACGGTTAACTTCCCACAAACCATCGTCTCCCGCAAGCAACCGCGATTTCCGCCCGCGTCACCCCGCTGTGCATTAATGGTTCATCTGTCGGATTTTTGCCTTGCCAGCAGGCTCCTGCGCCGTATGGTCCCGCCAATTTGACGCGGCGCAATCCGGGTCAGATCAACAACGGCAATAGCCATCGCCGGGTCAAAACGGCCCAGGGGCAATCACTAGGAAGAGGGGTGCGCTCGTGAATCTTGTCACGATAGCAATAGTCTTGGGCCTGTTGGCCGTCGTCTACGGCATATTCACCAGCCAGCAGGTGCTGGGCAGCGCCGCCGGCAACGCCAAGATGCAGGAAATCGCCGCCGCCATCCAGGAAGGCGCGCAAGCCTACCTGAAGCGGCAGTACACCACGATCGCCATCGTCGGCGTGGTCGTCGCGGTCATCATCTTCGCCACGCTCGGCGCCATCTCGGCGACCGGCTTCGTGCTCGGCGCGGTGCTTTCGGGCGCCGCCGGCTTCATCGGCATGAACGTGTCGGTGCGGTCGAACGTCCGCACCGCCGCCGCCGCGCAGACCGGGCTGCAGCAGGGCCTCACCCTCGCCTTCCGCGCCGGCGCCATCACCGGCATGCTGGTGGCGGGCCTCGCGCTCCTCGCGATCGCGACGTTCTTCTGGTACCTGACCGGCCCCGCCGGCCATGCCGCCAACGATCGCGTCGTCGTCACCGCGCTCACCGCGCTCGCGCTCGGCGCCAGCCTCGTGTCGATCTTCGCGCGTCTCGGCGGCGGCATCTTCACCAAGGCCGCCGACGTCGGCGCCGACCTCGTCGGCAAGGTCGAGGCCGGCATCCCGGAGGATGATCCACGCAACCCCGCCGTCATCGCCGACAACGTCGGCGACAACGTCGGTGACTGCGCCGGCATGGCCGCCGACCTGTTTGAGACTTACGTCGTCACCGTCGGCGCCACCATGGTGCTCACCGCGCTGCTGGTGAAGGGCGTCGCCAACCTGATGCCGTTGATGAGCGTTCCGCTGCTGATCGGCGGCGCCTGCATCGTCACCTCGATCATCGGCACCTACTTCGTCAAGCTCGGCTCCTCGAACAACATCATGGGCGCCATGTACAAGGGCTTCCTGGTCACCGCGATCCTGTCGATCCCGGCGATCTGGTTCGCCATGCAGTACGCGCTGGGCGACATGGAAGCGCCGATCGGGGCGGAAGCCTACACCGGCCGCGCGCTGTTCTACTGCGGCCTGCTCGGCCTCGCGATCACCGGCCTGATCATCTGGATCACCGAATACTACACCGGCACCAACTACCGCCCGGTGAAGTCGATCGCCAAGGCGTCGGTCACCGGCCACGGCACCAACGTCATCCAGGGCCTGGCGATCTCGCTCGAGGCGACCGCGCTGCCCACCCTGGTGATCGTCGCGGGCATCATCATCGCCTACAAGCTCGCCGGCCTGATCGGCATCGCCTACGGCGCCACCGCCATGCTCGCGCTTGCCGGCATGGTCGTCGCGCTCGACGCCTACGGCCCGGTCACGGACAACGCCGGCGGCATCGCCGAAATGGCCGGTCTCGACGATGCGGTCCGGGAAAAGACCGACGCGCTCGATGCCGTGGGCAACACCACCAAGGCGGTCACCAAGGGCTACGCGATCGGCTCCGCCGGTCTCGCCGCGCTGGTGCTGTTCGCCGCCTACACCACCGACCTTCGCGAGTTCTTCCCGTCGCTGACCGTCAACTTCAGCCTCGAGAATCCCTACGTGATCGTCGGCCTGCTGCTCGGCGCGCTGCTGCCCTACCTGTTCGGCGCGATGGGCATGACCGCGGTCGGCCGTGCCGCCGGCGACGTGGTCGTGGACGTGCGGGAGCAGTTCAAGGCCAACCCGGGCATCATGGACTACACCTCCAAGCCCGATTACGCCCGCACCGTGGACCTGGTCACCAAGGCCGCGATCAAGGAAATGATCGTGCCCTCGCTGCTCCCGGTGCTCGCGCCGATCGCCGTCTACTACGTGATCTCGTGGGTCGCGGGGCAGGACAACGGCTTCGCCGCGCTCGGCGCGCTCCTGCTCGGCGTCATCGTCGGCGGCCTGTTCGTGGCCCTGTCGATGACCTCGGGCGGCGGTGCCTGGGACAACGCCAAGAAGTACATCGAGGACGGCCATCACGGCGGCAAGGGCTCCGACGCCCACAAGGCCGCGGTGACGGGCGACACCGTCGGCGATCCCTACAAGGACACGGCGGGCCCGGCGGTCAACCCGATGATCAAGATCACCAACATCGTGGCGCTGCTCCTGCTCGCTGCGCTGGCCGGCCACGGCGCGGCCTAAGCCCCGCCGCATCCCGCCAGGGTGAAACGAAACCTCGCCCGGATCGCTCCGGGCGGGGTTTTCCGTTCCGCCCACCCGCACCCCCGCCGGCCCCCACACCCCCGTCATCCCCGCGAAAGCGGGGACCTCGAGCAACCAAGCTGAACCCCCGCCGGCCACACCCCGCCAACTCCACTCTTGACATTTCAAACCACATAGGTTACATCCACCCCCATCCGGCCCGCCTTCTCGCGAAAGGCGGCCCCGGTGTTTCAGGCCGGCGTTGCCCGCGATGGCGCATCCATTCCCGGACGCACCATGCAGCGCGAAGCAGCGTCAGCTACCGGTTCAGGCTGGCGGGCCTCACCGCCACCCCGGACAGCGAAGCTTGCGAGCCCGATCGCTGTCCCGCCTGTTCAGGGCGAAAGGCCCATGGCAAGACCGCTTG
>JAGWUH010000075.1 GCA_028868535.1 Sphingomonadales bacterium | reverse complement strand
GTTGTGATGCGTGAACACTAGCCAGCCGGTCGCGAAGAAGCAGTTCCAGCTGTCCCGCACCAACGTGCGGATGGATCGGTCCCTCAAACCCCCATCCGCCAGGCAGGACGCCCCAACGCCGGCCTGAAGTTGCCCGCGTTTTCCCCGGCGTTACGTCGCATTCGCCAGCGGCCGATCCTCCCTGTCCGCGAAGCGGATGGGGAGGTGGCAGCGCGCAGCGCTGACGGAGGGGCCGGTGCCACCTTACACGCCCCTCGCAGAACAACTCGCTCCACAAGGCGTTGCCGCTAGTCGCGGCAACCGGAACTGACGGAGTCTGGCGGTGGCAAATATCGACAAGCGATATTTGCGGACTACCAGAGCGGCCTCTCCAGCTGCGCCCGCCGCCGCGCCCGCAATATCTCCTCGCGCTCCGCCGGGGTCACCCGCGCCACGTCCTTCGGCAGCACCTTCTTCAGGTCCTTGATCTTCACCACCCGGACCTCGGGAATCGGGTGGCTGTCGCAGCCGGTCCACCGCCCCTGGATCACCCCTTTCGCATGCCCGCTGGTGTCCAGCCAGTTCCTCACCCCGGGGTCCCTGGCCGAAACCACGATGCGCAGCCGCCCGTCGCTGTCCGACGCCGCCTGCGCATCGTTCAGGCTGCTGTGGTTGTTGATCCAGTCGATCGTCTCGTAGATCTCGTTGGTCAGGATCAGCGACCGGTACGCACACTTCGCCGGCACCGGCGAATCGATCACCAGCGCCTCGTCGTCGGCCAGGTCATACGCGCCCTCGTAATAGAACTGCCCCGCCAGCGCCCCCTCGGGCACGTCGAACACCTTGAGCTTGTTGGTGAAGCCTTCCGCCCGCAGCTTCTCGACATGGTCGACGAACATCAGCGCCATCATGTCGACCATCCTCGGCAGCCGCCGCAGCCGGCCTTCCAGCGTCGCCGCCGGCGCGCGCGGCGCGTTCACCGGCTTGTCCACCCGCTCGATCGCCAGCGTCGGCTCCGCCTCGTGCCCCCAGTCGGCGCTGACCATCCGCAGCATCAGCCGCGCCACCCCCGGCTCGAGCTGCCAGAAAGGCCCATCGTAGCCCGCCGGCTTCTCCGGCCCGACCAGCACCGAGAACCGGCCGTCCTTGTCCACCGGCAGGCTGCCGAGATCGAGGTGCGAGCGCCCGTTCTTCCCCGGCACCACCTGCGCCAGCACCGCCAGCCGCAGGCTCCCGCGCCTGCCGGTGATGCGATAGGTGCCCCCCGGCGTCACCCAGGTCGAACGATAGGTGGTGTCGGCATTCGGCTGGCCGACGTTCAGCACCTGCCCGATCGAGGGCAGGAAGCGCGGCGCGTCGCCATCGCCGCCGATCGCGTCGATCGACTGGCTGGCGATCGCCTCCAGCGCCAGCCGCGCCACCTCCTGCCGGATCTGCGGATCGGCCTGCATCCCCGCCGGCAGCTTCGCCAGCATCCGCTCCGGCAGCGTGCGAACCGCCTCGGCGAACTCCGCCCAGCCCGGAACCTCGGCGGCCGCGGGCGCCGAGGCCCGGGCGGCGGACTGCGCCAGCGCGATCCCGCCGGCGGCCAGGCCCAGCATGGCCAGCAAACGCTTCTTCATCTCGTCTCTCCCGCGGTTTGCGGCAGACTGCACGGGCCGCCCCCGGGCGACAAGCGCGCCACCGGGAAACAGTGTCGCGATCCGGCCGTGTTACAGCGCGGCGTTGTTGTAGCAGTGCCAGGTGAAGATCGCCGCCGCGCCGCGATGCGGCCGCCAGCCTTCGGCCAGCGCCCGCGCCTGCTTCTCCGAAGGCCGCGCCTCCAGGCCGAGGATCCGGTGCAGCCCGGCCTGCACCGCCAGGTCGCCCGCCGGCCAGATGTCCGCCCGCCCCTCGGCGAACAGCAGGTAGATCTCGGCGGACCAGCGGCCGATCCCCTTGATCCGCACGAGCTGCGCGATCGCCGCCTCGTCGTCGGCGGGCAGTGCGGCGAGGTTCAGCTCGCCCGAAACCTCCAGCTCGCACAGCGACCGCGCATAGCCCTGCTTCTGCCGCGACAGCCCGCACGCCCGCAGCGCATCGAAACCGGCATCGAGCAATGCCTGCGGCGGCAAGCCCTCGCCGAGCAGCGCTTCGAGGCGGGCCCATACCGAAGCGGCGGCGGCAACGCTGACCTGCTGGCCGACGATCGTGCGCAACAGCGTCGCGTGCCCGCGCGGCCTGATCCGCGGCTCGGGATAGCCGCACGCCGCCAGCGCCCGCGCCATGCCCGGTTCGCGCCGGGCCAGCTCGTCGAGGCCTTCGCGCAACGCTTCGGCGGAAATTCCCATTCTGTCGCACTCCCGGCGTGATCCGCCGTTGCAATTGGCAGGACCAGCCATTAGCAGCCGCCCCGAAGCCCGAACAGGGCGGATAGGGAAGGGCTCAGGACCAATGCCGAACATTACCGTGATCAACCAGGAAGGCGAAGAGCGCACCATCGAGGCCCCGGTCGGCCGTACCCTGATGGAAGTGATCCGCGACAACGGCTTCGACGAACTGCTCGCCCTGTGCGGCGGGTGCTGCTCGTGCGCGACCTGCCACGTCCACATCGATCCCGCCTTCGTCGCCAAGGTCGGCGCCCCCTCCCCGGACGAGAATGACCTGCTCGACAGCTCGGACCACCGCAACGAATTCTCGCGCCTGTCCTGCCAGGTGCCGGTGACCGCGGAACTCGAAGGCCTGCGCGTCACCATCGCCCAGGAAGACTGATCGCGGGATCGGCCAGCCTTGCCTAGCCGGGGCCGAGCCCCTAGCTAGGCGGGCATGACTTCACCTGTTGCGCCTTCCGGTCCGGTGCGGACCGACACGCTCGACCTGATCGGCAACACCCCGCTCGTGCTCCTCAAGGGGCCAAGCGCCGCGGCGGGGTGCGAGATCTGGGGCAAGTGCGAATTCGCCAATCCCGGCGCCTCGGTCAAGGACCGCGCCGCTCTGTGGATCGTCCGCGACGCCGAGGCGCGCGGCACGCTCCAGCCCGGCGGCACGATCGTTGAGGGCACTGCCGGCAACACCGGCATCGGCCTGGCGCTGGTCGCCAACGCGCGCGGCTACCGCACGATCATCGTCATGCCCGAGACGCAATCGCGCGAGAAGATGGACACGCTGCGCGCGCTCGGCG
>JAGWUH010000020.1 GCA_028868535.1 Sphingomonadales bacterium | reverse complement strand
CACTGGTTCGCGCGGGACGGCCCGCGCGCTAGTCTCCGCCGGAACCAATACGGGAGACGAATGCCATGGCCTTTACCGGACCCTTCGAGGACCGCCTCGCGATCCGCGAGCTGCTTGACGCCTACGCCGACGCGGTGACCCAGCGCGATGCCGACGCCTGGGGAGCGACCTGGGCCGAAGACAGCACCTGGTCGATGCCCGATTACCCCGAGTTCCCGACCCAGCACGGCCGCGCCAACATCGTCGCGCTGTGGGTCGAGGCGATGAAGGCTTACCCCGGCGTCATGTTCGAGGCCTGGCCGGGTTCGATCGCGATCGACGGCGACACCGCTACCGTGCGCAGCTATACCTCCGAAGTCTACGACCAGGGCGGAACGACGATGCGCGACCGCGGGATCTATGACGACGTCTGCGTCAAGATCGACGGCCAGTGGCGGTTCCGTTCGCGCACGTTCCGCAACATTCACCGCCAGCACGCGCCCAAGGGCTGCTGATCCTCCTGCTGCCGCCAGACGAAAAGGGCGGGGTTCGCACCCCGCCCTTTCCATTTGGCCTTGGGGCCTCGCTCAGAAGCGCTTGCTGACCGAGAACTGGATCGTGCGCGGCATCGCGCCGAAGCCCATCAGGTCGGCATGGGTGCCGCCCGCGGTGCCGGTGCCGCCACCGGTCAGCGGGCCGTCGACGCCGCCGTTGATGTACTGCCGGTTGGTGAGGTTCTTGCCCGTGACCGCGAACTGCCAGTTGTCGTCCTCGGCGCCGATGCGGAAGCCCAGGTCGAGCACGGCATAGGACGAATTGCGCGAGAACGGCTCGCCGAAGCCTGAAACCAGGTACGACGAGCTGAAGCGCACGTCGCCGCTGAACCCGGCCTTGAGGTTGCCGCCGACCGGCGCCTCGTAAGTCGCGCCGAGCGTACCGGTCCAGTGCGGGGCCATGCCGAGGGTGACGCCGTTGAGATTCTGGCGGGTAAAGCCGCCGGCGATCGCGCTGAACTGCGCGTTGCAACCCTCGGCGATGGTCTGTCCGGCGTAGCAGGGCGCGGCCGGGAAGTTGGCATACTTGGCGTCGTTGTAGTTGAGCGAGCCGTGCAGGTTGAGCCCGTGCACCGCGTGCGGGGCGAACTCGAAATCGAGCTCGGCGCCCTTGGTGGTGGCGTCGGCGGTCAGCGTCTGGAAGGCGATGCGGGCCGAATCGAAGAAGTCGATCTGCAGGCTCTTGTACTTGTAGGTGTAAACGTCGAAGTTCAGGCGCAGCTGGTTGTCGAGCAGCGTGCTCTTCACCCCGCCCTCGAAGCCGTGGACGGTTTCGGGATTGAACACCAGGTCCCGCGACGGATCGCCGAGCAGCGAGGCGATGCCGCCGTTGGAGAAGCCTCCCGACTTATAGCCGGTCTTGTAGGCGGCGTAGAACATCACGTCCCTGGTCGGCTTCCAGGTCAGGTTGACGTCGGGCGACCAGTTGTTGAACGACTGGTGCGCCGAATAGACCACGTTCATAGGCCAGATCGCGGCGAAGGCGGCACTGACGTAAGGCTGGACGAACTGGCTGTCCTTGGTCTCGTGGGTGTAGCGCACGCCGGCGTCGAGTTCGACCGTGGGGAGCAGCTTCCACGTCACCTGGCCGAAACCGGAGATGGTCTCGCCCTTGGTGAAGCTGGTCTTGGTGCCGTCCTGGAACTGGTTGACACCGGCGGCGGGCAGGTTGGTGGCGCTGTACGAGACGAACTGAGCGAAATCGCGGCGGGTCTTCTGGTAAAGCAGGCCGATCATCAGGTTGATCGGGCCGTCATAGTGCGTCAGGGCGCGGGTCTCGTTCGAGAAGGCCTTCCAGCTCGAATTCTCGGTCGCGAACACCGAGAACGAGCTGGCGTCGAATTCGCAGCCACACAGCCACTGGTTGTTGTTCCAGTTGTAGTTGGTGACGTTGGTCAGCGTAATCTTGCCGAGCTCGTAGTTGAGCGTGTTGGTCACCGCCGCCGAGCGATAGCGGTTGTAGAGCTTGCCGTCGCCGGCATAGGGGAAGCTCGCCGCCTCGTTCGCCGGCATGTCGTTCTGGTGCGTGACGAAGTTGAACCCGCAAGCATAGCCGGAAAGCGCGGTCCTGCCCGTGGGGCAGTAGTAGGCGACGTAGTTGTAGCTCGAGTTGTTGGCCTTGTTGTAGTCGTACGAGGCTTTCAGCGTGTCGGTCAGTTCGGCGGTCGGCTGCCACTTGAGGGTGACGCGGGCGATCAGCTCGCGGTTGCCGGGCTGGTCGCTGCTGGTCGGCGGCGAAACGTAGTTGGGCCCGAGCAAGGTCAGCGTGTGGGCAACCGACTGGTTCTCGTAATAGCCGCCCCAGGCCTTGGTGCCGCGTACCGCGACGCGCAGGCCGAGCGTGTCGGACAGCGGGCCCGAGGCGACGCCTTCCAGCTGTGCCTGCTCGCCCTTCACCTCGTAGCTGGCCTTGGCCTTGAATTCCCAGGTCGGGGTCGGATCGGCGGTCTTGATCGAGATGACGCCGGCGGTCGCGTTCTTGCCGAAGAACAGCACCTGCGGGCCCTTGAGCACCTCGACCCCGGAAAGGTCGAAGAAGCCCTCCTCGAGGATGCGGCCCTGGCCGTAGTACACCCCGTCGACCACCGTCGCCACCGACTGCTCGATGCCGATCGAGGTGGACGACGAACCGATGCCGCGCAGCGTGACCTGCGCCGACGATCCGTTCGAGGCATGACCGACGGTGAGGCTGGGGGTGGCGGCCGCGATCTTCTCGATGCTGGTCATGTCGCGCTGTTCGATCGTCTTGGCCGAGATCGCGGTGATTGCCACGGGCACGTCCTGCGCGCTCTCGACGCGCTTGCGGGCGGTGACGACGATCTCGCTCAGGCCGCTGTCGTCACTGGCCTGGGCCGGGGTCGAAGCCGGGCCGGTCTGGGCGAACGCGGGCGTGCCGGCGAGCGCGGCGAGCACGGTGGAGGCGAGCAGGAGGTGACGCGAGCAGCGCATGGCAGGATCCTCATGAATTTTCTTATCGGTCCCCGCGCGATAAGCCTGTCGTTGCCGCGGTCCGCCTCGCCAAACGGCTAGTTCCTATCCCTTTTCACAGGTTCGCGCCGGCATGCGCCCCGGCACCCGGGGCGTGGGAGACTTGCAATGCTCGAAAACCGGTACTGGCGGCTCGATGCCCATCCGCAGGGCGACGATTTCGCTTCCGCTCTCAGCCTGCAAGCCGCGCCGCTGGCACCATTGGCCGAGGGCGAGGTGCGCTTGCGCGGGCAATGGCTGTCGATGGATGCAGGCACGCGCATGTGGATGGGCCCGCGCACCGACGGCTACCAGCCGCCGCTGCCGCTGGGCCAGCCGATGGCGGGGCTGGTGCTGGGTCGCGTCACGGAAAGCCGCGATCCGCGCTTTCCGGAAGGAGCGATGGTGCGCGGCTTCGGGCAATGGGCGGAATGGTCGACGGTGCTGCCCGACCTCGCCGGGCTGGAGGTGGTCGACGATCGCCTGCCGGATCCGCGCCAGCACTTCGGCGCGCTGGGCATGAACGCGTGGACCGCGCTGGTCGGGGTGCAGGAAGTCGCCCGGGTGCAGCCCGGCGAATGGCTGGTGGTTTCGGCCGCGGCCGGCGCCACCGGCAGCCTCGCTTGCCAGGTCGGTCGCAACCTCGGCGCGCGGGTGATCGGGCTCGCGGGCGGTCCCGTCAAATGCGCGTGGCTGAGGGACGAACTCGGCGTCGATATCGCCATCGACTACCGCGGGCAGGACGTTGCCGCCGAGCTGGCGAAAGTGGAAGGCGGGGTCCACGCCTACTTCGACAACGTCGGCGGGCCGCTGCTCGATGCGGTGCTGCCCAACATGGCGCATTACGGCCGCGTCGCGGTCTGCGGCATGGTGGCCGCCTACGACAGCGATGCGCCGCTGCCCGGCCCTGCCCGCTTCGACCAGGTGTTGATGCGGCGCCTGCGCATCGAGGGTTTCTTCATTCCCGATTTCCTGCATCGCGGCGCCGAGTTCCTGCCGCAACTGCGCCGCTGGCACGATGAGGGCCTGCTGGAGATGCGGATCGAGGAGTTCGCCGGGATCGGCGAGGTGCTTGCCGCCTATCGCCACATGCTGGGGGGTGGCAACATCGGCAAGGTCATGGTCCGGATCGACGGCTGATGCCGATCATTCGCCACCGTGCGCCCTTGCAGTGCCTGGTCGCGGTGCGCGGCCACCCGTTCGACCGCACCGCGTTCGACGCGATGTTCCAGGCCATGAACGGCATCGCCGCCACCATGGTGGACCAGCCGGCCGCGGCGCTGCTGATGAACCCCGACGCGATGTCCGGTTTCGATGCGCTGGTGCTCTACGACATGCCCGGGCTGGACTTCGAAGCGGGGGAGGACGCGCCCCTCACCCGCGAGCCAACGCCGGAACTGCGCGCCGGTTTCCGCGCCCTGCTGGAAGCGGGCAAGGGCGTGGTCGCGCTGCACCACGCGCTGGCCGGCTGGCCGAGCTGGGACGAATACCACGACTGGCTCGGCGGGCGCTTCCTCTACCACCCCGGCACCATGCGCGGCGAAGCCTGGCCGGACAGCGGCTATCGCCACGCGGTCACGCATTCCGTTACCGTGACCCCGGGCCACCCGGTGACCGCCGGCCTGCCGGCCACGTTCGCGATCACCGACGAGCTCTATCTTTGCCCGACGTTCGCCGACGGGGCGACGCCGCTGCTGCGATCCGATGCGCGCTTCGGTGCCGATGCGTTCTGGTCCGCGCGCCACGCGCTCGAAGGGCGCATGGATTGCAACGACGGCTGGGAGCACCCGCCGGGGTCGGACGTGATCGGCTGGGCGAAGCAGGTCCTCGCCAGCCGGCTGGTCTATCTCCAGCCGGGTGACGGGCCCTCGGCCTACGACAACCCGCACTACCGCCGGCTGGTCGAGAACGCGATCCGCTGGGTGGCGGGGACGGACCGCTGAGGCCCGTTCCCGCCGCAGCCCGGACTCAGTGCGCCATCATGCCGCCGTCGACCACCATTTCGGCGCCGGTGATGTAGCGCGCCTCGTCGGAGGCGAGGAACAGGTTCATGTTCGCGATGTCGAGCGGATCGCCCATGTAGCCCATCGGCACCAGCGCCAGCGTGGCGTCATAGTTGTCGGCGTTGTCTTCCGCCGCCACGCCCTGCATGTTGGTCAGGATCATGCCGGGGTGGACGGTATTGCAGCGGATCTGTTCGCGGGCGCATTCCATGGCGATGACCTTGGAGAACAGGCGTACGCCGCCTTTCGCGGCGGCATAGGCGCCGCAGCCGGGCACGCCGGCAAGCCCGGCCACCGACGAGATGTTGATGATCGAGCCGCCCTTCTGGACACCGGCGGCGATGCCCTTGCGCATCGCCAGCACCCCGCGCTTGCTGCCGTAGAACACGCTGTCGAGGTTGACGCGATTCTGCAGGTGCCAGTCATCGGTGGTGAAGTCCTCGATCATCCGCAGCACCGCGATGCCCGCGTTGTTGACCAGCACGTCGAGCCGGCCGTGGCCGTCGAGGATGGTGGCCATCACCCGGTCCCAATCGGCCTCGCTGGTGACGTCGTGGACCAGCGCGATCGCCTGTCCGCCGTTGGCGCGGATGCTTGCGGCCACCGATTCTGCCCCGGCGGCGTCACGGTCGCTGAGGTAGACCACCGCGCCTTCCTCGGCGAAGCGGGTCGCTGTGGCGCTGCCGAGCCCCGGCACCGAGGCCCCCCCGGTAACCAGCGCGATCTTGCCTTCCAGACGTCCCATGTTCGTTCTCCTCGAAAAAGCAGGGGGCGCGGCCGTGCGGCCGCGCCCCCTGGCAGGGTGGTATCAAGCGCCGGCCGTCAGAACTTCACGCCCACGGTGGCACCCCAGGTGCGCGGTTCGAGCCCCATGCCGAACGACCACAGGCCCGCGACGGTGAAGGCGTGGGTGGTGGTGCGGATGTCGGCGAGGTTGCGACCGAACACGCGGAAATAGGCGTCCGCTTCCTTGAGCTTGAAGTTGAAGGTCATGCTGGCATCGACCAGGTCCTGGGTTACGGTGCGGACGCGCGCGTCGTTGCCGTTGACCGTGACCAGCGTGACCTGCCCGCCCGTGTTCTTGACGTCGGTGGTCGACGCGACCGAGAGCTGCTCGTCGTACGGGCTGATGTGGCGCCAGCCGATGGCGGTGACGATCTTGCCGAAGCTGGTCGGCAGGGTGTGCTCCAGGTTCAGCGAGCCGGTGAACTTCGGCGCATAGATCAGGCGGTTGGCGGAATAGTCGAATGGCACCAGCCCGGCCGCGCCGCAGGTGTTGGCGGCCAGCGTGCCGGCGCCGCCGTAGACGCCGCAGGTCACGAAGTTGCGGAAATGCGATTCCATGATCGCCATCGAGCCGGTGACGCGCAGGTTCTCGGTGACGCGCAGGGTGAAGTCGCCTTCGAAGCCCTTGATGATCGCGCCCCCGGGGACGTTGCCGGTGATCGTCTGGTTGCCGGTCGGCCCGCCGGGGACGGTCAGGTTCTGCTGCATGTTCTTGTAGTCGGAGATGTAGCCGGCGAGGTTGACTTCGAGCTTGCGATCGAACGCCGAGAACTTGGCGCCGATCTCGTAGGCGTCGACCGTCTCGGGCTGGAACGGCGTGCTCGCGGTCTGCGCGGTGGCGGCACGCGGGCTGAAGCCGCCCGAGCGGTAGCCGCGCGACCAGCTCGCGTAGAGCATCACGTCGTTGCTCGGACGATAGTCGATGCCGACCTTGGGCGTGAACTTGTTGAAGCTCGCGTTGCCGGTGCCGACCGCGGCGAACTTGTTGAGCGAGACCTGGGCGGGATCGACCAGGACGTTCGGCGCGAAGCCGTTGTAGAGCTGCTTGTTGTCGTGGCTGAAGCGCCCGCCGAACGAGAGGCGGACCTTGTCCATGATCGCCCAGTTGAAGTCGCCGAAGACGGCGTAGCTCTCGGTCTGGCCCTCGACGTGCTGGGCGTTCTTGTCGAACAGGGTCGGCGGGGTGTTGGGCGAGAAGCCGAACACGCGCGACCACTGGGTCAGGTCGTAGTTCGACTTGAAGTAATAGCCGCCGACGACGTAGTCGAAGCCGGTGAACAGGTTGCCCGAGGCGCGCAGTTCCTGGCTCCACTGGGTGTAGTGCTGGCGGCGATCGACGTAGTAGAGGTCGGTCGACGAGCCGTCGAAGTCCTGGGTCTGCTCCTCGCGGCTGTGACGCCAGCCGGTGATCGAGGTCAGCTTCACGCCGCCGAGCAGGTAGTTCATGGTCAGCGTCGCGTCAGGCGCGTGGTAGTGGCTGTCGGCCGCGGCCTGGAACGTCGTGTAGATGTCGGTGGTGGTGTTGCGGTTGCACTCGTTCGCGGGTTCGAACCCGCAGAACACCTCGCCGGTCTTGGCGATGTTGGCGACGACCGGATCGAAGCTCTGGACCACGTTCTCGACCGTCAGCTGCGCGTCGAAATTGGAACCCACCGGCTTGTAGAGGAAGCTGGCGCCGTAGCTGTCACCCTTGCTCCAGCCCGAGCTGACGTTGCGGATGGCGTTGTGGTAGAAGCCGTCGCTCTGGTTGTGGAAGTACCACAGCTTCACGCCCCAGTTGCTGCCGTCGCCGTAGTTGGCGATCGCCTTGGCCGACCAGGTGTTCCACTGGCCATAGGAGAATTCGGCCTTGAGGCCGGGCTTCATGGTCGGCTTGGACCGGGTGATGTTGACCACTCCGCCGATGGTGTTGGCGCCGAACAGCGTGCCCTGCGGACCGCGCAACACTTCGACCTGGGCGACGTCGAACGCATCCTGGAGCTGGCCTGTGTTGGTGCCGATGGTGATGCCGTCGACGACGACGCCCACCGTGGGGGTCTGCGACTTCTCGATGTCGGCGTAGGTCAGGCCGCGGATCGAGATGTTCGCCGCCTGCGCGCCCGAGTTCTGCTGGGTGATCAGCAGGCCCGGCGCGGCGCCCTGGAGATCGCCGATGTTCACCGCGGCCTTGGCTTCGAGCATCGCGGTGTTGACCGCGGTGATCGCGACCGGCGTCGATTGCAGCGTTTCGTCGCGGCGACGGGCAGACACGATGATCTCGCCGGTGTCGCCGGCATCGGCGTTCGCCTGCGGCTTGGCGTCCTGCGCGATGGCGGGCGTGGCGATGGCGACGATTGCAGTCGTGGTGAGCGCGGCGATGGCCACGCTGCGGCAGAAGGCGTTGCGCATGATGTTTCTACTCTCCCTGGCCGGTTCAAACCGACACTGACTTCCGGCGTGCCCGGGTATGCAATGGAATGAGGGTTCGGCTTAACTGCCAATTGTCACAGGTGCGCCGAAACCGGCGAACCGCGACTGATTGCGGCCGAGGGGTCTGGAGAGGAAGACAGATGAACCGTCGATTCCTGTTGATGCGCCGCCCGCACGGCACGCCGGTCCCCGAGGATTTCGCACTGGTCGAGTCGCCGGTCCCGTCACCGCCGCCGGGTGGCTTCGTCGTGCGCAACCATTACTGTTCGCTCGATCCCGCCCAGCGTGGCTGGATGGACGATGCGCCCAGCTACATGCCGCCGATCCCGCTCGGCGACCCGGTCCGCGCCACCACGGTGGGTGTCGTCCATGCGTCCGACACGCCCGATTTCGCGCCGGGCGACTGGGTGATGGGGCTGAACGGGCTCGAGGACTACTCGGTGAATCAGGCAGGCGGTTTCACCATGAAGGTCGATCCGGCGGTGGTCAGCTCGCCGTCGCAGTTCCTGTCGGCGCTCGGCGCGGTCGGGCTCACCGCCTATTTCGGTCTGCTGGAAGTGGCGAAGCCGCAGGCCGGCGAGGTGCTGCTGGTGTCCGGCGCGGCCGGCGCGGTCGGCTCGGCCGTCGGCCAGATCGGCAGGATCGCGGGCTGCCGCACGATCGGCATCGCCGGGGGCGTCGAGAAGTGCCGCCGTCTGGTCGAGGATTACGGTTTCGACGTCGCCATCGACTACAAGGGCAAGTCGGTCGGCGCACTGTCCGCCGAGATCAGGGCGGCAGCGCCGGATGGGGCGGATATCGTCTTCGAGAACGTCGGCGGCGAGGTCATGGATGCCGAGATGCTCAACCTCGCCAAGAAGGCGCGGATCGTGCTGTGCGGGTTGATCAGCGAGTACAACTCGCCCGAGAAACATGGCGTGCGCAACCTCTGGCCGATCCTGACCCAGCAGGCGACGCTCTATGGCTACCTGATCATGGACTATGCGCCCCGCTTCGGCGAGGCCGGCGCGGTGATGGCGCAGTGGATGGCGGAAGGTCGGTTGCGGATCGACGAGGACGTGCAGGTCGGGCTGGAGAACGCCTACCCGGCGTTCATGCGGCTGTTCTCCGGCGCCAACACCGGCAAGCTCGTGCTGAAGATCGCCTGATGGGCGGGACCGCGCCGGGCGGGCTGGCGGGACGCTCGGCGCTGGTCACCGGCGCCGGCTCGGGTATCGGCCGTGCCACCGCCGCACGCCTGCGCGCCGAGGGCGCGCGGGTCTACACGGTGGATCTGCAAGGCGCGGTCGACCGCCACGCCGACGTCACCGCGCCGGGGATAAACGCCGAAATCGTCGCCGAGGCGGCAGCGCGCCACGGCGGGCTCGACATCCTCGTGCCTTGCGCCGGCATCTCCGCGTTCCATTCGCTGGAGGGCCACGATGACGGCTATTTCGACCAGGTCATCGCCGTGAACCTGATCGCGGTGTTCCGCATCATCCGCGACGCTGTTCCATACCTCAGGCAATCCCGGAATGGCCGCATCGTCGCGATCGGCTCGACGATGGCGCGGTTCGGCGATGCCGGGCTCGCCGCCTATGGTGCTTCCAAGCACGCCGTGCTCGGGCTGACGCGCTCGGTGGCGTGCGAACTCGGGCCGTTCGGGATCACGGCCAACTGCGTGCAGCCCGGCGCGATCGAGACGCCGATGACCGAGCCGGCCTTCACCGCGATGCCGGAATTCAAGGCCTATTTCGAGAAGAAGGCGCCCCTCGGCCGGCTCGGCCAGCCGGAGGACGTTGCCGACGTCATTGCCCTGCTCTGCACCGACGCTGCCCGTTTCATGACCGGGCAGGGTTTCTTCGTCGATGGCGGAGCCATGACCCGGCAGTGAGTTGCCCGGACAGGATGGGAGTATGCGAATGTCCACGAACCGCAAGGTCGTCCTCGCCAGCAGGCCCGAAGGCGCCCCGGTGCCGGCCAACTTCCGCCTCGAGCGGGCGCCGATGCCGGTGATCGCCGAGGGCGAGATTCTCGTGCGGATGCGCGCGATCTCGATGGAGCCGGCGATCCGCGGCTGGCTCGACGACAACGACAAGAACTACTTCGAGCCGATCGCGATCGGGGGAACGATGCGGGCCCTGTCGATGGGGCAGGTAGTCGAAAGCCGGCTCGACGGCTACGCGCCGGGTGACTTCGTGCGCGGCCTGTTCGGCTGGGAGGACTATACGGTCGCCAACGCCGACACCGTGCTGCTGCAGAAGATCGACGTCTCGCCGGACATGCCGATCACCTACTACGTCGGCGTGCTCGGGGGATCGGGGCAAACCGCAATCGTCGGGCTTGACCGGATCGGGCGGGCAAAGGCGGGCGATACCGTCGCAATCAGCGCTGCGGTCGGCGCGGTCGGCCACGTCGCGGTGCAGTACGCCAGGCACATCGGCTGCCGCGTCGTCGGCGTGGTCGGCGGGCCGGAAAAGGCCCGGGTTGCGCGCGAGCTCGGCTGCGACGCGGTGGTCGACTACAAGTCCGCCGCAAGCATGGAGGCGGCGATCCGCGAGGCCGCGCCCGAGGGCATCGACGTCTATTTCGACGGCGTCGGCGGCGAGATGCTCGACGCGATGTTGAACAACATGAAGACCTTCGGCCGGGTGATCTGCTGCGGAATGATCGCCGGCTACAACGATTCCGACAACCCGCCGCCGCTGTACAACGCCTGGCAGATCGTCGCGCGCGAGCTCGAGCTCAAGGGCTTCCTGCTCTACAGCTATGCCGAGTTCGTACCGGCGGCGCTGGCCACGTGCATCGACGGGTTGCGCGACGGATGGCTGCGGACGATCGAGCACAAGCGCATCGGCCTTGCCCACGCCGGTGCGCTGTTCTGCGAACTGATGAGCGGCAGGACGCTCGGCAAGGCCGTGCTGGAAATGGACTTGTCCGAAGCGGATTGAGGCCATCCCCGGACGCCGGCGGGGCGCCCGGGGATTGTCCCGTCACCCCTTCATCACCGGCTCCGGCGTCTGGCCGCTCTCGTCGAGGTAGTAGGCCAGCCACTTGTGGAAGAACTGGTTGCCGGGCTCGTTGCGGCCGAACAGCTGGTGCGTCATCGCGCCGCTTTCCAGCCCGTTCTGCACCTTCAGGCCGAGGAAATAGTCCTCCTCCAGCACGACGTTGTAGAAGAAGTCGCACATCGCATCGAGCGCCTGCATCCCCTCCTCGGTGTCGGGCTTCGTGGGGAAGATGTAGTTGAGGACGGTGGTGTTCCGGTCGGGCCTGGGCCCGGGGAACAGTTGCGCGAATTGGCACATCTCGGGCGCAAGGAAGAAGCTGAAGTTCGGAAACAGCATCCGGATGAAGTCATAGCCATGGTTCTCCTGCCGGCCCCAGTCCTCGCGCGGCAGGTCTTTCAGCCGCTGGATCGAGTTCTGCGGGAAGCCGAGCCGGATGTGCGGGCCGAAGCCCTCGTACGTGGCGCGGTTCGACGGCGTGCGCGTGGCGACCGTGTTGGTGTGCGCCGCCTGGAAGTGGTAGCCCTCGAGGTAGCCGTCGTAGGCAACCTTCCAGTTGGCGCCCTCCATCGGTTTTGCCTTGTGGTAGTACCACGTTTCCAGCTTCAGCGCAGCGAAGTCCTCGTACATGCCGCCCATCCACGCCCTGGCGTCGATCGGCAGGCCTGGCGTCAGGATCACGAAGATCATCCCCGCCGCCTCGTCGCAAGGCAGTTCGGTCAGATGCAGCGTCTCGCGATCGACGTTGCCGAAGGTGCTGGCCTCGGCAATGCCGATCAGCTTGCCGTCGTTGGCATAAGTCCAGCCGTGGTATTGGCAGGCGAACTTGGAGCAGTTGCCCTTGCCCTCGGGCGCCATGTGCATTGCACGATGCTTGCACACGTTGAGGAAGGCGCGGGCCTTGCCGTCCTTGCCGCGGGTGATGAGGATCGGCTTGTTCAGCACGCTCATCGCCTTGTAGTCGTTGGCGTTTGGCAGCTCGATGGTCAGTGCCAGCATCAGCGGCAGGCGCTTGAAGATGCGGTCCATCTCCTGCTGCCAGCGCTCGGGACTGAGGTAGTCGGTCACCGGCACGCGCATGACATCGGGCGCCTGGTCGGTGGTGCGGGTCTCGACGAAGTGGAGCATGCGCTCGGCGGCATCGCCGTATTTCTCGATGAGGTCGGTCATGGGGGAGTTTCCTTCGACGTCAGATGGATGATCGCAGGCCGAACGGCGTTTCAGCGCGCCAGGTAACGGTCGATCAGCTGGTGGATGTGGCGCAGGCGGACTTCCTGGTAATCGCCGAACTCTACGCGCTGGTTCTTCGAGACCTTGAGCCCCTCGTGGCAGAGCTGCATGTTCTCGGTGTCCTGGTCGAGCACACCGCCGACGACGCCGAGCTCAGGCGCGTCGGCCCACTTCTCGTCAGCCCCGAGCATGTGCATCGGCACGCCGGCCGGACGCGGCTCGCCCTCCTTGACGCGGGCAATCACGCGCACCTCCATCAGGCACTTGTCCTGGTCGGGCCACGGACGCCAGCGGTAGACGATGTTGGGCATGAAGCCGCCCCACGGCGCGAAGTTGGGGAAGACGTTGAACACCAGCGCGTCGAGCAGCTCGCTCTCCGAGACGCCCGAATAGTCGCCGCCGAACATGCTTTCGGAGGTCCGCCGCATCGCCTCGCCCAGCGCCTGGCGTGCGGTCTTTCCCGCGGGGACGGCAATGTTCATGCTGTCTTTTTCGGGATCATAGTTGTCGGCGGAGCGGCCGTTGTACTTGCGGAACTCGTCGATGATCCACTGCTCGGGCAGGCCGTCGCCATCGAGGTGCGGCGAGACCACGCCGAACGGGGTGTAGTTGACGTTCACGTGCTCGCCGACGACGTGGTAGGCGGCATTGGCGTCGCCGGTGAACGGCATCAACTGCGGGTGCGTGACGTAGGCGTGGTAGCTCTCCATGAAGGCTTCCATGGTGATCTTCCAGTTGGCGTCGATCACCTTGCCGACCCAGGCCACGGTCACGCAGTCCTCGTGGCGCCAGCGCTTGAACCATTCGGGCAGCGGGGCGAGGTATTCCTCGATGCTCGGCCCGTCGGGGTTGTCGCGCACGAAGATGTAGCCACCCCAACGGCCGACCGTCGCCTCGGGCAGTTGCATGCGCGCGTCGGTCAGGTGGCCGAAGTCCCAGCGACAGGGAATGTTGCGCAAGCTGCCGTCGGTATTCCAGGCGAAGCCGTGGAACGGGCAGACGAACTGCTCGGCGCTGCCGCTGTCGGTCTTGAGCTTGCGGCCGCGATGGAGGCAGACGTTGTGGAAGGCGCGGACCCCGCCGTCCTCCTGCCGGACCAGCAGGAACGAGCGGCCGGCGTTCTCGTAGGTGACGTAGTCGCCGGGCTCGGGCATGTCCTCCTCGCGCGCGGCGAACTGCCAGACGACCGGCCACATCTTCTCGACCTCGCGGCGGAAGAATTCGGGGGAGTAGTAGCGCGCCGCGTCGATCGGCTCTGATCCGAGGTACCGGTCATGACCCTCCGCCATGAAGGCGGGCGGCTGCACGTCGTCCCCGGCCAGGATGTCCTGCCAACCCGGCCCCGGGCAGTGCGCCATCCTGATCGGTTCGCTCGAATCGTAATCGGCCATCGCCATCCTCCGGATCGTGTTTCCGAAGGGTTCTCACATCGGCGATTTCGGCGCTTGATCGAGGTCAAGAACGGCGGCGCGAAACCCTGTCACTTTGAATAGGAAACCGGCAGATGTGCCCTTTTTATGCGGCGGTCAGATCGAGGGCATGTCCTCGCAGGCGTGGATTTCCATGATCTCGAAGACATTGCCGAAGAAGTCGCGGCAATACGTCGCGGCGTAGCCGGTCCTGGAGCCGTCGGCACGGGTGACGATGTTCTCGAATGCCGGCGGGGTGTGGACCGGAAGCCCGGCAGCGAGCACGCGCCGGTAGCAGGCGGCGAGGTCGTCGACCTGCACCGCGAAATGGGTGTAGCCGAAGTTGTGCACCCCGCGCGCCGGGTCCTGCGGTGCGGAGCGCGGGCTGGCATACTCGAACACCTCGATATGGGTATTGCCGAGGCGGACCATGAACTGCCGGGCGGCGCTGCCGGGCAGCCCGACGACGGCGTCGATGAACGGATTGTCCCGCCATTCGAGCGGGGCGACTTCCTCGACCCCGCCCAGGATGTCGACGTAGAATTCGCGCGCCCGCTCCAGGTCGGGGACCGATACGCCGATGTGGTGCACGCCCCGAACGCCGAGTTGCCCCCGGGGCTGCCCGGCCATGGTCAAAACTGCACGCGCTTGGTCAACCCGCTGTCGACGACGATGTTGGCGCCGGTCATCGTCCTGCACGCCGGGGAAGCGACGAAGGCGATCGTCCGCGCCATGTCCTCGCCCGAGGTCATCGCACCGAGCGGGAGCTGCCCCATGATCGAGTTGTAGAAATCGTTCATGTGCTCCTTGATCTGCGGCCACGGGCCATCCTCGGTCCAGACCGGGCCGGGGGTCACGCAATTGCAGCGGATACCGAGCGACGCCAGCGCCTGCGCCTGTGCCGACGAATAGGCGATGACCGCCGCCTTGAGCGCATTGTACGGCTGCACGCCCATGAATTCCTCGACCGCGCCGGTTGAACTCATGCACACGATCGACCCGGCCTTCGACTGCTTGAGGAACGGCAGCGCGGCGGCGATGCCGCGGCGCATCGGCAGGATGTCGGTGTCGAGCACGAGCTGCCAGGCGGCATCGGTGTCCTCGCCGGGGTTGACCGAGGTGAAGCTGATGAAGATGTCGCAGCCGCCCAGCGCCTGCGCGGCGCGCTCGACGAAGGCGGGGACCGCGGCCGGGTCGGTGACGTCGGCGGCTTCGGCGAGGCTCTTGACCGGCCGGGTCGCGAGTTCGCCGGCGATCTTGTCGACCTTGCCCTGGCTGCGGCCACAGACGGCGACGTCGCAACCCTCGTCGGCCAGCGCATGGGCGACCGCGCGGCCGATGCCGCCGTTGGCGCCCACCAGTATCGCCTTCAGCCCCTTGAGTCCCAGATCCATGAAACGCTCCTCACCCGGATTTCCGATTGCGCCCGGTTGTCGCTGCTCGCCACGACGCGGGCCACTCGCCTTTTGGTCAGGACCGGGCCGACAGGGCAAGGTGCTAGCCAGCGGCCGACAAGCAAGGAGAGCGATGACATGGGCCGGCTCGCAGGCAAGACCGCACTGATTCTCGGCGCATCGAGCGTGGACAACATGGGCCAGCACATCGCCCGGCGGCTGATGGTGGAAGGCGCGAAAGTCATGGTCTCGGGCCGCAAGGCCGACGTGCTGGAAGCCTTCGCCGGCGCCACCGGCTGCCTGTGGGCGCCGTGCGACCTCACCGACCCGGGCAGCGTCGAGGCGCTGGTCGATGCCGCCGGCAGCCGGCTCGGCGGCATCGACATCGCGGTCAACGCCACCGGCTGGGGGCTGCTCAAGCCGTTCCTCGACACCACCGGCGAGGAGCTCGACGGCATGATCGCGCTCCAGTTCGCCGGGCCGTTCCGGCTCTACCAGGCGCTGGTGCGCAAGATGGCGAGGAGCCGTGGCGGGCGTGGCGGCTCGATCATCCAGATCAGTTCGGCCACCGCGACGATCATGCTGAACGACCATGCCGCCTACATGGGCACCAAGGCCGGGACCGACCACGTCATCCGCTGCGTCGCCAACGAATTCGGGCTGGAGGGCATCCGCGCCAACTCGATCTCGCCCGGGCTCACCGACACGCCGATGAACGCCGATGCGAAGCAGGTCCCCGGGCTGTTCGAAGCATTCCTGCCCGGCTATCCGCTCGGCCGCTGGGGCACCAGCGACGACGTTGCCGCTGCGGTCGTGTTCCTCGCGGAGGACGAGTGCTTCATGACCGGCGAGAACCTGCAGGTGAATGGCGGCCTGACGCTGCGGCGCAATCCCCGCCCCGACGAGATCGCCGCCTCGATCGCGGCGGCGTCGTCCAGCCCGCGCGGCGCCTGAGCGTTGCCGATGACCTGGTTGAAGCTTGCTTCAAGCTAAAGTCATCACGTCCTACGCCAACCTCGCCGCGATGTCGGCGCGTAGCCGGTCCTTGCGGACCTTGCCCGATGCCGTGCGCGGAAAATCGGCGAGGAACTCGAAACGCTCGGGGATCTTCTGCTTTGCCAGCCCGCTCGCCGCCACGTGCGCGGCGAGCTCCGCCGCCGTTGGCACCGCACCGCGCGCGATCACGAACGCGCAGACCCCCTCACCCAACCGCTCGTGCGGCATCGCCACCACCGCCGCCTCGCGCACCGCCGGGTGGCCGTGCAGCACGTCCTCGATCTCCTTGGCGGAGATGTTCTCGCCGCCGCGAATGATGAGGTCCTTCTTGCGGCCGGTGATGGTGATCGCCCCCTCGGCGCTGCGCACGCCGAGGTCGCCGGTGCGGAAGTAGCCGTCGTTGGTGATCGCCTCGCGCGTCTGCGCCTCGTCGGCATAGCCCAGCATCATGCCCGGCCCGCGGGCGAGAATTTCGCCTTCCTGTCCATCGGGCAGGTCGCGGTCCGCGCCATCGACGATGCGGACCTGGTAATCGACGATCTCGCCATCGGTGGTGGCGGCAAGGTGCGCGTCATGCGGCCAGCCGAACGTCACCAGCGGCACTTCCGATGCGCCGAACACGCGGAACGCGCGGCAATCGGCGAACGCGGCGTTGGCGGCGGGGATCAGTTCGGCCGGCACCGCGGCGCCGCCGCAGGCGAAGAAGCGGAAGCCGGGCAAGCGCCGACCGCTGTCGCGCGCGACCTGTGCCAGCTCGACGAGGAAGGGCGTCGCGGCGACGGTGCCGACCAGGCCATGGCGCTCGATCAGGGCCAGCGCCTCGGCCGCGTCCCAGCTTTCCATCAGCACGGTGCGCGTGCCGCAGACCAGCGGCGCCTCGAGGCCGTTGGCATAGCCCGAAATATGCGTGACCGGCGAGGGCATCAGCGTCGCCTCGCCGGGTTGCACGCCCCAATGCGCCGCGCTGGCGGCGAGGATGTGGGCGAGCGTGCAATGGCTGTGCAGCACGCCCTTGGGCCGCCCGGTGGTGCCCGAGGTGTAGAGCACCAGCTTGACGCCAAGCGGGTCGACGCGCGGCCGGGCGAAGGGCCGCCCCCTGCCCTCGGCCACCAGCGCCGCGTAGTCGCCCTCGCCCGCGCCGCGCACGGTGAACACATGCGCCAGCGCCGGCAGTTGCGCCTTGAGCCGCAGCGCCATCGCCGCATAGTCGAATTTGCGGAAGGATGCCGGCACAAACAGCGCCCGCGCCCGGCAGTCGGCCAGCATCTGCACGACTTCGTGGTCGCGGTAGATCGGGACGATCGGGTTGATGACCAGCCCGGACAGCGCGGCCGCCAGGTTGATCGCCGCCGCCTCGCGCCAGTTCGGCACCTGGAATGCGATGACGTCGCCCGGCCGCAGCCCGCGCGCGTGGAGCGCGACGGCCAGCGCCTCGGCCTCCGCCCAGAGCTCGGCCCGGGTCATCGACACCGCGCCATCGACGAAGGCGACGAAGCCGGGATCGGCGGCAACCAGCGCTTCCGCCCTTTCGGCGATCGTGCGGCGATCCCAGGCGCCGGCCTCGGCGAAAGCGCGCAAGTGCGCCGGCGGGATCGGCAGCCAGGCCCAGGGCGCGTTACTGTTCTCGTTCATGCGTCCCTGCCTGCCCATCGCGCGCGAAGCGGCCAACTGGCGAAAAGGCAAGGGCGTCGCGGCGGGCGCGCACCTGTCACCTCTGCCAGCTTGCCGCCCTGCCTCTGCCTTGCTCTAGTCGGCGGCAGTTTCGCATACAAAACCTGTCGGGAGAATGCAGTGGACCGTGTCCAGCGCGTCGGCGAAGTCGCCGGGACCATGCTCGATTACGTCGAGAACAAGACGACCTTCATGACGGACCGGGCCCTCACCGTTCCCAGCCGCAGCTATACCGACAAGGACCAGTGGCGCGCCGAGATGGAGCTGGTGTTCAAGCGCGTGCCGCTGATGCTGGCGTTCACCGCCGAACTGCCCAACCCGGGCGACTACAAGGCGATGGAAGCGGTCGGCATGCCGGTGCTGATCAACCGCGACAAGACAGGGCGGGTCCGGGCTTTCCTCAACGTCTGCTCGCACCGTGGAGCGCCGGTCGCGGCCGATGGGCACGGCAACTGCCCGCGCTTCGTCTGCAAGTACCACGGCTGGACCTTCGGCCAGGACGGCAAGCTGATCGCCGTGGCTGAGGCCAGCACCTTCGGCGAGGTCGACAAGGCCGAGCGGGGCCTGCGCGAACTGCCCTGCGAGGAACGCAGCGGCATGATCTTCGTCTGCCTCACGCCGAACGCGCCGATCGATCTCGACGGCTATTTCCGCGGTTTCCTGGAGGATTTCGACGCGCTCGACTTCGCCAACTGGACTTACCTCGGCAGCCGCACGATCGAGGGCGCCAACTGGAAGATCGCGTTCGACGGCTACCTCGAAGGCTACCACTTCGCCTCGCTCCACCCGGAGACGATCGCGCCGCGCACGCCGTCGAACTGCATGCATTACGAGGGCTTCGGTCCCAACATCCGCATCGGCTTTCCGCAGCGCCGGATCGCCGAGGCGCTGCGACCGCTGCCGCGCGAGACCTGGGGCGAGCAGGAGAACAACGGCTACGACTTCGTCCGCATCTTCTTCCCCAACGTCTCGATCTTCGTCGCGCCGGAGATCACCCAGGTCGCCCAGCTGTTCCCGGGACCGACGCCGGACAGGAACCGCACCGTGCTCAATTACCTGCGTCGCGAGCCGGTCCGCGACGAGGAGGACCGGGCCGCATGCGAGGGAATGATCAACTTCTTCCGCGACGTCACTTACACCGAGGACTACCTGATCGGGCTCGAGATCCAGCGCGGGCTCGAATCGGGCGCGCATGACGAACTGGTGTTCGGCCGCAACGAGCGCGGCAACCAGTTCTTCCACGAATGGCTGAACTGGTACCTGGAGGACGATCCGACCCGGCCCGAGCCGGAAATGTGAGCGGGCCGGCGCGATGAATCCGATCTCGCTCGCCTCGGGCGTCCTGCCCGAGTTCGGCGCGGTCGAAGTCGTCCGCGCCGCTGCCGCCGCCGGGTTCGACGCCGCCGGGCTCTGGGTCGAACCGGCGGACTGGAACGCCGCCACCACGCGCGCGGTGCGCGGCGCACTGGCGGAGACGGGCCTGCCGGTGCTCGACGTCGAAGTCGCCTGGCTCAAACCGGGCGCCGATATCGACGACCATCGGCGCCTCATCGACATCGGCGCGGAAGTCGGCGCGCGCAACCTGCTGTGCGTATCCTCCGACCCCGACATGGGCGAGACCGCGGCGTGGCTTGCGGCGCTGTGCCGCCATGCCGAAGGCAGCGGCATCCGTATCGCGCTGGAGTTCGGCGTGTTCACCGAAGTCAGGAACCTCGCGAGCGCGCTGGCGGTGCTCGACGCGGTGGCGCATCCGTTGCGCGCGTTGCTGCTCGACCCGATTCACATTGACCGGTCGGGTACGCCGATGGCGGCCCTCGCGGAAATCGATCCGACGCTGCTGGCATATGCGCAAGTCTGCGACGCACGCGCCGAGCGGCCCGATCCGGCCGACTTCGACGCGGTAATCGTCGACGCCATCGATCTGCGCGAGCAATGCGGCGAAGGCGCGCTCGACCTTGCCGCGTTCCACCGCGCGCTGCCGGCAGGGCTGCCGCTCTCCGTGGAACTGCGCTCGCTGGCGCTGCGCGAACGCCACGCCGAACCCGCCGCGCGCGCCGCGGCGGTCGCCACCGCCACCCGCCGCTGGCTGGAGACGGTATGACGATCACGCTGGTCACCCTGCTCAAACGCCGCACCGGCATGAGCAAGGCCAATTTCATCGCCTATTACGAGGAACACCACCGGCTGATCGGCGAGCGCGTGCTCGCCGGGCACGCCACCCGCTATGTCCGCCGCTTCCTCCATCCGCTGGACGGCGAGGACCGGGATTACGACGCCGACGTGGTCATGGAGATCGACTTTCCCGATCGCGCGGCGCTGGACGCGTTCTTCGCCGCCGCCGCTGACCCGGCCACCGCGGCGCTGATCGCCGCGGACGAGGAGCGCCTCTTCGTCCGCAGCCGCATCCGCAGCTTCACGGTCGAAGAGCACGCCTCGGACCTGTAAGCCGGCCCGCGCCTGCAGAGTTGGGCCAGCCTCCGAACGCCGTCGCCGCGATCATTCCGGCCAGTCGCGCGTCTCGCTGAAATCGGCGCCGCGGCGGGCGCCGCGAGGCAGCATCG
Organism: Sphingomonadales bacterium; assembly: GCA_028868535.1. GTDB lineage: Bacteria > Pseudomonadota > Alphaproteobacteria > Sphingomonadales > Sphingomonadaceae > Novosphingobium. Next base: position 40,127 of record JAGWUH010000020.1, on the reverse strand, counting down.
GGTTGTCGGCGAGGAAGCCGTCCGCTGCATCGTCGGTGCGCGCCCAGTCGATCAGCTCGCGCCGACGAACGATCCGCCAGTCGCCATCGCGGCAGGCATATTCGTCGACATAGCGCCCAGCGACGGCGAGGTCCCTGGGCACCCCGTCCTCCCGGATGCGGTGCCAGGCGAAGAAGTAGACCTCGCCCGAGGCGCGGTCTCCGTCGACCGCGATCTGGGCCTGGCCGATGATATGCTGGCTGCCTTCGAGATCGGCGAGAAAGCCTTGCGCGAACGTCACGAATTCGTCGGCGCTGCCACTCATCAGCCCGCAATCGACCCAGGCGTCGTCGTGGAAGGCGGAGCGGTGGAGGACCGGGTCGAGCCGATCCTGCCCCCGCATGTAGCGGCACAGGGCGTCGCGAATCGCCTCGCGGGCAAGCATCCGGTCGATCGCGGCGTCGCGATCCGCGGTCATGCGCGCGGCTCCCCGGCGGCCAGATACTTGTCGACCACCATCTGGAAGTGGCGGATGCGGCTTTCCTGGTAATTGCCCAACACCTGCACGCCGGTGGCGCTGGCGTGGAAGCCCTGCTGCTGCGCCCGCAGGTTGGCGGTGTCCTGATCGTAGACCGCGCCCATCCCCGGGTCCATGCCCGGCGCGGAGGCGTAGCTCTCCGCTTCGCTCACGCGCGTGGGCTCGGCGGGCTCGGGCGCAGCGCCGTCGTCCGGGTTGGGGCGGAGGAACAGGATCTCGAACAGCGTCCGCTCGGGATCGCTGCTGATCGGTCGGAAGCGATAGACCATCGGCAGCGACAGCCCGGGGAACAGCACCATGTTCGGGAAGACGTGGTATTCGATGGTGTCGATCATCTCGCTGTCGGAAAAGCGCGACAGGTCGGTGCGGTACTTCTCGCCCATCGCGTGGCGCAGCAGGCGCGCCATGACGGTGCGCGCGGTTTCCCCCGCGCCCACCTGCATCGCCGGATCGTGCAGCGACGAGTCGCCGATCAGCACCTGGCCAAGCAACTCCTGTTCGCCCAGCGGCTGCGCGAGATGCGGCGAATTGGTGCCGTTGGCGGCATAGAAGCGGGTGATGTGATCGCTGTGGCAATCGTACTGGACGTTGGCGTCACCGACCCCCGTCAGGATCTGCGGGTGCGTCTCCAGCACGTGGTACGATTCGAGGAACGCCTCCAGCGCGGTCTTCCAGTTGCAGGCGAGCTCCTTGGCGACGTGGACCTCGACGAAGCGGTTGGCGATGTCCCAGCCGGCGAAGTGATCGGGCAGCGGCGCCAGGTAGTCGAGCAGGTCCGGGCCATCGGGTGAAGGATTGATGAAGATGAACCCGCCCCAGCGGCCGACGCGGACTTCCGGCAGCGCATGGGCCGCCGGATCGACGTGCCCGAAGTCCCACGCGCAAGGCACTTGCCGCAAGGCGCCGTCGTTGCTCCACGACCAGCCGTGATAGGGGCAGCGGATTTCCGCCGCGCTGCCCAAGCCCTCGCCCGCCTTGAGCTTGGTGGCGCGGTGGCGGCACGAATTGACGAAGCCCTTGACGCTGCCATCCTCCTGCCGGACGACGAGGTACGAAAGGTGGGCGACCTCGTAGGTGTAGTAGTCGCCCGGCTCGGGGATGTGGTCCTCGCGGCAGACCCACTGCCAGCAGCGTTTCCAGATCGCCTCGACTTCGACCGCGAACACCGCCGGGTCGTGATAGCGGGCAAGGTCGACCGGGTCGCTGCCGAGGTACGCCGGCTGTTCCATCGCCAGCACGGGCGGCGGCGGCACCGCGTCGGCGGCAACGATCTGCTGCACGCTGGGTGCCGGGCACCGCGCGGTGGCAAGATGTTGGGCGTCCGCCCGGGTCGGCAGGCCGTGGTCTCGAATGGCAACGCGCATCGCTCTCTCCAGCGCCGCCGATGAAACAGGCAGCTATGCCGGTTTTAGGATGCGCCTGGACCGCCGCAAGCTGGCGCTTGCGCTAGGGTGACCGCTTCAGCCGCGCTGTTCGTGGAGGATCCGGTAGTCGCGCCGGGTGAACAGCCAGCGTCCGTCGCGCTTTTCCAGCCGGTCGTCGTAGCGACCATGCCCGCGCACCAGATCGCCGTTGGCGGGATCCTCGTACAGCTCGTGCGTCCAGGCGACGGCGGTTGCCCTGTCACCGTCGACCTCGATCGCGCCGGGCTCCATGAAGTAGACCATCGGCTTGGCCATGCTGTCGAGGCCGTAGACCTTCATCGACTCGACCCAGCCGGCGACGATCGCCGCCTTGCCGATGAAGTCGCCGAGGTCGGGGTATTCGGGCAGGCCCCAGCTCGCGTCGTCGGCCCAGATCGTGCTCCAGGTCGCGGCGTCGCGGGTCATCACGCCGTGGGCATGGGTGTTCATCAGCTCGCGGATGGCGATGCGATCCTCGAGCGGTCCGGTGAAGGCCATGTCGTCTCTCCTACCAGGCGTGCGGTTCGCCGTTCCACTTGTAGAAATCGCCCGACTTCTCGAGCGTCCATTCGGTCGCCAGCTTGCGGATGCCGCTGGCGCTTTCCTGTGGCGTGATCTCGGCGTCGGGGCCGCCCATGTCGGTCTGGACATAGCCGGGGTGGACGATGCCGATGACGATGCCGCGATCCTTCAGGTCGGCCGCGATCGAGCGCATCAGCCGGCCCAGCGCGGCCTTCGACGCGGCATAGGCGTGGAAGCCGCCATAAGGCCAGGTCGACGCGGCGAGCTGGCTCGAGAAGTTGATCACTTTCGCCCCCGCGCCCAACCGCGGCAGGAAGGCGTTGAGCACGCGCAAGGGGCCCTTTACGTGGACGTTGAACGTCTCGTCGAAGGTCTTCCAGTCGACATCGTCGAATTCGGGCGCGATCGTGCCGACCATGCCGGCGACGTTGTAGACCATGTCGATCGGCCCGCTTCCCGTCGCGGCCGCGCCGGCCTTGACCGAGGCATCGTCGCCGACGTCCATCGCGTGGACGGTAAGCCGGCCGCCGGAACCTGCGGCCAGGGCATTCAGCGCCTCGGCCCGGGCCGGATCGCGCGCCAGCGCATGGACGCGGTCGCCGTTTTCGAGATGCTGGCGCGCCAGTTCGAGGGCAATGCCCCGCGCCGCGCCGGTGATCGCCACATTCGCCATCAGGGCCTTCTCCCATCCAACCAGTCGTTGAGCACTTCGTGGAAGAAGCGCACTCTTGTTTCCTGCGCGGACAGGTAGGCATCGGCATAGCCGCGCGAATGCATGCCCGCCTGCATGTCCTGCGCCAGTTCCATGTCCTGGTAAACTATCTGTCCCGCCAGTTCGGGGATGCCGCGACCGCCGTCGAACACGCGGTGTTCGCAGGCGGCAACCTCGCGCAGCGGCCGGGTCCCGGCCATGATCGATTCGACCGTGTCCTGCCCGGCGACCGGGAAAGCCATGCACCACAGGTCGAAGTAGCACTTTTCCGGGTCGCCGGGGTGCGGTTCGGAGCGGAACAGGATCAGGTTGTCGGGCAGGAAGCTGATGGTGACGTTGGGGAAGAACACCGTATGCGGGCTGTCGGTGATCTGTTCGTCGTCCATGTGCTCGTAATGGAGATAGCCGCGCTCGCGCCATAGCCGCTGCTTGGCGGTCTTGAGATCGCGCCAGCCTTGCAGGGCAAAGTCCTCGTAGGTGGCATAGCCGGCGGGATCGATGTCCCACTGGCGCAGGATCGCCTCGAACATGGCGTTGCCGCCCTCGGCCGGGCGATCGCTGAGCGAGGGGCGCATCGGCTGGACGGTGCGGCCGTGACCCGCCGGCCACATCTCGTGGCGGGCGGTGTCGACGTCCTGGTCGATCCAGGGCGGCACCTGCGGATGGGCGGTGCGGGTGTGGTAACTCTCGGAGAAGTTGTCGGTCACGAACTTCCAGTTGGCGTCGAGCTCGATCCGGTACCAGGCGACGCGGACAGCCGTTTCCATCGGGTAGTTGGCGTAGACCTCGGGCATCGGCGCCAGGTATTCGTGCAGCGAGGGGCCCTGTTCCGCCATCGTGTACCAGACGAACCCGCCCCAGGTGTCGCAGCGCAGCTCCTTCAGCCGCAGTTTGCCGCAGGGGTCGCCTTGCGGGAAATCCTCGCGATCCTGCGCGTGCTCCAGCACCCCGTCGAGCCCGAAGCGCCAGCCGTGATAGGGACAGGTGAAGCGCTCGACCGACGAACAACCCTTGACCAGCTTCATGCCGCGGTGCGCGCAGGAATTGTAGAACGCGCGGACCGAACCGTCGTGCTGGCGCACGCAGATCACCGATTCCTTCATGAACTCGTGGACGACGTAGTCGCCCGGCTCCGGCATTTCGGCGGTGCGTCCCGCGATGTGCCAGATCCGCGTCCACAGCATGTCCCATTCGCGCCGGACGAATTCCCGGCTCCAGTAGCGATCGCCGGTGATGCGATCGCCGCGCAGGTGGCTGGGGTCGCGGCCGTCCATCGGCGGCGGCGCGGGTTCCGTCATGGCGCTTCTCTCCCGGTCTTGCTCGGACAGTTTCCGCCAACCTGCCCAAGCCGGGGCAGCGGGCAAACTGGCATTTTGCGCAGGAAAGCGGCAGGTGTGCCGGTTATTTCCGGTCGTAGAGTCCGCGCACGACGCGATTCCCCATCTGCCGTACCTGTTCGCGGCGCGCCTCGTCGGCGAACGGCGTGCGGTGGAGCAGCAGGCCCATGTGCAGGACCTGGGTGAAGTCGCTGGCCAGCTTGAGGTCCTGCCAGTGCCGTTCCCACTGGGGGAACGCCTCGATCATCTCGCGCGTCCACACCTCGTCGTACTGGCGTGCGGCGGGCTGGAACAGAGCTGCCAGCTCCGCGTCGGAGCGTGCGGCGACCAGCAGCTCGAGGTAAGCGGCATATTCGCGCGTCTGCACCGATTGCCAGTGCGCCTCGCAGGCGATCTCGATCATCAGTTCCTCTCCCCGCTCCTTCAATGCGGCGAAGTAGTCGTCAAGGAAGCGGCGCATGCGCTGGTAGAAGACGTGCTCGACGACGGCGGCGACGAGTTCGAGCCGGGTCGGGAAATGATGGTGCATGGCCCCGCGCGAGACCGCGCAGCGTTCGGCCACGGCAGCGGTGGTGAGTCCGGAATAGCCGCCCTCGACCAGGCAATCGACCCCGGCCTCGACCAGCCGTTGCCGGGTCTGCGCGCTCTTGCGCTGCTGCCACCGGGCGGGAGGCTCGGCGTTGTGTTCAGGCATGATCGCGCTGAGCATGCGATCCTGCAGGTTGTCTGCGTTCATCGGGCCACCTTATCCCCTTTCGGCGGCGGGCACACCCTGCCCTCCCGCCCTAGTCAAAGTTTCAGTTACGCCGCCGCGCGGTTCCATCCATAAAACCGGCAGTATCGCCGGTTATGCGGTGGTGCAACCGGACGAATCGAGGGCCCGGCGCGCAGACGCAGGCCGTTGGAGGGGAGAGGCTGGAATGACACGCAAACAGGCACTCATGCTGGGCGGATTGCCGCTGCTCGTGCTGGTGACGACCCCGGCGCTGGCGCAGGACGCGCCGGCCGATAGCGGCGGCATCACCGAGATCGTGGTGACCGCGCAGAAGAAGGCCGAGAACCTGCAGTCGGTGCCGATCTCGGTTGCCGCGGTGGGCGGTGCGGCGATCTCCAACCTCGCCATCACCACGCTGCAGGGGCTTCAGGGGGCGGTGCCCAACGTCCAGATCGACAATTTCGCCAACACGCCGAACAACGCCGTGTTCTCTATCCGCGGCATTGGCGTGATCGAGCCTGATCCTTATGCCGGCAACACCGTGTCGATCGTGGTCGACGGGGTGCCGCAGTTCTTCTCGATGGGCGCGCTGATCGACACCTACGACGTCAGCCGGGTGGAAATCCTGCGCGGTCCGCAGGGCACGCTGTTCGGCGCCAACACCACCGGCGGCGTCGTCAACGTCGTCTCGACCCAGCCCAAGGGCGAATTCGGCGGCTACATCAAGGTCACCGGCGGCAATTACGCCCGCTTCGACGTCAACGGAGCGATCGAGATTCCGCTGGCGAAGGACCTGGTGTCGTTCCGCCTCGCCGGCATCCACACCCAGCGCCACGGCTGGGTGACGAACGTGTGGAACGGCAAGCCGATGGGCAACAAGGACGTGACCGCGATCCGCCCGCAACTGCTGATCACCCCTTCGCCCGACCTGAAGATCACGCTGCAGGGCGAGTATGTCCGTGCCCGCAACGGCGCCCCCGTCGTGGTCAACGGCGGCCAGCCGGGCGAGGCGAACTACGTTCCTGCCGGCACCAACTGGAACGGCTCGGTGCTGCCGATGTACGTCAGCCCCTGCGCCACCCCCAACCAGCCCTGCGTCGCGCCGGGCCACTACTATTCGGGCAACAACGAGGTGCCCGACCAGTCGAACATGGACACCGAGTTCGGCGTCGGCACGATCAACTGGAACAATACCGCGCTCGGCAACCTGACCTCGATCACCGGGATCAAGCACTTCGTCCTGTTCGAGTACACCGACCAGGACGGCACCGCGAAGACCAACAACGCCACCCGCCGCCGCACCGAGGGCAAGCAGTTCAGCCAGGAGCTGCGCGATGATTTCAGGATCGGCGACAACCTGTCGGGCACGGTCGGTGCGTTCTACATGCACACGCATTACGATCACTACCAGATGTACCACCTCGACTTCGCGCTGCCGGGCTATGACCAGTTCAACCAGCAGTTCCAGTCGACCGACAGCATCTCCGCGTTCGCCCAGACATATTACCGGGTGACCGACGCGCTGAAGCTGTCCGCGGGCATCCGCTTCACCCACGACAGCATCGATGCGCGCTCGACGCTCGACGCCGGGCTCAACGCACCGGCGCTGACCAGTCCGAACTGGGCGGTCGTGCAGGTCAACTTCCTGCCCGGCGGCCCCCTCGACCTGCGCAACGGCCCGCATGCGCTTGACGTCGGCGGCAAGAAGAGCTGGAACAACGTCGGCTGGAAGCTCGGCGCCGACTATACCTTCGGCACCAACCGCATGGTCTACGCGAGCTGGGCGCGCGGGTTCAAGTCGGGCGGCTACACCGGCCGCATCGGCGTCGCGGCGGACGGCGACACCCCGTACAATCCGGAAAAGGTCGACACCTTCGAGGTCGGCGTCAAGGCCGACGTGATCCCCCGCCGGGTGCGCTTCAACCTCGCCGGGTTCTACACCAGCTATCGCGACATGCAGGTGGCCGAAATCTACTACGACAGCGCCACCAGGGTGCAGGGAAACCGCATCCTCAATGCCGCCAAGTCGCGCATCTACGGCTTCGAAGCCGAGACCCAGATCGTGCCGACCGAAGGGCTGACGCTGCGCGGCTCGCTGGCCTACCTCAACGCCAAGTACAAGCAGTTCCTCTACAACGACCCGGTCAGCGGGGCGGTGGTCAACCTGGCCGGATTCGACCTCCAGAATGCGCCGCACTGGGCGGGCACGATCGGTGCCAACTATACGCTGCCGCTGCAGGGCGATTCGAAGATCGTGGCCGATGTCGCGTGGATGTACACCGGCAAGAAGTTCTACACCGCGATCACCGACACCCCGCGCTCCACCGTGCAGGCGACCTCGCTGGTGGACGGCACGCTCACCTGGCATTCGGCGGGCGATCGCTTCTCGTTCGGGATCTGGGTGAAGAACCTGTTCGACAACCGCTACATCTCCACCGTCTATGACTCGCCGGGCTACATGGGCCTCGTCGGCTATGCGCCGCCACGCCAGTTCGGCGCTTCCGCACAAGCAAACTTCTAGAGCTCCCTGCCGAGGCCCCGGTCGTTCGCGACCGGGGCCTTTTTATGGATCGCGACGTGACCGAAAGCTTGATCGCCCGCCATCAGATCCGCAACGTGCTGGCCCGGCACAGCCGTGGGGTCGATCGTGCCGACGCGACGCTGCTGGGCTCCGCCTACCACGACGATGCCACCGTTGATTACGGCTTCTACGCCGGACCGACGCCGGCGCTGGTGGCCATGCTCGCGACGGCCCAGAAGGCGGCGCTGCCGACTCTCCATCGCACGTCGAACTGCGAGATCAGGGTGGCGGGCGACCGCGCCATATCGGAAAGCTATGTCATCGCCCATGTCGAGGAACCCACGCTCCAGCGCACGGTGTTCGGTCGCTACCTCGACCGGCTGGAGCGCCGCGACGGCGCTTGGCGGCTCACGCACCGCACGTACGTGCTCGACAGCAACACCAACCGGCCGGGCACCTCCGCGCAGGCCGACCCGCCGCTCGCGGACGACCATTTCGTGCCGGCCGGCGGCAAGGGCGCGTCCGATGCCGCGCGCGTTCTGCTCGCCCGCCACCACGCCGCCACCCGCCGCCTGCAGGGAGCCTTGCCGATGACCGCCGACCCCGCCGCGCTCGACGCCGCCCTCGCCCGAGAGGCTATCCGCGTGCTGCTCTCCGCCTATTGCCGCGGGGTCGACCGCGGCGACGCCGGCCTCCTCGCCTCGCTGTTCTGGGACGATGCCGAAGTCGTCTCGGGCGTGGTCAATGGCGACGCCGCCTCGTTCGCGCGCGACATCGTGGCTCACGTCACCGCCGCCCTCGAGGTCAGCTTCCACTCGATCGCCAACGAATGGATCGAGGTCCGCGGCGACCACGCCGTCGGCGAGCATTACGTGATCGCCCATTCGCGCGCCGGCGGCGAGGACATGATGACCGGCGGCCGCTACCTCGACCGCTACGAGCGGCGCGGCGGTGCCTGGAAGATCGCCAGCCGAGTCTTCGTCTGCGACTGGACCTCCACCCACGCGACCACGTTCGATCCCACTGGCTTTTATGAGGGGCTGACCACGCGCGGCTGCTTTGGCAGCAAGGACCCGGTATACAAGCACTGGGAGAGTGCATGAGTCCGAACCATCCGGCCCACGTCCCGGCCGGCCGCGTCGTCGATGTCGACATCTACGCGCTGCCCGGCCAGGCCGACGACTTTCACGCCGCCTGGCGCGCGCTGCAGGATGCTGCGCCGCCGCTGGCGTGGACGCCGCGCAACGAGGGGCACTGGATCGCGCTGGGCGGCGACGTGCTCGCCGAAGTCCAGTCGGACCACACCCGTTTTTCCAACCGCGTGATCGTGCTGCCGAAATCGGTGGGCGAGAAGCACGGCCTGATCCCGACCACGATCGACCCGCCCGCGCATCGCCCTTACCGCAAGCTGCTCAACGACGGCTTTTCCCCGGCGCGGGTGCGCAAATTGCACGATGGCATTCGTGCCGCCGCCGCCGCCTTGGTAGAGGAATTCGCCCCGCGTGGCCGCTGCGACTTCACGCACGACTACGCGCAGGTGCTGCCCATCCGCATCTTCATGGCGCTCGTCGGGCTACCGCTGGGGGATGTGGCGCAGATCCGGCTCTGGGCCGAATCCATGACCCGGCCTCATCCGCCGATGCCGTTCGAGGCGGCGAAGGCGGCGTTCTTCGACTATCTCGCCCCGGTGATCGCCGCGCGCCGCGCCGCGCCCGGTGACGACCTGCTGAGCGAGATCGTCACCGCGGACATCGACGGCCGCCACCTCGACGATGCCGAAGCGCTGGCGCTGTGCACGCAAGTGCTGATCGCCGGGGTCGATACCGTCGTCAACATCCTCGGATTCGTCATGCTCCACCTCGCGCGCAACCCCTCCGCGCGCGCCGCACTGCGCGACATGGACGCGCGCGGCACGATGATGGCCACGCACGAACTGTTCCGCCGCTTCGGCCTCGTCACCATTGCCCGCACCGTGCGCGACGACATCGAATTCCACGGCTGCCAACTCAAGGCCGGCGAGCTGGTCTGCATCCCGACGCAGGTTCACGGGCTCGACCCCGCCATCAACCCCGATCCGCTGGCGGTGGATTTCGGCCGCAGCGGGGCGCGGCACTCGGCGTTCGGCTCAGGGCCGCACATGTGTCCGGGGCAGGAGCTCGCCCGCGCCGAGGTCGCCATCACCATCGCCGAATGGCTGAAGCGCATTCCCGATTTCCGCCTCGCCGCGGATGCCGACACCCGGTGCTCGGGCGGTATCGTCGGCCAGGTCAACCGCGTGGTGCTGGAGTGGGAGACATGACCGACAAGCGAACCGGCGGCTGCCTGTGCGGAGCGGTCCGCTATGAACTCGACTGGCCGGCCGCGGCCATGGTCGTGTGCCACTGTTCGGATTGCCAGAAGCAGGCGGGGAGCGCGTTCTCGGTCGTCGGCGTGGCGAAACGGGACGGCATCCGTATCTCCGGCGAGCTGCGCACCTTCACGCATCCCGGGTCCAGCGGGAACGACGTCAATCGGAAGTTCTGTCCCGATTGCGGATCGCCGATCCTCACCGACACGGCGGCAGCGCGCAAGCAGGGCATCGTCTTCTTCAAGGCCGGCACGCTCGACCAGACCGCCGACCTCGCGCCCACGGTCCATTACTGGACCAGCAGCGCGCAACACTGGTTCGCGCTGCCCGATGGCGTGACCTGCCTCGAGCAACAGTAGGGAGAACGTGGTGAGCAGGCCTTTCGACATCGAAGCCGAGATGCGCGACTATGCGGCGCGGCGCGACATTACCGATGCCGTGCACCGCTACATGCGCGGGCTCGACCGGCTCGACCCGGTGCTCCAGCGTTCGGCCTTCAGCGACGACGCCTGGATCGATTGCGGGCTGATGTCGGGCGATGCCGATGCCTTCGTCGAATTCGCGCAAGGGCTGCTGGCGACGATGGACGCCACCCAGCACCTGCTCGGCCAGGTACGGATCGAGCTGCACGACGAAACTTCGGCCAGCGGCGAGTGCTATTTCCAGGCGTGGCACGCCAGCCGCGACGAGGCCGGCCACCCGCGCGACCTGTTCATTGCCGGTCGCTATGTCGACGAGTATGCATGCCGGGACGGCGCCTGGCGGATCCGCCGCCGCCACCTGGTGACCGACTGGGTCAAGGACGACCCCGCCGACCACGGTTTCTTCGCCGCGAACCCGACCACCAACCGGTCCGGCCGCCGCGGCGAGGATTTCAGCCAGCGCCGCAACTGGCCCCGTTGATACCCAGACCCCCCGCAGGAGCCCAGCCATGAATGCCCCCCAGAATGTCTCGCGGTATTCGCAGGAATTCGACCCGCCGGTGCGTGGAGACAAGATCACCGCCGATCGCTACATCACCCGCGAATGGATGGAGCTGGAGAACAAGCACCTCTGGCCCAAGGTCTGGCACCTCGGTGGCATGCTCGCCGACCTGGCCGAGCCGGGCGATGTCATCCGCCACAACCTCGGCAAGGAATCGGTGATCATGGTGCGGCAGGAGGACGGATCGGTCCGCGCCTTCTACAACACCTGTCCGCACCGCGGTAACCGCCTGATCCTGGGCGATGCGACTTCGGTCAACCGCATCGTCTGCGGCTACCACGCCTGGACCTTCGACCTCGACGGCGCGCTGGCGCACGTGCAGGACCCGGATGATTTCGCAGGCGGCAATCCCTGCGGCAAGGTTCACCTCGCGGAACTGCGCTGCGACACCTGGGGTCCGTTCGTGTGGTGGTGCATGGACGACGACGTCAAGCCGCTGCTCGAATGGCTGGCGCCCTATCCCGAGCGGCTCGAGGGCTATGGCCTGGAGAACTGGGTGCGCGTGCTCAACCTCTCGGCGGATTGCGACTTCAACTGGAAGATCATCCGCGACAACTTCAACGAGAGCTACCACCTGCCGACCATTCATCCCGAACTAGCAACGTTCATCAACGATGGCCTGCCGACAACGCTGTTCGAAATGTACCCGTCGGGCCACAATTCGATGTGGATGATCGGCCACCAGGCGACGACCCGGGTCGACTACGTCAGTGGAGACGTGCCGCCGGGGCTGTACGAGGCGGCCGAGGCCTGGGGTATAGATCCGAAGCAATACCGCGGCCGTACCGGCGAGGTCCGGCAGGCGGTGATCGAGGCCAAGCGCCGCTTGGGGCCGTCGCGGGGCTATCACAACTACGCGAACATGACCGACCAGCAGCTGGTCGACTATTTCCACTGCACGATGTTCCCGAACCTCACGCTGACGATGTCGCCCGAGCAGTGCCAGATCCTGCGGACCGAACCGCATCCGACCGATCCGGAAAAGTGCGTGTTCCAGCACTGGTGCCTCTATCCGCCGATCGAGGGAATGACCGAGGTGGTGACCCCGGTCGGCCCCGCCCCGTTCCGGCAGGACGCGATCCTGCGCCACAGCACTTATGGCGACGGCGTGTCACTCGGCTTCGTGGCCGACCAGGACCTGTCGATCGGCACGACCCAGCAGCAGGGCCTGAACTCGCGCGGGTTCAAGGGTTGCATCCTGCCGGGGCAGGAGAAGCGCGTGCAGCGGTTCCACGAACTGCTGAACGACATGGTGCTCGGGAAGGATTGAGCGATGTTCGCGCCCGGCGTTCCCGGCAAGCATTTCATGCAGGCGGCCTTCATCGTCGACGACGTCGAGGCCGCCGCCCGGCGCTGGGTCGAGACCACCGGGATCGGCCCGTTCCTGCTCGTGCCGCACATCGCGCTTGCCGAGTATTCCTATCGCGGCGCGCGGCGCTCGGGGCTCGATTTCTCGGTGGCGCTGGCGCAGTCGGGCGGAATCCAGATCGAACTGGTCCAGCAGCATTGCGACAGCCCCTCTGCCTATCGCGATACCATCGCCAGCGGCCGGCAGGGCTTTCACCACCTCGCCATCTACTGCGACGACTACGACGCCACGTATGCGCACTACCGCGGCAAGGGCTGCGCCGCCGCGGTCGATGGCATGTTCGGACCGCTGCGCTTCGCCTACATCGACACCAGCGCAGCGCTCGGCTGCATGGTCGAGCTGGTCGAGCAGCACGAGAGCCAGGACGAATTCTTCCGCCGCGTCGCCACGGCGGCGCAGGGCTGGGACGGGGTGACCGACCCGCTGCGCCCCGGCTTCCCCTCGTGAAAGGCCCGACCATGACGACTTGCCCGATCGAGGACCGCGTCGCCCTGCAGGACCTGACCATCGCTTATGCCCACGCGGTCGATTCGATGCATGACCTCGACGGCATCGTCGCCTGCTTCACGCCCGACGCCAGCTTCGACCTTTCGGGCATCGGCATGGCCACGGTGGAGGGGCACGACGGCATTCGCGGCTTCTTCGCCGGCGCCTTCGCCGCCAACGCACACCATGCCCATTACCTGAGCAACTTCGCGGTCACCGCCTGTTCGGGAGACACCGCATCGGTCCGGACTTATGTGACCGGCATGGGTCGCGGCAAGGACGGCTCGGCCATCACCGTTCACGGACGCTACTACTTCGATGCGGTGCGGACGGCTGAGGGCTGGCGCTTCCGCCGCTACTGGATGGATTTCCTCATGCCGCCTGGCTGAGGGGACAAAAAACGAGCTTGTTCAACCCGGTCGGGGCGGTGGGGAGAAACCCGGCCTACCGGAGAGTACCATGGCTGAATACCTGACTGTCCCGCCGATCGAGGGGAGCTTTCCCCGCCATGAATCGGCCGAGTTCCCCCGCGCCCGCGGAGACGCCATCACCGGCGACCGCTACTGGTCCAGGGACTTCGCCCGCCTCGAATGGGAGAAGATGTGGACCCGCGTCTGGCACGTCGGCGCGCGCGAAAGCCAGCTGGAAGAACCGGGCGACTATGTCGTCCACAACTTCCTCCACGAATCTGTGATCATGATCCGCCAGAAGGACGGGGGCGTGCGGGCGTTCTACAACGTCTGCCGTCACCGCGGGAACCGGCTGGTGATGGGCGAGGAAGGCGGCGTTGCCGAACACCTGACCTGCCCGTACCACGGCTGGAAATGGGCGATCGACGGCGCGCTTGACTGGGTGCAGGACCCGGAGGATTTCCCCCAGGGCAACCCGTGCGGCAAATTGCGCATGAAGGAAGTGCCCTGCGAGACCTGGGGCGGCTTCGTGTTCTACGCGTTCGACCCCAACGCCACGCCGCTGCTCGAATACCTGGCGCCGATCCCCGATCTGCTGCGCAACCGCGACCTGGCAAGCTGGAAGCGCGTCGTCTGGCTGACGGTGCGCGTCAACACCAACTGGAAGTTCGCCAGCGACAACTTCAACGAGAGCTACCACTTGCCCGCGGTGCATCCGCAGTTCGAGCCGATGATCGACGATCACTACTCGACCACCCATTTCGAGATGTATCCCACCGGCCACAACCGCATGATCGAGAAGCTGCAACCGTCCAGCCGCTATCTCGACAAGAACCAGATGAAGCCGCTGTGGGCCGAGGTGCTGCGCGAGTGGGACATCGACCCGGCCGACTATGAAGGCCGCGCGCAGGAAGGGCGCATCGCGCTGCAGCAGGCGAGGCGCAAGCTCGGCCCGGCGCGGGGGTGGAAGCATTTCGAGAAGCTCAGCGACGAGGAGCTGACCGACCAGTTCCATCACACCTGCTTCCCCAACTTCACCATCACCGGCACGCCGGAGGGGCTGCACGTGTTCCGCACCGAACCCGATCCCGAAGATCCCAACTGGTCGACCTTCGACTACTGGTATCTCTCGCCCGAGATCGAGGGCCAGGCGGAAGTGCCGACGCTCTACGGCATGCGCCCCTGGGTCGAGGCCGAGCACGAGACCGCGCTGTTCGGGTTGGCCGAGGCGAAGATCGCGCAGGGCGATTTCCTGTCGCAGGACCTCGCCGTCGCCGTCTCGCAGCAGCAGGGTTTGCGCAGCCGCGGCCATGACGATGCCTACCTGTCCGAGCAGGAAACGCGGATTCGCCGCTTTCACGAAGTGATCAACGACTATATCGAGGGCCGGCGCTGACCGGACCAAGGGAGCTCGCGTGCCGCTGATCGTCGACAAGGCCGAACGCCGCGCCATGGTGGCGCGCCTCGCGTTCGGACTGGTCGCCGATCGCGGCATCGGCGCGGTCACCTTCCGGCAGGTGGCCGAAGCGGCAGGCACCTCGACCGCGATCGTCACCAACTATTTCCACGACAAGAACGACCTGCTGTTCGAGGTCTACCGGATCGCCAACCGCGAGGCGATGGCGCGGCTGGAGGCGGCGTTCGCGGCGGGAGAGGAACTCGTCGACTGTCTCGCGCAGGTGCTGCCCGTCACCACCGAGGGACAGCGCAACTGGCGGGTCTGGCTGGCGTTCTGGGGCCTGGCCCACAGCGAGCCGGCGTTCCGGGACGAGACAGCCGCGAACGCGCGCGCCAGCGTCGATCTCTATGCCCGCATGCTGGCCCGCCGATATGGCGGCGTGCCGGCCCCTGCCCTGCTCGACCATCTGGCCCGCCGGCTCGTGGCCACGGTCGGGGGCGTCGGCCTGCAGGCCTGCTTCGACCTCGGCGATTGGCCGCTCGAACGGCTGCGGGCGATCATCGCCGATGAAATTGCCGCGCTCGACATCGTCATCGCCGGCTGAACCTATTTTATGTGACAGTCGTCATTATTCCCGGACGCGGGCAATCTCCCCCGCGAAGGCCGCCGTGGAATGCGGCCGGGAGAGATGCCATGCCAGACCAAACACAGGGGCTGAGCCGCCGCCGCGTGCTTGCCGGCGCCGGCGGCGTCGCCGCCGTCGCCGTCGCCGGGGCGACCGCGTCGGCGCAGGCGGCGAGCGCCGATCACTGGGACCACGAGGTCGATGTGCTCTGCATCGGCAGCGGGGCCGCCGCCAGCACCGCCGCGGTGATCGCCACCACCGAGGGAGCCAGCGCGATGCTGCTGGAAAAGATGCCGCTGGCCGGCGGCACCACCGCCAAGTCGGGCGGCGTGCTGTGGGTGTTCAACAATTTCGTCCTCAGGGAGCAGGGCATTGCCGATCCCAAGGAGGACGCGCTGCGCTATGCCGTCCGCTACGGCTTTGCGCGCGAGTACGATCCCTCCAGCCCGACCCTGGGCCTGGACGAAAACCGCTACCGCGTGCTGGAGGCATTCTACGACAACGGCTCGGCCGCGGTCGATCGCCTGCGCGAGATCGACGCGGTGCAGTTCAAGCAGTTCCGCCTGTTCCAGGTCGATCGGCCGGCGCCCGACTATGCCGATCACCTGCCGGAGAACAAGGTGCCGACCGGGCGAACGCTGGAGCCCGCCGTGGGCTCGGGCTCGTCCGAGGGCGGCGGCAGCCTGATCACGCACCTCCACGCCTTCCTCGACCGGCGCAAGGTGCCGATCCTGCTCGAAACCCGCGTCACGAAGATCGTGCGCGATGCCGGCGGCCGGGTCATCGGCGTCGAGGCCGAACAGGAAGGCAAGCCGATCCGGGTGCGCGCGCGCAAGGGCGTGGTGTTCGGCACCGGCGGTTATTCGCACAACGTCGAACTGTGCCGCCTGCACCAGCCCTGGGTCTACGGCACCTGCTCGCTGCCCGGCTCGACCGGCGATTTCATCCAGCTCGCGGCCGAGATCGGCGCCAGGATGGGCAATCTCTCGACCGGGTGGCGCAGCCAGGTCGTGCTCGGCGAGGCGCTCGACAACCGGGGCGTGGGCTGGGGCGCGTTCGTGCTGCCGGGGGATTCGATGCTCCTCGTCAACAAGTACGGCCGCCGCATCGTCAACGAGAAGCGCGACTACAACGACCGCACCCAGTCGCACTTCCACTACGACGCCGCGCGCGAGGAATACACCAACCACATCCAGCTCCTGCTGTTCGACGAGCGTTCGCTGGATGCGTTCGGCGGCGCGTTCCCGTTCCCCGCCAACAAGGGGGAGCAGCCGCACCTGATCGAGGGCGCGAGCTGGGACCAGCTGTTCGCGAACGTCGATGCGCAAATGGCCCGCTACGCCAACCAGACCGGCGGTGCGCGCCTGGCCTCCAGCTTCGCCGAGACCGCGAAACAGACCATCGCCCAGTTCAACGGCTATGCGAAAGCCGGGGTCGATCCCGATTTCAATCGCGGCAAGTACCTATACGACCGCGAGTGGCACAAGCTGTTCTCCGCCCGGCGGCCGGGCACCCGGTTCCCCGAGAACCCCTATCCCAACCCGGTGATGCACCCGTTGGCGGACAACGGGCCATACTACTGCATCCTGCTCGGGCCGGGCACGCTCGACACCTCGGGCGGGCCGCAGGTCAACGCGCAGGCGCAGGTTCTTGCGGCCGACGGCAATCCGATCCCGGGTCTCTACGCCGCCGGCAACTGCATCGCCGCGCCCACCGGCCAGGCCTACCTCGGCGCCGGCGGCACCATCGGCCCGGCGGTCACCTTCGGCTACATCGCCGGCAAGAACGTCGTGAAGGGATGATGGCCATGAAGACATTCCCGCTGCTGCTCGCCGCCCTCGCCGCCACGCCGGCCATGGCCAGGGACGCCCGCGTGGACTTCGCCCGCGACATCGCGCCGGTGCTGAAGACGACTTGCGCCACTTGTCACCAGGTCGGGGTCGAGGCCGGTCGCCTGTCGCTCGTGCCCAAGTACGCGCTCGGCTTTCTCGTCAACGTGCCCTCGATCGAAGCACCGGGGGTGATGCGCGTGGCCCCCGGCAAGCCCGACCGTTCCTATCTCGTCATGAAGCTCGAGGGGACGCAGGTCGCCCATGGCGGCACCGGGTCGCGGATGCCGTTCGGCGGGCCGCCGCTGGCGCCGGAAACGATCGCGCTGGTGCGCGCGTGGATCAAGCAGGGAGCCAGGCCATGACCGAACGCAATCGCCTCGATGGCAAGGTCGCCATCGTCACCGGCGCCGGAATGGGCATGGGTGCCGCCACCGCGCGGGTCATGGCCGGCTATGGCGCCCGCGTCGTCGTCTCCGACATCGACGGCAAGGCCGCCGAGGCGACCGCCGCCAGCGTCCGTGCGGCTGGCGGCACCGCGCATGTCGTGCTGTGCGATGTCGCGGACGAGGCCCAGGTGGAGACGCTGGTGGCGCAGACCGTCGCGGTGTTCGGCCGGCTCGACTGCGCGGTCAACAACGCCGCGATCACCCCGGACACCCTGCCGATCGCCGAGGCGGACATGGCGGCCTGGGACCGGGTGATCGATGTCGACCTGCGCTCGGTCATGCTGTGCATGAAGCATCAGATCCGCCAGTTCCTCGCGCAAGGCGGCGGCGGGGCGATCGTCAATGTCGGCTCGGTCAGCTCGTTCCGGCCGCAGCCGGCCAACTCCGCCTACGTCGCCGCCAAGCACGGCGTGATCGGCCTGACGAAGACCGGCAGCCTCGAATATGCGCCGCAGGGAATCCGCGTGAACGCGGTGCTGCCCGGCGCCATCGACACGCCGATGCTGCGCGGCGCGCTCGACGCCAATGGCTTTACCGAGGCAGAGTTCGCCCCGGCCCTCAGCCTGTTCGGCCGGTTCGGCCGGCCCGAGGAAGTGGCGGAGGCCAGCGCCTGGCTGTGCTCGGACGCGTCCAGCTATGTCACCGGCCACGCGCTGGCAGTGGAGGCGGGCTACCTGACGCGCTGACCAGGCGGGGTGGGCGGGTCGGGCGGGGTGGTCATGGCGCCGTCCCCTCCCCCTCAGACCTGGCTGAAACCGCCGTCGATGGCGAACTCGCCGCAGGTGGCGAAGCTGGCCGCGTCGGAGGCGAGGTAGACGACGATGCCGCCCATTTCCTCGGGCTGGCCCATCCGGCCGATCGGGTGGCGCAGGTTGAGCCCGGCAAGCGAGGTCTGGAAATCGGACACCGCGCCGAGCTCGACATAGCGTTCCATGATCGAATGCATCATGGCGGTGTGGACGCCCCCCGGGTGGATCGAGTTCGCGCGGATGTTGTAGCCCAGCGCCGCGAACTCCGCCCCCATGCACTTGGTCAGCATCTTCACCGCGGCCTTGCTGGTGCAGTAGGCGGCGTTGAACGCCGATCCGCGCAGGCCGCCGACGCTGGAGAAGTTGATGATCGAGGCGCCGCCCTTGCGCGCCCTGCCGCCTTGCTTGAGCAGGTCGAGCAGGACCTGGCTGCCGATCACCACCGAATCGACGTTTACCGCATTGACCCGGTGCCATTCCGCCAGCGGGGTATCCTCGATCCTCGTCACGATCGAGATGCCGGCGTTGTTCACCAGCGCGTCAAGCCGGCCGTATTGTTCGCGCAGGAAAGCCTCCAGCCGTCGCCAGTCGCCCTCGCTGGTGACGTCGTGCTGGAGATAGTGGTCGGCGCCGTCGATCTCGGCGGCCGGGGCCATGTCGGTGGCGATCACCGTCGCCCCGGCATCCTTCATCGCCTTGACGAGCGCGCGGCCGATGCCGCCCCCCGCGCCGGTGACGACGGCGATGACATCGGGAAGTGCAATGGTCACTGCTCGAACTCCTGTGTGCTATGGAAGTACCATCCGCAGTCCTGCGCGCCGGGAACGCGCGTCGGACTACTGCGCGGTCCAGCCGCCATCGATCACCAGCTCGGCGCCGGTCATGTAGGCGCTGTCCTCGGAGGCGAGGAAGAACACGCCACTGGCAAGCTCGGACGGATCGGCGAGGCGGCCCATCGGCGTCTGCGCGCACATCGCGTCGACCAGCACTTGCGGATCGTCGGCCACGCCCTTGTCGACCCAGCGCTGGAACCCTTCCTTGAGCAGCGGCGTGACGACGAAGCCGGGGTGCAGCGAATTGGCGCGGATCGGCATCTTCTTGTGCGCGAACTCGATGGCGATCCCCTTGGTGAACAGGCGCACCGCGCCCTTGCTGGCGTTGTAGGCGGACACCTCGGAATAACCGACCAGCCCCATGATCGAGCTGACGTTGATGATCGACGCACCGCCCTTCACCGCGCTGCCGCTTGCCGCAAGCAGCGGGGTAAAGGTCTTCACGCCGAGAAACACGCCATCGACATTGATGTCCATGATCCGCCGCCAGCCTTCCATGGTCAGCGTCTCGACCGGGCCGGTGAGGTCGATGCCGGCATTGTTGACGAGGATGTGGAGCTTGCCATGCCGCTCGACCACGAGGTCGCGCGCGCGCTGCCAGTCGGTCTCCTTCGTCACGTTGGCCTGGACATAGCTTGCCGCCTGTCCCAGCCGCGCCAGCGTCCCGGCGGCAAGCGCGCCGTCCGGCGCGTCGAGATCGGACAGGACGACTTCCGCCCCTTCCGCGAGGAACCGCTCGACACAGGCCAGGCCGATGCCGCGCAAGCCTCCCGAGACGAAAGCGACCCGGCCCTGCAGCCGCTGCGAACCCAGATTGCTCATACGCCCATCATCCCCGCCGTGGTTGCCCCGTCGATCACGTATTCGCTGCCCGACACGAACGCCGCCTCGTCCGAAGCCAGCCAGGCAACCAGCCCGGCGACTTCCTCGACCGTGGCCATGCGCCTGAGCGGCGACATGCCGTTGTAGGCGGCGCGGGCCGCCGCCGGATCGCCCGAGGTGTCGATCAGGTTGCGGATCATCGCGGTCTCGACCACGCCGGGCAGGATCGCGTTGACGCGGATCGCATAGCCCTGGTTGCCGCAGTGGACCGCCGCCGACTTGGCCAGCGCCACCACCGCGGCCTTCGACACCGAGTAGGCGACGAAGTTGCCCATCGCCCGGTGCGCGTTCATCGAGGAATTGACGATGATCGAGCCGGTCGCGCCCGGGTTGCGCCGCATCGCCCGGATCGCGTGCTGCACGGTGAGCATGGCCCCGGTCTGGTTGACCGCGATGACGTTGTCCCAGCCGTCGATGGCGATATCCTCGACCGAGCCGTCACCATGCTCGGTTCCGGCATTGGCGAAGGCGATGTCGAGCCGCCCGTGCCGCTCGACGATGCCGTCGACCAGCCCGGGCCATGCCGCCGCGTCCTGCACCCGGTGCGCGATGAATTCTGCGCCCGTCTGCGCGACGATGCCCTCGGCCGCCGCCGCGTTCGAGCCGGTAAACACCACCCGCGCGCCTTCCGCCGCCAGCCGCGCCACCGCGCCGGCGCCGATCCCCGATGTCCCGCCGGTGACCAGCGCGACCTTCCCTGCCAGCCGTCCTTGCACGGCACTCTCCCGAAATTGCTTCCGATTGCGGTTTGGCCGATATTTGCGCGCCTGCAACCTATGCTTTCGGCAAGGTGACGACGATGCCTGCCGGGGCCAGAACCGGCACAGACAAGACTCACTGGGGATGAAGGATTCGCGGCAATGGCTGACATGGACCCGGCATTGGGCGGGGCGCGCTGCCCCGGCACCAGCTGGCAGGACCTCATGGCGCAGGACTCGCGGCCCGCGCCCGCCTGCCTGACCGAGGAAAGCTACCAGTACCTAGGCTCCGAACCGGTCGATGCCAGCCGCTACACCAGCGAGGCTTTCGCCCAGGCCGAGCGCGAGCGGATGTGGCCTTATGTCTGGCAGTTCGCCGCGCGCGAGGAGGACCTGCCCGAGCCCGGCGACTATGTCGTCTACGAGAACGCCGGCCGCTCCTACCTGATCGTCCGGCAGGACGACGGCTCGATCAAGGCGCTGCACAACGTCTGCCTGCACCGCGGCCGCAAGCTGCGCTCGCACGACGGCGCGGCGGACGCCTTCACCTGTCCGTTCCACGGCTTCTCGTGGCACAAGGACGGCAGCTTCGACACGATGCCGTGCCGCTGGGACTTCGCCCACCTTTCCGCCGAAGGCCTGGCGCTGCCCGAGGCCGAGGTCGGCCGCTGGGGCGGCTACGTGTTCCTGCGCGAAGAGCCCGGCGGCCCCGGCCTCGAGGAATTCCTTGCCCCCCTGCCCGAGCATTTCAACCGCTGGCGGCACGAGGAATGCACGACGGTGATCTGGGTCGCCAAGGAAGTGGCCGCCAACTGGAAGGTCACGGCCGAGGCATTCATGGAAGCCTGGCACACCATTGTCACCCACCCGCAACTGCTGCCCTTCACCGGTGACTGCAACAGCGCCTACTGGTTCTGGGGTGACAACGTGAACGCCAACCTCGTGCCGTTCGGCGTGCTCAGCCCGCACCTCGATCCCGCCGGCAAGAGCCAGCAGTGGATCGTCGACGAGTTCATCAAGTACAACGGCCGTAGCTCGGACAACTACGACGCGGCGGGGGACCCCTACGCCGTCTCGGTGCCCGAAGGGCAGACCGCGCGCGAAGCGCTCGGCGCGGCGCTGCGCAAGGCCTATGCCGAGCAATCGGGCTACGACCACGACCACGCCACCGATTCAGAACTGCTCGACGCGCTGGTCTACAACGTGTTCCCGAACTTCGCGCCGTGGGGCGGGTTCATGCCGAACATCGTCTATCGCTGGCTGCCCGGCAAGACCGCGGACACCTGCGTCATGGAAGTGCGCGTGCTGGCCCGGGTGAAGAAGGGCGAGAAGATCCCGCGCGGCGTCCCGCGCAACTTCCTGACGCTCGACCAGAAGTGGACCGAGGCCGCGGAGCTCGGCGGACTCGGTGCCGTGTTCGAACAGGACATGGACAACCTGCCGTTCGTCCAGGAAGGCCTGCATGCCTCGAAGAACGGCAAGGTCCAGCTCGCCAATTACCAGGAAATCCGCCTGCGCCAGTTCCACCGCACGCTGGACAAGTACATTTCGGGCGAACTGGGATCCGCGACGTGAGCGAGGAACAACCCCACCCGCCGCGCGTGAACTGCGTGCTGGTCTGCGGCGGCGTCTGGCATGACATGGACTTCGCCCGGCTTGAACTGCTCAAGCTGCTCGCCGAGGACCCGGCGGTGCGCACCCGCGTGTTCGAGGACTACGAGAACACCGAGGCGCTGGCCGCGGCGGACATTCTCATCACCTACACCTGCGACGTCACCCCGTCGCTCAAGGCACAGGAAGTGCTGCGCGACTGGTTGCTGAAGGGCGGCCGCTGGTACGCGCTGCACGGCACCAACTCGGTGTTGCGGCTGCTCGACAGCGGTGTCTGGGACGCGCCGCGCTGGGCCCCGTTGATGATGGACCTGCTCGGAACCCAGTTCCTCTCGCACCCGCCGATCGCGCCCTACACGGTGACGGTGGCGGACCCGTCGCACCCGCTCGTCGCCGGGATCGAGCCGTTCGCGACCACCGACGAGCTCTATCACATGGAACGCCACGGCGAGCTTCACGTCCTGCTGGAGACCGAATGCCACGAGGAGGGCACCGGCTTCGTCGAGGCGGCCGACGCCCCGGGCGTCCATCCGGTCATGTATATCAAGCGACATGGAAACGGCGCGGTGCTTTACAACACGCTGGGTCACTGCCGGGGTCACTACGACCTGCAGCCGCTGCTCGACTGGTGGCCGACGGTCGATCGCTGCGCCTGGGACCTGCCGGTGTTCTACGACCTGCTGCGCCGCGGCATCGCCTGGATCAAGCAGCGCGAGTCCTGAGCGGCTCCGCGCCCTGAAAAGGCGGGACGCGGTTCATATGCGGCTCCGTTTCCGCCGGTCCCGGTCACGCCACTCCGGCGAACCGGTCCAGCGCCGCCTCGGGCTCGTCCGGCCAGCGCGACAGCACCAGCAGGCGCTTGTGCGCGTGGCCGATCGCCAGTTCGTCGGACACGCCCATGCCGCCGTGGAACTGGATCATCTCGTGGCCGAGCGTGATCGATGCCGGCGCGATGAAGGCGCGGGCGCCGTCGACCGCGCTGGCGAAGCCCGCCTGGCCCCACGATACCTGCGCGAGGTTGAGCAGCGCGCGTGCCTGCTCGATCGCCGCGTATTGCGCGACCATGCGGTGCTGGATCGCCTGGAAGCTGGCCAGCCGCGCGCCGAACTGCTCGCGGGTGCGCAGGTAGTCGCAGGTGTCTGCGAACATGCGTTCCATCACGCCCAGCGCTTCGGCGCTGCGGGCCAGCGAGGCGAGCGCCTGCGCTTCGGCGATCGCGTCCGCGCCGCCGTCCAGCGGTTCGGCGCTGACGCCGTCGAGCACCAGGCTGACCGCCATCGATCCGTCCGCCATCCGCCAGGGCCGCACGCCAAGGCCGACGGCATCGGCGGCGACGAGATAGAGGCTCAGCCCGGCGCTGTCGGCGGGAGCGCCGCCATCGCGCGCGGTGACGATGTAGCCATCGACCCCGGCCCCGCCCGGTACGCAGGCCTTCTCGCCCGTCAGGCGGCCGCCTTCGGCCCGGCATTCGACCCAGCGCCGCCCGGGGCGGCCGCGCGGTTCGATGTCGGCCAGCGCCAGCCGGCGCGAGCCGTCGAGCAGGCCGGGCAGCCAGGCATCGCGCAGCGCCGCGGGCGCCACGCCGGCGAACAGGCGGCCGGCCAGCAGCACGTTCTCGATCAACGGTTCGACCACCAACCCGCGGCCGAGCACCTCGAACACCGTGGCGATGGCGGTGGCATCGAGCCCCAGCCCGCCGCAATCCTCGTCGAAGGGGGCCGCCAGCAGGCCAAGCTCGCCGAGCAGCGCCCAGTTGTCGGCGGAAAAGCCGTTGCCTCCGGCCAGGAAGCCGCGGCGGCGATCCATGTCGTAGTGGTCGACGACGAAGCGCTCGGCCAGGGCCTTGAGCATTTCCTCGTCTTCGCTGAGATCGAAATTCAACGAGTTTCCCCTCTTTGGATGCCAAATCTAGCAGCATCCGCTCCGCGACCATGCTGGGCAAAGTGTCAGGTCGCTCAGCGATTGTGCGGCGGGGCCGGGCGCTATAGACTTGGGTCCAGAAAATAGGTCGGGAGTGGGCCGCTGCTGTCTCAGGAACGAATCGACGCCGTCAGGATCAACGCACCGGAGGGCATCCGGCGCGCGGCGGAGGCGTTGCACGAGATCGCGCTGTCGGCAGGGTTCCGCGCCGCGCCCGCGCACGACATCGCCGACAAGCGCACGCCGGTGGACGTGGAGGGCAACGTGCTGGCCCGCGATGTCTTCGGCTGGTCGGAGGACGACCGGGTGTGGTGGCGCAATTCTCGGATCGCGCTCGATTCGCCCCTGACCACCGCCTGCAGGTTCGAGAGCCAGCCGTTCTGGGTCAACGCCCGCGGCTTCCACTTGCGCCAGCCCAATTCCTATCTCGCCTCGATCAACCTCGCCAATTTCGAGAGCCGGGCGATGACCCGCGCCGCCATCGTCGTGCCGGTGCACCTGCCGTTCGGCCAGATCGGCGCGGTCAGCTTCAACCCGCTCGACCCCGCGCACACCGAGCTGGAGACCGAATTCCTCGCCTGGGGCGACGCGCTGGGCGTCTATGCCCGCACCTTCATCGCCACTTATGTCCACGTCATGGGCTCGATGCAGGCGCTTCCGCCCGAATCGCGCCTGTCCAAGCGCGAGGTCGAGTGCCTGCGCTGGGCGGCGATCGGCAAGACCGACCTGGAAATCAGCATGATCATGTCGCGCAGCCGGGCGACGGTACGCTTCCACATCCACAACGCATCAATGAAGCTGAACGCGGTCAACCGCAGCCAGACCGTGTTCAAGGCCGCCCAGCTCGGCTACATTTCCCTGGGCCACTAGGGTGTGTGGGGATTTGGCTCAGGCCGGAGCGAGAATGGCTGATTCGAGCGACCCGGAGCGCAGCGGCCTTTCTGGCCGTGAGCACCGGAAGCGCGAGGAGCGGCCATTCGCAGCCCGGCGTCAGCCAAATCCCCACACACCCTAGTCGCTTCGCTTTTTGCAGAAGTACCGGTTCCCACTTTTTTGCGCGATGCTCTAAGCCCGATCGGCCAGGATCAGCTCGCCCGCGCGCCAGCCGATCGCCATGGCCGGGGCGTTGGTGTTGCCGGTGACGTGGCCCGGGATCACCGAACAGTCGACCACGCGCACCCCCTGCACCCCCCTCACCCGCAACCGCGCGTCGACCACGGCCGTGTCGTCGCCGCCCATCCGGCACGAGCGGATGGCGTGGAGGCCGCAGCTCGACAGGCGGCGGAACGCGGCAAGGACTTCGTCATCGCTGGCGACGCCGGGTCCGGGGACCAGTTCCTCTCCCACCATCCGGCCGAGCGGCGGCGCCGCCATGAACGCGCGCAGCTTGCGCACCAGCGCGATCGCGGAACGCCGGTCGTGCTCGGTGGAGAGCCAGTTGGGCAGGATCTGCGGCGCATCGCCGCTTGCCGGCCCGGTGACGCGCAGCGACGCCTCGCTGGTCAGGCGCAGGAGCTGGCCGTAAATGGTGACCCCCGGACGCGGATCGATCTTGTCCAGCGGGACCGGGTTGCCGTCGTCCGCCACCTCGAAGGTATAGCCACCCAGGTAAATCTGCGCGTCGGTGCGCCCGTCGGGGTGGGCGACATTGCAGGACGCGCCGACCTCGAACGGGCCGGTCGCCATGATGCCGTCGCGGCGCAGCGCCCAGCGCGCCATCGCCAGCGCCGCCCCCAGCCCGAAGAAGCTGCGGTTGGTGCCGCGCCCGTGGGTGAGCCGATAGGGCATCGAGATCGACAGGTGCTCGATCATGCGTTCGCCGACGTCGGGTGAATGCGCGACCACGCCGATCCCGGCGTCGCGCAGCCGCTCGCCATCGCCGATGCCGGAGCGCTGGAGCAGCAGCGGGCTTTCCATCGCCCCGCTGCTGACGACGACCTCGCCCCGGCAGGCGAACGTGCGCGGCACGCCGTTGACGCGGGCCTCGACCCCGATCGCGCGGGTGCCGTCGAACACGATGCGTTCGGCGAGCGCTCCGGTCACCACCTCGACGTTGCGCCGCTTTCGCGCCGGCGAGAGGAAGGTGACCGCGGCGCTCTGGCGCCGACCCTTGCGGATATTGTGGCTGTAGAGGCCGATGCGCGGCCCGGTGGCGCCGTTGAGGTCATCGACCCGCGCCATGCCCAGCGCCTCGCCGCTCTCGATCATCCGCTCGGCGAGCGGGTAGCTGTAGATCGCCGGGTCGACGTGGACGCGCCCGCCGCTGCCGCGCAGGGGCGAGGCACCGGCAGCATGGTCCTCGAGCGCGCGGAACGCTGCGGTCATGCTCGCGCCGTTCCAGCCGGTGGCGCCCATGCTTTCCCAGGCATCATAGTCGGCCGGTTCGCCCCGGCTCCAGATCATGCCGTTGATGGCGGAGGAGCCGCCCAGGCCCTTGCCCCGGATCCACACTTCGTTGAGCGGTCCGCCCGGCTCGCGCGGGACGCTGACCGGGTAGGCCCAGACATGCGCCGGATTTGTGACCAGCTTCGCCACGCCCTTGGGCAGCGATACCCAGAAGCTGTCGTTCTCGCCCCCGGCTTCGAGCACCAGCACGCGCGACCTGCCGTCCGCGCTCAGCCGCTCGGCGACCACGCAGCCGGCGGAACCCGCGCCGACGACGATGTAATCCCAGCTCCCGCTCATCCCGGTTCCTCTCGTGATCCGAGCTTGGCACGCCTGTCACAAATGACGGCCTAGCGTTTTGATGAGTCAAAATGCGGCGCAAACGGGTCTTAAAGGCGGAAATCCGCAGAATCGAAGTCAAAGGCAGAGGATAGCAATGCGCGCCATCGCCCCCGGGCTGTTCACCGACGAGCCGCAGCCGCGGCTGGTGGGCGGCCGCCATCGCGACAGCGGGCGCATCGTGTTCCCCTGCCCGCCGGGAAACGACTACGAGCCGCACCCGCTCCGCCGCGACGGTACGCTGTGGTCCTGGACGATCCAGCGCTATCGCCCGAAGTCGCCGCCCTACGCCGGGCCGGAGGCGTTCGCGCCCTGGCCGGTCGGCTATGTCGAGCTTGCCGGCGAGACCATCGTCGAGGCGCGGCTCGCCAATGTCGCCTTCGCAGACGTCCACATCGGCATGCCGCTCGAACTGACGTTCATCCCGCTCGACCCGGCCGCAGCCGAGCCGGTGATGATCCACGCGTTCCAGCCGGCCGGAGCCCGCGCATGAGCGACGTCTGCATCGTCGGCATCGGCATTCACCGCTTCGGCCGCACCGACGGCGTCTCGGGCGTCGAACAGGGCGTCCACGCGGTGCGCGCGGCGCTCGCCGACGCCGGGGTGGAATGGCCGCAGGTCCAGTTCGCCTACGGCGCGTCGGACGCGGCGGGCAACCCGGACACGATGGTGGAGCACCTGGGTCTCACCGGCGTGCAGTTCATCAACGTCAGGAACGGCTGCGCCGCCGGCGGTTCGGCGCTGTTCTCGGCGCAGATGGCGATCAAGTCGGGGGAATTCGACCTCGGCATCGCGGTCGGTTTCGACAAGCACCCGCGCGGCGCGTTCAACGCGCTGCCGGCGGAGTACAACCTGCCCGACTGGTACGGCGATGCCGGCTACATGATCACCACCCAGTTCTTCGCCAACAAGATCACCCGCTACATGCACCTCCACGGCATCAGCCGGACGACGCTGGGCCGGGTGGCGGAGAAGGCGTTCCGCAACGCCGTCCACGCCCCCCACGCCTGGCGGCGCCAGCCGGTCGCGCTCGACGAGATCCTCGACGGCGCGATGGTGTCCGATCCGTACAGCAAGTACATGTTCTGCTCCCCGGCCGAAGGCGGCGTGGCGCTGGTCCTGGCGAGCGAGAAGCGCGCCCGCGAACTGGGCAAGCCGCTGGTCCGGCTCAAGGCCGCGACGATGCGGACCCGCCCGCCCGGCTCGTTCGAGGTCTTCGCCCCGTGCATCGACATCGGCGGCGGCACCGCCACCGCGACGCGGATCGCCAGCCGCGATGCCTTCACCCTGGCCGGGATCGGTCCGGCCGACATCGCCGTCGCCCAGCTGCAGGACACCGAGGCCGGCGCCGAGATCATGCACATGGCGGAGAACGGCTTCTGCGCCGATGGCGAGCAGGAGCAATGGCTGGCCGAGGGCCGGACGGAGATCGGCGGCGCGCTGCCGGTCAACACCGATGGCGGCTGCCTCGCCTGCGGCGAGCCGATCGGCGCCTCGGGCCTGCGGCAGGTCTACGAAAACGTCGTGCAATTGCGGGGCGACGGCGCCGGCCGGCAAGTTCCGGGCGCCCCGAAGACCGCCTACAGTCATGTCTATGGCGCACCGGGCGTTTCCGCCGTAACCATCCTGGAGCGCTGATGGATATCGATTACTCTCCCGAGGATGCGGCCTTCCGCGACGAGGTGCGGAGCTTCCTGGCCGCCCACCTGCCGGCTGCGGTGCGCGACGGCGCTGCCGCTTCGCCGACCGTGTTCGTCGAGCCCGAGATCGGGCAGGCATGGAACGCGGTGCTCAACGCCCGGGGCTGGCTCGGCTACCAGTGGCCCCGGGAGCATGGCGGCACCGGCTGGCCGCCGCTGTGGCGCTACATCTTCGAGAAGGAATGCGCGCTGGCGGGCGCCCCCAACCTGACCGTGCTGGGCCTCAAGCTGGTGGCGCCGGTGATCTGGACGTTCGGCACGCCCGAGCAGAAGGCGCACTACCTGCCGCGCATCCTCTCGGGCGAGGATTACTGGTGCCAGGGCTTTTCCGAGCCCGGCTCGGGCTCCGACCTCGCCTCGCTCCAGACCCGCGCGGTGCGCGATGGGAACCGCTACGTGCTCAACGGCTCCAAGATCTGGACGACCCACGCGCACCATGCCAACCGAATGTTCTGCCTGGTGCGCACCGATACCGAGGCGCGCAAGCAGGCGGGGATCAGCTTCCTGCTGGTGGACCTCGACCAGCCGGGCATCTCGGTGCGACCGATCCTCAGCATGGCGGGCGACCACGAGGTCAACCAGGTCTTCCTGGAAGACGTCGTCGTGCCGGTCGAGGACCGGGTCGGCGATGAGGGCCAGGGCTGGTCCATCGCCAAGTTCCTGCTCGAGAACGAGCGTGGCGGCTCCTGCCACGCGCCGAAGCTGTGCTACGACCTGGACCGGCTGGAAGCGGCCGCACAGGCCGAGAGCGACGGGCGCGGTGGCTCCCTCGCCGACGACCCGGAATGGCGGCGCAAGCTCGCCCGCGCGCGGCTGTCAGCGCAGGCGCTGGAGATGATCGAGCTCAAGATCATCTCCGAGATCGCCAAGGGCCGCCCGCCGGGGCCGCAGACCTCGCTGACCAAGCTGCTCGCCAGCAACCTCCGGCAGGACATCGACCTGCTCGCGGTCGACCTCTACGGCGCCGCCGGGCTGCAGCTCGCAACCGCGCGACCGCTCTATGGCGACGATGCGCCGGTGCCGGTCCACTCGCGCGAGGCGCAACTGGCCGCGCCTCGCTATCTCAACAGCCGCGCCTGGACCATCTTCGGCGGCACCAACGAAGTCCAGTCGAACATCATCGCACGTTCCGTGCTGGGCCTGTGAACGAAACGGGGAAAGAGGCATGCAACTGAGCAGGGAGGCGCTGCTGCGCGCCTATCGGCAGATGAAGGTGATCCGCGAGTTCGAGGAACGCCTTCACGTCGAGATCATGACCGGCGAGATCGCGGGCTTCACCCACCTCTACAGCGGCCAGGAAGCGGTCGCGGTGGGCGTGTGCGAGCATCTCGACAATGCCGACAAGATCATCTCGACGCACCGCGGCCATGGCCACTGCCTCGCCAAGGGCTGCGACGTCAACGGCATGATGAAGGAGATCTGGGGCAGCCGCGAAGGCCTCTGCAAGGGCAAGGGCGGCTCGATGCACATCGCCGACATCGATCAGGGCATGCTGGGCGCCAACGGCATCGTCGGTGCCGGCGCGCCGATCGCGGTGGGCGCGGCGCTGTCGGCCAAGATCGACGGACAGGGCAAGGTGGCGATCACCTTCTCGGGCGACGGCGCCTGCAACCAGGGCACCACCTTCGAGGCGATGAACCTGGCGGTCGTCACGCAGGCCCCGTGCGTGTTCGTCTTCGAGAACAACCACTATTCCGAGCACACCGGCGTCGACTACGCGGTCGGCACCGCGCAGGACATCGCCAGCCGCGCCGAGGCGTTCGGCATGAAGGTCTGGCGTGCCGACGGCACCGACTTCTTCGCCGTGCACGAAACCATGCGCGAGGTGCTCGCTCATGTCCGTGCCGGCAACGGCCCGGCCGCGGTCGAGTTCGACACCGAGCGATTCTTCGGTCACTTCGAGGGGGACCCGCAGCGCTACCGCGGCGAGGGCGAGCTCGACCGCATCCGCGAGACGCGCGACTGCCTGAAGAAGTTCCGCGCCTCGGTCACCGGCGCCGGGCTGCTCGGCGATGCGGAGCTCGACGCGGTCGACGCCGAGGTGCTCGGCCAGATCGAGGCCGCGGTCGAGGCGGCGCGCGCCGCCGAACGTCCGACCGCCGAGGACGTCCTGGCCGACGTCTACATTGCCTACTGACCGGGGGACCGCGACCATGTCGAAAATGATGTACCGCGATGCCGTCCTGTCGACGATCGCCGAGGAAATGGAAAACGACCCGAGCGTGGTTGTGCTGGGTGAGGACGTTGTCGGCGGCATGGGCACGCCGGGCGGGCCGGAAGCGATCGGCGGTATCTGGTCGACTTCGACCGGGCTGTTCGGCAAGTTCGGCAAGGACCGGGTGATCGACACGCCAATCTCGGAAAGCGCCATCATCGGCGCCGCCGCCGGCCTCGCGCTCGCCGGCAAGCGCCCGATTGCCGAACTGATGTTCGCCGACTTCATCGGCGTCAGCCTCGACCAGATCTGGAACCAGATCGGCAAGTTCCGCTATATGTTCGGCGGCAAGACGCGGTGCCCGGCGGTGATCCGCATGGCCTATGGCGCCGGTTACAACGCCGCCGCCCAGCACAGCCAGTCGGTGCACCAGATCCTCACCGGCATGCCGGGCCTCAAGGTGGTGATGCCGAGCACGCCGGCCGACGTGAAAGGCCTGCTGCGCACCGCGATCCGCGACGATGATCCGGTGATATTCCTCGAACACAAGGCGCTCTACGGCGTTTCGGGCGAGGTCCCCGACGATCCCGGCTTCACCATTCCCTTCGGCCATGCCCGCCTCAGCCGCGCCGGGCAGGACGTGACCATCGTGTCGTCGGGCCTGCTGCTCGGCTTCTGCGAGGTCGTAGCCGACAAGCTCGCCGCCGAAGGCATCGGCTGCGACGTCGTCGACTTGCGCACCACCAGCCCGCTCGACGAGGAGACGATCCTCGATTCGGTCGAGGTCACCGGCCGCCTGGTCGTCGTCGACGAGGCGCCGCCGCGCTGCGGCCTTGCCGCCGATATTTGCGCGCTGGTCGCCGGCAAGGCCTTCGCCAGTCTCAAGGCCCCGCCCCAGGCCGTTACCCCGCCGCACACGCCGATCCCGTTCGCCCGCGAACTGGAGAGTGCGTACCTTCCCTCGGTCGACAAGATCGAGGCGGCGGTGCGCAAGGTGCTGGCCTGGCGCTGAAGGAGGCATTGATGGCCGATATCCGCCCCTTCTGCATGCCCAAGTGGGGCATCGAGATGACCGAGGGCACCCTCGCCGAATGGATGGTCAAGGAAGGCGACGCGTTCACCCGCGGACAAACGCTGTGCCTGATCGAGACCGCCAAGATCACCAACGAGGTCGAGGCCGAGTACGACGCCGTGGTGCGCCGCGTGCTGGTCGACGCCGGACCCGAAGCGCACGTCGTCGGCACGCTGCTGGCGGTGTTCGCCGATGCCGCCGCCACCGACGCCGAGGTCGACGCTTTCGTTGCGGCGTTTCGTCCCGCCGATACCGCGGTGGCGGCCAAGGCGGGGGCGCCGGCACCCGCACCGGCAGCAGCCGCTGTCGCAGCCGCTCCGAAAAGGATCGAGACCAACCGCCCGATCAGCCCGGAGGCGCTGAAGCTGGCCGAGCTCGAAGGGCTCGACCTGGCCGGCATCGAAGGCTCGGGCCGCGGTGGCCGCATCACCTACCAGGACGTCCACCAGGCGCTGCGCCCGGCGGCGTCCCCGATGCTCAAGGGCGCGGCGCAACTGGTCGAGGACAACACCCGCGCGTTCGCGTCCCCGCTCGCCCGCCGCATCGCCGCGCTCCACGGCATCGACCTTGCGGGAATTGCCGGCACCGGCCCGCGCGGCCGCATCTCCAAGCAAGACGTGCTGGCGCTGGTCCCGCCTTCCACGCCGACCACGGCCGCGCCCGCAGCTTTCGTGGCGGTGTCCAACACCCCCGAGGTCGTCGCCTTCGACCGCATCCGCAAGGTCGTCGCCCGCCGCCTGACCGAGGCCAAGCAGCAGATCCCGCACTTCTACCTGCGCGTCTCGGCCCGTGCCGACGAACTGATGGCGCTGCGCAAGACCGCGAACCTGGTGCTGGGCTGCAAGGCCTCGATCAACGACTACCTGGTCAAGGCCGTCGCGCTGGCGCTGGTGCGCCACCCAGACGTCAACGTCCAGGTCCACGGCGAGGCGCTGCACCGCTTTCCCCACGCCGACGTCGCGATCGCGGTCGCCAGCCCCAAAGGCCTCGTTACCCCGGTGCTAAGGCAGGCTAACCGCCTCCGTATCGACCAGCTCGCCGCCGAAAGCCGCCGCCTGATCGACAAGGCGATGGCAGGCCGGCTGGCGATGGAGGACATGGACGGCGGCACCTTCTCGGTCTCGAACCTCGGGATGATGGGGGTCGAGCAGTTCGACGCGATCATCAATCCGCCGCAGGCGGCGATCCTCGCGGTCGGCGCGGTCACGCGCCAACCGGTCGAGACCGACCAGGGCGACATCGCCTTCGAAAGCCGCATCGCGCTGACCCTCTCGGTCGACCATCGCGCCATCGACGGCGCCGGCGGCGCCGCGTTCCTGCAAACCCTCAAGGGCCTGATCGAGGCCCCGGAAGGCCTGTTCCAATGACCAAGCCCAATGCCCTGACCGCGCTCGGTCCCGTCGGCCAACTCGCCTACCTGCCCAGCGATTTCGACGCGGCGGTGCGGTACTGGACCGAGACGATGGGCGTGGGCCCGTTCTACGTCCTGCAGAACGTCGCGCTCGGCAACTGCAAGTACAAGGGCCAGCCCACCGGCGCGGTGTTCTCGATCGCCATCGCCTACTGGGGCGACGTCCAGATCGAGCTGATCCGAGCTGAGAACGACGAACCCGGCATCTACACCGGGGAATACGCGGTCACCGACCGCCTCCACCACATCTGCATCTTCGTCGATTCGATCGCCGACGCGCGCGCCGCCGCCACCGCCGCCGGTGCCGAAATCCTGGTCGAAGGTTCCGTGGGCGAAGACGGCGCGGTCATCTACGTCGATGCCGGCGGCGGTCCGGGTCATGTCATCGAACTGCTCCAGAACATGACCGGTGCGGATGCCATCTTCCAGATGATAAAGGATGCGGGCAAGGACTGGGACGGCAGCGATCCGCTGCGCATGCTCGGCTGAGCCGACCCACCACGGCGCCATGCGATGGCCATGTTCGACCTTCACGACCGCACCTGCCTGATCACCGGCGCCTCCTCCGGCCTCGGCGCGCATTTTGCACGTTTGCTGGCCCAGGCCGGGGCCCGCGTCGTGCTGGGCGCGCGCAGGCGGGAGCGGATCGAGACGCTCGCGGCCGCGATCGGCTCCCGGGCGCTGGCAGTGGAACTGGACGTGACCAGCGAGGCTTCGACCACAACCGCCTTCGACATGGCGGAGCGCGCATTCGGCCCGATCGATACCGTGATCGCCAATGCCGGGGTCTCGTCGCCCTGCCGCGCCACGGACCTGGAGGAGTCGGCGCTGCGCGGCCTGATCGACACCAACGTCACCGGCGTCTACCTGACCGCGCGCGAGGGTGCGCGACGCATGATCGCCTCCGGCAGCCGCGAAACCGGACGCGGGCGTATACTTTTGATCGGCTCGGCCGGGGCTGAAATGGCCATTGACGGCGAAGCCGCCTATTGCGCCAGCAAGGCCGCCGTCGCCACGCTCGGCCGGCGCCTCGCCTGCGAATGGGCGCGGCAGGGGATTTGCGTCAACGTCATCCAACCCGGCTTCATCCGGACCGAAATGGCGGGAGACTGGTTCTCCAGCCCGGGCGGCGAAGCGCAAATCGCCGGTTTTCACCGCCGCCGCCTGCAACCGATCGAATCGCTCGATGCGCCGGTGCTCTGGTTCTGCTCGGACGAATCCTTTGCCGCCACCGGCGCCATTCTCACTCTCGACGACGGACAATCGCTATGATCACTGGCCTGAGCAACATCGCCCCCGAAGCCCTCGCGCTCGCCGACAAGGTCGAAGCCTTCGTACGCGAGGTGGTGATCCCGTACGAGAAGGACCCGCGCCGCGATCATCATGGCGCCCCGCTCGACGACATGGTGTTCGAGATGCGCGACAAGGCGCGCGCAGCAGGCGTGCTGACGCCGCACATCCGGCCTGACGGCGCGCATCGCAGCCAGCGCGAGACCGCCGCGATCCTGATCCGCTCCGGCCTGTCGCCGCTTGGCCCGCTGGCGTGCAACACCAACGCGCCCGACGAGGGCAACATGTACCTGATCGGCCACGTCGGCTCGCCCGAGCTCCAGCAGCGGTTCCTGACGAAGCTGCACGAAGGGCGCGCCCGCTCCGCGTTCCTGATGACCGAACCGTGGGAAGACGGCGGCGCCGGCGCCGATCCGTCGATGATGAAGACCACCTGCAAGCCTGACGGCAACCACTGGGTGGTCAACGGGCGCAAGTGCTTCATCACCGGCTATGAAGGGGCCGAGGTCGGCATCGTCATGGCCAGGGCGGACGAAGGCGCCTGCATGTTCCTGGTCGACCTGCCCAACCCGGCGATCCGCCTTGAACACATTCCCAACACCATCGACAGCTCCATGCCCGGCGGCCATGCCACGCTCAGCATCGAGAACCTGCGCATCCCGGCCGACCAGATGCTTGGGGTTCCCGGCGAAGGCTTCAAGTACGCGCAGGTGCGCCTCTCCCCCGCCCGCCTTTCGCACTGCATGCGCTGGCTCGGCGCCTGCATGCGCGCGCACGAGATCGCCACCGACTATGCCTGCCGGCGCGAGGCTTTCGGCAAGCCGCTGATCGAGCACGAGGGCGTCGGCTTCAAGCTGGCCGACAACAGGATCCTGATCAAGCAATGCGAGTTGATGATCGACTGGTGCGCCTCGGTGCTCGACACCGGCAGCCTCGGCACGGTCGAGAGCAGCATGGCCAAGGCCTCGGTCTCCGAAAACCTGATGACCATCGCCGACAACTGCGTGCAGGTCATGGGCGGCACCGGCGTCACCGACAAGACGATCGTCGAGATGGTGTTCCGCGAGATCCGCGCCTTCCGCATCTACGACGGCCCGACCGAAGTCCACAAGTGGAGCCTGGCCAAGAAGATCAAGCGTGAATGGAAGGCCGCGCAAGGCCAATGAGCAGCATCGCGGAAGCCAATTCGGGAACCACGCCGGTACGCGCCGGCTATGCGTTCGACGAGACTGCCCTGGCGCAGTGGCTGGGGGAACATGTCGAAGGATTCGCCGGCCCGCTCCACGTCGAACAGTTCCGGGGTGGACAATCGAACCCGACCTACAAGCTGGTGACGCCCGGCCGCAAGTTCGTGCTGCGGCGCAAGCCGCCCGGCGACCTGCTGCCCGGCGCGCACGCGGTCGAACGCGAGGCGCGGGTGCTGACGGCGCTCGGCAAGGTCGGCTTCCCGGTCGCGCATGTCCATGGACTGTGCGAGGAACCGGGCGTGATCGGCACCGCCTTCTATGTCATGGACATGGTCGAGGGCCGCGTGTTCTGGGACGCGACTTTCGCGGATGTCCCGCGCGTGGACCGACCGCGCTATTTCGACGCGATGAACGCGGCAATGGCCCAGCTCCATTCGTTCGACCCGGACGCGATCGGGCTGGGCGACTATGGCAAGCCGGGCAACTACTTCGCCCGTCAGATCGGCCGCTGGTCGAAGCAATATCTCGCCGACGAGCTCGCCGGTCGCGATCCCGACATGGATGCGCTGGTGGAATGGCTACCCGGCGCAATCCCCCCGGGCGACGAGACCAGCGTCGTCCACGGCGACTTCCGCTGCGACAACATGATCTTCCATCCGACCGAGCCACGCATCCTCGCGGTCCTCGACTGGGAGTTGTCGACGCTCGGCCATCCGCTCGCCGATTTCGCCTACCACGCCATGATGTACCGGATGCCGCCCGACATCGTCGCGGGGCTGGCCGGGGCAGACCTGGCAGCGCTCAACATTCCGTCGGAAGCCGACTATGTCGCTGCCTATTGCGAACGCACCGGGCGCAGCGGGATCGCCAACTATCCGTTCTACCTCGCGTTCAACCTGTTCCGGCTCGCGGCCATCTTCCACGGCATCAAGGGACGGGTCTTGCGCGGCAACGCCGCCAACGCGCAAGCCATGGAGCGCGCCGAGGCATTTCCGCGCCTCGCCCGCCTCGCCCGCGAAGCCATGACCGAATGCAGTACCGGCGAATAACCGGCTAACCTGCCTGTTTTGTCAGGCGGCAATCGGTGCCGCGCATGGTACGCCCCTGCCCGCAAACGATGTGGGAGAGCATACATGGGCAGGATGGAAGGGCGCGTCGCACTGATCACGGGCGGCGCTTCCGGCCTCGGTGCCGAAGACGCGCGCGTGCTGGCGAGCGAAGGCGCCCGCGTGGTGATCACCGACGTCCAGGACGACCTCGGCCGGGCGGTGGCCGCCTCGATCCCCGGTTGCCGCTACCTGCATCATGATGTCCGCGACGAGGCGCGCTGGGAAGAGGTCGTGGCCGAGACCCTGGCCGCTTTCGGTCGGCTCGACGTGCTGGTCAACAATGCTGGCCTCGTCCGCTTCGGAACGATCGAGGAACTGTCCTACGCCGACTACAAGTTCCAGGTCGAGGTCATGCTCGACGGGACTTTCCTCGGCTGCCGGGCGGCGATCCCGCACATGGCACGGAACGGCACCGGCGCAATCATCAACATGGCGTCAGTCGGCGGGATGAAGGGCATTTCCGCCATTCCGGCTTATGCCGGCGCGAAGGGCGGCATCATCGCCATGACCCGCTCGATCGCGATTCATTGCCGCGAACAGGGCTACCGCATCCGCGTCAATTCGATCGCGCCCGGCGGAATCGTCACGCCGATGACGGCGCAGGCGCTGGCCGAGCTGCCGGCCGACGATCCCGGCCTCCAGCAGAACGCCAACCACGGCATGGGCGAGCCCGCCGATATCGCCGAGATGGTGCTCTATCTCGCTTCGGACCTCGGCAAGCACATCACCGGAACCAACATCGTCATCGATAACGGCGAAACCATCGCCTGAAGGAGCTGCCGAATGACCCAGTGCCCGATCGAGGAGCGCATCGCGCTTCAGGACCTGATGACCGATTACTGCTACGCGGTCGACGCCTTGAACAGCGTCGACGCGTTGCTCTCGCTGTTCACCGAGGACGCCGTGCTCGACTTCTCGGACATCGGCCTGCCGGCGATGCATGGCCGCGCCGAGCACCGCCGCTTCTATGACGGCGTGTTCGCCGACATGAGCCATCACACCCACTACATCTCGAACTTCCGCCTCGTCAGCTACGACGGCGATGGCGGGGACGGAACCCGCGCGGTCATGCGCGCCTATGTCCAGGGTCTCGGCCGTTCGAAGGACGGCAACGAGGTTCTGGTCCATGTCCGCTACCGCATGGATTGCGTGAAGCTGGCCGGCGCCTGGAAGTGCAACGCCTATTACATCCACGCGGGCATGCCGATGCCGGGATCGCTGGCGGAAATCCACGGCGAACGCTGACGCGGCGGAGAATCGACAGGAGGGCAGGTTCCTGGCCGGCCGGTCACGCCGCCAGTTCCTGCAGCTCCTTGACGAGGTGTTCGGCGACCTTCTTGGCATCGCCGAACAACATGCCGGCATTGTCCTTGTAGTAGATCGGATTGTCGATGCCGGCGAAGCCCGCGTTCATGCTGCGCTTGACGATCATCACCTGCTTCGCCCGGTCCGCCTCGATGATCGGCATGCCAGCGATGGCGCTTGACGGATCGTCGCGCGCCGCCGGGTTGACGGTGTCGTTGGCGCCGATCACCAGCACGACGTCGGTCTGCGGCAGCTCGGGGTTGATGTCCTCCAGCTCGACCAGCTTGTCGTAGGGCACGTCGGCCTCGGCCAGCAGCACGTTCATGTGGCCGGGCATGCGTCCGGCGACCGGGTGGATCGCAAACTTCACCTCGACGCCGCATTCCTCGAGATGTTCGTAGAGCTCCGCGACGCGGTGCTGCGCCTGCGACACCGCCATGCCATAGCCGGGCACGATCACGACCGAGCTTGCCATCTCCAGCATCGGTGCCGCTTCCTCGGCGGTGTAGGAACGATGCGCGCGTTCTTCTCCGCCGCCGCTTCCGGCGGGCGCGGCCTGGCCGAATCCACCGAACAGCACGTTGGTGAAGCTGCGGTTCATCGCCTTGCACATCACCATCGCGAGGATGAACCCCGAGGTGCCGTCGAGCGCGCCGACCACGATCAGCAGCTTGTTGCCCAGCGCAAAGCCCATCGCGCTGGCGGCAAGGCCGGCGTAGGAATTGAGCAGCGCGATCACCGTCGGCATGTCCGCCCCGCCGATTGGCAGCACCAGCAGCACCCCGAACACCAGTGCCAGCGCGACGAAGAACGGGAACGGCGTGGTATTGGCGGGTGATGCGATCATGACGCCCGCGCAGGCGAGTGCGCCGAGGAACACCGCAAGGTTCAGCACCTGCTGGCCTTTGAACATGATCGGCCGCGTCGGCATGATCTCCTGCAGCTTGGCAAAGGCGACGACGCTGGCGGTGCAGGTCAGCAAGCCGAGCAGGATCTCGAACATCAGCGCCCACACGGTGAAGCTCCCCGCACCTTGCGTCGGCGCCAGCTTCCCGTATTCAACGGCGCCGATCAGCCCGACGGCCATGGCGCCGAACGCGTGGCTGATCGCGGTGCGTTGCGGGATCGCCGTCATCGGCATCAGGAACGCCATCGGCACGCCGATCAGCGTGCCCAGCAGGATCGCGACGAAAATGAGGTCGTACTGGACGACCCCGCTGTGCAGGAGCGTGCCGCACACGGCGATCAACATGCCGAGCTCACCGGCGCGCACGCCGCGCCGCGCGGTCTTCGGGCTGCTCATCCACATCAGCGCCAGCACGAACAGACCCGAGGCGACGAGATAGGCGGCCTGCACCAGCACCGCGTTAGAGGATTGCAGAACGGTCATCTCAGTCCCCCTTGCGCCGGAACATCTTGAGCATGCGGTCGGTGATCAGGAAACCCGAGACCGCGTTGATCGTCGCGGCCACGACCGCGACGAAGCCGAGCGTGCGCGCTACCGGCGTGGCGTCATGCTCGCCGGTGACCATGATGGCACCGACGATGACGACCGCGGCAATCGCGTTGGTCAGCGACATCAGCGGCGAATGCAACAGCGGCGACACCCGCTTGATCAACTGGAAGCCGAGGAAGGCTGCCAGCATGAAGACGAACAGCAGGTTGGTCGCATCTTGCGCGTTGCTCATGATCGTACTCCCCGGTCCTTGCTTCACCCCAGCAGCCTCGGATGGACCACCTGCCCACCGCGCGTCAGCCGCACGGCATCGCCGATCTCGGCATCGAGCACCGGCCGCCCGGCTTCCTTGTCCCAGAAGGCGGAGAGGAAGTTGTAGAGGTTGCGCGAGAACAGTGCC
>JAGWUH010000019.1 GCA_028868535.1 Sphingomonadales bacterium | reverse complement strand
CTGGCGGGCCTCACCGCCACCCCGGACAGCGAAGCTTGCGAGCCCGATCGCTGTCCCGCCTGTTCAGGGCGAAAGGCCCATGGCAAGACCGCTTGGCGAACGCACCGGCCCGACCGGCCCTTCGCCACCATCGGGGTGCCAGGGAACCACCGCCCTTTCGGCAGGG
Organism: Sphingomonadales bacterium; assembly: GCA_028868535.1. Taxonomy (GTDB): domain Bacteria; phylum Pseudomonadota; class Alphaproteobacteria; order Sphingomonadales; family Sphingomonadaceae; genus Novosphingobium. The sequence continues at coordinate 61,294 of JAGWUH010000019.1, read as the reverse complement.
TCGAGCCCGGGGTTCACAAGGCTGTCCTTCACCGGGCCGGTCGCAGCAAGAAGCAGTCCCGCCAGCGCTCCCCATCCAAAGGCGGGGGGTAGCAGGCAACGCCGGCCCGATCTCGCGCCCGCGTCTTTCCCCCGGCGTTACGCCGCGCTCGCCAGCGGCCGGTTTCGTGTGTCTTCAGGAAGGAAGAAAGAAAGAAACAAGGGGTTCACGCAAAGGCGCAAAGACGCAAAGAGCGCAAAGATCTTGCGCGCCCCTTGCCAACTCACCTTCTTCCCCGGGCAAAGGTGATCTGGTCAGCGCGGCTTCGCCTCAGCCGCTGCCGGCTTTGCGCTCTTTGCGGTCTTTGCGTGAAACCCTTGTTCTTCCCGGCTTACGCCGGAACGCCCGCCAGAAACCCCTCGATTGCCTTTGGCGACGCCGGCTTCGCCAGCACCTTCACCCCCATGCCGCCCGCCCGCGCGCGCACCTCAGGCGTTGCCTCGGCGGTGATCAGCAGCGCCGGCAGCCCCGCCATCTCCGCCCGCATCGCCGCGATCACCGCCAGCCCGTCCTCGCCGTCGCCAAGCTGGTAGTCGGCCAGCACCGCGTCCACCCGCCGGCTGTACGGCAAGGCCCCGGCGAGGTCGCTCGCCGCGTGCGCGCGATGCCCCAGCCCCGCCAGCATCGCCAGGCTCGCCTCGACCACGCGCGGGTCGTCGTCCACCACCAGCACGTCGAGCGATGCCTGCCGCGCCACCGGCACCCGGTCCGGCGCCGCGTTCCCCGCGGCCAGCGAATAGGCCGGCAGGATCAGGCTGAAGCGGCTGCCATGCCCGGGCCGCGATGCCACCTCGATCGTCGCGCCCAGCAGCCGGGCGATGCGCTGGGCCAGCGCCAGCCCCAGCCCCAGCCCTTCCGCCTCGACCTGCCCCAGCCGCGTGAACTCGCCGAACACCGTCTCGATCTGCTCGGGCTCGATGCCCACCCCGCTGTCGATCACGTCGATCCGCAGCATCGCGCCGCGCCGCCGCACCCCCGCCAGCACCCCGCCGCGCGTGGTATAGCGCAGCGCGTTGGTCAGGAAGTTCTGCAGCAGCGATCGCAGCAACCCCGGATCGGTGTGAACCGCCCCCGGCGCCGGCCCCAGCCGCAGCGCCAGCCCGCGCGCCGCCGCCGTCGGCGCCATCCCGCCGACGAGGTCGCCGAGGAACCGCGCCAGCACCACCGGCTCGGGATGCGGCGTCACCCCCCCGGCGTCGAGCTTGGAAATGTCGAGCAGCGCGCGCAGCAGGTCCTCCGCCGCGACGATCGCGCTGTCCACCTTGCCGACCAGCGCCTCGCCCTCGGGCCGCACCTCGCGGCGCAGCGCCCCGGTGAACAGGCGCGCCGCATGGAGCGGCTGCAGCAGGTCATGGCTGGCGGCGGCGAGGAAGCGGGTCTTGTCGCGATCGGCCTCGGCCAGCCGCCGGTTCGCCTCCGACAGGTCGTGCGTCCGCGCCGCCACCCGCGCCTCGAGCTCGGCCAGCGTCCGCTCGAGCTCGTCGCGCGCCCGCACTTCGGCGGTCACGTCGAGGAAGCTCATCACGTAGCCGCCGCCCGGCATCGCCCCGCCCACGGTCTTCAGCACGGTGCCGTCGGGCCGCCGGCGCTCGTAGCTGTGCGAGCGGCCGCTGCGCAGGTGCGACAGCCGCTGGTCGATCAGCACCTGCGGATCGCCCGGCCCATAGTCACCGCGATGCGCGAGAAAGGCGATCAGCCCGGCGATCGGCGCGCCCAGCCGTACCAGCCCCGGCGGGAACCGCAGCAGCTCCTCGTAGCGGCTGTTCCAGGCGACGAGGTTCTGCTCGGCGTCGATCACGCAGATCCCCGCGTCGACGTTCTCGAACGTCGCCGCCAGCAACTGCCGCGAGAAGCGCAGCGACTGCCCGCCCTCGTCCAGCAGGCGGCGCACGTCGGCGATGTCCATCTGCCCGCCGGCCAGCGCCGAAGCCATCAGCGCCCGCGCCGACGAGGCGCCGACCACGGTGCCGATCAGCGCCCGCGCCCGCGCGATCGCGCGCCGGTCGACCGGCTCGGCCCGGCGCGCCGGCGGAAACTCGGCCGCCGCGCGCTCCTGCCCGACGAAGCCGGCGACGAGGCTGGCGAGATCGCCGAGATCGTTGACCCGGCGCGGCGCGCGGCCCAGCAGCGGCAACTGCGCGCGCGGCACCTTGCGCGCCGCCAGCAGCGCATGCAGCACGAGGTTGACGCCGAGGCTCCAGCCCACCCCGTGGACCAGCGGCACCGCCTTGCCGATGCCGAACAGCCGCAGCGGGTCGATCGCCGTCCCGGCCAGCGCCGCCTGCCACGGCGACGGCAGCACCGAAGGCAGCGCCAGCGTCCACGCCCACAGCACCAGCCCCGCCGCCAGCCCGACGCGCGCCGCGAACGGATCGCGCCCCCGCGCCGTCACCGCCAGCACCAGCATCGGCGTGAACTGCGCCATCGCCGCGAACGCCACCAGCCCGATCGAGGCCAGCGACCGCGTCGTCGGCACCAGCTCCGCCCAGGCCAGCGCCGCCGCCATGATCGCCAGGATCGACAGCCGCCGCGCCAGCAGCATCCGCGCGCCGATCGCCCCCGGCGCATCGGCGGCGGCGCGGGCGATGACGACGCCGGCCAGCAGGTCGTTCGACACCATCGTCGCCAGCGCGGTGGCATCGACGATCGCCATCGATGCCGCGGCGCCGACCCCGCCCAGCATCGCCGTCGCCAGGAACAGCCGCGAACCGGCGGCGGACGGCAATTGCAGCACGAACAGGTCGGGCCGCGCCTCGCCGCCCAGCAGCGCCAGCCCGGCCCAGGCGATCGGCACCACCAGCACCGCCATCGCCGCGATGTACCCGGCCAGCCCCAGCCGCGCCCGCGGCAGGTCCGAAGGCGCCCGCGCCTCGACCAGCCCCATGTAGAACTGGCGCGGCAGGACCAGCACCGCCCCCGCCGAGACCAGTCCGATCACCATGAACTCGAGCGTCAGTTGCTGCGGGTGGAAGCGCGCCGCCAGCAGGTCGAAGCCGCGCGCCGCCTGTCCCGCCGGCGCGTGGACCAGCAGCCAGGCGGCCAGCGCCGCGACCAGGGCCAGCGCCGCCAGCTTGACCAGCGAATCGAGCGAGATCGCATAGAGCAGCCCTTCCGAGCGCCCCGCCAGCTCATACCGCCGCGCCCCGAACAGGATCGCGAACAGTGCCAGCAACGCCGCCGCCGCGACCATCGCCGGCGTCTCGATGCCCCGCCCCGAGGCGATCGCCAGCGCGTTCCCGATCGAACGCAACTGCAGCGCGATGTACGGCACGCTCCCCGCCAGCGCCGTCACCGTCACCAGCCGCGCCAGCGCGGCATCGTGCCCGAACCGCGCGGCGATGAAGTCCGACGCGGTGCTCGCCCCCTCCTCCGCCACGGCCTCCGCCAGCCGCGCCAGGAAGCGCGGCGCCAGCAGCAGCAGCAGCACCGGCGCCAGGTAGATCGGCAGGTAGTTCCAGCCCTCGCGCGCGGCGCTGCCGACCGCGCCATAGAACGTCCAGCTCGTGCAATAGACGCCCAACGCCAGCGTATAGGCGGCATGGCGCAGCCGCGGCCGGCCGACCAGCCCCTGCCCGCGCCCCTCGACCAGCGCCGCCACCGCGAACAGGCACAGCACGAACGCGAGCGCGAGCCCGATGGCTGCCGTCAGCGTCATGTCCGTCCGCCCATGCTGGCGCGCTCCCTCGCGGCCCTGCTAGCATTCCCGCCCGCGCGTGGCAAAATGCGCGCGACAACGACAGCGAGGCTCGGGACCGGACATGACGGAAGACGCGCGAATCCACCACGGCGGCTGCCACTGCGGCACGGTCCGGTTCACGGTCCGGCTGGCCGAGGGGCTGGACCGGCCGGTGCGCTGCAACTGCAGCTATTGCCGGATGAAGGGCGCGGTCATGGCCTTCGCGCCGCTCGCGGACCTGGCGCTCACCGCCGGGGCCGATGCCATCGCCACCTACCAGTTCCACTCCGGCGCCGCGAAGCACCATTTCTGCCCGCGCTGCGGCATCCACACGCATCACCAGCGCCGCTTCGACCCGACGCTCTACGCGGTCAACCTCGCCTGCCTCGACGGGGTCAGTCCCTACGATTTCGCCGAGGTGCCGGTGATCGACGGCTCACGCCACCCGCTCGATCACGGCGGCGGGGCGATGCGCGTGGCCGGGCACCTGCACTACGCGCCCGCCCCTGAATGAGGCCGGCTGCGGCGCGCGACGGCAGGCGGCCGCCGCGCGCCGTCGCCCTCAGTGCGCCCGGGGCGCCGCCGCGGCGGCGTTGTCGGGCAGGCCGCCGAGCTGGGTGACCAGCTTGGTATAGGCGTCGAGATAGGCCAGCACGATCACCTGGCCGATCGCGGTATCCTGGTAGCCGCCGCCCCCGGCCGCGCCGAAGCCGCCCCAGAACGAGCCGCCGGCCCCGCCGGCGCCCCAGCTCAGGTCGGACTTGCGGGCATAGCCTTCGGTCAGCGCCTCTTCCTCGGTGGTGCGGGCGTTGACGATCGACAGCGTGACCTTGGCTTCCTGCTTCTTGATGTTGATGCCCCCCGCCAGCGCGCCGAAGCCGCCGCCGAACATCCCGCCGACGCCGCCCAGCACGCCGCCCAGCGCGTTGCCGCCCGAGTTCTTGTTGGCGGTGACGATGTCCGGCTGCAGGTAGTAGTCGGCGGTCTTGACCTGGCCGCGGCCGAGGTTGGACCCCGCCTGCAGCTCGCCGCTGTCGGCCATCGCGCGCTCCATCGCGCGGCTCTGCATCGCGCGGCCGCGGTTGACGATGCCGAAGCAGCCCGATTGCTGGACGAACACCTTGAGGATCGCCTCGGGGCTGCCCAGGTTGTATTCACGCCACCACTGGTTGTCCGGCTCCACGATCGCGACGGTGCCGAGCCGCTTCGCGCAGTGGGGGATTTCCGCTTCCTTCTTCATCTGCTGCTGATGCGCGGAAGAGCCCTTGTCTTCCGCCAACGCGGGCGACGCGGTCAGCGCGACGGCGGCGAGGCTGCCCAACACCTTCTTCATTCAGGTTCTCCGTGACGATGCGGAACGCCGGCCGCTGCCGGTCGCTCGAATAAACAGGCCGACCCTACGCGGGACGTCATACATCCCCCGGACAGGCTTGGGAATGCCGTAAACCGGGTAGGCCGGGCGCGCTCAGCGGCGGGTGGCGGGAACCGGCAGGTTGTCGATCAGCCGCGCCTTGCCGATCCGCGCCGCCACCAGCAGCCGCCCCGGCACCCCGCCCGCCGCGTCGAGCGGGGCCAGCGACGCCGCATCGCACAGCTCGGCATAGTCGATGGCCGCGAACCCGCCCGCCAGCACCGCGTCGCGCAGTTGCGCCAGCGCCTCGGCCGCCGGCACTCCGGCCCCCAGCGCCGCCACCGCCGCCTGCATCGCCCGCGGCAGCGCGGCGGCCTGCGCGCGCTCCGCGGCGGTCAGGTAGGCGTTGCGCGAAGACATCGCCAGGCCATCCGCCTCGCGCACCGTCGCCACGCCGAGGATCGCGTCGGCATGGGGGCGGCTGAGATCGAGGTCGCGCGCCATGCGGCGGATCACCGCCAGTTGCTGCCAGTCCTTCTCGCCGAACAGCGCGAGGTCGGGCAGGACCTGGTTGAACAGCTTGCACACGACGGTGGCGACACCGTCGAAGTGCCCGGGCCGCGCCGCGCCGCACAATCCTTCGGAAACGCCGGCAACCGAAATCCCGGTGGCGAACCCGGCCGGATACATCACGTCCACCGTCGGCGCCCACAGCAGCGACACGCCCTCCCCCGCGAGCAGCGCCGAATCGCGCTCGAGCTGGCGGGGATAGGCATCGAGGTCCTCCCCGGCGCCGAACTGCAGCGGATTGACGAAGATCGAGACGACGACGTGCGCCGCCCGCGCCCTGGCCTCGCGCACCAGCGTCAGGTGCCCGTCGTGCAGCGCGCCCATCGTCGGCACCAGGGCCACCGGCCCGTCGCGCCGCAGCGCCTCTACCGCAGAACGCAGTGGATCAATCCGGTTGACGGTTTGCACGTTCGAGACCCCTCCGGTAGAAGCCGGCAAGACCGCCGGAGCCCTCCCGTAGCGCCGGGGCCCACCGGCCAGCAACACCGAACGAACCAGCGAGCCCGAATCCGTGACCACCGCCAGCGCCCCCCACCGCATCGTCTTCGCCAACGAAAAGGGCGGGACCGGCAAGTCGACCACCGCCGTCCACGTCGCCATCGCGCTGGCGTTCCAGGGCGCCCGCGTCGCCGCGATCGATCTCGATCCGCGCCAGCGCACGCTGCACCGCTACCTGGAAAACCGCGCCGAGACCGAGCGCCGGCGCGGCATCACCCTGCCCAACGCACGCTTCGCGGTGTTCACCGGGGAGACGGTGGAGGCGCTCGACGCGCTCTGCGCCGAAGTCGGCGAGGGCATGGACTTCCTGGTGTTCGACACCCCCGGCCGCGACGATCCCTTCGCCCGCCACGCCGCCATCACCGCCGATTCGCTGGTCACCCCGCTGAACGACAGCTTCGTCGATTTCGACCTGATCGGCCAGGTCGATGCCGAGACCTTCAAGGTCCGCCGCCTGTCGTTCTACGCGGAGCTGATCTGGGAGGCGCGCAAGAAGCGCGCGATGGCGACGATCCGCGATGCCCGGCGCGAGATGGACTGGGTGGTGGTGCGCAACCGCACCCAGCACGTCGAGGCGCGCAACCAGCGCCGCATCGAGAACGCGCTGACGGAGCTTTCCAAGCGCGTCGGCTTCCGCGTCGCCAGCGGCCTGTCCGAGCGCGTGATCTACCGCGAGCTGTTCCCCTCGGGCCTCACCCTGCTCGACAAGGGCCACCTGGGTGAGCTGGGCACCAGCCACCTCGTCGCCCGGCAGGAGCTGCGCGCGCTGCTGGCGGCGCTGAACCTGCCGATGCCCGGCCACGCCGATGCCGCCGGGCTGGCGGAGCCGGCGTTCGCCGCGGGCTGATCGCACGATGGCGCGGCTGCTGGTCCTGCTGCTGCTGGCAAGCCTCGCCTGCAAGAGCCTGACGGGCACCTGGCCCTGGGTGCTGCTGCGACGCTACGTGCTGATCGCCCCCGCCGGCGCCGCCGCCCGGGCGCGGGCCCTGCTCGGCGTGCGCGCCGACGCCGGCCGCGAGGACATAATCGCCGCGCACCGCAAGCTGCTGTTCGAGGTCCATCCCGATCGTGGCGGCGACGAGTCGCTGGTCCACGAGGCCAACGCCGCGCGCGACCTGCTGCTGGCGACGCTGCCCGCCGATGGCGACTGACCTGTCGGCCGGGTCGGGCCACCGCTTCCACCCCAGCATCCTGCGCGAATACGACATTCGCGGCATCATCGGCGAGACGCTTGGCCCCGCCGATGCCCGCGCTGTCGGCCGCGCCTTCGCCACCGTGCTGCACGCCCGCGGCGCCACGCGCGTGGCGGTCGGCCGCGATGGCCGCCTGTCCTCCCCCGCGCTCGAGGCGGAACTCGTCGCCGGCCTCGTCGAATGCGGCATCGACGTGCTGCGCACCGGGCTGGGGCCGACGCCGCTGCTCTATTTCGCGGAAGCGTCAACGCCAGAGGTTCAGGGCGGCATCCAGGTAACCGGCAGCCACAATCCCGGCCACCACAACGGCTTCAAGCTTGTCCTGGAAGGACGTCCGTTCTTCGGCGAGGACCTGCTCGAACTCGGCCGGATCGCGGCGGAAGGACGCTGGACGCCCGCCCCCCGCGCCGGCCGGGTCGAGGATGTCGACCTGCTCGCCGCCTATGTCGATCGCCTGCTCCACGGCCTGGACGGGCTCGACCGCGCCGCCCTCGCCCGGCTGCGCATCGGCTGGGACGCCGGCAACGGCGCCGCCGGCCCGGCGATCGCGGCGCTGACCGCCCGCCTGCCGGGGGAGCACCACCTGCTGTTCACCGACGTCGACGGCCATTTCCCGAACCACCATCCCGATCCCACCGAGGAGCGGAACCTCGCCGATCTGCGCGCGCTCGTCGCGGCGAAGCAGCTCGATTTCGGAGTGGCCTTCGACGGCGACGGCGACCGCATCGGCGCGGTCGACGCCACCGGGCGCGTGGTCTGGGGCGACCAGTTGCTGATGATCTACGCCGAGGACCTGCTGCGCCGCCGCCCGGGCGCGGCGGTCATCGCCGACGTCAAGGCGTCGCAGGCGCTGTTCGACCGCGTCGCCGCGCTCGGCGGCGAGCCGGTGATGTGGAAGACCGGGCACAGCCTGATCAAGTCCAGAATGAAGGCGATTGCCGCGCCGCTCGGCGGCGAGATGACCGGCCACGTCTTCTTCGCCGATGACTGGTACGGCTTCGACGACGCGCTCTACGCCGCGGTGCGGCTGATCGCCGCCTGCCTGCGCCTGGGCCGCACGCTGACCGCGCTGCGCGGCGCGATGCCGGACCTGCACAACACGCCGGAATTGCGCATCCCGGTGGCGGAAGGGCGCAAGTTCGCGATCGTCGCCGAAGTCGCCGCCCGGCTCGCCGCCGCCGGGGCCGACGTCAATTCGATCGACGGCGTGCGCGTGCGCACCGCCGATGGCTGGTGGCTGCTGCGCGCCTCGAACACCCAGGCCGCGCTGACGGCGCGCGCGGAAAGCCCCGACGCGGCGGGGCTGGCGTGGCTGCTCGCCGATCTCGACGCGCAGCTCGCGGTCTCCGGGGTGTCACGCGGCGCTTGAGCACGGCGCCGCGATCCCTACCTTGGGATCGTGACCGCTTTCCCGCTCCCGCCCGAGATCGCCGCGTGGTTCGCCGCGCGCGGCTGGCGCCTGCGCGATCACCAGGCGGCGATGCTGGCGGAGGCGGCGGCCGGCCACCACGCGCTGCTCGCGGCCGATACCGGTGCCGGCAAGACGCTCGCCGGGTTCTTGCCGACGCTCGCGGCGTTCTGTCCTTCGGTGCTCGGCGATGCGCCGCCGCCCGAAGGCCTGCACACGCTCTACATCTCCCCGCTGAAGGCGCTGGCGCACGACGTCCGCCGCAACCTGCTCGAACCCGTCGCGGAAATGGACCTGCCGCTGCGGGTCGAGACGCGCAGCGGCGACACCCCGTCGGACCGCAAGGCGCGGCAGCGCGCGCGGCCGCCGCACGTGCTGCTGACCACGCCTGAATCGCTGTCGCTGCTGCTGTCCTATCCCGACAGCGAGGCGCTGTTCGCCGGGCTGCAACGCGTGATCGTCGACGAGGTCCATGCCTTCGCCACCGGCAAGCGCGGTGACCTGCTGGCGCTCGCACTGGCGCGGCTGCAGCGGATCAGCCCGGCCCTGCAACGCGTCGGCCTTTCGGCGACGATCGCCGATCCCCAGGCGTTCCGGGCCTGGCTGGCCGCCGATGGTGACGCCGGTTCGGTGGCGCTGGTCGCGGGCGAGCCGGGCGCCGCTCCCGACGTTTCGGTCCTCCTGCCCGAAGGCCAGCGCGTGCCCTGGGGTGGCCATGCCGCCGCCTGGGCGGTGCCGCAGCTCTACGCGGCGATCAAGGCGCACCGCACCACGCTGGTGTTCACCAACACCCGCTTCCTGGCCGAGTTCATCTTCCAGAAGCTGTGGGACGTGAACGAGGACAACCTGCCCATCGGCATCCACCACGGCTCGCTCTCGCGCGAGGCGCGCGCCAAGGTCGAGGGGGCGATGGCCGACGGCCGCCTGCGCGCGCTGGTCTGCACGGCCAGCCTCGATCTCGGGGTCGACTGGGGCGACATCGACCTCGTCGTGCAGATGGGCGCGCCCAAGGGCTCCTCGCGCCTGCTGCAGCGCATCGGCCGCGCCAACCACCGGCTCGATTGCCCGAGCAAGGCGCTGCTGGTGCCGGGCAACCGCTTCGAGTTCCTCGAGGCGACCGCCGCGGTCCAGGCGGTCGAGGCCGGCCAGCGCGACGGCGAGGAATTCCGGCCCGGCAGTCTCGACGTCCTCGCCCAGCACGTCATGGCCTGCGCCTGCGCCGGGCCGTTCCGCGAGGACGACCTGCTCGCCGAAGTGCGAGGCTGCCTGCCCTATCGCTGGGTCGACGAGGTGGTCTGGCAGCGCGTGCTGAACTTCGTCGCCACCGGCGGCTACGCGCTCAAGGCGTATGACCGGTTCCGCCGCATCGTCCGCGATCGCGACGGCACCTGGCGCCTCGCCCACCCGGAGCTGGCGGCGCGGCACCGGATCAATGCCGGGATCATCGTCGATGCCGAGATGATCGAGATCCGTTTCCGCAACGGCCGCTCGCTCGGCAAGGTCGAGGAGGAATTCGCCGCGTCGCTCAAGCCCGGCAACACCTTCCGCTTCGCCGGGCTCGACCTCGAGGTCGAGGCGATGCGCGACGGCGAGCTGCTGGTGCGCGCGGCGAAGTCGGCGGCGATGATCCCCAGCTACATGGGCGCGCGCATCGCCATCTCCAGCCACCTCGCCGATCGCGTGCAGCGGCTGCTGACCGACCGCAGCCTGTGGGGCAGCTTCCCCGACGACGTGCGCGAATGGTTGGAAATGCAGGACTGGCGCTCGCGCCTGCCCGAGCCGGGACGGCTGCTGGTCGAGAGCTTCCCGCACGAGAAGCGCGAATACAGCGTGTTCTACACCTTCGAGGGCTGGCCGGCGAACCAGTCGCTGGGGATGCTGCTGACGCGACGGATGAACGAGGCCGGGTTGATGCCGCTCGGCTTCGTTGCCAACGACTATGCGCTGGCGGTCTGGGGCCTGCGGCCGATCGAGCATCCGGAAGCGCTGCTCTCCGCCGAAGTGCTGGGCGACGAGTTCGTCGAATGGGTGCAGGATTCCTACCTGCTGCGCCGCGCCTTCCGCGAAGTCGCGGTGATCGGCGGCCTGATCGAGCGCCAGCATCCGGGCAAGCGCAAGTCGGGCCGGCAGGTCACGTTCTCGACCGACCTGATCTACGACGTGCTGCGCCGCTACGAGCCCGATCACGTGCTGATCGAGGCAGCCTGGGCCGACGCGCGCGGGCGCATGACCGATCTCGGCCGCGTGGCGGACCTGCTCGAACGCGCCGGGCAGGGCGTCGATCATGTGCGCCTGGAGCGGGTCAGCCCGATGGCGGTGCCGGTGCTGACGATGATCGGCCGCGAGAGCCTGCCTGCCGGCCAGGCCGACGACGAACTGCTGCTCGAAGCCGAAAGCCTGGCCGCGCTGGCGATGACCGGCGAAGCTCCACCCCTGCCGGTCGAGGGCGATTGACGCGAATGAGCGCGGTCGAGGGCGATCGAAGGCGCTGCCGGCCATATGAAAAGGGGGCGGATCGCTCCGCCCCCCTCACATCGCTCCGCGGGTCGCGGTTCGGGTGGCCTACTGCGCCTTGGGCGCGTTGGCCGCCTTGCCGAACGAGGCGAACTGCTCGTTGCCGACGAAACCGAACTTGGTCACGCCCGAACCCTTGATGTCGTTCAGCACGTGCGCGGTCAGGTTGTAGCCTGCCTGCGCGTCGGGCTGGAACTGCAGCTCGGGCTCCGGCTTCATCTTGGTCGTCGCGATCAGGTTGCGGACGAGTTCGTCCGGCTGCTGCGGCGTACCGTTCCACAGGATCTGGTTGTCCTGGGTGATGACGACCTTGTTCTTGGTCGGCTTGATCAGATCCGGCGGAGGCGGATTCGGGTTCGGCGGCGGCAGGTCGATGTTGACCGCGTGCGTAGCCACCGGGATGGTGATGATGAACATGATGAGCAGCACGAGCATGACGTCGATCAACGGCGTCGTGTTCATTTCGCCCATAGGCTCGCCGTCGTCTTTGCCGCCTGACATAGCCATGAGAGGTTACTCCTTGAAGAGGTTGCCGCGACGGGTCAGCCGTTGGGATCGACCGGGGTCGAAATGAAGCCGACGGTCGGGTAACCGGAGATCTGCACGTTGTAGATCGCACCGGCGACGCAGCGCCACGGCGCCTCGACGTCGGCCCGGATGTGGACCTGGGGCACCATTTCCGGATTGTCCTTCAGCGCTTCCGGGCCGCCCGCGCGCTTCACGATCGCATCGAGGCGCTTGAACGCCATGTCGCGCAGCTCGTCCGAATCCACCGGCGTGATGTTGTTGAAGTAGATCCGGCAGTCGCCACCGCGCTGCGCGCCCTCGAAACCGGGATCGCCGGCGCTGCGGCCACCGGAGTCGGTGGTGCTGACCGTGAGCAGCAGGTTCTCGACCTTGTCCTTCGATTCCTGCGACACCATGATCGGGATGTGCAGCTTCTGGATCTGCTGGATCGCGACCGGAACCGCGATCAGGAAGATGATCAGCAGCACGAGCATGACGTCCACGAGCGGCGTCGTGTTGATGTCGGACATCGGTTTATCTTCGGCGCCCGCGCCGCCAACAGACATTGCCATTGTACTATCCTATCCTTGCAAGGGCTCGGAATGAGCCGGAGCGGGACGGGTGCCGCATGCCGCAGTCCGTCCCGATCCTGCCGTCCGGCACGGGCGCACCCGTGCCGGGGGCGTTGCCTCAGGCCTTGGCGGGCGCGGCGGGCGCCTTGGCAGCCTGGGCGGCGACGGTCGCAGCGTGCTGCGGCTTGATCGCGCCCTTGGAGCTGATGTTGGCGAGCAGGTCGTTCGAGAACGCCGACAGCATTTCCGCGATGCGCTTGTTGCGCGCCTGGAGGTAGTTGTAGGCGAGCACCGCGGGAACCGCGACGAGCAGACCGATCGCGGTCATGATCAGCGCTTCACCGACCGGACCCGCGACCTTGTCGATCGAGGCCGAACCGGCGATGCCGATCGCGATCAGCGCGCGGTAGATGCCGACGACGGTACCGAACAGACCGATGAACGGCGAGGTCGAACCGACGGTGGCGAGGAACGGCAGGCCCTGGGCGAGACGGCCGTTGATGAAGCCTTCCGAACGGGCCAGCGAGTTGTGCAGCCAGTCGTGCGATTCGAGGGCGTCGGTCATCTTGTTGGCCTGGTCCTCGGCGTTGACCGCGTCATCGACGAGCTGGCGCAGCGCACCGTTCTTCTCGAGCTTCGCGCCGCCGTCCTTGATCGAGGGCGCACGCCAGAACGTGGTGCTGAGGGTGCGGGCTTCCTTCATGATCTTGTTCTGGTCGAACCACTTGGTGAACAGGATGAAGAACGAGCCGAACGACATGATCGCGAGGATCGTCGCGACGGTCAGCGCGATGTAGTTCGGTTCGCCATTCGGAAACATCATTTCCGAGAAGCCGAACTTGTTCGGGGCAGGCGCGGCGCCGGCGCCGGCAGCGAGGATTTGGAAAAGCATGCGATATCCCTCTCAAGAATAGAAGTAACGGGTCACCCAGGACACCGGCGGGAGACCCGCCCGGCGCCGCGCGAAGAACCTAGTTGTTGAGACGATAGACGATGGCCGTGGCGGCCGAACCGGAGGTGGGCTGGCCAGAGTCGTCCAGCGCCGGGTTGTAGCGCGCATAACGCATCATCCCGTCGCAGGCCGCGCTGTCGAGGCTGGGCGTGCCGCTCGAGCTCGTCACCGAGCACGACGTCACGCGACCATCCGGGCCGATCGAAACGCGGACGCCCACGCGGCCCTGCTTCTCGGCACGGAGCGCGTCGCCAGGATAGTTGTCCTGGATGCGCGCAGCCCAGCTGCCCTGGTTCTTCGGCGTCGCGCCGCGAGCCTGCGACGGCGGGGGCGCGGCCGGCGGCGGCGCCAGCACGATCGGCGGCGGAGCCGGCGGCGGCGTGGCCACCGTCTGGATCTGCGGCGGGGCCGGGGCGATATCGATCTTCACCGGCGGCGCCACGATCGGCGGCGGCGGCAGATCCTTCTGCTTGGGAGGCGGTGGCGGCGGCTTCTTCTCTTCTTCCTTCTTGATGTCGACGGTCGTCACCTTCTTCATGATCTGCCGAACGCCTTCGTAGGCGAGGCCCGTGATCAGGGCGTAACCGACGACAAGGTGAATCAGGGCAACGATAACTAGAGCAGTAATGCGATTACCGCTCATTTGTTGGTCAGCGTAAGCCATTCAGCCTCATCACTCCATCAGAACATCCCGGGAAAATCCCGGTCGGGCCATGAACCGGCAATCAAGCGGATCACAACCAAACTCAAATTTTCCACCCTGCCGGAATTTCCGGGCCGCCTGGACCAAGCACCGAAGCCCGGCCGGGCGACTTGTGGGGCCGCATTGTTATCTGGCCCGCGTTGTCGCGAGCAATAACCGGGTTGTCCTACCCACGCAACGCCTTATGCGCTTTGTGCACTCGTTAACTGGCGATTCACGCAGGTTAACGCCAGATTCGCTTTTCTTTCCGGTGCGCCCCCATGCCGAAAACGTCGTTCTCATCGCCCGCCAGCCCCCGCAAATCCGGCAGAATCCGGCTTCGCGGCGGCTGGCGCGCACTGGCCCTGCTGTTCATGGTGACAGCGATTCGCGCCCCGGCCGCCGCCGCGCCGGCACCGCCGCCGGCACTGCCGGGGCCGACGTATGCCGATCTCGCCGATTTCGCCGACGCGGCGCCGCTGGTGCTCCATGTCGCGGTTCGCAAGCAGGCGGTGGTGGAGCCGCAGCGGGCCGGCAACGTCGGCGCCGGCCAGGCCCGCCTCTATGTCGAGGCGCGCATCGTCGCGCTGCTGGTGGGCACGGCGCCGCTGGGCCAGGACGTGCGCTTCCTGATGGACTGGCCGCTGGACACGCGCGGCAAGGTGCCGTCGCTGAAGAAGACGCCGCTGCTGGTGTTCGCGCGCTCCGTGCCCGCCCGCCCGGGCGAGCTGCAACTGCTCGCCCCCGATGCCCGCGAACCATGGGATGCGCCGACCGAGGCCCGCCTGCGCGGCATCCTCGCCGAGCTGCGCGCGCCCGGCGCGCCCGGCCGGATCGCCGCCGTGCGCGACGCGATGTACGTGCCGGGCACGCTGTCGGGCGAGGGCGAGACGCAGATCACGCTCGCCACCGCCGCCGGCCCGCCGGCGTCGATCTCGGTGACGCGCCAGCCCGGGCAGGCGCCGAACTGGGCGGTTTCCTTCGGCGAGGTGTTCGACAACGGCGGCAAGCCGCCGGCCGCCGACACGCTCACCTGGTACCGGCTCGCCTGCGCGCTGCCGCCGCGCCTGCCGCCGGAAGCCAACCTCTCGGCCGGCCCGGCCGACCGCGCGCAGGCGGCGGCGGACTACCGCATGGTGATCGAGTCGCTCGGCCCCTGCCGCCGCAGCCATCGCTGACGATTGCCCCGGCGATTGGCCGGCCCGGCGAAAAACCGGGTTTCCACCCCGCCCCCCGATGCTCTAACGGCTGCGTTTCCCAAGGGGGTTTCCATGGCCGATCCGACTTCGCTTCCCAATTCCACGCATTCCACCGCTCGCCCGCCGCTGCGGGTGGCCCTGGCGGGCCTGGGCACGGTCGGCGCGGGCGTCATCCGCCTGATCGAGAGCAACGCCGCGCTGATCGAGCGCCGCGCCGGGCGCCGCGTGGTGGTCACCGCCGTCAGCGCGCGCGATCGCGGCAAGGACCGCGGCGTCGACCTTTCGCCTTACGCCTGGGAAGACGACATGACGGCGATGGCCGCGCGCGATGACGTCGATGTCGTCGTCGAGCTGGTCGGCGGCTCGGACGGGCCGGCGCTGACGCTGGCGCGCAACGCCATCCGTCATGGCAAGGGCCTGGTCACCGCCAACAAGGCGATGATCGCGCACCACGGCATGGAGCTGGCCGGCACGGCGGAGGCCGCGGGCATCCCGCTGCGCTTCGAGGCGGCCGTGGCCGGCGGCATCCCGGTGATCAAGGGCCTGCGCGAGGGCGTCGCCGCCAACGCGGTCGACCGGCTCTACGGCATCCTCAACGGCACCTGCAACTTCATCCTGTCGACAATGGAGGACACCGGCCGCGACTTCGCCGACGTGCTCGCCGAGGCGCAGGCCAAGGGCTATGCCGAGGCCGACCCGAGCTTCGACATCGAGGGCACTGACGCCGCGCACAAGCTGTCGATCCTGTCGTCGATCGCGTTCGGCGCCCGCATCGACTTCGCCTCGGTCGAAACCATGGGCATCTCGCGCCTGCTGGCCGCCGACATCGCCCAGGCCGATGCGCTCGGCTACGTCATCCGGCTGATCGCCACCGCCGAGACCGCGACCGGGCCGGACGGCGTGCAGCGCCTGTTCCAGCGGGTGCAGCCGCACCTGGTGCCGTTCGACAACCTGCTCGCGCACGTCGACGGCGCGACCAACGCGGTGGTCGTCGAGGGCAACTTCTCCGGCCGCCTGCTGTTCCAGGGCGCCGGTGCCGGTGACGGGCCGACCGCGAGCGCGGTGGTTGCCGACGTGATCGACATCGCCCGCGGCATGGACACCGGCTTCGAGGCCGATCGCGCCTTCTCGATCCCGGTCAGCGGCCTCGAGGCGATGGACCCGGCCGATTCCGGCCACCGCCGCAGCCGCGCCTACTTGCGCTTCATCGTCGCCGACCGGCCGGGCGTGCTGGCGGAGATCACCGCTGCCATGCGCGACGCCGGCGTCTCGATCGAGAGCCTGATCCAGAAGGGCCGCGCCGAGGAGGACGGCGAGGTGCTGGTGGTGATGGTCACGCACGAAGGGCCGGAAAGCGCCGTCGCGCACGCGTTGCGGCTGCTCGAGGGTTCGGCCAGCCTCGCCGCTCCTCCCCTGGTCATGCACCTGCTCGACGAGTGACCCCGGCCGGGACGTTTCGTTCCCGCTGTCCCTCGACAAGCGCCGGTTCGCTGGCTAAGCGGCCGGGCATTGCATTCGTATGGAATTCCTCCAGCAACAGGGACTGACATGACCGCGACCAGGACAGACTCGACTCCGGCCAGCAGCGTTCTCGACCGCGTTCTCGTGCTCGAGATGGTGCGCGTCACCGAGGCCGCGGCGATCGCCGCCTCCGCGCTGGTGGGCCGCGGCGACGAAAAGGCCGCCGACCACGCCGCGGTCGAGGCGATGCGCAAGGCCTTCGACGAGCTGGCGATCGACGGCACCGTCGTCATCGGCGAGGGTGAGCGCGACGAAGCGCCGATGCTGTTCATCGGCGAGAAGGTCGGCGGCGCCCAGGGCACCGGTCCGCGCATCGACATCGCGCTCGATCCGCTCGAGGGCACGACGATCACCGCCAAGGCCGGCCCGAACGCGCTGGCGGTGCTCGCCTGCGCCGAGGAAGGCAACCTGCTCAACGCGCCCGACGTCTACATGGACAAGCTCGCGGTCGGCCCCGGTTATCCCGACGGCGTGATCAGCCTCGACAAGTCGCCGACCGAGAACGTCAAGGCCGTCGCCGCGGCCAAGGGCGTCGAGCCGCACGAGATCATCGTCTGCGTGCTCGACCGTCCGCGCCACGCCGAACTGATCGCCGAGCTGCGCGGCCTCGGTTGCGGCGTCGTGCTGATCGGCGACGGCGACGTCGCCGGGGTGATCGCGGTGACCAACGAGGAAACCACGATCGACCTCTACATGGGCTCGGGCGGCGCCCCCGAAGGCGTGCTCGCCGCCGCGGCGCTGCGCTGCGTCGGCGGCCAGTTCAACGGCCGCCTGCTGTTCCGCAACGACGACGAGCGCGCCCGCGCGCGCAAGTGGGGCATCACCGACCTCAACAAGATCTACACCCGCGACGAGCTCGCCAAGGGCGATTGCATCTTCGCCGCCACCGGCGTCACCGACGGCTCGCTGCTCAAGGGCGTCAAGCGCCTGAAGAACGGCCGCATGACCACCGAGAGCGTCGTCATGCGCGCCAGTTCGGGAACGGTGCGCTGGGTCCGCCGCGAAGGCAACACCAAGCGCTGAAGCGTGCCAGAGCCGGCGGATATCCCCATCATCCGCCGGCCCGCGCGCGGCCGAATATTGCAATCGCGCGACTCCCGGTTAGAGCCGCGGGGCGATTCCCCGAAGTCGTTGACGGGGCCGTCTGGAGGGTAGGCGAATATGAAGATCATGGCCGGCAACAGCAACCTGCCGCTCGCGCGCGCGATCGCCGGCTACCTCGAAATGCCGCTGACCGACGTCAGCGTGCGCCGCTTCGCCGACGAGGAAGTGTTCGTCGAGATCAACGAGAACGTCCGCGGCGAGGACGTGTTCGTCGTCCAGTCGACCTCGTACCCGACCAACGACAACCTGATGGAGCTGCTGATCTGCATCGATGCGCTGCGCCGCGCCTCGGCCAAGCGGATCACCGCCGTCGTCCCCTACTTCGGCTATGCCCGGCAGGACCGCAAGCCCGGCCCGCGCACGCCGATCTCGGCCAAGCTGGTCGCCAACCTGATCACCACCGCGGGCGCCGACCGCGTGCTCGCGGTCGATCTCCACGCCGGGCAGATCCAGGGCTTCTTCGACATCCCGACCGACAACCTCTACGGCGCCCCGGTCATGGCCGCGGACATCCAGGCGCGCTATGGTGACAAGCCGCTGATGGTGGTCTCCCCCGACGTCGGCGGCGTCGTCCGCGCCCGCGCGCTGGCCAAGCGGCTCGACAATGCCCCGCTGGCGATCGTCGACAAGCGCCGCGACCGGCCCGGCCAGTCCGAGGTCATGAACATCATCGGCGACGTCAAGGGTCGCGCCTGCATCATGATCGACGACATCATCGATTCGGGCGGCACCCTGTGCAACGCCGCGCAGGCGCTGCTCGATGCCGGCGCCGCCAGCGTCACCGCCTACATCAGCCACGGCGTGCTGTCGGGCGGCGCGGTGGCGCGGGTCAACTCCTCGGCGCTCAAGGAACTGGTGATCACCGATTCGATCCTGCCGACCGAAGCCACGCGGGAATCGTCGCGCATCCGCGTGCTGACGATCGCGCCGCTGATCGGCGAGGCGATCCGCCGCATCGCCGATGAAAGCTCGGTGTCCTCGCTGTTCGACTGAGCCGGTCGGCCTCGGCAAGCTGCCTGATGCGCGAATCCGGCAGCTCAATCCCGGTTCTTGCCGTCGCATCGCTTTCGCGAAAGGCCGGTTCCTGCCTTGTCGCGCGATGCTCTATTGCCAGGGGCGCGGCTCGCCCGGCGCCAGGCGTTCCATCGCCTCGAGCCGGCGCGACTGCCGCGATTCGAGCGCCAGCGTCAGCAACGGGCTCGGCGCCTCGACGAACTGGCGGGGGGACATGCCGAACAACGCGGTGAATTCGCGCGTCAGGTGGCTCTGGTCGTAGTACCGCAGCGCGATCTCTTCCGCCTCGGCCTCGTCGGCGACGCCGCGCAGGTGGCTGGCCATGTCGAGCGCGCGGGCACGGCGCAGCACCTGCTTCGGCGGCAGCCCGAAGTCGCGCCGGATCAACCGTTCCAGCTGGCGCGAACTGATCCCGCAGGACTGGGCGAACTCGGCAACGCTGGCGCCGGGATCGGTGAAGCTGAGCGCCTCGAAACGGGCGGAGATCGGATCGGGCAACTGGCCGCCCGACTGGGCGATGATGCGGCGGATCATCCCCTCCAGCACGTCCAGCGCCTGCTCCGGCGAACGCGTCGCGGCCAATGCCTCCATCGCCGCCTCGGCCCGCAGCCCGAACGCCTCGGCGGGCACGATGCGATCGATCACGTCGCCCGCGTTGAGGCCTTGCAGCGCGTGGCCCGCGCCGGGCCGAAGCTGCACGCCGATGCTGGTGAAACTGCCGGTCACCGTCACCGGCATCAGGTGGCTGTGCGGCCCGAACACCAGCGCCGCGCGCCCCAGTTGCAGCGTGCCGTCGGCGGTCTGGGCGGTCCAGTCGCCGCGCAACTGGATGCGGATCACGGAAACGTCGTTGAACAGGCCGGATTCGAGGCGGTACCCGTCGGGCACGTCCACCACGGTGGCATAAAGCCGGGCGATCCACGGCGCGAGGTCGGGCGCGGGCGCGCGATTGTGCGATAGCGGCTGGCCGCCGCGCGATGTTCCCGCCCTGGGCGCGATGGCTCCGTCCACCCCGCGCCGAATTCGCTTCAGCATGTCGCTCCCTGGCCCCCGCAGCCACGCCCCGATCGTCCGGCTGCAAATTTCAGCGGGCAGGGTTCTTATGACCGATCGTCGAGCGATTGCAATTGCCGAGGGATTGCATGCCGCCGCTCCGATATTTCCGACACGCCGTCCGGAAGGCGTGCGCAGCCGGCGGTCGGGCTTGACCAGCGGCGGGAGACGGCGGCACAGACCCGGCATGAACCGCGCCCAGCTCGAAGCAGACATCGCCCTCGCCCACCGCCTCGCCGACGCCGCGCGGGAGGCCATCCGTCCGTGGTTCCGCGCGGGCGTGGAATCGGAGCGCAAGGGCGATGCCTCGCCGGTGACGCTGGCCGATCGCGCCGCCGAGGAAGCGATGCGCCGCATCCTTAAGGCCGAGGCGGGCCGCGACACCGTGATCGGCGAGGAATACGGCACCGACACCGGCTCGACAGCGCGCAGCTGGGTGCTGGACCCGATCGACGGCACCACCGGCTTCCTCGCCGGCCGGCCGATCTTCGGCACCCTGATCGCGCTGATGGTGGACGACTGGCCGGTTCTCGGGGTGATCGACCAGCCGATCCTGGGGGAACGCTGGATCGGCGCCACCGGCCTGCCGACGACGCTCAACGGCCAGCCGGTGCGCACGCGGGCCTGCCGGCAGCTCGCGGACGCGACGATCGCCACGACCGGGCCGCACTACTTCACCGACCACGACGGCGAGCACTTCATGGGTCTTGCCGCAAGGACCGATCACCGCCGCATGGTGATGGGGGGCGATTGCTACAACTACGCGATGCTGGCATCCGGGCACATCGACATCGTCTGCGAGGCCGGACTGAAGCTGCACGACTTCGCCGCGCTGGTCCCGGTGGTCGAAGGCGCCGGCGGCGCGATGGCGGACTGGAACGGCGAGCCGCTGCACGCCGGTTCATCGGGCCACGTCATCGCTCTCGGCGATCCTGCCCGGCTCGACGACGTCGTCGAGGCGCTGGCCTGCGCCCACTGACCGGGGCCGCCATGGCACCCCGTGCCCGCGATGCCGACCTGTTCTTCTTCTACGGCACGCTCGTCGCCGGTGGCCATCCCGCCGCCGCCGGGGTACACCGCCGGCTGCGACCGCTCGGCGCGGCGACGACCGCCGGGATGCTGCTGGCGATCGCGGACCCGGCAGGATGGTATCCCGCGCTGGTGCCCGGCGTTGGCACCGTCCACGGCAAACTCTACGCCGCGCTGCCCGGATTCACGCCCGCCGATCTTGCCGTGCTCGATCGCTACGAAGGCTATCGTGCCGAAGAACCCGCCGGTTCGGACTACGTTCGCCGCCGCACGCCGGTCCGTGACGCGGGCGGCCAGCCGCGCCGGGCGCTGGCCTATTGGTGGAATCGCCCCGCCGGTGACGCCCCGGGCATAGCCGGCGGGGATTTCGCCGGCTGGCTCGCCCGCCACGGCCGGGACGCGTTCGGGGGTTAGCGTCGGCGGAACGTGCGCGCCTGTTCCCGGCGCTCCTGCGGCGAACGCTTGCCGCTCTCGCTCTTGCCGGTTCCGCCGTTGCCGACATCGTCGCGCGGCTTGCCCTTGTCGGTGCGCATCGCCCGGGCATGGGCGCCGGCCAGCACCGGGCCGCAGGCCGCCGCCTTGGCATCGCCGGGATCGATGAACGCCAGCAGCGCCGCGAACGGGCTCAGCGCCAGGCCGCCGCCCACCGCGATGCCCGCGCGGGCCAGCAGCTGCGGACTGATCGGATTGATCCCCGGCGCCGCGAAGTAGCCGTTTACCGCCACCGGCGACTGCCCTGAGAACAGGCTGAAGGTCTTGGCATCGGCCCGCAGCGACAGGTCGAGGGCCTCGCTGGCGAAGCTGAAGCCGCCGCGGCCGAGGATCACGTTTTTCTTCGTATCGATCAGGATCGGGTCGGCCGCGGCCACCCCGTTGCGCACGGTGAAGCCGATCAACCCGCAGTTGATCTGCACCGGTTCCTTCAGCTTCTTCTCGAACATCTTCTGGATGAACGTGCCGACGTCCAGCTCCGCCAGCTGGATGTTGCGCGTCCACATCGTCCCCGCCGGGATGATGAACGCCATCCGGCCGTTGCTGGTGGCCAGGCTGCGGCGCAGGCTGTCCCCGGTCCCGGCAAGATGGATGCGCGCCGAAAGCGTCCCGGTGGTGCCCGATTCCGCCACGCCGAAGCGTGCCAGCAGCTTGCCCATCGGCGTCGGGCTGAGGCGGATGTCGTAATCGGTGAAGACCTGCGGCCGACGCGCGTCGACGCTGACGTCGGCACGCAGGCGGCCACCGGCAACCAGCGCGGTGACCGGGGCCAGCTTCAGCAGCGAATGGTCGAGCAGCAGCGTCAGGTCGATCTGGCTGACCGGCACGTTCCGCCCCTTGATGGCGCCGACGCGATAGCGGACGTCGGCGTCGAAGTTGGCAAGCTCGGCACTGCGCAGCGGCGCATCGGGCAGGACCCGGGGGTGGCCACCCTCCTGCCGGACCGCGCCCTTCGCCCCCAGCTTGTCCAGCCGCTGCGGATCATAGCCGATGAACGGGCCAGCATCGACGATGTCGAGCCCGCGCGTGCGCAGGTCCGCCGTCAGCCGCATCCGGTTGTCGGGCGCGGAAACCGCCAGCGACCCCGCGAGATCGCTGTCGCCGAAGGTGCCGGCCAGTCGCGTCGCCTTCCACCAGATGCCGTCGTAGGTGACGCTCGACGTCAGGCGGTAGCTCCGCGTCGGCGGTACCGCGATGCCGATGAAGTCGAACAGCAGCGCCAGGTTGGCGCCATGCGCGCGCACCCGGAACTCGGACCCCGCCAGTTCGGTGGCGCCCGGCAGCGTGCCATCGGCATCGAGGATCGAGTGGCCCGCATCGACATGCAGCGCGAGCACGTTGCGCCCGCCGCTCACCGTCTCGTTCGGGCTCATCAGCCGGCCGCTGAGCGTAAACGGCTGCCGCCGCATCGCCCCGTCGCCGTGGAAGCGGATCTCGTCGGCGAAACGGGTGTCCTGCGCGCGGATCGTGTCGACCGCGATGTCCGCGGCCAGCTGCATCTGCGGATCGCGATAGGCGATGCGGGTGCCGACGACGATGCCGCGACGGATGCGCGGCAACTGCATCGGCTCCCCCTTGCGTTCGGGATCGCCGAAGGTCCAGGTGTTGTGCCGGTGGCGCGCGTCCCATTCGGGCGCGACCGTGGCGTTGGCCAGGTCCAGCGTGCGGATCACCCGCCGGCCGAACAGCAGCGGCACCGTGGCGATCCGCGCGTCGATCCGCCGGGCGGCGAAGAAGCGGCGGTCGCGCGCCCACCGGGGATTGGCGATCGCCATGTCCTCGGCACGGAAATGGAGGTTCAAGGGGTCGAAGTAGAGGTTGAAATCGCCCCCCACGCTGACCTGGCGCTGCAGTGTCCGGGACGCGATCGATTCGAACGGATGCTTCAGGAAGCGGCCCTTGGTGATATAGAGCACCAGCCAGGCGACGAACAGCACCAGCACGACGCCCAGCAGGATCCGGCCGATGATCCGCAGCGGGCCGGCCCGGCGGCGCAGCGGTTGCGCTCCGGTTTCGTCCGCGGCAAGGGAATGCGCCATGTCCATGCGGGATTCAACGCCCGCGGGCCCCCGGGTTTCCGCGGCAGGCGCCTCCGGGCCCGATTCCACCTTGCCATTTGCACGCGATGCCGCTAGGCGCGCCCCCTTCCGCAACCGAGCAGGCTGGCCATCAAGGGCTGCCACGCCGGCTCACGAACCAGGCCTTTTCGGGGCCGACAGGAGATGAAAATGCCCAAGCTCAAGACGAAGAGCGGCGTCAAGAAGCGCTTCAAGCTCACCGCCACCGGCAAGGTGAAGCACGGCGTCGCCGGCAAGCGCCACCGCCTGATCAGCCACAATGGCAAGTACATCCGCCAGAATCGCGGCACCGACGTGATCTCCGACGCCGACGCGAAGGTGATCAAGAAGTGGGCGCCCTACGGGCTGAACTGAGAAAGGTAGCTACCCATGAGCCGTATCAAGCGGGGTGTTACCACCCGGGCCAAGCACAAGCGCATTCTCGACCAGGCGAAGGGCTATCGCGGCCGTCGCAAGAACACCATCCGCGTCGCGCGGCAGGCGGTCGAAAAGGCCGGCCAGTATGCCTATCGCGATCGCAAGGTGAAGAAGCGCACGTTCCGCGCCCTGTGGATCCAGCGCATCAACGCCGCCGTGCGCGAAGCCGGCCTCACCTACTCGCAGTTCATCCACGGCGCCAAGCTGGCGGGCATCGAGCTCGACCGCAAGGCGATGGCCGATCTGGCGATGAACGAAGGTGGCGTGTTCACCGCGATCATCGGCCAGGCCAAGGCCGCCCTCGGCTGATCGCCGGCTGCTCGCACGGCGGGCGCCGCGTGGCGCACCGTCGCTGCGACAGGACATTGCAAAGGCGCGGATTGCCCCGGCAGTCCGCGCCTTTTGCATGGCAGCGCGGATCGCGCGTGCGACAGCGGTTGCCCGCACCGCATTTGTCGGGCAGGATTTGCGACAAACTAGCAACGGGGCCCTGCGGTGTCGCGCGAATGTGAGGTGCGGATTCGGTTCTGCTCGCCGGAGGGCGTGCTCGCGCGCTATTTCACCTCGTTCTACCTGGCCGAGATCGACGTGCCCGACGGGGGCCGCATCGTCGACTACCTCCATCCCGAATGGGGCAACCTGCGCTTCCACGACGGCTGCCTGCCCGAAGCCGAGACGATCGCCGGCCTGCGCCTGTCGAACACGCGCTTCGCGGTGACCGGGCCGAGCAGCCACTCGGTGCGCTTCAGCATCGGCACCTCGCGCGTCTGGGGCGTCGGCCTGATGCCGCTCGGCTGGGCGCGCTTCATCGCCGCGCCGGCGGCCGACCTCGCCGACGCGCTCTGCGATGGCGAACAGGATCCGACGTTCGCCGATTTCCGCCCCCTCGCCGAATCGCTGTTCGGCCCCGAACCCGACGAGGAGGCGGAGCTGGCGCGGCTGACCTCGTGGTTCAAGGCCCGGCTCGGCGGCCGTGTCGCCGACGAGGCGCGCATCAACGATCTTCACGCCGCGCTGGTCGATCCCGAGGTCAGCACCGTCGCCGAGCTGGTCGAGCGCACCGGCGTCAGCCAGCGCACGGTGGAACGCATCTGCCGGCGCGCATTCGGCTTCCCGCCCAAGCAGTTGCTGCTGCTGCAGCGCTTCATGCGCAGCCTGTCGCACTACATGATCGACCCTTCGCTGAAGTGGATCGGCGCGATCGACGGGCATTACCACGACCAGGCGCAGTTCGTGCACGACTTCCGCCGCTTCATGGGCATGTCGCCGACGCAATACGCGTCGATTCCCCACCCGATCCTCCATGCCTTCGTCACCGCGCGGATGCGCGAGACCGGATCGCCGGTGCAGTCGCTCGACCCGCCGCGCGATTGAGCGCGACCAGCGCGATTGCGCCGGCGGGCGCACGCGCTTAAGGAGCCGCCCGGAATTCAACAGCAAGAGCACGAAACGTGGACCATGAGGCGACCCGGCGGGATGCGCTGGACCGGATAGCGGCGGCGCAGGATCTTGAGGCCGTCGAGGCGCTGCGCGTCGCGTTTCTCGGCAAGCAGGGCTCGATCTCGGCGCTGCTGAAGACGCTGGGCGGGATGAGCCCGGAACAGCGGCAGAGCGAGGGCCCGAAGATCCATGGCCTGCGCGAGGCGGTGACCGACGCGCTCGCCGCGCGCAAGGCCGCGCTGGAAAGCGCCGCGCTCGAGGCGCGCCTGGCCGCCGAGACGGTCGACCTGACGCTGCCCGCCGCCGAAGCCCCGCGCGGCTCGATCCACCCCGTGTCGCAGGTCATGGACGAACTCGCCGAGATCTTCGCGGACCTCGGCTTCGCCGTCGCCACCGGCCCGGAGATCGAGGACGACTGGCACAACTTCACCGCGCTCAACATGCCCGAGAGCCATCCGGCGCGGGCGATGCACGACACGTTCTACCTGCCCGACAGGACGGACGATGGCCGCGAGCTGGTGCTGCGCACGCATACCTCGCCGGTGCAGATCCGGGCGATGCTCAGCCAGGGGGCGCCGTTGCGCATCATTGCGCCGGGCCGCGTCTACCGCTCGGACAGCGACTCCACGCACACGCCGATGTTCCACCAGGTCGAAGGGCTGGTGATCGACAAGGGCATCCACCTCGGCCACCTCAAGTGGACGCTGGAAACCTTCCTCAAGGCCTTCTTCGAGCGCGACGACATCGTCCTGCGGCTGCGCCCCAGCTACTTTCCGTTCACCGAGCCCTCGGTCGAGGTCGACACCGGCTATGCCTGGGTCGACGGCCGCCGCGTGATCGGCGGCAGCGGCGACGCCCCGGGCCATGCCTGGATGGAATTGCTCGGCAGCGGCATGGTCAACCGCCACGTCCTGGCCGCCGGCGGGCTCGACCCGGACGAGTGGCAGGGTTTCGCGTTCGGCGTCGGCGTCGACCGGCTGGCCATGCTCAAGTACGGCATGAACGACTTGCGCGCCTTCTTCGACGGCGACGTCCGCTGGCTGCGCCACTACGGCTTCTCCGCGCTCGACGTGCCGACCCTGTCGGCCGGCGTCGGCACGCCGGCTTGAGGAGGGCAGGCCCATGAAATTCTCGCTCTCCTGGCTCAAGGCCTATCTCGATACCGACGCCTCCGTCGAACAGATCGCGGCCACCTGCAACGCCATCGGTCTCGAGGTCGAAGGCATCGAGGACCCGGCGGCGAAGCTGGCCGGCTTCCGCGTCGCCCGGGTGCTGACGGCGGATCGCCACCCGGATGCCGACAAGCTGCAGGTGCTGACGGTGGACGCCGGAGACGGCGTGCCCCTGCAGGTCGTCTGCGGCGCGCCCAACGCGCGCGCCGGCCTCGTCGGCGTGCTCGGCCTGCCCGGCGCGGTGGTGCCCGCCAACGGCATGGCGCTGAAGAAGGCAGCGGTGCGCGGCGTCGAATCGAACGGCATGATGTGCTCCACGCGGGAGCTGGAACTGGGCGACGACCATGCCGGGATCATCGAACTGCCTGCCGATGCCCCGGTGGGCACGCCGTTCGCCGACTATCACGGCGCCGATCCGGTGTTCGACCTGTCGATCACGCCCAACCGCCCGGACTGCATGGGCGTCTACGGCATAGCCCGCGACCTCGCCGCGGCCGGACTGGGGACGCTGAAGCCGATCGTGGCGCCGCCGGTGGCCGGGGACGGCCCCTGCCCGGTGACGGTCCGGACCGAGGACCCGGAAGGCTGCCCGGCGTTCTTCGGCCGCGTGATCCGGGGCGTGCGGAACGGCCCCTCGCCGCAATGGCTGCAGGACCGGCTGGCGAGCGCCGGCCAGCGGCCGATTTCGGCGCTGGTGGACCTGACCAACTACCTGATGCTCGGCTTCGGCCGTCCGGCGCACGCGTACGATCTGGCGAAGCTGTCCGGCCCCGTCCTGGCCCGCCGCGCGCGCGACGGCGAGACCTGCCTCGCGCTCAACGGCAAGGAATACGTGCTCGACGCCGGAATGACGGTGATCGCCGACGACGCCGGCGTCCACGACATTGCCGGGATCATGGGCGGGGAACATTCGGGCTGCACCGAGGCGACGACCGACGTGCTGCTCGAGATCGCCTACTTCGATCCCGAGCGCATCGCCGCCACCGGGCGCAAGCTGAACCTGACCTCGGACGCCCGCGCCCGGTTCGAGCGCGGGGTCGATCCCGCCTTCCTCGACACCGGGCTCGAGCTGCTGACCGCGCTGATCGTCGAGACCTGCGGCGGCGTGCCGAGCGAGGCGGTGCGCGCCGGTTCGCCGCCCGCCGCGCCGAGGCAGGTCGCCTATGATCCGTCGCTGGCCGAGACGCTCGGCGGCGTTGCCATCGCCCCGGAGGAGCAGCGCCGCATTCTCGCCGCGCTGGGCTTCACGACCGCCGCCGACGGGACCGTCACCGCCCCCGGCTGGCGCCCGGACATCGACGGCGCGCCCGACATCGTCGAGGAGGTCGTGCGCATTCACGGCCTCGACGCGGTCGCCAGCGTGCCGCTGCCGCGCGCCGACGGCGTCGCCGCGCCGACGGCCAGCCCGGCGCAGAAGCTGGAGCGGCGAATTCGCCGCGCCGCCGCCGCGCGCGGCCTCAACGAGGCCGTGACCTGGTCGTTCCTGCCGGCCGCGCACGCCGAAGCCTTCGCCGACGGCAACGGCGGGCTGTGGGCCCTGACCAACCCGATCAGCGAGGACATGAAGGTGATGCGGCCGTCGCTGCTGCCGGGCCTGCTGTCCGCCGCGCAGCGCAACGTCGCGCGCGGGGCCAGCGGGTTGCGGTTGTTCGAGATCGGGCGGCGCTACCTGCGCGGCGCCGGCGGGAGGAGCGACGAGCGCCTGGCCTTGGGCATCGTGCTGGCGGGCGAGCGCACGCCGCGCGGCTGGTCGACCGGCAAGGCCCAACCCTTCGACGCCTTCGACGCCAAGGCCGAGGCGCTGGCGCTGCTGGCGGACGCCGGCGCCCCGGTCGAGAACCTGCAGGTCATGGGCGAAGCCGGCGCGCAGTTCCATCCCGGCCAGTCGGGCACGCTGCGGCTCGGGCCGAAGACGGTGCTCGCGCGGTTCGGCATGATCCACCCGGCGACGCTGAAGGCGTTCGACATCGACGTGCCGGTGGCGGCGATCGAGCTGTTCCTCGACGCGATCCCCGGCAAGCGAGGCGCGGCAGCCTTTGCCCGCGTCGCCTACGCGCCGCCGGCACTGCAGGCGATCACGCGCGACTTCGCGTTCCTGGTGCCGCTGGCGCTGCCGGCCGCGGACGTCGTCCGCGCGGTGCGGGGCAGCGACAAGGCCAACATCGTCGCCGTGCGCGTGTTCGATGACTTCCGCGGCCAGGGCGTGCCCGAGGGCCACAAGTCGCTGGCGATCGAAGTGACGCTGCAGCCTTCCGAGCGCAGCTACGACGATGCCGCGATCAAGGACATCACCGCGCGGATCACCGCTGCGGCGGGCAAGCTCGGGGCCAGCCTGCGCGGCTGATCAGTGATCCGGCTTGGGCTGGTCCTCGACGCGCTCCTCGCCGCCGTGGAGGACGGCGGGTCGGGCATCGAGCGAGGTATTGCCCAGCCCCGCCGCCGGGGTGCCGAAGGTCGTTTGCGGCTGCACCGGCGCCGGGCGTGCGGCCGGTTCGGCCGGCTTGGCTTTCGCCTTGCAGGTTTCCAGTTGCGGGCGATCGTCACCGCTGCGCGCGGGATCGTAGCTGCGCCCGTTGAGCGTCGCGTCGACCAGCTCGACAACCGCGCCTTGCAGCGGCTGGCGCAGCGCCGGCGCCCGCGAGGGGGCAGTCAGCGTTTCGGTCAGCGTCGGATCGAACGGGAAATCGATCTGCGCGCGGGTCTTGCCGGGGCCGCTGTCCTCCAGCCGCACGCCGAAGTGGACCAGTTCCGCGCCTTCGCCGCGCACGGTCCAGCGCAGGGATCGCGGGCTCCTGCCGTCGACCGCGATGTCGAGCGCGACGCCGCAACCGCGGGCGCTGATGAATCCGTCGAGGTCGGCATGGCGCAGGCGCTGCCAGGCTTCGGCGGGCGGAAGATCGTAGACGCCGGGCTCACGGTGGCCGCATCCCGCAAGGAGACAGGCCACTGCCAGCCAGGCTGGAGTGGTGGGTCGCATTCCGAGAACATGCCAGCGAGGCGTTAAGACGGGGTTAGGCACGCCTCGACGCCGGCGCTCCGCCTTTGCAAAGCGCCCAAAACCGACTAGGCGCCGCGCATGTCCACCTCCCCCGCGGCCAGCCGCCGCACGTTCGCGATCATTTCGCACCCCGACGCCGGCAAGACCACCTTGACCGAGAAGCTGCTGCTCAACGGCGGCGCGATCCACCTCGCCGGCGAGGTCAAGGCGCGCGGCGCGGCGCGGCGCGCGCGATCGGACTGGATGAAGATCGAGCAGCAGCGCGGCATCTCGGTCACCAGCTCGGTGATGACCTTCGCGCGCGAGTTTCCCGGCCTCGGCACGATCACCTTCAACCTGCTCGACACCCCTGGCCACGAGGATTTCTCGGAAGACACCTACCGCACGCTGACCGCGGTCGATTCGGCGATCATGGTGATCGATGCCGCCAAAGGCATCGAGCCGCAGACGCGCAAGCTGTTCGAGGTCTGCCGGATGCGTTCGGTACCGATCATCACCTTCGTCAACAAGGTCGACCGCGAGGGCCGCCCGGTGTTCGAGATTCTCGACGAGGTGGCGGACGCGCTGGCGCTCGACGTCTGCCCGATGTCCTGGCCGGTGGGGATGGGCGGCACGTTCGAGGGGATCCTCGACCTCCAGACCAACCGCATCAGCCGCCCGGAAGGCGACAGCCGGGAATTCCTCGGCAAGGTCGAGGCCGATCCGGTACTGCCCGACGAGGTGGCCGAGGAGATCGAGCTGGCCCAGGCCGGCTATCCCGAATTCGACCTCGAGGCCTATCGCCACGGTGACCTGACCCCGGTGTTCTTCGGCTCGGCGCTGAAGAACTTCGGCGTCGCCGAGCTGATCGAGGCGATCGCCCGCATCGCCCCGCCGCCGCGCCCGCAGCCCAGCGAAGCCGGCCCGATCGCGCCCGACAACGACGAGGTCACCGGCTTCGTGTTCAAGGTGCAGGCCAACATGGACCCGCAGCACCGCGACCGCATCGCCTTCATGCGGCTGGTTTCGGGCACCTTCCGCCGGGGAATGAAGCTGGTGCCGTCGGGCCTCGGCAAGCCGGTGGCGGT
Source organism: Sphingomonadales bacterium (assembly GCA_028868535.1). Lineage (GTDB taxonomy): Bacteria > Pseudomonadota > Alphaproteobacteria > Sphingomonadales > Sphingomonadaceae > Novosphingobium. The sequence continues at coordinate 30,748 of JAGWUH010000019.1, read as the reverse complement.
GCATTCGCCGATCCTGTTCTTCGCGCAGGACCGCGAGATCGCCGATACCGCCGAGCCCGGCGACATCATCGGCATCCCCAACCACGGCACGCTGCGCGTCGGCGATACCCTGTCCGAGCGCAACCAGGTGCGCTTCACCGGGCTGCCCAACTTCGCGCCCGAGATCCTGCGCCGCGTCGCGCTGAAGGACCCGACCAAGACCAAGCAACTCCGCAAGGCGCTCGACGACCTGTCCGAGGAAGGCGTGATCCAGGTGTTCTACCCGGAGATCGGCGCGCAGTGGATCGTCGGCGTCGTCGGCCAGCTCCAGCTCGACGTGCTGGTTTCGCGGCTCGAGGCCGAATACAAGGTCGGCGCGATGCTGGAACCGGCACCGTTCGACACCGCGCGCTGGCTCAAGGGATCGGATGCGGCGCTGCGCGCCTTCGCCGATTTCAACAAGGCCAACCTCGCCAAGGACCGCGACGGCGATCCGGTGTTCCTCGCCCGCTCGGCCTGGGACGTCGGCTACCAGCAGGAACGCAATCCGGAGCTGGCATTCAGCGCCACCAAGGAGCGGTGAACCGAGCCGACGGGCGGTTGAGAGCCGGGCCGGACGTGTTAAGGATGGCCGCATGTCCGCTTTCTTCGACAGCCTGAACGACGATCACTGCGCGATGATTGCGCGGCAGAGCGTGTTCTTCGTCGCCACCGCCGCCGCCGAAGGGCGCATCAACCTCAGCCCCAAGGGCTACGACAGCTTCCGCGTGCTGGGTCCGAAGCGCGTCGCCTGGCTCGACCTCGCCGGCTCCGGCAACGAGACCAACGCCCACCTGCTGGCCGACGGCCGCATCACCGTGATGATGTGCAATTTCGAGCAGCCGGCACTGATCCTGCGCCTCTATGGGCGCGGGCGGCCGGTGCTGCCCGCTGATGCCGGGTGGGAAGACCTGGCCGCGCACTTCATGCTGCTGCCGGGCACGCGCCAGATCTTCGATATCGCGGTGGAGAGCGTGCAGACCAGTTGCGGCTGGGGCGTGCCGGTGATGGAGCTCGACCATCCGCGCGATTCGCTGGTCAAGTATCATGCCCGGCAGGACCCGGCGGCATGGGCGGCGAAGTACGCCGCCCGCGACCGCAGCATCGACGGGCTGCCGGCCCGGCCGACCGACCGCTACATCGCCGGCGCGGCGGAGTGACCGGACCGCCGCGCTTGGACCTGACTTTCGCCAGCTACAACATCCACAAGGGTGTCGGCCTCGACCGCCGGCGCGATCCCGAACGCATCCTGGCCGTACTGCACGAGCTCGATGCCGACGTGGTGGCGCTGCAGGAAGTGGACCGCCGCTTCGGCCGGCGCGCGGCCGTGCTGCCGGTCCACGCGATCCGCGACCATGGCCGCTACCACCTGGTGCCGTTCGCGATGCTGCCCGATTCGATGGGATGGCACGGCAACGCCCTGCTGGTGCGGCACGGGATCGAGGTCCAGGCGGTGACGCCGGTGCCGTTGCCGACGCTGGAGCCGCGCGGGGCGGTGTGTGCCGACCTGTCGGTCGATGGCCGGCCGGTCCGCGTCGTCGGCATGCACCTCGACCTTTCCGGCCTGCGCCGCCGCCAGCAGTTGCGCGCGGTCCAGGTGCACCTGGCGCAACGCGCCACGGCCACGCCGACGGTGCTGATGGGCGATTTCAACGAGTGGTCGGTGCGGGGCGGCGCGTTGCGCGCGCTGGCGCCGGGATGGCGCGTGCTGGAAACCGGGCCGAGCTTTCCCGCGCGGCGGCCACTGGCCCGGCTCGACCGCATCGTCGTCTGCGGCCGTTGCGAATGCCTGGGCGCCGGGGTCCACCACAGCGCGCTGTCGACGGTGGCCTCAGACCACCTGCCGATCTTCGCCCGGCTGCGCCTCGGCTCGTCGCACGCCTGACTCGCCCCACCGTGCCCATTTTTTGTGCAGATGCGCAAGAATCGGGCGAACCCCGCCCGATCGCATGCCCCGACGCCGCGCACGGCGGCCCGAATCTCAACGCTTCGTAAACTGGCACACCCTTTGCATTGCCTATTCCGGCCGGTGTTCCGCCGGCGGGCTATCAGGGGATAGGCATGAAATTCATCATCGCCATCATCAAGCCGTTCAAGCTCGACGAGGTTCGTGAAGCCCTCGGCGCCCTCGGCGTCGCCGGCATGACGGTCTCGGAGGTGAAGGGCTTCGGGCGGCAAAAAGGGCAGACCGAGATCTATCGCGGCGCCGAGTACTCCACGAACATGCTGCCGAAGGTGAAGATCGAGATCGCCACCAGCGACGAGCTCGCACCGCGGGTGATCGAGACGATCCAGCAAACGGCCAGCACCGAGGCGATCGGCGACGGCAAGATCTTCGTTCTCGATCTGGCTTCCGCCACCCGCATCCGCACCGGCGAAACCGGGGATACCGCGCTGTGACCGGCGCTTGCGCAACCAAGGAAACCCACATGATCCGCAAGATGATTTGCGGCGCCGGTGCTCTGGGAGCCTCGCTCTTCGCCGCCACCGCCGCCTTTGCCCAGGAGGCTGCCAGCACGGCCGCCGACACGGCAGCTGCCGTGGCCAGCTCGGCCGCTTCCGCCGTCGCCACCGCCTCGGCGGCGGCCACCCCGGCGCTGATCAAGGCGCCCACCGCCGTCCAGCAGGCGGCGATGGTCAACAAGGGCGACGTCGCCTGGATGCTCGTCAGCGCCCTGCTGGTGCTGATGATGTCGGTCCCGGCGCTGGCGCTGTTCTATGGCGGCCTCGTCCGCACCAAGAACATGCTGTCGGTGCTCATGCAGGTGCTGATGATCGTCTCGATCGCAGCGCTGGTGTGGTGCGGCTGGGGCTACTCGATGGCCTTCACCGGCGGCTCGCCGTATGTCGGCGGCTTCACCAAGGCGTTCCTCAAGGGCGTCTCGGCCTCGACGTACGCGGCGACGTTCTCGAACAACGTCTACCTGCCTGAATTCGTCTACGTGATCTTCCAGATGACCTTCGCCTGCATCACGCCGGCGCTGATCGTCGGTGCCTTCGCGGAGCGCGTGAAGTTCTGGCCGCTGATGCTGTTCATGGTGCTGTGGCTGACCGTGGTCTACTTCCCGATCGCGCACATGGTGTGGTACTTCGCCGGTCCCGACTTCCTGTCGGATGCGCCGACCGATGCCGGCCTGCTCTATGGCTGGGGCGCGCTCGACTTCGCCGGCGGCACCGTCGTCCACATCAATGCGGGCATTGCCGGCCTGGTCGGCTGCCTCGTGATCGGCAAGCGCGTCGGTTATGGCAAGGAAGCCACCCCGCCGCACTCGCTGACGATGACCATGATCGGCGCCTCGCTGCTGTGGGTGGGCTGGTTCGGCTTCAACGCCGGCTCCAACCTCGAAGCCAACGGCGTCACCGCGGTTGCCTTCATCAACACCTTCGTCGCCACTGCCGCCGCCGCCGTCTCCTGGTCGGTCGTCGAGCAGCTGGTCCACGGCAAGCCCTCGATGCTCGGCGCGGCTTCGGGCGCGGTCGCCGGCCTCGTCGCGATCACCCCGGCTTCGGGCTTCGCGGCGCCGATGACCTCGATCATCCTCGGCTTCGTGGTCTCGCCGATCTGCTTCCTGTTCGTCTCGAAGGTGAAGAACGCGCTGAAGTATGACGACACGCTCGACGTGTTCGGCGTGCACTGCATCGGCGGCATCGTCGGTGCCATCGCCACGGGCATCGTCGCCGACCCGGCGCTCGGTGGCCAGGGCTTCTTCGACTACACGAAGTTCCCCGCGGTTGCCGGCAGCTACGACATGGCCGCGCAGGTCATCGTCCAGATCAAGGCGGTGCTGCTGACGCTGGTGTGGTCGGGCGTCGGCTCGGCGGTGCTCTACTTCATCGTCGACAAGATCTTCGGCCTGCGTCCCGCCGAGGATGCCGAGCGCGAAGGCCTCGACATCACCGAACACGGCGAACGCGCCTACAACTACTGACCTACCCGAGTTTGGCGGGGCCGGGGATCCTCCTCCTCTCCTCCCCCCGGTCCCGCCATCCGATGTTCCTCCTGCGAACGCACTGAGGCCGGAGCCAGCCGCTCCGGCCTCTTTTTTCGCGTCCGGCGGAGGCCGGGCGGGACGGGTGGTTGCCAGCGCCGCGGGCGGGAAGTACCCCGACCTCCGCCGCGCGGAACGCGGCCTCGTGCATGGGATCGCCGGCCGCTTGACCACCCACCCGCCCCCTGACCCGGCATCCGCGGAGCGACGCGCACCGGCGCCGCAATCGGTAACGCGCGTGATCCGCATTCTCGAGGCGCTATGCGCGGCGGACGGGGCGATGTCGCTCGCCGACTTGGCCCGCGTGCTGACGACGCCCAAAAGCAGCCTGGCGGCGCTGCTCCGTGGCCTCGCCGAGGAACGCCTGGTGGTGGCGCACGACGGCACCTGGCGGCTGGGCCCGGGCGCCTTCGGCCTCGGCAGCGCGCTGCTGGCGGCGCGGCGTCGCCAATCGACCCCCGACCTGCTGCGCGACGGCCTGCGCCGCCTGGCCGAGCGCAGCGGGGAGACCGCGCTGTTCGCGGTGGCGGATGCGGATGGCGCGTCGATGACGTACGTCGATGTCGTCGAGAGCGGCAACGCGGTGCGTTTTGCCGTGCGCGCGGGTGACCGGCGCCCGCTTTACGCAACCGCCGGCGGCCGGGCACTGCTCGCCGCGCGCAGCGCCGAGCAGGTCGCCGAATACCTGGCGGACCTGCGCGCGGAGCCGCTGACCGCGAAGGCCGAGACCGCCACGCCGGTGCTGGCCGAAGCCATCGCCGCGGCCCGGCGCGAAGGCGTTGCGCAGACCGTCGACCAGGCCGCCGACGGGGTCACGGGCACCGCCGCGCCGATCCGCGATGCCGATGGCGCGGTGCTGGGCGCGCTGGTGGTTGCCGCGCCGAGCGCGCGCTGGTCGAACGGCGAGCGTGATCCGGCGCAGCTTCGGGCGATGGTCCGCGACGAGGCGGCCGCGCTGTCGGCGGCACTGGGCTGGCGGGCGCGGCCGCTCTAGGCGGTCACGGCGCCGGCGGCGCCTGCCGGGCGTAGCGGCCGGCGAGCACGCTGCAGACCATCAGCTGGATCTGGTGGAACGCCATCAGCGGCAGGATCACCGCCCCGACCTGCGCCGGCGCGAACAGCACGCCCGCCATCGGCACGCCGGTTGCCAGGCTCTTCTTGGAACCGCAGAACTGGATGGTGATGCGTTCCGCCCGGGCGAAGCCGAGCGCGCGGGCCAGCGCGTCGGAGACGAGCAGGACCACCGCGAGCAGCGCGCAGGAGGCGACGAGGATCACGCCGAGATCGACCGGGGCAACGTGCTGCCACAAGCCCTGCACGACCGCCGCCCCGAACGCGACATAGACCACGAGGAGGATCGAGCCGCGATCGACCAGCGTGACCAGCCGCTTCTGCCGGGCGACCCATGCCGCGATCCACGGTCGCAGCAGGTGCCCGGCCAGGAACGGGACGAGCAGCTGGAACACGATCGTCTCCACCGCCGACGCCGAGAAGCCGCCCGCCTTGCCGGTGATCAGCAGCGCCACCAGCAGCGGCGTGACGACAATGCCCGCGAGGTTGGAGAACGAGGCGCTGCACACCGCCGCCGCGACGTTGCCGCCGGCGACGGCGGTGAACGCGATCGACGACTGCACGGTCGACGGCAGCAGGGTCAGGAACAGCAGGCCGGTGGCGACGGCCGGGTCGAGCCCGGGGATCGCCCGCAGCCCCAGCCCGAGCAGCGGGAACAGGCCGTAGGTCAGCGCGAACACCAGCGCGTGCAGGCGCCAGGCGCGCAGGCCATCGAGCACCGCTTCGCGGCTGAGGCGGGCGCCGTGGAGGAAGAACAGCAGGACGATGAAGCCATTGGCCAGCCCCGAAGCCACTGGCACGAACGCGCCCCGCGGCGGCAGCACCGTCGCCGCCGCGACCATCGCCAGGAGCAGCAGCACATACGGATCGGGGCGGAGGCGCGCGAACATCGGGGCGCCTCAGACCACGGTCGGCCGGCCGGCGCAAGCCCGCGCGGTCAGTCTTCCTTGTGCCGGTCGAGCTCGGTGCCGGCCAGGGTGACGACGTGCAGCAGGTTGGTGGACCCGGGCGTGCCGAACGGCACCCCCGCCAGCGTCACCAGCCGCGACCCGGCATTGCCGAAGCCGTGGCGCAGCGCCATGCGCTTGCCCTTGGCGATCATCTCCTCGAAGCTGCCGATGTCGCGCGTGTGGACCGCGTAGGCGCCCCACAGCAGCGCCAGCCGGCGCGCGGTCTTGGGCGAGGGCGTCAGCACCAGGATCGGCGCCGAGGGCCGCTCCCGCGCGACGCGGCGGGCGGTCGATCCGGAGCCGGTGAAGGTGATGATGCCGCTGATCGGCAGCGTTTCGACGATGCGGGCGCAGGACAGCGCCAGCGCATCGGCCGTGGTGGCGTCGGGCAGCACCTCGGCCAGCTGCACGCGGCGCAGGTAGGCGGGGTCGCTTTCCACCTGCGCGGCGATGCGGTGCATGATCGTCACCGCTTCCTCGGGCCAGGCGCCGCTGGCGGTCTCGGCCGAGAGCATCACCGCATCAGCGCCGTCGTAGACCGCGTTGGCAACGTCGGAGACTTCGGCGCGGGTCGGTGCCGGGCTCTCGATCATCGATTCGAGCATCTGCGTGGCGACGACCACCGGCTTGCCGCTGCGCCGCGTCGCCTCGACGATGCGCTTCTGCAGCGGCGGCACTTCCTCCGGGTTCAGCTCGACGCCGAGATCGCCGCGCGCGACCATGATGCCGTCGGCCAGCTCGATGATCTCCTCCAGCCGGTCGATCGCCGCCGGCTTCTCGATCTTGGCCATCAGCGCGCCGTAGCCGCCCATCAGCCGCCGCGCCTCGGCAACGTCCTCGGGCCGCTGCACGAACGACAGCGCGATCCAGTCGGCATGTTGCTCGACGGCGAAGGCGAGGTCGCGTCGGTCCTTCTCGGTCAGCGCCGGGACGGGGACGACGGCATCGGGGACGTTGACCCCCTTGCGGTCGGAAATGACGCCGCCGACTTCGGCCGAGCAGAGGATGCGGTCCGCGTCGGCACGGATCACGCGCAGGCGCAGCTTGCCGTCGTCGATGAGGAGGCGCTGGTCCTTGTGGAGGATGCCGAACAGTTCCGGGTGCGGCAGGCAGACGCGGGTCTCGTCGCCCGGCGCCGGATCGCGGTCGAGCGTGAAGTGGCTGCCGTGCCGGATCACCGCCCGGCCTCCCGCGAAACTGCCAACGCGCAGCTTCGGGCCCTGCAGGTCGCAGAGGATGGCGATCGGCCGGCCATAGTCGCGCTCTGCCGCGCGCACCGCGGCGATGGTCTCGGCGTGAGTGGCGTGATCGCCGTGGCTCATGTTGACGCGAAACGCGTCGGCGCCGGCGGCGAGCAGCTTCGCGATCATCTCCGGCGAGCGGCTGGCGGGGCCCAGCGTGGCCAGGATCTTGATCTTGCGGCCACGCAGGCGCGGCTCGTTCTTCGCCATGGCGGTTGCGTCCTTCGTACTCTTGCCCCCGCCCGATAGGGGTTTTCGATGACCATACCGCTATGGCAAAGCCCCGGGGAAGAACCAAGGGAGATCGCCATGAATATGAATGCAACCGACCCGCTCGATACACTGGACGACGCGGTCGCGGCGACGGCTTTCCGCCGCCTGGTCCGCCACCTGCGCCGGCGGCACGATGCGCAGAACATCGATCTGATGGGCCTTTCGGGCTTCTGCCGCAATTGCCTGGCGGACTGGATCGTCGATGCCGGTGCCCCGCTCGACAAGGCCGCCGCGCGCGAGGTCATCCATGGCATGCCGTTCGCGGAATGGAAGGCGAAGTACCAGACCGAGGCGACGCCCGAGCAACTCGCCCGCATGGACGAGAGCCTGAAGCGGAACGGCGGCGGCCACTGACGCTTTCCCCCGTGCTATCCACAGGCGCGGGCTTGGCGGAACCGCATCGGCTCCGCTAACCGCCGCGCCGACAGATCAACCGATTCCAGTCCAACCGATTCTTATGGAGACCCGATTCATGGCCGATGCCGCCGACGACCGCCTGCGCCTGCTGATCGAGCGCGTGGAGCGCCTTGAGGAAGAGAAGAAGGGCATCGGCGACGACATCAAGGATGTCTATGCCGAAGCCAAGGCCACCGGCTACGATGCCAAGATCATGCGGCAGATCGTGCGCCTGCGGAAGATGAAGCCCGACGACCGCCGCGAGATGGAAGCCATCCTCGACGTCTACAAGAACGCCCTGGGCATCGACTGAGGCCGCCGGCAATCGGGCGGCAACGCTCGCCCGATTGCCCAATCCCGGAGTCTCGGCTAGGGGCGGCGCCAAATCCGCATAGCGAGCAAGCAGACCATGGCCGGCCATTCCAAATTCAAGAACATCATGCACCGCAAGGGTGCGCAGGACAAGAAGCGCTCGGCGCAGTTCTCCAAGCTGTCGCGCGAGATCACCGTCGCCGCCAAGATGGGCATGCCCGATCCGGACATGAACCCGCGCCTGCGCGCCGCGGTCAACGCCGCCAAGGCGCAGTCGATGCCCAAGGACAACATCCAGCGCGCGATCGACAAGGCCAGCAAGGGCGAGGGCGAGAACTACGAGGAAGTGCGCTACGAGGGCTATGGCCCGGGCGGCGTGGCGCTGATCGTCGAGGCGCTGACCGACAACCGCAACCGCACCGCCACCAACGTGCGCACCGCCTTCGCCAAGAACGGCGGCAACCTCGGCGCCTCCGGCGCGGTCAGCCACGGGTTCGAGCGGCTTGGCCTGATCGAGTATCCGGCCAGCGCCGGTGACGAGGAAAAGGTGCTGGAAGCGGCAATCGAGGCCGGCGCCGACGACGTCGAATCGGACGAGGACGGCCACCAGATCTGGGTGTCCATCGATTCGCTGCACCCGGTCGCGCGCGAGCTGGAAAAGACCCTGGGCGAGGCCGAAGCGGTCAAGCTGGCGTGGAAGCCGAACATGCGCAGCGAAGTCTCCGAGGACGAGGCGCGCACCCTGCTCAAGCTGATCGACGTTCTGGACGACGACGACGACGTCCAGACCGTGTGGGGCAACTACGACATCTCCGACGAGGTGATGGCGAAACTCGGCTGAACCAACGCGCCGGCGCGCGGGTCAGCACCCGCGCGTGTGGCAATTGCGCCACGACGCGGCGTGATTATGCGCCTGCCGCAAGAGCCGCTTGAAAACGTACGCATTTGCCTGTTAACTCCCTGGCAAAATCAGGGAGAGTGAGGATGACCAAGCAAGACATTGCGCGCGCCGCGTCGCTGCTAGCGCTGGCCGGGGGAATGCTGGGGGCGGTGCCCGCCCTCGCGCAGAGCGCGGACAAGGCCGGCAACGACGAAATCGTCGTCACCGCCCGGCGCGTCGAGGAACGTCTCCAGGACGTGCCGATCTCGATCACGGTGTTCAACCAGGAACAGCTGGCGCAACGCAACATCGTCAGCACCACCGATCTGGCCGCCTATGCGCCGTCGCTGTCGCTGAACGGACGCTACGGCCCCGACAAGTCGAGCTTCGCGATCCGCGGCTTCTCGCAGGATCTCAATACGCTGCCGACCGTGGGCGTCTACTTTGCCGACGTCGTGGCGCCCCGGCTCAATTCCAACATCACCAGCGGCAACGGCGCCGGGCCCGGCTCGATGTTCGATCTGCAGAACGTGCAGGTGCTCAAGGGGCCGCAGGGAACCCTGTTCGGCCGCAACACGACCGGCGGCGCGATCCTGCTGGTACCGCAGCGGCCGACCTCGCGGCTCGAGGGTTACGTCGAGGGCACCATCGGCAATCATAACGAGCGCCGCCTGCAGGCCGTGCTCAACGTGCCCCTGTCGGACACGTTCAAGATCCGGTTGGGCGTCGATCGCAACAAGCGCGACGGCTACATCCACAACCGTTCCGGCATCGGCCCCAGCGAGTTCAACGACGTCAACTACACCGCGGTGAGGCTGGGCGTGCTCGGCAACCTCACCCCGTCGCTCGAGACCTACACCCTGTTTACCTACGCTGACTCGCATACCAACGGCACCTTGCCGAAGATGGCCTACTGCAACCGCGCCACCGTCGCCGGGTCCACCGGGTCGAGCGCCACGGTGCGGGTGCCGATCTGCGCCCAGGTCGATCGCGAGGCGGCGCAGGGATATGGCTTCTACGATGCCGAGAACAACGATCCGACCCCGTACGTCCGCAGCCGGCAGTGGCAGGTCATCAACACCACGACCTGGAACGCAACCGACAGCCTGACAGTGAAGAACATCGCCAGCTATGGCGAGGCGCGCGAACACTATTCGTTCAGTCTCGACGGGGACGCGATTCCCTATCCCTTCGTCATTACCTATCCCGGTCCGGCCCGCCCGCAAGGCGCGCAGTACACCTTCACGGAGGAATTCCAGCTTCAGGGGCACAGCGCCGGCGATCGCCTCACCTGGCAGGCCGGCGGGTACATGGAGCGGAGCGCCCCGCTCGGCTCGCAGGAACAGTACACGCAGATCTTCGCCAACTGTTCCAACCCCTATACCTTCCAGTGCTCGCCCCTGGTCCTGCAGGTGCCGCTGGGCGGGGGTGTGATCCTGCCGGTTTCGGCAGGCAGCGTCTCGATCGCGCGCAACAACTACACGTTCCACAATTACGGCCTTTACGCGCAAGCCACCTACAAGTTCACCGATCAGCTCAGCCTGACCGCCGGCATCCGGAACACCTGGGACTGGGAACGCGAGGACGCGGACAACATCCAGGTCAAGTTCTCCACCGCCGGCGTGCCGTCCTACGTGTGCTCGCGCGCGGTGACCTCGGCGCCGAAGGACGCGACATTGCTGACAAACGGCGCATGCGGCACCGGCCGAAGCTTCGTCCAGAAGTCGAGCCGGCCGACCTGGTTGATCGATCTCGACTTCAAGCCGACTCCGGACACCCTGGTCTATGCCAAGTACGCCCGCGGCTATCGGGGCGGCGGGATCAACGAAGCCAACTTCGGCATCGAGACCTGGAAGCCCGAAAAGGTCGACGACTACGAGATCGGCATGAAGGCGAGCTTCCGCGGCCAGGTCCACGGCAACCTCGCCCTCGCCGGCTTCTGGAACGAATTCCGCGACCAGCAGGCCTCGGTGACCATCCCGCAGTGCACCGCCGTCATCCCCGGCTGCACCAACCCCGCACCCACCGGCATCAACGGCATCCAGAATGTCGGCAAGTCGCGGATGCGCGGCTTCGAGATCGAGGGCAGCGTCGGCACAGGCCCGGTCCGCCTCGACTTCGGCTATTCGTATCTCGACGCCAAGGTCACCGGTGGCAGCGTGCCGTTCTGCGACAACACCCGCTTCATCTGTTCGCAGGCGAGCTTCCTTACGGCTGGTTCCGTCCTCCCGTTCGCACCGAAAAACCGCGTGACCTTGACCGGCACGCTCGATCTGCCGGTCGACGAGAAGCTCGGTCGAGTCTCGGTCTCGGCAACCTTCACGCACACCGACAGCCAGTATTCGAGCCATTCGAACGACGCGGCGGCGGCGGTGGGCGCGATCCCGTACAACGCCGGGATCAGCCCGGCGACCAATCTGCTGAACCTCAACTTCAACTGGAAGGGCGTCGCCGGCTCGCCGGTCGATCTGGCCGTGTTCGCCACCAACGTCACCAATCGCAAGTATTGGGTCTCGGTCGTCAATGGCCTGTCGACGCTGGGCGGTGAGGCCGTGATCCTCGGCGAACCGCGGATGTACGGCGTGCGGCTCAAGGTGAACTTCGGCAAGTGAGCGCGATCGGGGCGCCACGGCCTTCCCGGTCGCGCCCTAATCGATGCTGACCCGACGCGCGGCGCGGTCGACGGCAAAGGCCAGCGGCCGCGCCGCGTCGTTCGAGACATAGGCGACGCCCGGCGCGTTGGGCGTATCCCACAGCGCCTCGGCCATCGGCTCGCCGGTCAGCGTGCGCCATTCGCCGGCGCGCGGGAACTGTGCAGGGGGACGCGCGGCACGGCGCGCGGCGAGCCGACGAACATGATCCTCGAGATCGGAATCGCGGCGTGCCCAGTCGATCCAGCCGATCGGCGAATCCTGGCAATAGGCGTTGTTGTTGCCCTGCTGGCTGCGGCCGAACTCGTCCCCGGCGGTCAGCAGGATCGTGCCGGTCGAGGCGAACAGCGTGCCCAGCAGCGCCTTGAGGTCGGCGCGGCGGCGGGCCGCCACCGCGGGGTCGTCGCTCGGCCCCTCGATGCCGTTGTTCCAGCTCAGGTTGTCGCCGTGGCCATCCCGGTTGTGCTCGCCGTTGGCCCAGTTGTGGCGGTGCTCGTAGGCCACGGTGTCGGCCAGCGTGAAGCCATCGTGCGCGGCGAGGAAATTGACGCTGCGGCAGGCCTGCTCGCCGAACACGTCGGCGCTGCCGGCCAGGCGCGTCGCCAGCGTTGCCACGTCCCCGTCGCCGCGCCAGAAGCGGCGGACGTCGTCGCGGAAGCGGTCGTTCCATTCCAGCCAGTGCGGCGGGAACCGGCCGAGCTGGTAGCCCCCGGGACCGATGTCCCACGGCTCGGCGATCAGCACGCGATCGGCCAGCCGGGGGTCGGCGGCGATTTCCGCGAAGATCGGCGCCGCGGGCGAGAACGCCGGACCACGCGCCAGCACCGTTGCGAGATCGAAGCGGAAGCCGTCCACCCCGGCATGGCGAACGAAATGGCGCAGGCTGTCGAGCGCCAGCGCGCGCACCGCGGGCTGCGCGAAATCGAGCGTGTTGCCGCAGCCGGTGTCGTTGATCAGCCGCCGTTGGCCGTCGCGCGCATAGGCCGCATCGTCGAGACCGCGCAGGCACAGCACCGGTCCGAACATGTCGCTTTCGCCGGTGTGGTTGAGGACGATGTCGAGGATCACGCCGATCCCGGCCGCGTGCAACGCCGCGACGGTTTCGCGCAGTTCGACGATGCCGCCGGGGCACAGCCCCGGATCGAGCGCCATCGGCGCCACCGGGTTGTAGCCCCAGAAGTTGCTCAATCCCAGCGGCGGCAGGTGACGCTCGTCGATCCAGGCGACGACCGGCATCAGCTCGACCGCGGAAACGTGCAGAGACTGCAGGTGGGCGATGACCGCCGGCTCGGCCAGCGCAGCGACCGTCCCGCGCCGGGCTTCGGGCACATCGGGGTGCAGCCGCGTGAATCCGCGCACGTTAAGTTCGTAGATCAGCCCGCCGGGGGTAAAGCGGGGCGGTGCGCGCGGCACTTCGGGCAGCGGCGGGGGCACCACGGCTTTCGGCACCAGCGCGGCGGTATCCGCGCCGTGGACCGAAAGCGCCGGATCGTACACGAACCGCCGGTCCAGCTCGATCGCGCGCGGATCGACGAGCAACTTGGCCGGATCGAACCACAGCCCGCGCTCGGGCGCCCATTCGCCATCGGCACGGTAGCCATAGCGGGTGCCGGCGAGCTCGCCCGGCAGGTCGAGCACCCAGTCGTCGCCGTCGCGCGCCATCGCGGTGCGCGTTTCCGCCTGGCCGTCGAACCGGCACAGCCAGACCGCCCTGGCGCGCGGGGCGCGGACCCGGAATGTCGCGGTCACGTCACCACGTCGGGCGCCGTGCGGCCGGTGTGGCGGACGATCCCGGCGATGGCGTCGGCAGCCGCGATCAGCCCGGCCAGCATCGCCGGGGTTTCCGCGGCAAGGTTGCCGTCCGCCGGCTCGTAGCGTTCGAGATAGACGCGCAGCGTCGCGCCTTCGGTGCCGGTCCCCGAAAGCCGGAAGACGATGCGGCTGCCGCCTTCGAACAGCACGCGCAGCCCCTGATTGCGGCTGACCGAGCCATCGACCGGATCGGTATAGGCAAACGAATCCGCCGCGGCGACGGTGAGCGCGCCGAACGCCCGGCCCGGCAGCGCCGGCAGCGATGCGGTCAGTTCCGCGATCAGCGCATCGGCCTGCGCGGTCGGCAGCGCCTCGTAGTCGTGCCGGGCGTAGTAGTTGCGGCCGAACCTCGCCCAGTGCTCCTCGGCCAGCTGCTTCACCGGAATGCGCCGCACCGCGAGGATGTTGAGCCACAGCAGCACCGCCCACAGCCCGTCCTTCTCGCGCACGTGGTCGGAGCCGGTGCCGGCCGATTCCTCGCCGCAGATCGTCGCCAGCCCGGCATCAAGCAGGGTGCCGAAGAACTTCCAGCCCGTCGGCGTCTCGTACGCCGGGATGCCGAGCGCGGCGGCGACGCGGTCGGCAGCGGCGCTGGTCGGCATCGAGCGGGCGATGCCCTTGAGGCCGCCCGCATAGCCCGGCGCGAGGTGGGCGTTGGCGGCGAGCATCGCCAGCGAATCCGACGGGGTGACGAAGATGTGGCGGCCGACGATCAGGTTGCGATCGCCGTCGCCGTCGCTGGCGGCGCCGAAATCCGGGGCATCCGGGGCGAACATGGTGGCGAAAAGTTCGTGGGCGTGGACCATGTTCGGGTCCGGGTGGTGGCCGCCGAAATCCTCCAGCGGGGTGCCGTTGCGCACCGTGCCGGGGGCGAAGCCGAGCCGGCCTTCAAGGATAGCGTGGGCATAAGGGCCGGTTACGGCGGACATGGCGTCGAACGCCATGGTGAATCCGCCCGCGACCATCGCCCGGATCGCGGCGAAATCGAACAGGCGCTCCATCAGCGCCGCATAATCGGCGACCGGATCGATCACTTCGACGGTCATTTCGCCCACCTGCGACGTGCCGATGCGATCGAGATCGATGTCCGGCGCATCGACCTTGCACCACTGGCTGATCTCGCGGGTGCGGGCGTAGATCGCCTCGGTCACCGCCTCGGGGGCGGGGCCGCCGTTGGCGACGTTGTACTTGATGCCGAAATCCTCGTCCGGGCCGCCGGGGTTGTGGCTGGCCGAAAGCACCAGCCCGCCGCTGGCACCATACTGGCGGATGACGGCGCTGGCGGCGGGGGTGGACAGGATGCCGCCCTGACCGACCAGCACCCGCGCATAGCCGTTGGCGGCGGCGATGCGCAGTGCCTGCTGGATCACGGTGCGGTTGTGGAAGCGGCCGTCGCCGCCAATCACCAGCGTCGCCCCCGCCGGCCGCTCGACCACGTCGAACACCGACTGGATGAAGTTCTCGGCATAGTTGGGCTGCTGGAACACCCGCACTTTCTTGCGGAGGCCGGAAGTGCCCGGTTTCTGGTCGGTATAGGGCGTGGTGGAAACGACGACCGTCATGCAGGCACTCCGACAAGTTCACGATAGAGCGCGGCATAGGCCGCGCCGCTGGCCTTCCACGAGAAGTCCGCGGCCATGCCGGCGCGTTGCAGGCGCCGCCAGACGTCAGGCTGGCGGTAGAGCGCCACCGTGCGGCTGATCGCGCGCGCGAGGTTGGCATAATCCACCCCGGCGAACTGCACGCCGGTGGCGGCATCGACCGCCAGCGCCGCGAGGTTGGCATCGATCACCGTGTCCGCCAGCCCGCCGGTACGCGCCACCACCGGCACGCAACCATAGGCGAGGCCGTAGAGCTGGGTCAGCCCGCAGGGTTCGAACCGGCTGGGCACGAGGATCGCATCGCCGCCCGCCTGCATGCGGTGCGACAGCGCCTCGTCATAGCCGATCTTCAGCGCGATGCGGCCGGGGTGGCGCCGCGCCGCCGCCTCCAGCTCCGCGACCAGCGCCGGGTCGCCGCTTCCGAGCAAGGCGAGGCGGCCACCGAGGCCGACGAGATGGTCGAGCACCTCGCACAGCACGTCGATGCCCTTCTGCCATGTCAACCGCGAGACGACGATGAACAGCGGGCCATCCTCGTGCGCGAGGCCGAACTCGGCCTCGAGCGCGCGCTTGTTGCCGGCACGTTTCGCCAGCGTCTTCGCGGTGAAGTTGGCCGCCAGCGCCGGATCGGTGGCCGGGTTCCACTCCGCCACGTCGATGCCGTTGACGATGCCGCGCACCTTGTCGCCGCGGCTGCGGATCAGGCCTTCGAGGCCCATGCCGAATTCGCGCTCGCGGATCTCCAGCGCATAGGTCGGGCTGACGGTGGTGATCGCCGCCGCCGCCTCCAGCCCTGCCTTCAGCATGCCGACGCCGCCGTGGTATTCGACCCCGTCCATCGCCCAGGCCGATTGCGGCAGGCCAAGGCGCGGGAACACCGCGCCATCGTAGAAGCCCTGGAACGCCATGTTGTGGATCGTCATCACCCCCGGCGGCACTTTCGCGCCCGGCGGCGGGGCAAAGCGCAGGTAGGCCAGCGTCATCGCCGCCTGCCAGTCATGCGCGTGGACGAGATCGAACGCGAGGCCTTTCACCGCGCCGGCGCCGATGTCCGCCGCGGCGCGGCCGAACGCGGCATAGCGGCGCCAGTTGTCGTCCCAGTCGCGCCCGGCAGGATCGGCATAAGGGCCGCCGTCGCGACCGAACAGCGCCGGGCAATCGAGCACCAGCAGCGGCGGCCCACCCACCCCGAGCGTCCCCGCCAGCAGCCGCGCCGGCTCGCCCAGCAGGCTTGGCCATTCGTGCAGCGGCTTCGGCTTGCGCTTGCCCTTCGCCGTACCGGCAAGACTCCCCAGCACCGCCGGGTAGCCTGGCAGCAGCGTCGTCATCGCCACCTCGTGCGGGGCCAGCGCCGCCGGCAGCGCACCGACGACATCGGCCAGCCCGCCGGTCTTGACCAGCGGGACCGCCTCCGAGGCGACCGAGAGGACCTGCAACGCCATCGTCAGCCCAATTGCTCGATCATCCGCTTGTTGATCAGGCAAACCCCCTGCTCGGTGCGGCGGAAGCGCTTCGCGTCGAGCACCGGGTCTTCCCCCACCACCAGGCCTTCGGGGATGCGCACCCCTGAATCGATGATCACCCGGCTGAGGCGCGCGCCGCGGCCGATGTTGCAGTAGGGCAGGATCACGCCTTCGCTGACGCTGGAGTACGAACCCATCTTGACCCCGGTGAACAGCAGCGAGCGCCGCGCGGTGGCGCCCGAGACGATGCAGTCCTGGCTGATCAGCGACGAGATCGCCATGCCGCGCCGCCCGTCCTCGTCGTGCACGAACTTGGCGGGGGCAGCGATGATCTGATCGGTCCAGACCGGCCAGTCGCGATCGTACATGTTGAGCGCGGGAACGGTGTCGGTGAGGTCGAGGTTGGCCTCGAAATAGGCGTCGAGCGTGCCGACGTCGCGCCAGTACTCGCCGATCTCCTCGGCCGCGCGGATGCAGCTGTCGGTGAATCGGTGCGCGACCGCCTTGCCGCCCTTGACCACTTTCGGGATGATGTCCTTGCCGAAATCGCGGCTCGAATCCTTGTCGGCCGCGTCGGCGCGCAGCAGTTCAAACAGGAACCGCGTCTCGAACACGTAGATGCCCATCGACGCCAGCGACATGCCGGGCTCTCCGGGGATCTCGGGCGGGTTGGCGGGCTTCTCGACGAAATCGGTGATCACCGCATCGGCATCCACCGCCATCACCCCGAATTCGGTGGCGCTGGCCGACGGCACGACCAGGCAGCCGATGGTGACGTCGGCGCCCGAGTTGACGTGCTGCTGCAACATCAGCTCGTAGTCCATCTTGTAGATGTGGTCCCCGGCGAGGATCACCATGTACTTCGGCGCGTAGCTCTCGATGATGTCGATGTTCTGGTAGACCGCGTCCGCCGTCCCCTCGTACCACATCGCCTCGGAGATGCGCTGGCTGGCGGGGAGGATGTCGAAGCTCTCGTTGCGCTCGGGCCGCATGAAGTTCCAGGCGCGGTTCATGTGGCGGATCAGGCTGTGAGCCTTGTACTGCGTCGCCACGCCGATGCGGCGGATGCCCGAATTGATCGCATTCGACAGCGCGAAGTCGATGATCCGGCTCATCCCGCCGAAATAGACCGCAGGCTTGGCGCGGTTGTCGGTCAGCTCCTTGAGCCGGCTCCCGCGCCCGCCGGCAAGGACGTAGGCCATCGCGTCGCGGGCCAGCGGTTGGGCGAATTGCGGCCTCATGGCATTCCCTCCATCATTCCAGGCTGTCCGGTCCCGATTCCGGCAGCAGCGTCCATCATTCCGCGGTCAACCGACCGCTTCCAGCATTATGGTCGACAACGGCGGCAGCGTGACCGTGGCGAAACCGTGCTGCGCGCTGACCAGCCCCATGTTCCCCGCGCCCGAGCCACCATAGGCGGTCGCGTCGGAATTCAGCACCTCCCACCACTGCCCGTCGCGCGGCAACGGCAGGCGATATCCGGTGAGCAGCGCCGGCGTCATGTTGCAGACCACCGCGATCGGCGGTTCCCCCTCGGCCCGGCGCAGCCAGGCGAACACCGAGTTCTCGGCATCGTCGACCACCAGCCATTCGAACCCCTGCGGTTCGCAATCGTGGCGGTGCAGCGCCGGTTTGTCGCGGTAGAGCGTGTTGCAATCGCGGACCAGCCGGCGCACGCCTTCGTGGCGGTTGACGTGGCCGTCGGCCTCGAACGGACCGTCGAGCAGCTCCCAGTCGAGCCCGCGCTCCTCGCTCCATTCGCGCCGCTGCGCGAACTCCTGCCCCATGAACAGCAGCTTCTTGCCCGGGTAGCCCCACATCATGCCGTAATAGGCGCGCAGGTTGGCGAACTTCTGCCAGTCGTCCACGCCGCTCATCTTGGTCAGCAGGCTGCCCTTGCCGTGGACGACCTCGTCATGGCTGAGCGGCAGCACGAAGTTCTCGGCGAAGGCGTACATCAGCCCGAAGGTGATGTCGTCGTGGTGCCAGCGGCGGTGGACGGCATCGCGCGCCATGTACTTCAGCGTATCGTGCATGAAGCCCATGTTCCACTTGAAGCCGAAGCCGAGTGCCGACTTCTGCCCCGCTCCGTCCTCGTAGGCGGGCAGGGTGACGCCGGGCCAGGCGGTCGATTCCTCCGCCACCGTGAACACGCCGCCGTGGGTGCCGTAGAGCGCGCGGTTCATCGCGCGGAGGAACGCGACCGCCTCCCAGTTCTCGCGGCCGCCCGCCTCGTTCGGGATCCACTCGTCGCTCTTGCGCGAGTAGTCGCGGTAGAGCATCGACGCGACCGCGTCGACGCGCAGCCCGTCGACATGGTAGCGCTCCGCCCAGAACAGCGCGTTGTTGACGAGGAACGAAGACACCTCGCGCCGGCCGAAGTTGTAGATCGCTGTGTTCCAGTCCGGATGGAAGCCCAGCCGCGGATCCTCGTGTTCATACAGCGCGGTGCCGTCGAAGCGGGCAAGGCCGTGCGCGTCGGTGGGAAAGTGCGCCGGCACCCAGTCGATCAGCACGCCGATCCCGGCCTGGTGCGCGCCATCGACGAAGCGCGCGAAGCCCTCGGGATCGCCGAAGCGGGCCGAGGGCGCGTAAAGCCCGGTGGTCTGGTAGCCCCACGACGGATCGTAGGGATGCTCGGACACCGGCAGGAACTCGATATGGGTGAAGCCCATCTTCTCGACATACGGGATCAGCTCGTCCGCCAGCCGGTCCCACGGCAGGAACCAGCCGTTGGCATCGCGCCGCCACGAGCCGGGATGGACCTCGTAGATCGAGATCGGCTGGCGGCGCGGATCGACCGCGGACCAGAAGGCGCGGTGCGCGGCATCGTTCCAGTCCGCCTTGCCGGCGTGGCCGACGATCGACGCGGTGGCCGGGCGCAGCTCGCTGGCGAAGGCATAAGGATCGGCCTTCAGCGGCTGCACGGTGCCGTCGGGGCCGATGATGTGGTACTTGTAGGCGCGACCTTCACCGATGTCGGGAATGAAGATTTCCCAGACGCCGATGTCGCGACGGTGGCGCATCGGGTGGCGGCACGGGTTCCAATCGTTGAAATCGCCGACGACGGCGACGCGGCGCGCGTTGGGCGCCCAGACCGCGAAGTGGACGCCGGTGGCGCCCTCGTGGTCGATGACGTGGGCGCCGAGCTTGTCGAACAGGCGGAAGTGCGATCCCTGCGCGATCAGGACATCGTCGACCGGACCCAGCACCGGGCCGAAGCTGTAGGCATCGGCCACCCACCATTCCGCGCCAAGCGCGCCGGCGCGATAGCGCAGCGGCTGGCGGGGGCCGGCGATCGGCCCTTCGAACAGGCCGCGTTCGTCCACCCGCTGCAACGCACCCAGCGGCTCGCCGTCGAGGCTGAACGCCTCCGCCACCTCGGCCCCGGGCAGCAGCGCGCGCGCGAACACGCCCTTGGGCCCCTCGTGCGGCCCGAGCAGCGAGAAGGGATCGGCGTGCGTGCCCGCGAACAGCGCGGCGATGGCGGATTTTGGTGGCTTCATGCCGGTGGCAGCACCCCCCAGATGTCGCGGGCATATTCGCCGATCGTGCGGTCAGAGGAAAACCAGCCGACATTGGCGATGTTCCGGATGGTCTGCGTGCGCCAGCGCGCGGGATCGAGCCAGCGGGCATCGACATCGCGCTGGGCGGCGGCGTAGCTCTCGAAATCGGCGGCGACCATGAACCAGTCCGAGCTGTAGAGGCCGCCGACGAGGTCCTTGTAGCGGTGCGGATCGTCGGGCGAGAACACGCCGTCGGCAATGGCGTTGACCGCCTGCTGCAATTCGCGGCTGCCCTCGATCACCGCGCGCGGGTTGTAGCCGTTGGCGCGCTGCTCCGCCACTTCGTCCGCGGTCAGCCCGAAGATGACGATGTTCTCGTCGCCGACGCGGTCCTTGATCTCGACGTTGGCGCCGTCGAGCGTGCCGATCGTCAGCGCGCCGTTGAGCGCGAACTTCATGTTGCCAGTGCCGGAGGCTTCCATGCCGGCGGTGCTGATCTGCTCCGACAGGTCCGCCGCCGGGATGATCCGTTCGGCCAGGGTGACGTTGTAGTTGGGCACGAACACCAGCTTGAGCAGGCCGCCGGTGCTGGGATCGGAATTGATGCGGCGGGCGATGTCGTTGGCCAGCTTGATGATCAGCTTGGCGTTGTGATAGCTCGGCGCCGCCTTGCCGGCGATGATCTTGACGCGCGGCACCCAGTCGCGCTCCGGGTGGGAGCGGATCTGGTCGTACAACGCGACGGTCTCCACCAGGTTGAGCAACTGGCGCTTGTATTCGTGGATGCGCTTGATCTGGACGTCGAACATCGCGTCGGGATCGAGGCGGACGCCAGTGAGGTCCTTGATGTGCGCGGCCAGCGCGACCTTGTTGGCGCGCTTGACCTCGGCCAGGCGTTCCCCGAGCTGGGCATCCCCGGCCAGCGCGTTGAGGTCTGCCAGCGCCTCGGCATCGTCGAGGAAACGGTCGCCGATCGCGTCCTTGAGCACGCTGGTCAGCCCGGGGTTGCACTGCTGCAGCCAGCGGCGCGGGGTGACGCCGTTGGTCTTGTTGTTGATCTTGTCCGGATAGAGCCGGTGCAGGTCGCTGAAGACGGTGGTCTTCATCAGGTCGGTGTGGAGCGCGGCGACGCCATTGACCGAGTGCGCGCCCGAGAACGCGAGGTTGGCCATGCGCACGCGGCGCTCCCCGCCCTCGTCGATCAGCGAGATCGCGGCGATCGCGGCATCGTCCATGCCCTTGCGCCGGGCCTCGCGCAGGACGCGGCTGTTGATCGCGTAGACGATCTGCATGTGGCGCGGCAGCAGCCGCTCGAACAGCGGCAGTGGCCAGGATTCGAGCGCTTCGGGCAACAGCGTGTGGTTGGTGTAGGCGACGGTGCGGCGGGTGACGTCCCAGGCCTCGTCGAACTCGAGCCCGTGGACGTCGGTGAGCAGGCGCATCAGCTCCGCCACCGCGACCGCGGGGTGGGTATCGTTGAGCTGGATCGCCGCCTTGTCCGGCAGGGTGCGGATATCGCCATGGTACTGGACATGCCGGCGGACCAGGTCCTGGATCGAGGCGGAGGAGAAGAAATACTCCTGGCGCAGGCGCAGTTCCTGTCCGGCCGCGCTCGAATCGGCGGGATAGAGCACGCGCACCAGGCTGTCCGCCTTGACCTGCTCGGCCAGCGCACCGAAGTGATCGCCGGCGTTGAAGGCATCGAGCCGCAGCGGATCGAGCGCCGACGCGGTCCACAGCCGCAGCGTGTTGACGCGCTTGCCGCGCCAGCCGACGACCGGGGTATCGACGGCGGTGGCCAGCACCTGCTCGGCCGGGTTCCAGGTGACGCCGGTGGGCGTTTCCACCACCTCGCCGCCGAAGCCGATGCGGTAGGCCGATTCCCAGCGAGGGAATTCCCACGGGTTGCCATGGGCCAGCCAGGTCTCCGGCAGCTCGACCTGCCAGCCATCGTCGATGCGCTGGCGGAACATGCCGTTGACGTAGCGGATGCCGTAGCCGTAGGCGGGGATGTCGAGGCTGGCGAGGCTCTCCATGAAGCACGCCGCCAGCCGGCCGAGGCCGCCGTTGCCGAGAGCGGCATCGGGCTCGATCTCCTCCAGCGCGGAGAGTTCGAAGCCGTGCTCGCGCAGCGCCAGCTCCATCTCGCGCGTCATCGACAGGTTGGACAGCGCATCGCGCATCAGCCGGCCGATCAGGAATTCGAGGCTGAGGTAATAGACCCGCTTGCCGCCGGCATCGTAGGTGCGGCGGGTCGAATCCATCCAGCGGTCGATGATGTTGTCGCGCAGCGCGAGGACGGCGGCGTGGAACCAGTCCAGCGGCTTGGCGGCGCGCTCATCCTTGCCGACGCGGTGGCGCAGCGCGTCAAGCACGAGGGCGTGGATGTCGGGACTTGCAGGTGCGGCGGGGGCGGGTTCGACAGGCAAGACGGATCCCTCAATGACATGGGGCACGCGGATCGCCCCGTGCACCCGATTGCAGGTAATCCTCACCCTCGACTTTCCGCTGGGACCGAGGCTAATGCACACCTGCCTGTGTCGGCAAGCGAGGATTAGCAGCGCCGGGCGGGCAACACTCGCTTTTTTCCCGTCGCGACATACGTATTCCGCCGTCGCGGCCGTCTCGACGGGGCGTGATCCCGCCGCGTAGAAGCACGGCATGAGCCAGCCCGAGCCCGCAAGCCCCTGGTGGAAAGGCGCCGCCGTCTACCAGATCTATCCGCGCAGCTTCGCCGATTCGAACGGCGACGGCATCGGCGACCTGCCGGGGATCACCGCGCGGCTCGACCATGTCGCCCGGCTTGGCGTCGACGCGATCTGGCTATCGCCGTTCTTCACCTCGCCGATGGTCGATTTCGGCTACGACGTCGCCGACTACTGCGACGTCGATCCGATGTTCGGCACTCTGGCGGACTTCGACGCGCTGGTCGCGCGGGCGCACGCGCTGGGGCTGAAGGTGGTGATCGACCAGGTCTATGCCCACACCTCGGACCGGCACGCGTGGTTCGCGGAAAGCCGCGCGACCCGCACCAACGACAAGGCCGACTGGTACGTCTGGGCCGATCCGAAGCCGGACGGCACGCCGCCGAGCAACTGGCAATCGGTGTTCGGCGGGCCGGCGTGGACCTGGGACGCGCGGCGGCGGCAGTACTACATGCACCAGTTCCTCAAGGAGCAGCCGCAGCTCAACTGCCACAACCCGGCGGTGCAGGACGCGCTGCTGGCGGCATCGCGGTTCTGGCTGGAGCGCGGCGTCGACGGATTCCGGCTCGACGCGCTGAATCACGCGATGTTCGATCCGAAACTGCGCGACAATCCGGCGGCGACCGACGCCGGGCCGCGGACGCGGCCGTTCGACTTCCAGCGGCGCACGCACAGCCAGGATCACCCCGGCGTGGTGCCCTTCGTGGAGCGTATCGCCGCGTTATGCGCGGGTTATGGTGCGGTTTTCACCGTCGCGGAGGTGGGCGGACCCCGCGTCATGCCGCTGATGAAGGTCTATACCGCCGGAAACGAACGACTTTCGAGCGCCTACAGCTTCGATTTCCTCTATGCCAAGGCGCTGAACCCGGCATTGGTGGCGAAAACGCAGCGGGCATGGCCGGGCGCGCCGGGCGAGGGCTGGCCAAGCTGGGCGTTCGAGAACCACGACGCGCCGCGCTCGGTCTCGCGCTGGTGCGCGCCCGGCGACATCCCGGCGTTCGCGAGGCTGGCGACGGCGCTACTGTGCTGCCTGCGCGGCAACGTCTTCCTCTACCAGGGGCAGGAGCTGGCGCTGGAGCAGGACGAGATCCCGTTTGCCTTGCTGCAGGACCCGGAGGCGATCGCCAACTGGCCGCTGACGCTGTCTCGCGACGGCGTGCGCACGCCGATCCCGTGGGACGCCGCCGCGCCGCATGGCGGCTTCACCACCGGCACGCCCTGGCTGCCGCTGTCCGCCGCCAACATCACCCGCGCCGTGGCGGCGCAGGAGGCGGACGCGGAATCGCAACTGCACTTCACCCGCGCGATGCTGGCGCTGCGCAAGGCCCACCCGGCGCTGCGACTGGGCACGTTCGCCGACTGCCGGACCAAGGGCGACCTGCTGGCCTTCGACCGCGTCCACGACGGCGAGACGCTGCGCTGCGCGTTCAACCTCGGCACGAAGCCGGTCGCGCACGCCGCACCGGCTGGCGCGGTGCTGCTGGCGGTCAACGGCGCCGATGCGGCGCACCTGCCGCCGTATGGCGCGCGGATCGTGAAGGCCAGAATCGAAAAGGCCTGAATCGAAAAGGCCTGAATCGAAAAGGGCGGCCCTTGCGGACCGCCCTCTCGTTTCGATCGGAAAGCCGATCGGAAGCGTGATCAAGCTTACTTGATCTCGACGGTGCCGCCGGCTTCCTCGATCTTCTTCTTGATCTCTTCGGCCTCAGCCTTCGAGACGCCTTCCTTGACGGCCTTCGGAGCCGATTCCACGAGGGTCTTGGCTTCGGTCAGGCCGAGGCTGGTGATCGCGCGGACTTCCTTGATGACCTGGATCTTCTTCCCGCCGTCGCCGGTCAGGATGACGTCGAATTCGGTCTTCTCCTCGGCGGCTTCGGCGGCAGCGCCACCACCGGCCGGAGCAGCGGCCACCGCGACGGCGGCGGCGGCGGAAACGCCCCACGCCTCTTCGAGGGCCTTGGCGAGGTCAGCCGCCTCGAGGACGGTCAGCTTCGAGAGTTCTTCAACAAGCTTGGCGATATCGGCCATGATGCATTCTCCAATGGGTTGATCCGGTTGCCCGGGAATTATCGTTCAGAACCGCTTTTTTCAGGCAGCGTCCTTGGCGGCATAGGCGCCGAACACGCGCGCCAGCTTCGCCGCGGGTGCGGTCGAAAGCTGGGCGATCTTCGTCGCCGGAGCCTGGACGAGGCCGACAAGCTTCGCGCGCAGTTCGTCGAGCGACGGCATCGAGGCGAGCGCCTGGATCCCTGCCGCATTCAGAACCTGCGTGCCCATCGAACCGCCGACGATCTCGATCTTGTCGGTCGTCTTGGCGAAGTCCACGACCGCCTTGGCGGCGGCGACCGGGTCCACCGACGCAGCGATGGCGGTCGGGCCGGTGAGGAACTCGTCGAGTCCCGCGTAGGCCGTGTCCTTGATGGCAAGCTTGGCAAGACGGTTCTTCGCAACCTTGTAGGTCGCGCCCGCTTCACGGATCTTGCCACGCAGGGCGGTGCTTTGCTTCACCGACATGCCGAGGTTGCGGGTGATGACCACCACGCCGACCTCGTTGAAGACCGCGTTCAGCGATGCGACCGATTCGGCTTTCTGCGAACGATCCATGCCTTACTCCTTCAAAATGGCCGCACGCACTTGCGTCCGCACGACCGGCTACGTTTGCCCGCAAGCCCGGGGGCGTGCGGAGCGAGTCCGTTTTGACAAGGGAAGGAGCCGTGCAAGCACGGGCATGGCCGGGCCGGAGGCATGTGCCGTGGCCGGGCTGGATCTCTTTTCCCCGTCTAGGCTGGAAATTAAGCGCGGGCAGACCCCGTGCACCAACTGTCTCGGACGGATGAACCCGACGCGGACGCCGGGATCGCGGCGGCCCTTGGCAGGCAGCGACGCGCGAGTCAAGCGCGGTGGCGGGTTCCTGCGGCCATCGCGGACCCGCGGCGGCGGCGCATAGACCGTTTGTTAACCTTGTTCCCGCAAACCTTCGGCCGGTTCGCGAACCTGGCGAGCGAGGGACAGATGGACGCTTCGGCAATTCCGGCAGGCACGCGGCCATGGCTGCGCCCGCAGACGCTCGACCGCATCGAGCAGGTGGTGATCGCGCTGCTGTGGGTGTGGCTGGTGCGCCGCGTGATCGTCTCCCCCAACGCCTATGCGCCGCTGCTGCTGCTGTCGGAGACGGCGGTGATGGTGTTCGTGCTGATCCGTCGCCCGACGCAGGCGATCTCGCTGCGGCTGGGCGACTGGCTGCTGGCGATCACCGCGACCGCGGCGCCGCTGCTGATCCAGCCCGGCTACGACCTGTTTCCCGCGTTCGCCCCGGTCGGGCTGGCGCTGCTGTTCTTCGGCAATTGCGGGCAGCTTTATGCCAAGCTGGCGTTGCGCCGCTCGTTCGGCGTGGCGCCCGCCAATCGCGGCATCAAGATTTCAGGGCCTTACCGGCTGGTACGGCACCCGATGTACGCCGGCTACCTGCTGGTTCACATCGGCTCGCTGCTGCTGTTCTTCTCGCCGATGAACGTGCTGATCTACACGATCGGCTGGTGGGCGCAGGTACGCCGCCTGCTGGCGGAGGAAGCGCTGCTGTCGCGCGACGACGCCTATCGCGCCTATTGCGCAAGCGTCCGCTGGCGGCTGTTGCCCGGCCTGTTCTGAGCCCCGGCCGTCCACCTGGCAAGGGCGGCCCCGCGCGGGACCGCCCTGCTCCGGCGGCGTGACGATCAGTTGACCGGCTCGGTCGGGCGGCGTTGCGCGCTGGCCTGGTAGCCGGCCCAGTCGAACGGGCGGCTGGCTTCCTCGCGCAGTTCGGCCTCGCGCTGCGCCAGCAGGTTGCGGGCGCGGCGTCGCCGCGCCTTGCGGCTGCGGAACGGGTTGTCGGCATCGGGCGGGGCGGCGACCATTTCCTCGATCCGCCGCTCGCGCAGCGCGTCCTCGGTGGCAGGACCGGCACGGTCCCCGCCTTCCTCGAGCGCGTCGACGCGCGGCTCGTCGCCGGCTTCGACCACGGGCGCGGGGGGCGCCACGCCTTCGCGCGTCTGCTCCCAGCTCGGCGGGACGATGCTTTCCCGGACCGCGTCGGGCCGGACCGCCACCGGGGCCGAGCCCGGGGCAATCGCCGCCGCCTGCGCGGCGGTCGCTTCCTCGAAGGCATCATGCTCGGCGGCGAGCGATTCGCGGCGGCGGCGGGCATTGGCGGCCATCATCGCGGCGCCGCCGATCAGGCCGATGCCGACGAGCGCCGCCAGCCCCAGTTCCCATTCGGATTCCGGCGACGGAGGCGCCGCAGCGGCCCTGGCCGGGGCGACGGCGGGTGCCGGGCCGGATGCGGGCGCCATCGCCGGTGACGTCGCCGCCCGCGCCGGTATTGGCGTGGACACGGACGGCGACGCGGCGGCCATGCCGGCGCCCGAAGGGGGGACAGGCGCGGGCACGGCGGATGATCGGGCGGAGGCAGGGCGCGCCGCCGAGGCAGCGCGGGGAGCAGGGCGGGCAGCAACCCGCGCCGCCGGACGGGACGGCGCGGAGGTGGCATCGGCCGCCGCGGCCGGCGGCTGCGATTGCGGCGGCACGGCCTGCACCACCGGGCTGGCCTGCATCACCGGCGCGGCGGCCGGCGCCGGCGCCGCCGGGGGCAGCACGATGGCCGGTGGGGAAGCCGCGGCGGGGGCGGTGCCGGGATCGGCACTTTGCGCCCAGGCCGGCGTTGAACCCAGTGCGAGGACGGCGGCGAGCGCCATGGTCGCACGAAGCGAAGAGGAATGCGGTTGCGTCATGCCGGTAAAATCCACCTGACGCGCGCCGAGTTCCCCCGAAACGCGACGACCGGTGGCGTTTCGATTGATGAAACGACGACTCGCCGCGATCAAACGCGTTGCATTTTCCGAGAATCGCGCCCTGTTCCGAAACTATTCATCGGGCGTTCAGGCGGAAGCGGCGTCAACCTTGCCTTTGAAGCCCTGGGCAATGACATACCATTCCGAGGAATCCTTGCGGCTCGCCGGCGGCTTTGCATGCTTCACCGTGGCGAAGTGCTTCTTCAACAGTGCCAGCAACTGCGGATCGGTCCCGCCGGCCAGCACCTTGGCGACGAACGCCCCGCCCGGCGCGAGGTGCGCAATCGCGAAATCGGCCGCCGTCTCGACCAGCCCCATCGTCCGCAGGTGGTCGGTCTGCTTGTGGCCGACGGTGTTGGCCGCCATGTCGGACAGCACCAGGTCGGGCGGGCCGCCCAGCGGCTCGGTGATCGCCGCCACGGCCTCGTCGGCCATGAAGTCCATCTGCAGCAGGACCACGCCCGGGATCGGATCGGTCGGCAGCAGGTCGATCCCCACGACCGCCGCCTGCGGCCGCTGCTGGCGCACGACCTGGCTCCACCCGCCCGGGGCGACGCCGAGATCGACGACGCGCTTCACCCCCTTGAGCAGGCCGAACTTCTCGTCGAGCTCGCGCAGCTTGTAGGCGGCGCGGCTGCGGTAGCCTTCGGCCTTGGCCTTCTTGACGTAGGGATCGGCGAGCTGGCGCGACAGCCAGCGCGCCGAACTGGCGGTGCGGCTTTTCGCGGTGCGCAGACGCTCGCCCGGGTTGCCCTGTCCTCGTGCCACCGGCCTACCTCAGTTTCAGTTCGCGCAGCGTGGCGCGGGCGCGCTCACCGGCGTCGTTGGCGCTGATCAGGCTGCGCAGGATGCCTTCGCGGATGCCGCGATCGGCGACGCCGAGCCGGTCGGTCGGCCAGAGATCGAGGATCGCCTCGAGGATCGCACAGCCGGCGACGACGAGATCGGCACGCTCGCGGCCGATGCAGGGCAGCTCGCGGCGCTGCTCGATTGCCATGTCGGACAGGCGGGTGCTGATCGCGCGCATCGACGCCGCGGGGACGACCAGCCCGTCGACGGCGCTGCGGTCGTACTGCGGCAGGTCGAGGTGGACGCTGGCGAGCGTGGTGACGGTGCCGCTGGTGCCGAGCAGGCGCAGCGGCGGGCTGTCCCCGCTGGCGGCGGCGGCGCGCAGCGGATCGAGCCGGGCGGAGAACGTCGCGAAGCTGTCCGCCACGCGGTCGCGCATCCCGGCATAGCGGGCGCGGCGGGCTTCGGGCGTGGCGCCTTCGCCGCCGACCGTCTCGCTGAGCGAGACGACGCCCCAGGGCACGCTGATCCAGTCGAGGATGCGCGGTACCGTCGGCGTCGATTCGATCAGCACCAGTTCGGTCGAGCCGCCGCCGATGTCGAAGATCAACGCCGGGCCGTGCCCGGGCTCGAGCAGGATGTGGCAGCCGAGCACCGCCAGGCGCGCCTCCTCGCGCGCGGAGATGACGTCGAGCACGATCCCGGTCTCGCGGTGGACGCGCTCGATGAAGGCGCTGCCGTTGCCGGCGCGGCGACAGGCCTCGGTCGCGACCGAGCGCGCGAGGTGGACGTTGCGCCGCTTGAGCTTGTCGGCGCAGATGCGCAGCGCCGATACGGCGCGGTCCATGGCCTCGTCCGAGAGCATCCCGGTCTGCGCCAGGCCCTCACCCAGCCGGACGACGCGGCTGAAGGCATCGACGACGACGAAGTTGTCGCCCGAAGGCCGCGCGATCAGCAGGCGGCAGTTGTTGGTGCCGAGATCGATCGCGGCATAGCTCTGACGATAGCCCGGCAGCGGCCGGGCCACCGTCGGCGGGGTGACGGGGGCTGCTTCCTGGCCGGTGAAGGCGAAACGGCTTTCCTCGCTCGCGGCCAGCCATGCTTCGGCCGTGTCGTCCTGGCGCGGCAAGGGAGTCGGCTTGGCGCCGGCCCGCTGCCGCGAGGGATCGCCGGACGTGGACGAAGCTCCGGCCCGCGAGCGCCGGCGCCGGGCCGACCTGCCCTCGCCCTTGCGCTGCGCCTGCTGCGGCGTATCCTCGCCGCAGGCCCCCGTGGCCGGGTTCTCGATCGCGTCCGGCGGATCGAATTCCGCCATGGCACTTACTCAATTCTGCATCAGCCCGCCGCCTGCTTGCGGCCGGGTACCTGACGCCAACCTAGCGCGCCCGGCGCGCAGCGACAAGGATTGCTTGCCGGCCGCGCCGCGGATCGGCACATTGCCGCGCCAGACAACCGGGGAGAACCATGCCGATGCTGCCAGCCGACCCGCCGCCGCGCCTCGCCCCGCTCGGCGACGACGAACTGACGCCGGAGATGAAGGCGATGTTCGAGCGCTGGAAGACCGGGCCGTTCAAGGGTGCGGACACCAACCCGGTGCTGCGCACCTTCATCCACAACCCGGTGGTGGCGGACCTGTTCAGCACGCTCAACATTCACGTCCTCGTCACCAGCACGGTGCCGGTGCGCCAGCGCCAGATCGCGATCATGCGCACCGCCTGGCTGACGAAGGCGACCTACATGTGGTCGAGCCACCTCAACACCAGCCAGTCGTTCGGGCTGGAAACCGGGCTGTTCGAGCCGATCAAGCACGGCGCCGACGATCCCTATTTCTCCGATTTCGAGAAGACCGTGATCCGCGCGACCGAGGACCTGGTCGAGCGCCACGAGATCGGCGAGGACAACTGGAACCGGCTGATGGCCGAATGGACCCCGGCGCAGATGATGGACTTCCTGTTCACCGTCGGCGCCTATGTCACCGTCGCCGGGGTGATGCGCAGCTGCGGCGTGCAGCGCCAGGACGACCTGCTGGCGCTGGCCGAACGGTTCGGCGCGCCGTAAATGCGGCGTTGAAACCGGCGCCGCGAACGCATAGTGCTGCCACACGCACGGCCCGCCGGCCCGCGCGACAGAGACTGCCCGCCCCCTCGTGAAGCCGCTTTCCGACATCGACCGCTATATCTTCCGGCAGGTGACGATGCCGATGCTGGCGGTGTTCCTGATCGCCGCGTCGCTGCTGATCCTCGACAAGATGCGCAAGCTGTTCGA
>JAGWUH010000056.1 GCA_028868535.1 Sphingomonadales bacterium | reverse complement strand
TGCATCGGCAACACGGACAATCATGCCAAGAACCACGCCCTTTTGTACGACGCGGGCCAATTGCCGCGGCTTGCTCCGCTCTATGACATGCTGCCGATCCGGCTGGACAACCGCTACAATCATCAACTCTCGTTCAACATAGGCGCCGCCAGCCTCTTCGATGAGATGACCGCCGAGGACCTGGCAAGCTTCCTCAGCTTGTGCGGCGTCGAAGATCTACCGGCTTTTGTCGAGCAAGCGGCCGTACCCTTTGTGGAGCGCCTGGAAGAAGCCACTGTCACGCTGCGCTCGCTCGGGCTGAAGCTCTTTGATGACCTGATCGGCCGTGAGACCGACCGATTGGTGGACCTGCTGAGCATGGCAGTGACGTTGCGCGAACGCGACTATTTCACGCAGCAGGGTGGAGGTTGGCAGCTCGGTAGTTAAGCGGGGCGGGCAGTCGGACCTGTACACATCGGACTTGGGCACCCAATCTTGAAAGAATTGATCGATCCATGCCGAGCTTAAGGCATCCTTAGGGCCATGGGATGCCACAGCGGAAAAATTGAGTGACATACCGCGCCAAATAGTGCATTTAGTACTTGATTTTGGGACTGAGACTTCTATTGTGGCTCTCAGCGATTACTAGATGAAAACAATTTTTTGACATCAACCTCTTGGTTGTCCATTACTATTACTCTTCTGGCACCATTTCCCTGCTGCTGAGCGAGATTGCCGGAAACGGCACGGCGGGCCATGCCCGCCAGATCCGCGCCCGCGGGCCGACCCTTGGTCAATTCCGGTTCAACGCCCATTGCCCAAATCTTCGGGTTTCTCCCTAGCCAACATGCATTCGATTTCTAAAACCTCGAACCGTATTTGTGCTGCCCGTGCAAACGTTTGGAGGTTCGGGTGGCTATCGCGATCACGGGTAGGCAGGACTTGCGCACGATCGGCGCGCTGCAGGGGGCGCTCGCCGACGCGATCGGCGCGGGCGGCGACCTCGCGCTGGATCTGGGCGGCATCGAATCGGCCGACCTGGCCTTCGTCCAGCTGATCGAATCGGCGCGCCGCGAGGCGGAACGCGCCGGGGTGCGCCTGGCGCTGGCGGCACCGGCGCAGGGGGCGCTGCGCGAGGTCATCGAGCAGGCCGGGCTGCTGATGCCGCCGGACCGCCCCGAAGCCGCCTTCTGGACATGCGGAGATGCCGTGCAATGACCGCTTCGATTCTCACCGTCGATGACAGCGCCAGCGTGCGCATGGCGATCCGCATCGCGCTGTCCGGCGCGGGCTATCGCGTGACCGAGGCCAGCGACGGCGCCGACGGCCTGAACAAGGCCCGCGGCGAGCGCTTCGACATGGTCGTCACCGACCTCAACATGCCGAACATGGACGGCTTGACGATGATCCGCGAGATGCGGCGTCTGCCCAACCAGGCCGGCGTGCCCATCATCTTCGTGACCACCGAGAGCGACGACGGCATCAAGGCCCAGGCCAAGGCCGCCGGCGCCACCGGCTGGCTGGTCAAGCCGTTCCAGTCCGAGCAGATCGTGCGCGTGGCCCGCAAGGTGCTGGGCCGGTGATGCAGGACGATCCCGTCGCCGCGTTCCGCGTCGAGGCCGGCGAGGTGCTCGACGAGGTCGAGCAGGCGCTGCTCGACCTCGGCAGCAGGCTCGATGACGCGACGCTGGTCAACGCGGTGTTTCGCGGGCTGCATACGGTCAAGGGCTCGGGCGCGATGTTCGGCTTCGACGCGCTGGCCGGCTTCACCCATCACTGCGAGACCGCGTTCGACAAGGTCCGCAAGGGCAAGGCGCGCGCCAGCGGGGAGCTGGTATCGGCGGTGCTGGCGGCCTGCGACCACATGCGCGGGCTGCTGCGCGCCGAAGCCGGGACCGCCGACGACGGAGCCGGTGCGCCGATCCTTGAGCGGCTGGCGCGATCGCTGGAGGCGGGCGAGGACGCGCCGGCGGGCGCGACGGGCGACGCGCGCGCCGGGGGGTGGCACTTGCGCTTCCGCCTCGCGCCCGACGCCATGGCCAACGGCGTCAACCCGCTGGCCTTGCTGGCCGAACTGCGCGAGCTCGGCGCGGGCGCGATCACCGCGCTGACCGATGCGATCCCGCCGCTGTCCGAACTCGACGTCGGCGAATGCCGGATCGGCTGGGCCATGTCGCTGCCCGCCGCAGCCACCCGCGAGGCGATCGAGGACGTGTTCCTGTTCGTCCTCGACGACATGGAGCTGGACCTGACGCCGCTGGAGGAAGGCGACGCGGCGCGGCCGGACGTGCCGGCCGGGAACGATGCGGCGCCCCCGGGCACGCCCGTCGCGGCGCGGCCCGCCGAGCGCATCGCCGAGGAGACCGTGCGCGTGCCCGCGGGGCGGCTCGACGAACTGATGAACCGGGTGGGCGAGCTGGTGATCGCGCAGAGCCGGCTGTCGCAGATCGCCGGCCATGGCGAGGACCTGGCGCTGCGCTCGGTGAGCGAGGAGATCGAGCGGCTGGCGGGCGAATTGCGCACGACGATGATGGTGCTGCGCATGGTCCCGGTGGCGAACCTGTTCGGGCGCTTCCGCCGGCTGGTCCACGACCTCGGCCGCGAGACCGGCAAGCAGATTGCGCTGGTGACCGATGGCGAGGGCACCGAAGTCGACAAGACCGTGGCCGAGGCGCTGTTCGATCCGCTTGTCCACATCGTCCGCAACGCCTGCGACCACGGGATCGAGGACGACGACAGCCGCCGTGCCGCCGGCAAGCCCGAGACCGGCACGCTGCGCTTGTCGGCCCGGCAGGCGAGCGGCCAGGTCGAGCTGACGATCAGCGACGACGGGCGCGGCATCGACCTGGCCCGGGTCCGCGCCAAGGCGGAGGCCAACGGCCTGCTGGCGCCCGGGGCGGTGCTGCCGGACCACGAACTGGTCCAGTTGATCTTCCAGCCCGGGTTCTCCACGGCGGCGGCGGTGACCAGCCTGTCCGGCCGCGGCGTCGGCATGGACGTGGTGCGCCGCAAGATCGAGGCGCTGCGCGGCACGATCGACATCGACAGCCGGCCGGGCCAGGGCACGACCTTCACCTTGCGCATCCCGTTGACGCTGGCGATCATCGAGGGACTGCTGGTCCGGGTCGGCGGCGGCCACTACGTGCTGCCGCTCGGCGCGGTCGAGGAATGTCTCGAACTGCCGGCGGAGACCGACCAGCGTTCGCGCGGGCGCAGCCTGATCACGCTGCGCGACCGGCTCGTCCCGTTCCTGCGGCTGCGCGAGATGTTCGGCGCGGACGGCACGGCCGATCCCTACCAGAAGATGGTGGTCGTGGGCGCCGGCAACAGCAAGGTCGGGCTGGTCGTCGACCAGATCGTCGGCAGCCAGCAGACGGTGATCAAGTCGATGTCGCCGCTGCACCGCGAAGCCGCCGCCTTTGCCGGGGCGACCATCCTCGGCGACGGCTCGGTCGCGCTGATTCTCGACATCGGCCACCTGCTCGCGGTGGCGCAACCCAGGGAGGAGCGGCTGCGCGCCGTGGGATGACCATGACCGAACTGCAAGACATTCCCTGGAGCGCCGACGGCACGCTCGAAGTGCTGACGTTCGACCTCGGCGGCGAGACGTTCGCGATCGAGGCCGTGGTGCTGCGCGAGATCGTCGACCCGCTGCCCGAGACGCTGGTGCCGGGCGCGCACCCGCTGGTCGGCAGCGTCGTCAACTTTCGCGGCCAGGTCATCCCGCTGGCCGACCTGCGCGTCGGCTTCGGCATGGAGCGCGGCGAATTCGGCGCGGATTCGCGGATCGTCGTGCTGGAAATCGCCATCGACGGCGAACCGCTCCAGGTGGGCATCCGCACCGATCGCGTCAACGAGGTCGCCACGCTGGCGGCCGAAGCGGCGGAACCGCCACCGGCGCTGGGGTTGCGCTGGCCGCGCGAGCTGGTGCGGGCGCTGGTGCGCCGCGCCGGCGACGTCGTGATCCTGCCCGACCTGGCCGCGATGATCCGGCCCCTGCTTACCGAACACGTGCCGCCGGCGGCTGTCGCCGCCTGACCCCCGTTCCAGTTGAAAGCCTGCAGACATGATGACCATCAAGCAGAAGACCACGTTCGGAGGACTGGCGATCGTTGCCGTGATCCTCGTCACCATGGTGATCGGCGCCTTCGGCGTGAACCGCATCCGCCTCGGCGGGGAACTGGTGTCGCGCGACACCACCATCGCCAACTTCCTCGGCGACATCCTGCCGCCGTCGCAGTACGTGATCGAGCCCTACCTCGAGGCGACCCAGCTCCACGAGAACCCGGAGCAGCTGGCGACCCGGCGGGCGCGCCTGCAGGAACTGGAAAAGACTTATGCCGAAGGCGCGAGGTCGTGGGCCGATTCCACCCTCGACAGCGATCTGCGGCAGCAGCTCGACGGCCAGGCCGGCGCCAGCGCGCACCAGTTCTGGCAGGAGATCGACACGGTGCTGATCCCCGCGGTCGAGCGCCGGGACAGCGCCGCCGCAGCGGCCAGCTATGCCCGGGTCAGCGCGCTGTACGCCACGCATCGCCAGCAGATCGATGCGCTGGTGAGCGCCGCCAACAAGCGCAAGGCCGAGCTGGCCGAAAGCGGCCACGCCACCCTGGTGACGGTGATCGGGTTCATGTCGGCGATGGCGATCGTCATTCCCGGGCTGATCCTCGCCGGGCTGTGGATGATCGGCAAGCTGGCGGTGAAGCCGCTCGACATCGTCACCGATGCGGTCGACGCGGTCGCCAACGGTGACCTGACCCGCGATATCGCCGTCGATCGCAGCGACGAGATCGGCGTCGTGCTCGGCAAGCTGGCGACGATGACGACGACGCTGCGCGAGGTGGTCGCCAAGACCGTGCAGGTGTCCGAGAACGTCGCCGCTGGCAGCCAGCAGCTTTCCGCCACCGCCACCGAAATGTCGGAAGGCGCGACCGAGCAGGCCGCCGCCGCCGAGCAGGCCTCGGCGTCGATGGAGGAGATGGCCGCCAACATCAAGCAGAACGCCGACAACGCCGCGCAGACCGAGAAGATCGCGCAGCAATCGGCCCGCGATGCCGACGAGAGCGGCAAGGCGGTGCAGAACGCCGTCACCGCGATGCGCACGATCGCCGAGAAGATCGGCATCGTCCAGGAGATCGCTCGCCAGACCGACCTGCTGGCGCTTAACGCCGCGGTCGAGGCGGCGCGGGCCGGCGAGCACGGCAAGGGCTTCGCGGTCGTCGCCAGCGAGGTGCGCAAGCTGGCCGAGCGCAGCCAGACGGCGGCAGCGGAGATCAGCGCGGTCTCGGCCAGCACCGTCACCGCCGCGGCCGAGGCCGGCGAGATGCTGACCCGGCTGGTGCCCGACATCCGCCGCACCGCCGAGCTGGTCGCCGAGATCAGCGCCGCCTGCCGCGAGCAGGACATCGGCGCCAGCCAGATCAACCAGGCGATCCAGCAGCTCGACAGCGTCACCCAGCAGAATTCGGCGGCGTCGGAGCAGATCTCGGCAACGTCCGAAGGGCTGGCCGACAAGTCGCAGGAACTGCAGCAGAGCATCTCGTTCTTCCGCCTCGAGGACGGCGCGGCGAAGGCGGTCGCCCGCCCGGCGCGGCCGGCGGCGCTGGCCAAGGCCCGGCCGGCCGGGAAGAAGGCGGCGCGACCCGGTTCGATCAAGGACCAGCAATCGCGGCTGCACGGCTTCGCGCTGGACCTGTCTTCGGGCGGGGCCGACGACGAGGACAGCGAATTCAGCAGGGTCGCATGAGCGGGCCGGCTGCAATCGCGGGCGACATCCAGGCGGTGGTGTTCTGCCTGGGCGCGGAGAAGTTCGCGCTGCCGGTGGCGATGGTGCGCGAGATCCTCGACTGCCGCGAAGCCTCGCGGCTTCCCGGGGCGCCGGGCTGGTTGCTCGGCCTGACCGACGTGCGCGGCACTTCGGTGCCGGTCGTGGACCTGCGCCTGCGACTGGGCCTGGACCCGGCCGAGGCGACGCCGGCGAGCCGGGTGCTGGTGGTTGACCTGCCGCGCGACGGCGGGGCCGGCGACCTCGTGCTCGGCCTGCTGGTCGATCGCGTGCTCGACGTCTCCGACTTCGCCGCGGCCGCCGTCGAGGACGTGCCGGGGATCGGCGCGCGCTGGCCGGCGAACTTCATCCGCGCGGTGATGCGGCGCGAGGACGGGTTCGTCGTCCTGCTCGACACCGATGGCGTCTTCGCCGACGACGACAGCGTCACGCTGCTCGGCGAATTCGACCAGGCCGCCTGAGCGCCGCGCCGTGGCCGCCCGCAGCGCCCTTGCCCGCAAGCCGCGGGATTTCGCCGACGCCGCCGATCGCCTGTCGCCGGCCGATTTCCGCCGGCTGACCGCGCACATCCACGCCGTATGCGGCATCACCATCTCGCAGGCCAAGAGCGAGATGCTGGAGGGCCGGCTGCGGCGGCGCGTGCGCGCGCTGGGGCTGGACAGCCTGCGCGACTATGCCGCCTGGCTGTTCGAGGGCGGCGCGCTCGACGAGGAAGGGCCGGCGCTGATCAACGCCGTCACCACCAACAAGACCGACTTCTTCCGCGAGCCGGCGCATTTCGCGTTCCTGCGCGAGGTGGTCCTGCCCGAGCTGTCGCAGCGGCGGCGGCCGCTGCGGGTGTGGAGTGCCGCCTGCTCGACCGGGGCCGAGCCGTATACGCTGGCGATGGTGCTCGACGCCCATGCCAACGATGCCGACGGCCCCGAATTCGGCATCCTCGCCACCGACATCGATACCGAAGTCCTCGCCCATGCCCGGCGCGGCGTCTATCCGCTGGCGCAGCTCGATCCGGTCCCCGCCGAGTTGCGGCGGCGCTATGTGATGCGCGCGCGCCTGGCCGGGCGCAACGAGGGCCGGATCACCCCCGACCTGCGCGCCGCGGTCGGGTTCGGGCGGCTGAACCTGATCGGCGAAGGCTATCCGGTGGGCGAGCCGATGGACGTGATCTTCTGTCGCAACGTGCTGATCTACTTCGACCGGGAGACGCAGGCGCGGGTGGTCGCGCAGCTTGCCGACTGCCTGCGTCCGGGCGGCTACCTGTTCCTGGGCCATTCCGAAGCGGGGGTGGGCGCCAGCCCGGCGCTCGCCTCGGTTGCCTGCGCCGTGTACCGGAAGCACTGAGATGGCGCCGATCCACGTCCTCGTCATCGACGACAGCGCCAGCGTCCGGCGGGCGATGGGCGAAGTGCTTTCGGCCGAGGCGGGCTTCGCGGTGACCACCGCCGGCGACCCGTTCATTGCCGCCCGGCTGATCCGCGAACGCGTGCCGGACGTGATCACGCTCGATGTCGAGATGCCGCGGATGGACGGCATCACCTTCCTGCGCAAGCTGATGAGCCAGTGCCCGGTGCCGGTGGTGATGTGTTCGTCATTGGTCGAGGATGGTTCCGAGACGCTGTTCCAGGCGCTGGAAGCCGGTGCCGTCGATGTCGTCCTGAAGCCGCGGATGGGCGTGGCCGAGCACCTGGCCGAGCAGCACGAGCGCATTCGCGATGCGGTGCGGGCCGCGGCGCGGGCACGGCTTCCGGCGCAGCGCAAGGCCGGTGTGCCGGCGCCCAAGCTGACCGCCGACGCCGTGCTGGCGGCGCCGTCCGGGCGCGCGATGAGCCGGACCACCGAAGTCGTGGTGTGCATCGGCGCATCGACCGGGGGCACCGAAGCGCTGCGCCAGGTGCTGGAGGCGTTGCCCGCCAATGCGCCCGGCATCGTCGTCGTCCAGCACATGCCGCAGAGCTTCACCCGGGGTTTCGCGCAGCGGCTGGATTCGCTCTGCGCGGTCTCGGTCAAGGAGGCCGAGCACGGGGACACCGTCATGCGCGGCCACGTGCTGATCGCGCCGGGGGGCGGTGCGCACACGCTGCTCGAACGGCAGGGCGCGCGCTATGTCGTCGCGGTGCGCGAGGGGCCGCTGGTGTCGCGGCACCGGCCGTCGGTGGACGTGCTGTTCCGCTCCGCGGCGCGCAGTGCCGGGGCCAATGCCGTCGGCGTCCTCATGACCGGGATGGGCGACGACG
This sequence comes from Sphingomonadales bacterium, assembly GCA_028868535.1. Classification (GTDB taxonomy): domain Bacteria; phylum Pseudomonadota; class Alphaproteobacteria; order Sphingomonadales; family Sphingomonadaceae; genus Novosphingobium. The sequence goes on along the minus strand of JAGWUH010000056.1, from coordinate 8,661 downwards.
GCGCACAGGGGTTGCTGGAAATGAAACAGGCGGGCGCGCAGACCATCGCCCAGGACGAGGCCACTTCGGTGGTGTTCGGCATGCCGCGCGAGGCGATCGCGCGGGGCGCGGCCGATCGCGTGGTGCCCCTGCCGGGCATCGCCCGCGCGCTGCTGACGGCGGCCGAGCGATGAGCGCGGCGCTTGCGGCTGCCTGGCCCGAAGCCGAGGACGCCTGGCCGGCGGAAGACTGGTCGCGCCTGCTCGCCGGCTTCGCCGCCGGGCTGGACGGGCGTTTCGTGCGCAGCGGTGAACTGCTGGTCGCCGCGATCGAGACGATCTATGCGATGTTCGAGGGCCTCGACCGGCTGGCCGAAGTGCTGACCCCGGAGATCACCCGCGCATCGGTGACCGACCTGCGTCAATCCGCGGGTCGGCTGGCGGCGCTGCCGGACCGTCTCGAGGCGCGCGCCGGCGAGTTCGCGACGGCGGCCGGGGTCATCGCCCGGCTCAGCAGCCATGCCCAGGACATCCGGCGCATCCTGCAGGTGCTGGACATCTATGGCATGAACATCAAGATCGCCGGCGCGCTCGGCGATTTCCGCATCTTCGTCGACGACATGGTCGGCAAGCTGGCGCATGGCGCAGTCCAGGTCGACGGTTTCGGCAAGCGCCTGGGCACGCTGGCGGCCTGCATCGGCGCGGTGCGCCAGGCCGATGGCGGGGTGCGCCACGCGCATCGCCAGATCGCGGCGCAAGTGCCGCCCGAACTCGAGCGCTGCGCGGACGAAATGCACGCGCACCTTGCCGGCGTCTCGGCGATGATCGCGGACATGACCGACATCGCCCACCGCGTCGAGGACCGGATCGGCGCGGTGCTGTCGGCAATCCAGGTGGCGGACAGCACGCGCCAGCGGATCGAGCACGTCGTCGCCATCGTCGCGCGGATGGAGCAGGCGCGCGACGATGGCGCCGTCCCGCCGGCGGCGGTGGCCCATGTCGCGGCGCTGGTCGCGGCGCAGATCGCCGGCGCGGCGCGGACGTTCGACGAGCAGTCGCGCGCGCTGCGCGGGGCGCTGGGGCAACTGGCGACGGCGGGACAGGACCTGACGCGGCTGATCGCGCGGCTGGGCGCCGCCGGGGGCGCGCCGTCGCTGCGCGAGCTGGAGGCGGGCATCGCCGCGATCGGGCCGATGACCGCGCGGCTGGACGGGCTGGCGAAAAGTTCGGAGCGGATGCGCGGCGAGATCGCGACGGCACTGGGCGAACTGCTCGACTACGTCGACGGCATCGACCAGATCGTGCGCGACGTCCGCGAGATCGCGATCAACACCCGCCTGCTGTGCCGCCAGCAAGGCACCGAAGGGCGCGCGGTGGCGGTGATCGCCGTCGAGGTCGCGGCGCAGGCGTTGCGGCTGAAGGAAGAGTCCGAAGCGGTGGCGGGGACCATCGCCGAGCTCGAAGCCTGCGACAAGGCGCTGGGCAGCCTGTCCGACGACGTCGACGACCTGGCGATGGCCGACCGGCTCGACGCGGTGATGGGAACCTTGCGGCTGGCATGCGAGCAGGCCGAGAACGCCATCGCCAGGGGCAACGATGCCGGACGTCGACTGATCGGGCAGCTCGAGCAATCGGCCGGACATATCGGCGAGGGGATTGCACAGGACCCGCTGATCGCCCGCGCCGTGGCGGCGTTCGAGGCGGTGCCGGCGGTCGCGATCGACGCGGAGGCCGAATTCTGGCTGCGCGGCGCCCTGCCCGAGTTCGCGAAGCTCTACACGATGGCGGTCGAGCGCGAGATCCATGCGCGCTTCGCGCTGGCGGGCGACGCGGCGGACACGCCGGCGGTGGCGGCGGTAGCGGCGGGTGCCGTCGTGGACGTGGACGAAGACGGCCTGTTCTGACCCGGCGGCGCGTCAGCCGTCGGACACGCCGTGCAGCGCATCGGCAAGGGGCGGGGGCTGCGCCAGCCGCAGGCGCAGCAGGCTGATCGCCGCCGCCAGCGCCGCTGCCAGCGCGGCGATGCGAAGCAGCAATTCTCCGGCAGCGATGCCCAGCCAGTGGAAGCCGGCAGCGACCGCCACCGCGCCGGTGGTCTGCCCGAGCAGCCGCGCCGTCGCCAGCATGCCGCCGGCCGCCCCGGAGCGGCCGCGCGGCGCGCTGGCGATCATCGCGCGGTTGTTGGGTGACTGGAACAGGCCGAAGCCGACGCCGCACAGCGCCATGCGCCAGGCGATCGCCAGCGTGTCGAAGTCCGCCCGGATCGTCGACAGCGCGAACAGGCCGGCAGCGAACAGCGCGAGGCCGATGCCGCCGAGCAGGCCCGCCGGATAGCGGTCGGCGAGCCGCCCGGCGAACGGCGCGGTGCAGCCGACCGCCAGCGGCCAGGGCGTCATCAGCAGGCCGGAGGCGACGACGCTGCGGCCGAGCAGGCCCTGGAGCAGGAACGGCAACGTGACGAAGGCCAGCATCTGCGCGGCGAACGAGGTGATCGAGGTGGCGATCGACAGCGCGAAGAGGGGAATGCGCAACAGGTCGAGCGGCACCAGCGGCGCCGGGCGCGCGCGCTCGCGCCGGTAGAGGACATAGCCGAGCACCGCGCCGACGGTGACCATCGCCGTGCCCAGCCGCGGGCCTTCGCGTGCCAGCGTCTCGGTGCCGAACACCAGCAGGCCGAGCGTGAGCGCGCTGAGCAGCGCGGCGGGATAGTCTGGCGGCCGGCCGTGACCGTTGCTGTGCGGCAGGCAGCGCGCGCCGATCGCCAGCGCCGCCAGGCCGATCGGCAGGTTGACGGCGAACAGCATCGGCCAGTCGCCGAGGGCGAGGATGGCGCCGGCGACGGTCGGCCCGGTGGCGGCGGAGATCGACAGCACGACCGCGTTGTAGCCCATCCCGCGACCGAGCATGGCGGCGGGATAGATCGAGCGGACGAGCGCGGCGTTGATGCTCATGACCGCGGCGGCGCCGACGCCCTGAAGCATCCGCGCCGCCACCAGCGCGACGAGGCTGTGCGACAGCGCGCACAGTCCCGACCCCAGCGTGAACACCGCCAGTCCGGGCAGGTAGACCCGGCGATAGCCGATGCGATCCCCCAGCGCCGCGAGCGGCAGCAGCAGCATGGTGATCGCGAGCTGGTAGGCATTGACGATCCACACCGAAACCGCCGGCGGCGCGTGCAGCCGCGCCGCGATCGTCGGCAGCGCGACGTTGGCGATGGCACCGTCGAGCACCGACATCGCGATCGCCAGCCAGATCGCCAGCACCGCCCAGTAGCGTCGCGGCGTCGGCAGGCCGTCCGGCTCGGCCGGCGGGTCAGCGTGTTCGGTCGGACCGGTCACCTCGTTCTCCAGCCGGAGAAACCCGGCAGGCAGGGTGGCGTTCCGGGGCGGGCGCCGGCGATCAGTGCCCGGCTTCGATCGCGAGACGCACCGCTTCGGCCGCGGTGCGCACGCCCAGCGCCTGGAACAGCGCCGAACGGTGCATCTTGATGGTTCGTTCCGCCAGTCCGAGATCGTAGGCGATCTGCTTGTTCAGCTTGCCGCGCGCCATGGCCAGCAGCACTTCGCGCTGGCGCGGCGACAGCGCCTCGACCCGCGCGCGCGCGGATGCCGAGCGCCGGTCCGCCCCGGCTTCGGCGATTTCCATCTGCGAGCCGAGGAAGTATTCGATCTCGCCATCGGCATCGAAGATCGGCGCGACCAGCACCGCGTTGCGGAAACGCTGGCCATTGCGCTTGTAGTTGAGGATCTCGACCATGACCGGCCGCTGTTCGCGGATGCCGGTGCGCAGGACCTCGACCAGCGCCGGCTCGGTATCGGGCCCGGTGAGGAAACGGCAGTTGCGACCGATGATCTCCTCTCGGGCATAGCCGGTGAGGGCAACGAAGGCGTCGTTGCATTCGATGATCGGGTTGTCCGGCAGGCGCGGATTGCTGATCACCGCGGCGACCGCGCTGCCGGCGATCATTTCGGAAACGGGCATTCGCTTGATACTCCCGCAGGCAGCGCATCCCGACGCTTCCTGTCCTTTCGGCCATGTTGCTCCCAAAGCCGCCCCGTCCGCAAGTGCGCAGGCGGGTTTCGCTTCGAAAGGCGGCATATGGGCATCACGATCATCACCCCTCCGGCAACGCTGCCGACCCTTGGCTGACGGAGGACGGGTGCGCGTCCTCGTCGTGGGTGCCGGCATGGCCGGGCTGGCCTGTGCCCGGGCGCTGGCTGCCGCCGGCCACGCGGCGCGCCTGCTCGACAAGGGGCGCCGTCCCGGCGGCCGCATGTCCACCCGCCGGGTCGCCCTGGCCGATGGCGAACGGACCTTCGATCACGGCGCCCAGTACTTCACCGCACGCGCGCCGGCCTTCGTCGCCGAAGTCGAGCGCTGGGCGGCCGACGGGCTGGTGGCGCGCTGGCCGGCCGCGGGCGCGGACGCCTGGGTCGGCGTGCCGGCGATGGACGCGCCGCCCGCGGCGCTGGCGGATGCCGGCGCGGTGCGCTGCAGCGCCCACGTCATGGCGCTCGCCCGGCGCGATGACGGCTGGCAGGCGACCTTGCGCGATGGCGACCGCGAAGGCGGCTTCGATGCGGCGGTGCTGGCCCTGCCGGCCGAGCAGGCGGCGGCCTTCCTCGGCTCGCACGACCTCGGCCTTGCCGCGCGTGCGACGCGGACGCGATCGCGCCCCTGCTGGACGCTGATGGCGGCCTTCGCGGCACCGCTGGCGCTGGGCGGGGACGTCCGGCGCGGCGACGGGGCGCTGGCCTGGGCCGCGCGCGACAGCGCCAAGCCCGGTCGCGCGGCCGGCGAGGCCTGGGTGGTGCAGGCCGACGGTGCCTGGTCGACGGCGCACCTCGAGGACGACGCGGACACGGTGGCGCAGCTGCTGCTCGACCGGTTGCGGCAGGCGGCGGGCGGCACGCTGCCGCCGGTGGTGCATCTCGCCGCGCATCGCTGGCGCTATGCCCTCAGCGACGGCGCCGATGCCGGGCCGCAATGGAACCCGGCACTGCGCCTGGGTGCATGCGGCGACTGGCTGCCCGGGTCCGGCGTCGAGGCGGCGTGGCTGTCGGGGACCGCGCTGGCGGCCCGGATGCTGCGCGATCTCGCCTAGCCGACGCGCTTCGGGATCGGCCAGAACGCGCGAATGCGCCTTTGGCTGTCGGCGAAGCCCTGGCCGCGGCTGCGCAGCATGTGCGCCTCGAGGGGCGGAATGCCGGAGACGTGGACCAGCAGCAGGTACATCAGCGCCGGCCCCGCCAGCGCCAGCCAGCGCCAGCCGGCATCGCCATCCGGGCCGATCGCGATCAGCGGCCAGGCCAGCCAGCCCAGCCACTCGAAGAAGTAGTTGGGATGACGCGACAGCCGCCACAATCCTTGCTCGCACACCCCCGGCCCGGCACCGGCGGCGGCGCGGAACGCGGCGAGCTGGCGGTCCGCGACAGCCTCGCCGAGGATCGCCACCACGAGCACCGCCGCGCCGGCCCAATCGCTCCACCGGCCGGGTGGGGCGGGGTTCCGCGCGGCGGCCAGCGGCGCGACCAGGAGCACCAGCGCCGCCAGCGCCTGGACCTGCGCGAACAGGAACAGCCGCAGATCGGGGTGGCGGCCCCACTGCCGGCGCAGTTCCAGGTAGCGCGGATCGTCGTGACCCCGGCGCGCGCGACGGAGGATGTGCAGGCCGAGCCGGGCGCCCCAGGCCGCGATCAGGCCGGCGACGAGCGCTTGCCGGCCTGGTTCCGCGCCATCGGCCGGGACCAGCGCCACCGCCGCGCCGGCGGCGCCGGTCGCCAGCGACCAGATGGCGTCCATCATGCCCGAGCGGCCCGGCTGCCGCGCGACGGCCCAGGCGACGGACATCGCCGCGAACAGTCCAAGGTACAGGTACAACGCGAGCAGCATCGATGCCAGTTTCCCGAAACCCGGCCGATCCCGGCCACGCAAGAGGAAATGCCATGCGCGGCGCAGCGGACAATCTGTCCATCGGTTCAGGCGCCGCGGCGCCGGGCGCCCGGATCGCGGTGATCGGCAGCGGCGTTTCCGGGCTGTCCGCGGCGTGGTTGCTGGGCCAGCGCCACGAGGTCCACCTGTTCGAGGCCGATCACCGCATCGGCGGGCACAGCAATACCGTCGTCGTCGACGGCCAGCCGGTCGACACCGGCTTCATCGTGTTCAACGAGGCGACCTACCCGAACCTGATCGCGCTGTTCGATCACCTCGGCGTGGCCAGCCGTCGCACCGACATGGGCTTTGCGGTGACGCTCGACGAGGGCCGGCTGGAATACGCGGGGGGCGACATCGGCGGCCTGTTCGCGCAGAAGCGCAACCTGGTCTCGCCGCGCTTCTGGAGCATGCTGGGCGATCTCGTCCGGTTCTATCGCGCCGCCCCCGGCGCGCTTCGGCAGGCCGGCGACCTGTCGCTGGACGGACTTCTGCGCGAGATGGGGATCGGTGCCGCCTTCCGCGACGATCACCTCTATCCGATGGCCGCGGCGATCTGGTCGACCCCGGTGGCACGGATCGGGGACTACCCGGCCGCCGCGTTCGTCCGCTTCTGCGAGAACCACGGGTTGCTCTCGCTCGGCGCGCGGCCGGCATGGCGAACCGTGGAAGGCGGATCGCGCTGCTATGTCGAGAAACTGGCGGCGACGCTGGCCGGCCGGATCGCGACCGCCACGCCGGTGCGCGCGGTGCGGCGCCATGCCGACGGCGTCGACCTGCGGACCGACCGCGGCGAGGCCCGGTTCGACCATGTCGTCATCGCCGCGCATGCCGACCAGGCGCTGGCGATGCTGGACGATGCCGACGAGCAGGAGCGCGCCACGCTGGGGGCGTTCGGCTACCGCGCGAATGCCGCCTGCCTGCACGGCGACGCGGCGGCGATGCCCCGGCGGCGGCGGGCTTGGTCGGCCTGGAACTATGCATCGCGGGGTGGAAGCGCCGATCCGCAGCTTTCGGTGACGTACTGGATGAACCGGCTGCAGGGCTGGCTGCCGCGCGAACGCGAGCTGTTCGTCACGCTCAATCCGCTCGACCCCATCGACGCGCGGCGGCTGCATGCCTGGATCGATTACGCGCACCCCGTGTTCGATGCGCCGGCGTTGCGCGCGCAGGGCGCGCTGTGGGGGCTGCAGGGCCGGCGGCGAACCTGGTTCTGCGGCGCCCATTTCGGCGCCGGCTTCCACGAGGACGGGCTGCAGGCGGGGCTGGCCGTCGCAGAACAACTCGGCGGCGTGCGCCGTCCGTGGCGGGTGATCGACGAATCGGGACGGATCACGATCACGCCACGGGATCGTTCTTCGCCCGACTGCTCCGCCCTGCCCCTGCCCAAGGAGATGCCATGTACGTGACTTCGACGCCCGCGGCCCTGCCCCGCCGTGGCGCCCGCCAGCCGGCACGAAGCCTGCTGCAACGCCTGACCGCGCGCATTCGCCACGGCAGCCTGACCCTGACCTTGCCCGACGGCACGACCATTCACCACGACGGCGCCGAAGCCGGGCCGCAAGGACACGTCAGCCTGCGCAACTGGCGGGCGCTCCGCCGGATCGCCTGGCGCGGCGATCTCGGTTTCGCCGAGGGCTACATCGCCGGCGACTGGACCAGCCCCGACCTGACGCGGCTGATCGCGCTGGCCGCGGCCAACGTCGCCGCGCTCGACGCCTTGCTCGATGGTTCGCTGCCGCTGCGGCTGGTGCGGCGGCTGACCCACGCGCTGCGCGGTAACTCGCGGCGGGGCAGCCGGCGCAACATCGCGTTCCACTATGACCTCGGCAACGATTTCTACCAGGAGTGGCTCGACGACAGCATGACTTATTCGGCGGCGCTGGGGCTGGCCTCCGGCCAGTCGCTGGAATCGGCGCAGGCGGAAAAGCTCGACCGCATCGCCGCGCTGCTGGGCGCCGGTCGGGGCGATCACGTGCTGGAGATCGGCTGCGGCTGGGGGGCGCTGGCGGCGCGGCTGGCGCGCGAGGCCGGCCAGGTGACGGCGATCACGCTGAGCCGCGAGCAACTGGCCTATGCCCGGCAACGCAGGCTGGCCCCGGGCGCGTCCGTCGACTGGCGGCTGCAGGACTATCGCGCGGTCGACGCGCAATTCGACCGGGTGGTGTCGATCGAGATGCTCGAAGCCGTGGGCGAGGCCTGGTGGCCGACCTGGTTCGGCAAGGTCCACGACTGCCTGAAGCCGGGCGGCCGCGCGGTCGTCCAGGTGATCACGATCGCCGAGGACCGCTACGACCACTATCGCGGAACCCCCGATTTCATCCAGCGCTACATCTTCCCCGGCGGGATGTTGCCGACCCGCACGATCCTGCAACGCGAGGCATCGGCCGCCGGGCTGGTGCTGACGCACGAGGAACGCTTTGCCGGCGGCTATGCCGCGACGCTGGCGGAATGGCGCCGTCGCTTCCGCGCCGGCTGGGATCGGATCGCGCCGCTGGGGTTCGACGACCGCTTCCGGCGCCTGTGGGAATACTACCTGTGCTATTGCGAGGCCGGCTTCCAGACCGGGCAGATCGACGTCGGGCTCTACGTTCTGGAGCGGCCGGGCTGACCGGTTCCGGCAAGGCCGGGCTGGCGGAGCGGGAGGGATTCGAACCCTCGATACGCTTTTGACGTATACTCACTTTCCAGGCGAGCGCCTTCGACCACTCGGCCACCGCTCCGCATGCACTGGAAGGCCAGCGCCCTAGCC
>JAGWUH010000018.1 GCA_028868535.1 Sphingomonadales bacterium | reverse complement strand
CCGTCGCGCTTGTCTCGGCCCTTGCCGCGACGCCCTCTGTCAAAACCCATGTTGTAGAACGTACCTTCGCTTCGCCCCGTTACAGCCGCAGGAAGCGTGGACGAACCGCTTCGCGCGAACAGGCAGGCGGCCGTGCTTGCAGAACGGCCTCTCCTCTGCATTCTTGCACATATACCAAAAATCCGGGCATAGCGAACAGAATCCGACGTAATGGCGCTTGCGGGATTCTTTTTGCGGCCTTTTTTGATCCGCGGGTCGACGAGTCGGGGCGGTTTGCACGACAATGCGGCGCTTGCCAGCCCGCGGCGAGCTTGCCAGAACGGCCCGGCAATGGCCCGCATGGGGCCGCGAAAGGACCTTTCCCGATGTTCGCCAGATTGACCGAGCAGGTCTGGGCCAGCCCGCAGATCGACGTCGCCACGGTGGCCGAGGCGGCCGCGCAGGGCGTGCGGCTGATCATCAACAACCGGCCCGAGGGCGAATCGCCCGACCAGACCGCCGGCGATGCCATCGAGGCCGCGGCGCGCGCGGCCGGGCTGGCCTATGTCGCGATTCCCGTCACCCATGCCGGGTTCAGCCAGAACCAGGTGGCCGCGATGGCCGAGGCGCTGGCGGGGGCGGAAGGCAAGGTGCTGGCCTATTGCCGGTCGGGGACGCGATCGACCCTGCTGTGGTCGCTGGCCGAGGCCAGCCGCGGCGCCGATCCAGCCGAACTGGCCCGCCAGGCGGCGGCGGCGGGCTACGACCTTGCGCCGGTGGCGGCGCTGCTCGACATGCTGGCCGGGCGCGCGGGCGAGGCCTGACCGCGCGATCGCTCGCGGCCGTCAGCCGTTGCGCAGGTGCGCGCCGGCGTCGACCAGCAGCGTCTCGCCGGTGGTATGCCGCGCCGCGCGCGAGCCGAGGAACAGCGCGGTTTCGGCGACGATCTCCGGGGTCGAGTATTCCTGCAGCGGCGAATTCGCGCCGATCTTGTCGCGCAGCGCGGCGGCGCCGCCGCGGTAGCCGATCTTGTCGAACCAGGGGCTGTCGATGAAGCCGGGGCAGATCGCGTTGACGCGCACCTTCGGGGCGAGCGCCAGCGCCAGGGCCTTGGTCATCGCGTTGAGCGCGCCCTTGGAGGCGGTATAGGCGACCGACGAGCCGCCGCCGGTGATCGCGGCCAGCGACGAGGTCATCACCACCATCGGCACGTCCGCCGCCTCGAGCAGCGGCTGTGCGGCGCGGGTCAACTGGAAGGCGCCGACGACGTTGGTGCGGTAGATCGCCAGGAAATCGTCGTCCGAGAGGCCCTCGAGGTTGCCATAGGGCGCCAGACGGGTGGTGCCGGCGTTGTTGAACAGCGCATCGATGCGGCCGAAGCGCGTGGCGGCCGCGGCGATCCGGCGGCAGTCGGCATCCTGGCCGACGTCGCCCTGGGCAAGGACCGGCTCAGCCCCGGCTTCGCGCACCTGGCGCGCGGTTTCCCCGGCTTCTGCGGCGCTGGTGGCGTAGTTGACGATGACGGCGCGGGCGCCCTGCCGGGCGGCACCGAGCGCGATGGCGCGGCCGAGCCCGGTGGAGGCGCCGCTGACGAGGACGATGGCATCGGCGTAAGGCTGGGTCATGGGCGGGTTCTCGCACATCGCGCCGCCGCCGCCAAATCGCCCCCGCGGGGAACCGGCCGCGGCGGCCGCGGTTGTACCGGCAGGGCGCCGGACGCGACCGGCCTGCCGAGGGGAGAAGCGATGATGTCCGTTCGTCCTGCCGCCATGGCCGCCGTGCTGCTGGCTTCCGCTGCCCTTGTCGCCGTTGCCGCCCCCGTTGCCCCCGCCGGGGCCGCCGAGGCGCCCGCGCCGCTGGCGACCGCGGCGATCGCCGATGTCGGCGGGGCGGCGCGCGGCTCGGCACGGATCGTCGCCGGCACTGGTGGCCCGGTGCTGATGGTCGACCTCAACGGCGTGGCGCCGGGTATGCATGGCATGCATTTCCACGCCGTCGGCGATTGCGGCGGCGCGGGCTTCGCCGCGGCCGGGGGGCATCTCAACCCCAACAACCGCCAGCACGGCAGCCACAACCCCCGGGGCAGCCATCTCGGCGACCTGCCGAACGTGACCGCCAACGATGCCGGCGAGGTCCACGCGACGGTCGCGCTGCCGATGAGCGTCGGCAAGCTGCGCGCGGCGCTGTTCGATGCGGACGGGACGGCGCTGGTCGTTCACGCCGGGCCGGACGACTACATGACCGATCCGGCCGGCGGCAGCGGCGCACGGATAGCCTGCGGCGTGTTCATGGCGCGCTGACTCTCTCGGGTTGACCTGGGAAAAGTGCAGGTTATTGAACATGTTCCATGAACGAGTCGTCGGGGAAGATCGGTTCCGATCTCTCAGATCTGCTGAGACAGGAGCTTCGGCCGGTCGAAGCGCATATCGTCGGGATCGGCGCTCCGCCTGACGGTGCTACTTACGATCGCGCTGCATGGTTCTACGATAGCCTGATCGGCAATCCGCTCTACAACCGGCTGGTCTGGGGTGCCCCGGTTCGCGAATACGCACAAGGCTGCCGGCGCGCACTCGCCGCTGCGCCGCCGGGCCCGGTGATCGACCTGGGTTGTGGCACGCTTAAGTTCACCGCTGTCGCTTATCTCGATGCTTCGGACCGCCAGTTGGTGCTGGTCGATCGCTCGTTGGCGATGTTGCGCCGGGCGCGCCAGCGCCTGCTGCGCGGCGGGACCGCCTTTCCCGCGCACATCACGCTGCTGCACGCCGATCTGGGCGCGCTTCAATGCGGCCGTCCGGGCTTCGCCGCTGCCCTGTCGTGGGGCGTCTATCACTGCCTGCCCGATGCCGAGGCGTTGCCTGCCGCGCTGGCGGCGCTTGCGTCTGACGGAATCTGGGCGTTCTCGTCGCTCGTCATCGATCGGCGGTTCGGTCACCGCTACCTGAACATGCTGGCTCGGACCGGCGAGGTGCAAAGATGCGTGTCGCATGCCGCGATCAGCGATCAGTTGCGCCGGCAAGCGATGCCTCACGACACGGTGCGCGTGGGCAACATGGCGTTCTTCCAGGGCCGATGGCGCGATCGGGAATCGGTATGATGCTGCTTGGCGACAGTCTGGCAACGGTGTTCTTCGCACTCGCGGCGCTTCACCTTTACTGGGCACTCGGCGGCCGGGCCGGCCTCGCTATGGCGCTGCCGGCCGATGGCGAAAGGCCGGCCTTCACGCCGGGCAGGGCAATTACTTTCGCGGTCACCATCGCGCTTCTGGCGTGCGGCAGCCTGTTGCTCGGGGTATCGGGATTGCTCGCGCTGCCGGTTCCCGCGTCGGCTCAGCGCACACCGTGCATCCTTCTGGCTGGAGTGTTGGCGCTGCGGGCTATTGGCGATCGCAAGTGGCTGGGCTTCACCAAACGGCGCAAAGGCAGCCGGTTCGCGCGGTGGGACACCTGGGTCTATTCGCCTTTGTGCTGTGTCCTGGCGCTGGGGATCGTCGTCCTGCTGGTGCCCTGATCGGCATGCGGCCCCATCCAGCAGGCGCGGGCCAAGAAAATATCCTCTCGCCCGGTGATGACGCTTGCCCTTGCGCCTCGCCTTCGCCCATCTAGGCGGCAATGCTCCGTCAGTACGAACTCGTCGAACGCGTGAAGGAATACGCGCCGGACGCGGATGAGGCCCTGCTCAACCGCGCCTATGTCTATACCGTCCAGAAGCACGGCACCCAGAAGCGCGCCAGCGGCGACCCCTATTTCTCGCACCCGGTCGAGGTGGCGGGGCTGATGACCGAGCTCAAGCTCGACCAGGAAACGATCATCACCGCGCTGCTCCACGATACGGTGGAGGACACGCTGGCGACGATCGACGAGGTCGAGCGCTATTTCGGGCCGGAGATCGCGCGGCTGGTCGACGGCGTCACCAAGCTCTCGAAGATCGAGGTGATGACCGAGAGCGAGCGCGCCGCCGAGAACCTGCGCAAGTTCCTGCTGGCGATGAGCGAGGACCTGCGGGTGCTGCTGGTCAAGCTGGCGGACCGGCTGCACAACATGCGCACGCTGCATTTCATCCGCAGCGAGGACAAGCGCCGCCGCATCGCCAAGGAGACGATGGAGATCTACGCGCCGCTGGCCGAGCGTGTCGGCATGTACGAATACATGCGCGAGATGCAGTTGCTGGCGTTCGAGCAGGTCGAGCCGGAGGCCTATGCGACGATCACCGGCCGGCTGGCGCAGATCCGCGCGCAGGAAGGCGGGCAGGTCGGGCAGATCGCGCTGTCGATCAAGCAGGCGCTGGCCGAGGCGGGGCTGAAGGTCGAGGTCTCGGGGCGTGAGAAGCACCCCTATTCGATCTGGCGCAAGATGGCGGAGCGGCACGTCAGCTTCGAGCAGATCACCGACATCATGGCGTTCCGCGTGCTGACCGACAGCGTCGATGACTGCTACAAGGCGCTCGGCGTGCTGCACCAGCAGTGGCACGTGATTCCGGGGCGCTTCAAGGACTACATCTCGACGCCGAAGAGCAACGGCTACAAGTCGCTGCACACCGCGCTGATCTTCGAGAACTCGATGCGGATGGAGGTGCAGATCCGCACCCGCGGGATGCACGAGACCAACGAATACGGCCTCGCCGCCCACTGGGCCTACAAGCAGGGCGGGGTCTCGCCCGATGGCGAGATCGCCTGGCTGCGCGACCTGATCGAGATCGTCGACGCCAGCCACGATGCCGACGAGCTGATGGAACACACGAAGCTGGCGATCTACCAGGATCGCATCTTCGCGTTCACGCCCAAGGGCGCGCTGTTCCAGTTGCCGAAGGGCTCGACCCCGGTGGACTTCGCCTATGCCGTGCATACCGATCTCGGCAGCATGGCGGTGGGCGCCAAGATCAACGGCCGCCACATGCCGCTGCGCACGCCGCTGGCCAACGGCGACGTGGTGGAGATCATCAAGAGCCGCAAGAGCGAGCCGCAATTGTCCTGGCTGGCGTTCGTCGTCACCGGCAAGGCGCGCGCCGCGATCCGCCGCGCGGTGCGGATGAAGGAGCGCGCCGAAGTCGCCGCGATCGGCCGCAAGCTGCTCGACGAGATCGTCGAGCGATTGCCCGCCAAGGTCGGCAAGAAGGCGATCGCCGCCGCCGCGCGGCGGCTGGGGCTGGGCGGCGAGGAAGACCTGCTGGTCGCGATCGGCACCGCCAAGCTCGACGACCGGCAGGTGATGGAAGCGCTCGTCCCCGGCAGCGCCAAGGGGCTGGCCGAGCCCGAGCAGTGGCCGAAGCAGGAGCGCGCGATCTCGATCCGCGGGCTGACGCCGGGGGTGGCGTTCCACATGGCCGATTGCTGCCACCCGGTGCCGGGCGATCGCATCGTCGGCATCCGCCAGCCGGGCAAGGGCGTCGAGGTCCACGCGATCGACTGCCTGAACCTCGCCAACGGCGTCGATGCCGACTGGCTCGACCTGTCGTGGGGCGAGCGCACCACCGGCGCGGTCGGGCGGCTGCGCTGCGTGCTCTACAATCGGCCCGGGACGCTGGCCGAGGTGACCGGCATCTTCGCGCGCAACAACGCCAACATCGTGCAGTTGCACATGAGCCAGCGCGACGACCTGTTCGGCACGTACGAGGTCGATCTCGAGGTCGACGACCTGGCGCACCTGACCCGCATCGTCTCGTCGCTGCGCGCCAGCGAGGCGGTGGCCGAGGCGGAGCGGATATGAACGATCCGGCGCTGCAACGCCTGCTCGACGAGCAGGCGATCCGCGCGCTGGCGGCGGCCTACAGCGATGCCGTCACGCATCTCGATCCGGTCGCGGCTGCGGCGGTCTATGCCGAGGACGGCGTGGTCGAGATCGTCGGCAACGCGATCGCCGGGCGCGCGGCGATCCAGGCCGGAATGCGCGACAGCTTCGCCGCGTTTTCGCTGCTGCAACTGATCGAGCATGGGGGCGTGGTCACCTTCGACGGCGACCGGGCGCAGGCGCGGTGGTCGACGGTCGAGCTGGCGGTGCGGCAGGGGCAGCAGGCGCTGAACGTGATCTTCGGGCGCTACGAGGACGAACTGGTGCGCACCCCGGAAGGCTGGCGGTTCGCGCGGCGGCGGTTCACGCTGGCGGGGCGGACGCAGGTGGAAACGGCGAAGTTCCAGTTCAATCCCGCGTTTTTCGGGCCGGCGTTTTTCGGGCGCTGAACGCTTACAGCAGTTTTTCGTATTCGGACACGCATTCGGCGAGGATCGACAGCGCCAGCACCGAGGGTGTGCGGGCGTGCGCGAACAGGCCGATCGGCGAGCGCAGCCGCGCCAGCGCCGCGCTGTCCAGCCATTCGCGGCGTGCCTCGCGCGCGCCGCGTCCGCCTTGCGCGCCGACATGGAACGCCGGGCCGGCCAGCGCCCACGGCAGGATCGCGCGCTCCCATTCGTGGTCGTGGAACAGGACCGCGATCGCGGTCCAGCGATCGATCGCGATCGCCGGCGGCTGGCCCAGCGACAGCGCCGCATCGCCCCCCTCGCCGCGCGGGGTGGCGAGCACGATGTCGACGCCCTGCGCGGCGCCGAGCCGCGCCAGCGCGCGCACTTCGGGGCCGGAGCCGCAGATCACCAGCCGCAGCCGGGGCAGGTAGGTGCGCGTGAAGCCGTCGCCCACGGCCAGCCGGGCACACTCGCGGCGGGCAAGCGCGGCGGTCGCCGCGGCCAGCGCCGCGCGATCGGGAGCGGGATCGACGTGGACGTCGATGCCGCTGCCGCAGGGCAGGCGAATGTCGAGGAACGGGGAGCCCTGGCCATAGCGCAGCACCCGCGCCGGTTCGGGCTTCGCCGCCTCGTCCGCCAGTGCGCGTTCGAGGCAGCCATCCGCCAGGCTGCCGCGGGTGCTGCCGTCGGGCAGGACCGCCAGTTGCGCGCCGAGCCGCCGCGACCAGGTGCCGTCGATGCGCACCACTGTGCACAGCGCGCCGCCCGCGCGGGCCACCGCGTGAAGCGCCTCGCTGTCGTCGTCGATCGGGTCAGCCGCGTGTGCCATGCGGGCTAAGTGGCGCACCGACGCGGGTTGCGCAATGTCCGACCGGGCCATCGTCATATCGGCGGGGGGATGCCGCGCCCGGTGACAAGCGCCGTCCGGCCGGGTTATGCAGTCTTCACTATCAAGCACGGGAGAGCAGGATGGACACCGCGGCGCAACTGGTCGAGCGCGCGAAGCAGGCGACCGGGCTCGACGATTTCGGCAGTGACAGCCACGTCGAGGGGCTGGAGCGGCTGGTCGTCTCGGCCCGCGACGAGGCGCGGCTGAACATCGCCGGGGAGGCGATGTTCGCCGGGCAGTGCGTGATGCTGCTGAGCCAGCGGTTGCAGATCGAGCACTGGTATGCCCGGCACCCGGAGATCGACGACCAGCCGATCGTCGCGCCGCTGATGGTGCTGGGAATGCCGCGCACCGGATCGACCGCGCTGCACTGCATCCTGGCGGAGGACCCCGCGGCGCGGGTGATCCGCAACTGGGAGGGCATGGCGCCGTGCCCGCCGCCGATCGCCGGCGAGGAGGCGAACGACCCGCGCGTCCCGGCGATGGAGGCGATCATGGCGCGGCGCGACCGGGTGACGCCGCGGATGAAGCAGATGCTGCCGAGCACCGCGACATCGCCGGTCGAGGACCAGTTGCAGATGGGCTACGACTTCAAGTCGCAGATCTTCCAGGCCAGCTTCCGCATCCCGTCCTATGCGCGGTGGCTGCATCACGAGGCCGATCTCGTGCCCACGTTCGAATACGTCAAGCGGGTGCTCAAGCTCCTGCAATGGCGTTGCCCGCCGACGCGCTGGCGGTTGAAGAACCCGACCTATTCGCTGTTCATCGACGCGCTGGACAAGGTGTTCCCCGATGCGCGCTACTGCATGACGCATCGCGACGTGACGAAAGTGATCCCGTCGGTCGCCGATCTCTACTTCGAGATGCACAAGCCCAATACCGATACCCCGGACAAGGCCTGGATGGGCGCGATCAATGCCGAGTTCGCCGAGGAGGGAATGCGGCGGATGATGGCGTTCCGCGACGCGGGCAACGACCACCGCTTCTTCGATTTCTTCTTCGCCGATTTCCAGCGCGATCCGTTTCCCTCGCTCGAACGGCTCTATGCGTTCCTCGGCGAGGAATTCACGCCCGAAGCGCGGGCGCGCATGGCGGCCTGGCGCGCCAGCACCCCGCGCGACAAGCATGGCGTACACGAATACCACCCGGAGGAATTCGGGCTCGACCTCGACGTCATTCGCCGGCGGATGCGGTTCTACTCCGACCGCTTCGGGGAGCCGATCGCGGCGTGACGTTCGCGCGGCCGCCGGGCTGGTTCCGCACCGCGGGCGAAGTCGCCGCCGGGCACGACCTGCGCGGGCGGCAGGTGGTGCTGACCGGCGCGACGTCGGGCATCGGCACGGCAACCGCGCGGGCGCTGGCGGGGACCGGCGCCGACCTCGTGCTGGGGGTGCGGCGGATCGACGCGGGCCGGGCGCTGGCGGCAGAGTTGTCCGGCGATGCGCGCGGGCGGATCGTGGCGGCCGAGCTCGACCTGGCCGATCCCGCCTCGGTGCGGCGGTTCGCCGGCATCATCGACGGGCCGGTCGACGTGCTGATCGCCAATGCCGGCGTTTCCAAGACGCCCGATGCGCACCTGCCGAACGGGCTGGACGTGCGCTTCGCGACCAACCACCTCGGCCATTTCCTGCTGGCGCACATGCTGCTTGCGCAGATGACCCGGCGCGGCTGCCGGCTGGTGGTGCTGTCCTCGGCCGCGCACAAGGGCATGCCGGTGCGGCTCGACGACCTGCAATGGCACGTGCGCGAGCACTTCGACGGCGCCGCCTATGCCGAATCGAAAACCGCCAACATCCTGTTCGCGCAGGAGGCGACGCGGCGCTGGGGGCCGCAAGGCGTATTTGCCAACGCGGTGCTGCCGGGATCGGCGCTGACCGGCTTGCAGCGCCACCACGGCGAGGCGCTGAAGCGGCGGATCGGTTTCATCCGCGACGATGGTTCAGTGGACGATTGGGTGAAGACGCCGGCGCAGGCTGCCGCGACCCCGGTCTGGGCAGCGGTGGCGCCGGAACTGGCCGGGCGCGGCGGGCTGGTGCTCGAGGAATGCGGCGAGGCGCTGCCGGTGGGTCCGGACACGCATCCCTGGGCCGGGTTCGATGCCGGCGTGGCCGATGCCGCGACGGCGCGGGCGCTGTGGGACCTGTCGCTCGCGCTTGCGGCGCTGTCCTAGCCGGCGCGCGGGCGCTCGCGCAGCGTCAGCGCCAGCGCGGCGACAACCGCCAGCAGGATCGCGCAGCCGGCCATGCCGACGGCATAGCTGCCCGATGCCTCGAACTGGCGGGCGACGAGGAACGGAAACGCCTGCGTCAGCGGCACGAACAGCATGGCGAGGCCGAACGCCTTGCCGAAGTCGTCGGGGCCGAACTCGTTGGCGATGGCGGCGGACAGCGGGGTGAACACCGCCGCGTTGAGGCCGATCAGCCCGGCGCCGAGCACGTAGACCGGCAGCGAATGCCCCCAGGCCAGGCAGGCGATGCCGGCGATCACAGCCAGCGCCATGCCGGCGAGCGGCAGGCGGTTGCCGTAGCGGTCCGCCAGCACGCCCATGATCAGCGCGGCGAAGACGTGGGCGACGCCGACGGCCGCCACCATCGAGCCGACGTCGGACAGGCCGATGCCGCGGGTCTTGCCATAGACCGCGAAGTTCTGGATGAACGCGGTGCCCGAGCCGATCAGCACGACATAGGCGATGACCAGGATCCAGAACGTGCGCCGGGCCATGATCTGGCGATAGGTGATCTTGGCGCCGGCGCTGCCGCCGCCGCCGTGGCCGTGGACCGCGGCGGCGCCGTCGTCGGCGAGGTAGTGCAGCCCTTCGCGCGTCGTCGGCCGGTCGCGCAGGACGGTGACGATCAGCGGCAGGACCACCACCAGCACGATGGCCGCGCTGATCCGCCAGACCGCGCGCCAGCCGAGATCGGGAAGGGCCACGGCGACGATCTTCGGAACGATCGCGGCAGCCAGCCCGATGCCGCAGGTGGACAGGCCCAGCGCGAAGCCCAGTCGGCGCTTGAACCAGCGCGCGATCACGGCATTGGCGGGGATGGCGGTGCACATCGTCAGTGCCACCGAGGCGATCAGGCCATAGAGCGCGATCACGTGCCACGGCACCGTCGCGAAGCTGACCGCCGCGTAGAACAGCGCCATGCCGAGCAGGCCGAGCCCGAACACGAGCCGCGCCGGGTACTTGTCGATCAGCGTGCCGACCAGCACCGATGCGGGCGAGGCGCCGACCAGCATCGCCATGATGCACAAGTGGAACTCAGACGGGGGGGCGTGCATTTCCGCCGACCACACCGGCACGAACAGCGGAAACGAGTAGTAGCTCATCGCGTTGGCGGCGAGCTGCGAGACGATCAGCACCGCCACGATGTTCCAGCCATAGTACCAGCCCGCCGGCCGTGCCTGCTCGCTCATGCGCTCTCCCCGGATCGTTCTTGTCCTCGTCCTCGGGCCGGGACGCTGGACATGCGGCAAGGTTGCCCGGCGCGGGCGGCAAGTCAAAGCAAATGTGCCGGAGCCGTCCTATTCCTCGCTGCCGCCGGCGGCCGCCGTCACGGCCGGCACCGGCAGGCCGAGTTCGGCCAGCACTTCGGCGGTGTCCTGCCCCAGCGTCGGCGCGGGGCCGTGGACCTTGCCCGGGGTGGCGGAGAACCAGGTCGGCACGCCGGGGAACCTCGTCGGCCCCTGCGGCGTGTCGATTTCCTCGAAGAAGCCGATCTGCGCCAGGTGCTCGTTGCTGAACAGCTCGTCGGTGGTGCGCAGCGGCGCGGCGGGGATGTGCAGCTCCGCCAGAAGGTCGAGCCATTCCTGCGTGGTCTTCGTCAGGAAGGTGGTGGCGAGCAGGCCATAGACGTGGTCGATCTGCCTGGCGCGGCCTGCCAGCGTATCGAATTCCGGCTTGTTCCATTCGGGCTGGACGCGGTCGGTGAAGGCCTTCCAGTGCTTGTCGTTGTAGACCAGCGCGGCGACGTGTCCGTCCTTCGTCCGGTAGGGCCGGCGGTTGCGCGCGACGACGCGGTGGTAATGCGCAGGGGTGGTCGGCGGCGTGAACATCGCGCCGTTGGCGTGTTCGACCAGCATGAACGCAGCCATCGCCTCGAACATCGTCACCTCGACCTCCTGGCCCTCACCGGTCCGTTCGCGGTGGAACAGCGCCATAATCGTCGCGTAGAGCGCTGTCAGCCCGGCGACCTTGTCGGCCATGATCGTCGCGACGAAACCCGGCTCGCCGTTGAGCAGGTTCTGGACGTGGGTCAGGCCGCATTCGGCCTGGATGGTATCGTCGTAGGCGGGCTTGTCGCCATAAGGGCCGCGGCGGCTGAAGCCGTAGCAGTTGGTGTAGACGATGTCCGGCCGCAGCGCCTTGACCGCCGCATAGTCGAAGCCGAGCTTGGCAATGGCGCTGCCGCGCATCGAGTGGATGAACACGTCCGCCGTGCGGATCAGTTCCTGCAGCGCGTGCTTGCCCGCGTCGCTGCGCAGGTCGAGCATGACGCTGCGCTTGCCACGGTTGGCATTCACATAGATGCCGCCCATGCCGGGGGCCGGGCCGGTGGTGATCCAGCGGGTGTTGTCGCCGGCGGGCGGCTCGATCTTGATCACGTCCGCACCCATGTCGGCCATGACCTGCGTGGCATATGGGCCGAACACGACGCTGGTGAGATCGACGACGCGGATGCCGGCAAGCGGGCCGGTGCGGGTTTGCTGGGTCATGCGTGCATCGTAGCGTGCATATCCCGATTTGTGAACGGTGAACCGATAACGGTTCGATTGCTTGTCTTGCAAGCCGCCGGCTGCTAGGCGGCGTGCCGCGCATCGAGAGGAATCGCACGATGGATTTCGCCTTCACCGAGGACCAGCTCAACATTCGCGAGGCCGTGCTGAAGCTCTGCGCGCAATTCGGTGACGACTACTGGCTGGAGCATGACCGCTCGGGCGAATGGCCGGTCGAATTCCACCGCGCCTTCGCGGAGAACGGCTGGCTCGGCATCGCCATGCCCGAAAGCGTGGGCGGTGCCGGTCTCGGCATTACCGAGGCGGCGATCATGATGCAGGCGGTGGCCGAATCGGGCGCTGGGCTGTCGGGCGCCAGCGCGATCCACGGGCCGGTGTTCGGGCTGGAGCCGGTGATGCACTTCGGCACCGAGGCGCAGCAGCAGCGGATGATCCCGCCGATCCTCTCCGGCGAGGCGAAGATGTGCTTCGCGGTGACCGAGCCGAACACCGGGCTCGACACCACCAGCCTCAAGACCCGCGCGACGAAAGTGGACGGCGGCTATCGGCTCAACGGCGAGAAGATCTGGATCACCAACGCCCACGTTGCCGACTTCATGCTGATCATCGCGCGCACCACCGCGCTGGAGGACGTGAAGAAGAAGACCGAAGGGCTGACGCTGTTCTACACCAGGCTCGATCGCGCCCATGTGGAGCATCGGCTGATTCCGAAGATGGGGCGGCATGCGGTCGGCTCGAACATGCTGTTCATCACCGACCTGTTCGTGCCCGAGGAGGACCGCATCGGTGCCGAGGGGCAGGGCTTCAAGATCCTGCTGCAGGGGCTCAATCCCGAGCGCGTGCTGCTGGGTGCGGAAGCGACCGGGCTGGGCAAGGTGGCGATCCAGCGCGCGGCGAAGTACGCGCAGGAGCGCATCGTGTTCGGTCGGCCGATCGGGCAGAACCAGGGCATCCAGCACCCGCTGGCGAAGGCGTGGATGCAGCTCGCCGCCGCCGAACTGATGGTGTGGAAGGCAGGCATGCTGTTCGACAAGGGGCTGGAATGCGGGGTCGAGGCCAATGCCGCCAAGTTCCTTGCCGCCGAGGCCGGCTACGAGGCCTGCCAGACCGCGGTGATGAGCATGGGCGGCATGGGCTATGCCCAGGAATACCACGTTGAACGCTACCTGCGCGAGGTGATGATCCCGCGCATCGCTCCCGTGTCGCCGCACCAGATCATGAACTTCATCGCCGAACGCGTGCTGGAGCTGCCCAGGAGCTATTGACCCGCTCCCGGCGATGGGGCTCGGGTCAAATGCGCGCCAGGAATTCGGCTATGTAGTCGATGTGCTGGTTCGCTTCGGTAAAGCCGAGCCCCATCGTCCGGACGCCGAAGTGCGTGCCGCCGGCATCCTGCCATCGCCGCAGCATGTTGATCGCGTCGGCCAGTTTCATGCCGTCCGGCATCAGGCATTCCGCGCCGAACCGATCGACCCGGCGGCCTTCCTTTTCGAGCAGCCTTTGCACTTCCTGCCAGCCCGGCAAGATGTTGCTTTCGAACCGCCCGCTGAAGATGAAGCCGTCGCCAAGCCGGGCGGCACGGCGAAACGCCGCGCTGGAACCCCCGCCGCACCAGATCGGTATGGTCCGCCGTGGTAACGGGTTCAGGCCGGCGCGATCGACCGCGTCGAACTTGCCCTGGAAGGCGATCGGGCATTCCTGCCATAGCTGCCGGAGCAGGGGGATCTGTTCGTCGAGACGCGCGCCCCGCGCATGGAAATCCTGTCCGAGCGCCTGGTATTCCACGGCATTCCAGCCGACTCCCACGCCCAGGCGCAGGCGCCCGCCGGAAAACAGGTCGACATCGGCGGCCTGGCGGGCGACGAGCACGGTCTGGCGTTGCGGCAGCACAAGGATGCCGGTGGCAAGGCCGATCCGGTGGGTGATGCCGGCGACAAATCCAAAGGTTACGAGCGGATCGTGGAAGGGGTCCTTTTCCGAGTAGGGACCAAGGAGCGGCCGGGGCCGATCGCTACGTTCGACGCCGGCGACGTGATCGAACATCAGCAGATAGTCGTAACCTTGGCTTTCGGTGGCGCGGGCGATGGCGGCCACGGCCTCGGGGTCGCCCCTCAGTTCGATTTGCGGATAGACCACACCTAGTTGCATTGAACGCCTCGCTGCTCGATCGGCATGGGTGTACGTGCTGCGGACCCGAGATGGTAGGCTGAATTCCGGGCGCCGCTATAGCCCACGCCTATATCGCGCGCGTTGACAGCAGCGCCGCGACGGGCCAACCGCGCGCCCGGAACGCGCGTTCGCCATGTCGGCTGCGCCATGCCAGGGGAGTGCGAGCGTGGACTTCAAGCGCCTGGGCTACTTCGCCGTCGTCGCCGAGCTGGGTTCGCTGTCGAAGACGTCGGCCCGGGTCGGAATTGCTCAGCCCTCGCTCAGCAGGCAGATGCGCATGCTCGAGGAGGAGCTTGGCGTGCCCCTGTTTTCGCGGGGGCCGCGCGGCATGGAACTGACGGTCGCCGGCCAGCTGCTCTATTCGCGCATCGTCGATCCGCTGCGCGAGATCGGGCACGCAATCTACGAGGTGCGTTCGCTCCCTGCCCAAAGCGGCGGCGACGTGGTGTTGGGCATGCCGCCGACCATGGTTCACGCGGTGGCCGGGGCCGTCGCCCGCCGCGTGGCGACCTTCGCGCCGAAGATCCGGCTGCGGCTGGTCGATGCGTTCTCGGGCTATCTGCACAAGTGGCTTGAAGCTGGCGAACTCGATGCCGCCATCCTCTATGGCCCGACGCCGAGCGGCTTCAATGCCACCATGCTGCTGGAGGACGAACTGGTGCTGGTGGGGCCGGCACAATCGCCGTTCGCCAACGAGCTGATCGATGGCAAGCGCCTTGAAGACCTGCCGCTGATTCTCTCGGGGCCGGCGCATGGTCTGCGGGCGATCATCGAGGATGCAGCCGCCAAGGCCGACATCAAACTGAATATCGCCACCCAGGCCGATTCGTTCCAGCTTCTTAAGGAGCTGGTGGAGTCTGGCGTCGGCTATACCCTGCTTCCGCCATGTGGAGTGGCGCGCGAGGTGTCCACAGGGCGCCTTTCGATGGCCCGCCTTCGCAAGCCGCAGATCAAGCGGCAGTTGTTCTTTGCGATGCGAGCCGACGCCGAAGCGCCCCGGGCGGTCTTGCAGGTCGAGGAATACGTGCGCCAGGAAATCGCGACGCTGTTTCCGGCGCAGCGGCCCGCGCTCGCGGCCAGAAGCTGAGCGCAAGGGACGGAACGGAATGCAGGAGCGCGCGGTGGCAAGGCAGGTGGACGTGCTGGTGGCAGGTGGCGGCAATGCCGCCCTGTGCGCGGCGATCGCGGCCCGGCGCGCCGGCGCCTCGGTGCTCGTGCTGGAAGCGGCACCGCGCTTCTATCGCGGCGGCAACACGCGGCACACGCGAAACATGCGTTGCGCGCACGACAGCGCCACGGCTTGGCTGACCGGGCCGTACACCGAGGACGAATTCTGGGCGGACCTCCTGCAGGTGACCAAAGGACAGACCGACGAGCAACTGGCGCGCATGATGATCGACCAGTCGAAGCCAATGCTCGACTGGATCCAGCAGCAGGGCGTCCGGTTCCAGCCCTCGCTGGGAGGGACGCTCAGCCTTGGGCGCACCAACAGCTTCTTCCTGGGCGGTGGCCGCGCGATGCTCTACGCGCTGTACCGGACCGCCGCAAAGCTGGGCGTGCAGGTCGAGTACGAAGCGGAGGTGGTCGATGTCGACATCGTCGATGATCGCATGCGGAGCGCGACGGTCCGCCGCGCCGACGGCACGACCGAATCCATCGCGGCGAAGGCCTTTGTCGCGGCGAGCGGCGGGTTCGAGGCGAACCTGGACTGGCTGAAGGAGGCGTGGGGGCCGCCGGCAGACAACTTCCTGATCCGCGGTTCGCCCTACAATCGCGGCAGCCTGCTGAAGGTGCTGCTCGACAAGGGCGTGGCAGCGACCGGGGATGCCCGGCAATGCCATGCCGTGGCGATCGACGCGCGGGCGCCGAAATTCGACGGCGGCATCATCACCCGGCTCGATTGCGTGGTATTCGGCATCGTCGTCAACAAGCGCGCCCGGCGTTTCTATGACGAGGGCGAGGACTTCTGGCCTAAGCGCTATGCGATCTGGGGGCGGCTTGTCGCCGACCAGCCCGACCAGGCGGCGTGGGTCGTGTTCGACGCGCGGTCGCTGTCGCTGTTCATGCCGTCGCTCTACCCGCCGATCAGCGCGCCGACGATCCCGGAACTGGCCGGCAGGTTGGGGCTGGACCCTGCCGCGCTGGCCGCGACCGTCGAGCAGTTCAACGCGGCGTGCGTGCCCGGCGCATTCGACCACACCGTGCTCGATGACTGCCACACGGCGGGCATCGAACCTGCCAAGAGCCACTGGGCACGTCCGATCGTCGAGGCGCCGTTCCATGCCTATCCCCTGCGCCCGGGCATCACCTTCACCTACCTTGGCGTGAAGGTGGACCGGCAGGCGCGGATGCGCATGGCGGCGGGCGGGCGGGCGGAAAACCTGTTCGCCGCCGGCGAAATCATGGCCGGCAACGTCCTTGGCCAGGGCTATGCCGCCGGCATCGGCATGACGATCGGCGCGGTGTTCGGAAAGATCGCTGGAGAAGGAGCGGCGGCACATGCTGCCCGATGAAAGCCTGCGCGAGGCCGAACGCCTCATGACCGTCTGCAATTCATGCCGCTATTGCGAAGGCCTGTGCGCGGTGTTTCCGGCGATGGAAATGCGCCGGGTCTTCGCCGAGGGTGATCTCGATCACCTGGCCAACCTTTGCCATTCCTGCGGCGCCTGCCATGACGATTGCCAGTTCGCGCCCCCGCACGAGTTCGCGGTCAATGTGCCGCTGGCACTCGCGCGGGTGCGCCGGGATTCGTGGGAGCGGCATGCCTGGCCGTCCGCCCTGGCCGGATTGTTCCGGCGGAGCCCGGTGGCGATGGCGGTGGGACTGTCCGTGGCGGTGGGTGCGTTCCTGCTGGCGATGGCGGGATGGAACGATGCCGGGGTGCTGTTCACCCGGCAGGCCGGTCCGGGTGCGTTCTATCGCCTGTTGCCGCACGATGCGCTGGCGGTGCTGTTCGGCGGCGCGTTCCTGTATGCGGCCTTGGCCCTGACGATCGCAGCGCGCCGCTTTACCCGATCGGTTGACGCGCAGATGCCGCTGCGCGCCGATGCCCGCTCGATCGTGCGGGGCCTGCGCGACGCGGCGACGCTGAAGTACCTCGATGGAGGTGGGGTCGGATGCGTCGACACCGCCGAGGAACCTGCCGATCGGCGCCGGCTGTTTCATCACCTGGCGTTTTACGGATTCCTGCTCTGCTTTGCAGCCACTGCGGTGGCGACGCTTTATCATTACCTGCTGGGGCGCGAGGCGCCATATCCCTGGTATGACGTGCCGGTGCTGCTGGGTTCGCTGGGCGGCGCGGGCCTGATCATCGGGCCGCTCGGGCTGATGCGCGGGCGGCGACAGCGCCGCGCGGAGCTGAAGGACGAGAGCCAGTCCGGCATGGACAATGCCTTCAGCCTCCTGCTCGTCCTTGTTTCGGTGACCGGGCTTGCCCTGCTGCTGGCAAGGGCCACGGCCCTGATGGGCGTGTTGCTGGCGATCCACCTCGGTGTGGTGTTCACCCTGTTCGCCATGCTTCCCTACAGCCGCTTCGTACACGGCATCTACCGCGTCTACGCACTGGTCCGACATGCCCGCGAGATGCATGAACTGGGCTGATCGATATAGCCGTTTGCTATACCCGCGACGGCGTTTGTTATGGCGAGCCTGCGGCTGTCCGGGTTAAATGCGCTTCGTAGCGCCGTGAACGACGCACGCGCATTCCACGGGAGCTGTCGATGCCTGCATACCTGATCGTATATCGCGAAACGCCGGTCACCGATCCCGAAGCGATTGCCGAATATTCGCGCCGCAATCGCGAGAATGCCGCCACCTCACAGACGCAGTTCGCCGCGCTGCCGCGGGTGGTCTATGGCAAGGTCGAAGCGCTGGAAGGGGCGGCTCCCGATGGCGTGGTGATGCTGGAGTTCCCGACCATCGAAGCGGCGCGCGGGTGGTATGAGAGCGACGCCTATCAACAGGCCATCCCGTTTCGAGAGAAGGCGGCGAAGTGGCGGGTGGTGCTGGTCGAAGGGTTGGGCTGATGCCGGAAGCGGCGCGCATCCCCAACCTGCCGCGCGAAGCCTGGACGGCGGAAGTGGAGACGCTGTTCCCGCTGATGCTGCCGCCCGGGTCGACCGCGCGCGGTTCGGACTTCAACTCGATTCTTGTGCTGGCGCAGCATCCGGAGCTTGCCGACCCTTACCTGCGCTTCAATGCCGCGCTTGCGAAGGGCTGCGTCCTGCCCGCACGGCTCAAGGAAATCGCGATCCTGCGCGTCGCCTGGCGGCGGGGGAGCGAGTACGAGTGGATTCACCACGCGATCTCGGCGTCGCGAATCGGCATGACGTCCGGGGAACTGGCTGCGCTCATGCAGGAGGGGGAGGCCACGATCTTCCCGGCCCATGAACGCGCGATCATCGCGGCAACCGACGACGTGTGCTTGAACGGCGGCATTGGCGACGCGGCCTGGCCGGCGATCGCGTCCAGCCTCGACACGCAGCAGGTCATGGAGCTGCTGTTCGTGGTTGGCTGCTACATGATGCTGGCGGCGGTGTTGAAGACAGCCGGGGCTCCCGTCGAGGAGCCGATTGCAGCAAGGTTTGCAGAATTGGGCCTGCCGGCACTCGCAGGCTTGAAAGGGAGCGCATGACAAGGCTTGGACGGATCGGCATCTGGTCACTGGAACTGCGCTATGGGAACAGGGCGCAGGCAGCAGAAGCGGCCGCGGAGCTCGATGAGCTCGGTTTCGGAACGCTTTGGGTTCCCGGCGGTGTCGGCGGCGACCTCCTGGGAGATCTCGACCATTTGCTGGCAGCGACCAGCAATGCCGTCATCGCTACCGGGATCCTGAACGTGTGGAAGCACGATCCCGCAGAGGTTGCCCGATGGTGGGCGGCGCTCCCGGCCCAGCAGCAAGAGCGCGTGATGCTCGGCCTCGGCGTCAGCCATGCGCATGCCATTGGCGAAGCGTGGCAGAAGCCGCTGGCGAAAATGCGCGACTACCTCGCGAAACTGGCAGGCGCGGGCTTGCCGGCGGAGGCCACTTGCCTGGCAGCGCTCGGGCCGAAGATGCTCGAACTGGCCCGGGAACGCACCGCCGGTGTCCACCCCTACCTGGTAACGCCGCAGCACACCGCGCTGGCCCGGGCCGCGCTTGGGCCGGAGCGCTTCGTCGCACCCGAGCAAGGCGTCATCCTCGAGGCGGACCCGGTCCGTGCCCGCGAACTCGGTCGCAAGGCGCTGGCGCAGTACCAGACCTATCCGAACTATATCAACAGCTGGCGCCGGCTGGGCTTCTCGGAAGAGGAGATCGCATCCGGCAGCGATCGCCTGGTCGATGCGCTGTTCGCCTGGGGTGAGGCGGAACAGATCGTCGAGCGGGTCGATCAGCACTTTGCCGCCGGTGCGGACCATGTCTGCGTGCAGGTGATAACCGGGGCAGGACTCGACTTCGTCGCCGCACGCGAAGGATGGCGGAAGATTGCTGCGGCGATGCTGTGATCGGAAGCCTTGAATTTTACTGGAGAGCAGCAGTCCACATTGTCACTGTGATTTCTGGAGCATCAGAACATGAACGATACCGTAAAGACAGCGCTTCGCATTGAAATCGTTAAGCCGAAAATTGGCGCCAAGGTGCACAACAGCAAGGAGGAATTGCTGTCCGGAGAACTCGCCGGCGAGATCATGGAACTGGTCGAACAGCGTGGCGTGATCGTTTTTCCGGAAATCCACTTTACCGACGAGGAGCAGATCGCCTTCACGCATACGCTGGGCAAGTTTGCTCACGAATTGCGCGGTGAAGCGGTCTACAAGGTCAGCCTCGACCCCAACGTCACGGCGACCGCCGATTACCTCAATGCTGCCTTCTTCTGGCATTTCGACGGCTTCATGTCGCCGATGCCGATCCGGGCAAGCGTGATGAGTGCGAAGGTCCTGTCGCCGCGGGGCACCGGAAATACCGAATTCGCCAACACCTACGCTGCGTACGATGCGCTTTCGGAAGAGGACAAGGCGCTCCTTGCCGACCTGCGCGCGGTCCATGCCCTCGCGGCCACGCAGCTCGACGTCTATCCGGAGCCTTCGCTGGCGCAATGGCAGGAGTGGCGTGCCGTGGGCCGCAAGGAACTGCCCCTGGTGTGGACCCATCGTTCCGGCCGCAAGTCGCTGGTGATCGGCAATTCCGCGCACAATATCCTGGACTACGATCCGCTCGACGGCGAGGAACTGCTGATCCGCCTGCGCGACTTTGCGACGAGCGAGGAGTTCTCCTATCTCCACGAATGGACGGTCGGCGATTGCGTGCTCTGGGACAATACCGGGACGCTGCATCGCGCCACGCGGTACGACCCGAAGTGTGGCCGGGTCCTCCATCGCACGAAGATCGAAGGCGACGAGCCGATCGTCTGATATTCGGCGCTGACGGGATTTGTTGAGTTGGCATGATGACGTTTCGACCACGCCATCATGCCCTCATCATGCGCAGCCATCGTGTCACATTGATGGAACTGACGGGAAGCCGGCGCCGTCTTTTTCCAGGTGCCATCGCGCTATCTTGATGCAAACAGCATCCTGCCTGCGTCGAGCCGGGCAAGGACATCCTCGATCGCCGTCGGTGCAACGGCAAAGCAGCCCAAGCTGCGGCCGATCCGCCCTTGGGTCGTCGCAAGCCGGTCGTCGACATAACTTGCCGCATGAACGACGATTCCCCGATTTTCGGCCTGGTTGTTTTCAGGCTCCAGCCCGATCAGCCGCCGCGACCGGCCGTGCTTGCCGACATAGCTTTCGCCCGTCACGAAACTGCCTTCGCAAGAAGCATTGGAACCCGGCTTGTTCGAGAGACGCGCCACCCAACCGCTGTTGGCAGGATCCGAACCTTTCCCGTGTGCGACCAGCAGACTTCGTACCACGCGACCAGTGCCGACATCGACCAGGTGAAAGCGCGGCACATGCGATGGCGCCCCGAAATCGACAATGCCAATCAGGTCATGATGACGGATGGACGATGCGTGTGTGTTCAAGGCTGCCATTGCGCGGGGCAGTAGGGCACCGACGCCGCCCTTGAGCGGCGAGGCGAAACTGCGCGGGGCGATCAGCCCCGCTGAAGCCCCAGCAACGGTGCCGATGAACCGGCGCCTGCTGAATTCCATGATGTGCGATTCCCGAAGTGCTTTTGCGGCTATGTGGGTATGGAACGCGAAATTTCAAATCGGCAGAGTGAGCATGGAAACAAAACGCAGCTTCTTCGTAGTTCTGGCCGGGCTTTCCTGCTGCGCTGTCACCACGCCGGACGAGGCGCCGCCGAGATGGTCTCCGTCAGCCATCGCGAGCGTCAGGCACTGGGTTTCGGCCGCACCGGAAGACGCCTTGCCGGTGCTATCAACGGCCGGGCTGGACCTTGCCATTGCCTCGCGCGATCCGGCAAAGGTCGACGGCGCGGCTACCGCTCTCGCCCTTCAACTGGCCCGCATGCAATTGCTGGGCAGCGCCGGACAGGCGGAACGGCGAGGCTGGAACATCCCCGATACCGATACGCGGATCGACCTGCCGGCGCGCCTGCAGGCGGCCCTGACACAAGCCACAGCGGCGTCGGGGGACGGGCTCGATCGGTTCTTCAGCGCGTTGCGCCCGCAAAGCCCGGAGTATGCGGCGCTGCGCGGTGCGTTGGCGGCGGAACAGGACCCTGCCAGACGCCGCACCATCGCGTTGAACATGGAGCGCTGGCGCTGGATGCCGGTCTCGTTGGGCGAGGATTATGTTCTCGTGAACGTGGCCGCCTTCGAAGTCGGCCTGTGGCGCGGTGGGAGCCGCGTTGCCCGCTGGCCGGTGATCGTCGGCAAACCGAGGACGCCGAGTCCCGTCTTTGCCGCCACGGTCAACGGCGTCACGTTCAACCCCTGGTGGGAGGTGCCGGCCAACATCGCGCGGGAAAGCGTAGCTGCGCTCGTGCGAAATTGGCCTGCGATCGCGAAGAGCCGCGGATACGTCCAGGCAGACGGGCATTACCGGCAGAGGCCGGGTCCGGCGAATGCACTGGGTCAGATGAAGCTGGCGATGCCCAACCCGTACAACGTCTATCTGCACGACACGCCGGACCGGAAGCTGTTTGCAGGCGAGGTTCGCGCCTTCAGCCATGGCTGCATCCGCGTCGGCAACGCACTCGACTTCGCTGGCGCTTTGCTCCAGGGCAAACTGTCCGCCGAACAGGTCAGCGCGATTGCCGGAAGTGGCCGGACCGTCACAATTGCATTGCCCGCGCCATTGCCGGTCTACGTCGCCTACTTCACCGCGGCGCGCGGCAGCGACGACACCGTGCGCATCCTGCCCGACATATACGGCCGAGACGCGAACCGCGGCAAGCCTGCGACCGGTTCGTGCGCGGCGTGATAATCGGGCCGCCACCAATTGTCCTCGAGTGACAATGGCGACCTCGCGATGTTACTCCGACTCTCGCCTAGCGCCGAACCGCCTGCCGAAAGGCCTGCGGGGTTTGGCCGGTGAATTGCCGGAAAGCGCGGGCATAGGCACTCTGGCTCTCGAAGCCCACTTGGGCGGCGACCAGGGCGATGGAACGGTCGCTCTCCGTCAGCGGTTCGAGCGAGGCCAGCAAGCGTGCCCGGCGGCGGTATTCCTCCCAGCCCATGCCCAGATGCGCCTGGCAGCGCCGCCGCAAGGTCCGCTCGGAAAGGCCGGCGGCGCGGATCGCCCCGGCCCAGGTGCAACCAGCGGGATCGGCACTCACCAGCGCAAGCGCCTTGCCCAGCGCAACATCGGTGGTGGTGGGCAGGCAGAGCGGCGCGCTGTTGGCAATCCATTCGCGGCACAGGCGGGCAAAGGCGGCGAAGAAGGCCCGGCCCGTGGAGTCGAGCGGGCTGTCCAAAGGCCAGCGCCCGGCTTCGGCGAACATGGCGCGCATCAACGGCGATACCCGTACAATGCGCACCCCATGCCCAGCCTCAGGCACCCACCCCGCCCTCAGTAGAACCGAGACCGAGCGGATGCGATGCAGGCTGTTGCGAGGGCGCGTGCCAGCGGGAATCCAGGCCGCCAGACTGCGCGGCAACAGGTGACGGCCGGTCGCGTCCTCGACCTCCATCGAGCCCTCGAAGGCGTATTGCAACTGGTGCATCTCATGGTGGTGCCAGGGTGCGTTGATGTCGGATTCGTCCTAGACGATGAACCCGGCAAAGCGGCGCCGATCCGCGCCGGTGAGCATGATGAGCCCAAGGTCGCGGTCCGGGTCTGTCAGGATGGTGGGCATGGGCGGGGGGCACCGGGGGCAGTGTGGCCGTTTCAAGCGAAATATTGGCCGATCACCGCGAGACAGTCAAAGCCCTGACGTGGCATTCTCCATCCAAGCAAAATGGGGAGAGCGACATGTCCATCCGCGTCCATCACGAAGATCAGCTCGCATGGCGCCCCATCGGCGACATCCCGTTGGGCTGGATGGCCGAGCATTTCGATCCGACCGAACTGGCGGGCCGGCTCTGCTTTCACGAGGCCGGCGATGTCGCCACGATGCAACTGATGGAAATGCGCCTCAATCCCAACACGCTGATCGCCCCCCACGCGCATGACTACGACGAGATTTTCTATGTGGTGGAAGGGCCCGAAACGCGCGGGACGGAGCTGGAAGAAATGACCGGCTGATCTCCGGCACCACAGCCAATCCGGCACGCACAAAACGGAGCCGACCGTGGAGATTGCGCTGGCATGATGCGTCGGCACCGCGAGACAGCTGAGCTTCAGCCACCTGCCCCCGCTGCTTTGCGGAAGGCGGTAACCGATACCGTCAACATCGAGAGCTCCTTCTCGATGCGACATGGATCCCCCATCCAACTTTTCAATGCCACCGAAGGTGCCCCCAAACCCGCCCGGCAGCTTGTGAACCACACTGGACGTGGGCGGACGGCCGGAGCGACATTCTGTGATAAATCAGATGAATGTTGCACCCCTTGGCGTAATGCAGACTAGACGGTGGCGGAAGAGGCAGGAGTCGAACCTGCCGGAGACGCCGGGCGCCTCCCTCCGGGTTTGAAGTCCGGGCCCCCCACCGGGGGAGTCTCTCTTCCGCGCGCCTGCTACGCGCTCGCGGGCGCGCCGTCCACCGCCGGCGCCCGGGAGCGACCGTGCGCAGCGGCACCGCGATTTCCGATGCGACGCGAGTACGCTAAGGGCGCGCCATGCTGATCGCCACCGCCGGCCATATCGACCACGGCAAGACCGCGCTGGTGCGCGCCCTGACCGGCGTGGAGACCGACCGCCTGCCCGAGGAAAAGGCGCGCGGCATCTCGATCGACCTGGGTTTCGCGTACTGGCGGCCGGACGCGGACCGCGTGATCGGCTTCGTCGACGTCCCCGGGCACGAACGCTTCGTACGGAACATGCTGGCTGGGGTCGGTGGGATCGATCTCGCACTGGTCGTGATCGCCGCCGATGACGGGGTGATGCCGCAGACCATCGAACATCTGCGCATCCTCGATCTGCTGGGCATTTCGCGAGGAGTCGTCGCGATCACCAAGACCGACAAGGTCGATGCAATGCGCGTCGCGGTGGTGCGCGACGAGGTCAAGGCGCTGCTGGCGCAGACGACGCTCGCCGCCGCCCCGATCCACCCCGTCTCCGCGAAAACCGGTGCCGGGATTGCGCAACTGGCCGGCGTGCTGCGGTCCACGCCCCCCTCCCCCCGCGCCCATGACCGCGGCTTCCGCATGGCCGTGGACCGCTGCTTCACCGTCGGCGGCGCCGGAACGGTGGTCACCGGCACCGTGCTGGCTGGGACGCTGGCGCCAGGCGCCCGGCTGGTGTTGGCACCGCGGGGGCTTCCGGCGCGCGTGCGCGGGTTGCAGAGCGCCGGGCGCGCGGTTGAAACGATCGCGGCGGGCGCGCGTTGCGCGGTAAACCTTGCCGGGGTGGACGTGGCCGACGTCCACCGCGGCGATTGGCTGGTGCCGGACGGCGCGGCGGCACCCACGACGCGGATCGAGGCGCGGATCACGCTGCTGGCGGGCCGCGCGGCGGCGCTGCGCCACGGCACCACGGTGCACCTCCACATCGGCACCGCGGCCCAGCCGGCCCGCGTGCTGATGCCGCGCCAGGCGCGGCTCGAACCGGGCACAAACGCGGTGGCGGTGCTGGCGCTGGAGCAACCGACGCTGGCGCTCAACGGCGAACGCTTCGTGCTGCGCGTTGCGTCGGGCCGCGAGCTGCTCGGCGGCGGCCGCGTGATCGATCCGTTCGCCCCGCTGCGGCGCCGGCGCGACGCGAGCCGGGAGGCGGTGCTGGCGGCGCTTGAGCTGCACGAACCGGAAGCGAGCCTGCGCGCCCTGCTGGCCATCCCCGGCCATGAAATTGATGGGCCAGCGTTCACCCGTGCCTTCGACCTGACGGACGCGGCGGCGCACGCCCTGTTCGCGGCCGCCGGCGCCCGCCGGCTCGGCACCGGGCAGGACAAGCTGCTTGCCGCGAGCCGGGCGGACGCGATTTCGGCCGCATCGCTGGAGACGCTGGCCGCGTGGCATCGCGAACACCCGGAACTGGGGGGAATGACCCGCCGCGAACTGCGCGACCGCCTGCCGCAGGCGCCGTCCAGCGACGCCCTGGGATCGCTGCTTCGCGAACTCGCCGATGCCGGCCGCATCGCCTTCGCCGGGCCGCTCCTGCGCCTGCCCGGCCACGCGGCCAGCTTCGGCAAGGCCGAAGTCGAGCTTTGGAACGCGCTGCGGGCCGAATTCGAGGACGGGCCACCCCGCCCGCTGTCCGCACCGGAGCTGGCCCGGGACCTGCGCGCCAGCGAGGCGACGGTCCGGACGATGCTGTACCGGCGTCGCGCCAATGGCGATCTCTGGGCGCTCGACGACAGTCGCTTCCTGCTGCGCGACCACGTCGCCACGCTGGCCGCCGCAGCGGCCGCCATCGCCCGCGAGGGGCCGGAAGCGCTGACCGCGGCGCGGTTTCGCGACGTCACCGGCATCGGCCGCAACCACGTGATCCGCATTCTCGAATTCTTCGACCGCATCGGCGTGACCGCCCGGCGCGGCGACGCCCGCGTGGTCCGTGCGGATTACGCCGACATCACCGGCGGGCGCAGCTAATCCACGCCAACCGCCTGCCGATGCCGCGCGGGCTCCCTGACGCGCTCCCGTCCTGCGCCTCCCCCGGCCGGCCGCGAAATCGCCGTTGCCGCGGCTCCGGCGAGAAACTCCCGCATCCGGTCCCGGTTCCAGGGGATTCCCCCGCGCCAACAGGAGAGCGCCCATGGCACAGAAATTCGGCATCATCACCGGCGCCTCGAGCGGAATCGGCCTCGAACTCGCCCACCTCGCCGCCCGCGACGGCTACGATCTCCTGCTCGTCGCCGACACGCCCTTTGCCGCCACGGACGAGCTGCAGTCGCTCGGCGTCGCGATCGAGATGCTGGAAACGGACCTCGCCACGCCGGAAGGCGTCGACCGCCTGCTTGCCCGCACCGGGGGCCGGGCCGTCGACCTGCTGTGCGCGAACGCCGGGCATGGCCTCGGCCGAGACTTCCTGGGCCAGGAGGTCGCCGCCTGGCGGCATGTCGTCGATACGAACATCACCGGGACCGTCTATCTGCTCCAGCGCGTGCTGCGCGACATGGTCGCCCGCAACGCCGGCAAGGTGCTGGTGACAGGCTCGATCGCGGGTTTCATCCCGGGAAGCTTTCAAGCGGTCTACAATGGCACGAAGGCATTCATCGACAGCTTCACCGATGCCCTGCGCAACGAGATCAAGGAGGCGGACGGCGTCACGCTGACCACGCTGATGCCGGGGCCGACGGCCACCCACTTCTTCGAGCGCGCGGACATGATGGATACGTCGGTGGGGGTCGATCCCGACAAGGAGGACCCGGCGGACACCGCCCGCCACGGCTGGAAGGCGCTGATGGATGGCAAGGACAGCATCGTCTCCGGCTGGAAGAACAAGCTCCAGCAGGTGGCGGCCAACGTCACGCCTGCGTCGGTCCTGGCCCAGCAACACCGCAAGATGGCCGAGCCCGGAACCGCCGACGACTGAATGGTGGCCGGCCTGGCGGATGCGCGCAACGCACGGAACCGGCGGCCTCCCGGTCGGTTCGCTGGATGATGGCCAGATCGAGCGATTGCGCAGTTTTTCCCGACACCGCCGCCGCAAGCGCGGAACCGCCGGACGGCGACGACGGCCCGGGCGCCGCGAGCGAGGAGCAAGACGAGCTCCTGCACATGCTCGATCGCATGGTCGATCACCGCCCGGCGCTGCGGGTGGGAGGCAGCGCGCTGGCCGAGGACTTGCGGCGAAGCGTGCGGGACATCCGCGACCCCCTTGCCCGGGAATTCGAACTCGAACGATGCGCGCGCGAGATCCGGGCGCTGTGGCTGCGCGGCGTGGCCGCGGAAACATCGCGCGTCCTGCGCTCGCCGACCGAACGGGAAGCATCGCGCATCGCGGTGCGGCACGACACGTTCGGCTATGAACGCGACCTTCAGCCCGAGGAGCTGGAGGCGCGGTGCGACCGTTTTTTCCCGCCGCCGCCCGCACCTTGGCAATCGCAGCACGTCCTGTTCTCCAGCGGCCAGGCGGCACTGCTCGGCGTGCTGCTGGCGCTGCGGCCGTCGCAGCCGCTGCGCGTGCGGCACCTGGGAGGGTATTTCGAGACGCGCCGGCTGATCGAAACCTGCCCGGCGCTGTGTGCGTCGGTCGATGCCGCTGCCGATGTCGTCATCGCCGAACCGGTCGCCAGCGACGGCGGCTTCGACGTTCACCGCCGCGACGAGATCATCCGGGCCACCGTCGGCGCGCGCGCGCTGGTGGTCGACACGACCTTGCTGGGGCGCGACGACGGGCTCGATCGCCTTCTGGCCGGGCTCGAACGCGACATGCTGGTCCTGCGCTGCGCCTCGGGTCTCAAGCTGCTCCAGGCCGGGCTGGAGCTGGCCAGTGTCGGCATTGTCGGCGTCCATTCCCGGTCCGGGCGAACGCTCTCGAATTTCGCCGGCGCCCTGCGCGAAATGCGCACGCTGTGCGGCACCGGGCTGCGTTTCGTCGACGCCCTGGCGCTCGAGGCGCCGTTCGTGTTCGATCCCACCTATGCCGATCGCTACGCGGGCGCCATCTTTGCCCACAACGCAGCGCTGGCGGAGGCGGCAGCGTCGGGAAACCGGCTTTTCGTCCTGCCCTTCGCGGCCAGCCCGTCGCCTTACTGCGTGTTCTCGCTGCGTGAGGGCGACGATCAGGCGTACGAGCGGTTGGCCGACCTCATCGCCGCCGAGGCCACCGCCCGCAAGCTCGCGTTCGAGCGCGGCGGCAGTTTCGGCTTTCGCGGCCATCGCTACGAGATCGTCCGACCGGAGGACAAGCCGCCGTTCCTGAGGATCGCGATGGGGCGGCGCGGCGGCTGGACATTCGAGGGGGTCAAGACGCTGATGGCCGACATAGCCGCCCGTCCGGCGATCTAGAGTGCGGTGACAAAAGACCGGGTGCCGGCTTTTGCTCCCCATCTCACCCGGCGAAACTCTGGACGCGTCAGGGTGTCAGGTCGATTATCCGTTCCGCATGGGCGTCGACGGCCGACCGGGTGAACAGGAACGGAGCCGTTTCGCCCGCCGCCCAGCGCAGGAAGCTGTCGCGGTAATGGGGGCTGTACGGATCGCCGGACTGGCCCGGCATCACCGTAACCCGCGAATTGTCCCAGGCGCCGACGTCGAGCACCATGCGGACCGCCGCCCCGGCCGCGACGTCGTAGCCGCCGGCCCGAAACGAACCCGCCATCGGCGTCGAGGCCGAACCGCCGACTTCGAGCGGGCCCACGGTCCACTGCGCGCGACGCGCTGCCGGCAGCAGCGCGGCGATCGGCGGCGCGAACAGCGCCTTGTGCAGTTCGCCCCAACGCCAGTGCGCCGGGTCCGGGCCCATTCGCCCGACCAGGTCGGCCCAGGCCGAAGCGAGCGACCGGTCGAGGATGTGCTTTCGGGTCACGGCTGGATCGGGTCCAAGGCCGGGGTGAGCCTTCGCCAGCCAATCGACCATCGCCGTCGCCGCGCCGGCCCGCAGGACGTCGCGCAGCACGGGCTTGTCCGGAGCCACGGTCTCGGCAACGGCAGCGCGCAAGTGCCGGTCCGCCCAGACTTCGAACAGGGCTGCCGGGGCGCTGTCCACGTCTTCGCGGCCATCCCACCCCGCGAACAGCGCGGCCGCCCTGCCCGCATCGCCGGCGTATGGTCCGGCCGCGGCCATCATCGCCACGGCCCGGCGCGCGAACGGGCTGGTGACGTCGGCCTGGAGCGCCGCCATGTCCGCGACCGAATGCCGCGGGCGGCTGGCCAGGACTTCCTCGATGCGATCGATCCGCGAGCGGTCGGCCCACTCCCAGCCGACCGGGCGCGCGGCATTGGGCCAGTCGGCAGAGAGGTTCATCTGGTTCGCCGTCGCCACCCAGCCGCGCGACGGATTGCGCATCATTGGCAAGTCGTCGGGGGCGATCATCCCCTGCCATTCGTAGCGACCATCGCCGGGGACCGGCATCAGACCGTCCCAGCCCTTCCGCAGCGGGGCATAGGCAGAGGCTCGCCAGCCGATGTCACCCGCGACATCGGCAAAGACCAGGTTCAATGGCGGTGTGCCCCAGTGCCGGTGCGCCAGCTCGAAATCGGCCCAGTCTTGGGCATCGAGCAGCCAACTGGCGTGAAAGTAGCCCGACGAGCCCGGCAGCGTCCACACCGTCCGCACGGCGTAGGCCAGTCCCCTGGCGGCGTTGCGGGCGACAACGGGCCCGTGGCGGGTGAATTGCAGTTCGATCTCCCGGTCGGGCTCGCCCCGGACCGAAAGAGTCTCGCGCACGATGCGGAACGGCTCCCATTTGCCCTTGTACCAATAGGCCCCGGGCCGATCCGGGCGGATACGGTACACGGTGAGGTCTTCCTGGTCGGCATAGAAGATGGTGATGCCCCAGGCCGCGGCCTCGTTGTGGCCGAAGGTCACGCCCGGCAGCGCCGGCTCCCCGGCGCCGGCGAAGTGCAGGCCCGGGGCGGAGACATCGACCAGGTAACGCAACGCCGGCATGGTGTGCGCCCGGTGCGGGTCGTTGGCGAGGATAGGCCTGCCGGTGGTCGAGTGCGCGCCATCGACCACCCAGTTGTTCGATCCCTCGACCTGATCGTTGCGTTCGTCCAGCGCCAGTTGCACGTCCGCCGGAGTGGCCGCGAGCTTCACCCCGTCAAAGGAAACATCGCCCGTCGCCAGCGTGTAGTTGCGCAGCACGTCGGCCGGCACGTCACAAGGGTCCAGTCCCTTGGGGACGACCGGCACGTGCGCGGGCTCAAGCTTGCGGCGCAAGTTCTCGAAGGGCAGGCTCCCGGCACACACGGCGCGAGCGCGCTGCACTTCCGAAGCGACATTGCTGACCAGCGTGTGGCTGCGAATACGCACGACGTCGTCGGCGGAGAACCGCTCGGGCCGGGAGCCGGTTATCGCGAATTCGCGTGGCAGCGGCGCCTTGCCGGCCTCGACTTCGCCGATCCAGGCATTGATGCCGGCGACGAAAGCCTCGGTCATCTCGCGTGCGGCGCGGGGATAGGAGGCCCATTCGGCGGCCATGTCGCCGCGATAGAGGAACAGCCGCGCCGCCGTGTCCTTCTCCGCGAAAGCCGGCCCGAAGCTGGCTGCGAGCCGTCCCAGCCCGCGCTTGCGCCACAGGTCCATCTGCCACAGCCGGTCGCGCGCGGCGTTGTAGCCCTGCAGGAAGAAGGCGTCGCGCCGGCTGGCGGCGCGGACATGGGCGATGCCCCAGTGATCGATCACGATCTGCCCGGGCGCCTGGAGGCCTGCGGGCGAGCGATGTTCGATCACCACCCCCGGCCGGGCGCCGTCCGCCGGCACTTCCGGCCGCGCCGACATCGGGATGACCAGCATGGCGCCAGCGACGAGCGCGCGCGCAGCCAACGACATTCGCATGATGCCCCCTGATGAAGACCCCGACCGGCGGACGGCTAGATTTCGCCCGCCTTGGCAAACCGGGTGATGAAATCGGCGGCGCGGAAGGCCAGTGCCTCGATCGTCTGGGTCGGCTGGCCCCTGCCCGAGGTCACCATGCTCGAGCCGTCGCACAGGAACAGGTTCCGCACGTCGTGCGTGCGGTGGTACTTGTCGATCACCGAGCTTTTCGGGTCGTTGCCCATGCGGCAGGTCCCCAGCAGGTGGACGCCGCCCGAAGCCTCGCCGACTTCGCCGCGCACGATCTCCCTGGCGCCGGCCGCGTCCATGATTTCCACCGCGCGTTCGACCTGCCACTCGGCGTGCTTCACGTCGTCGGGATGGTCCTTGTAGGTCACCCGCATCGCCGGCACGCCCCAGGCATCCTTGAGCTCCGGATCGATGTCGACGCGGTTGTTCTCCTGCGCCAGCGACGTGCCGTGCCCGGCGCAGTTCATCCAGTAGGTGTAGGATTCAAGGTAATCCTTGAATCCCTGCCCCCAGGCAGGCGTCCCCTTCGGCACGGACTGGCCCCAGGTCAGCGGCCCGCCCGAGCGCGCATCGAACCCGCCGCCGCCGTAAAAACCGCGTCTGGGATCGGAATCGTAGAAATCGTGCAGCACGCGCGTGACGTTGGCGCCCTTGTACTCGTTCAGCGGATGCTCGAACCGGGCCATCGCGCCACCGCCCTTGTTGAACATCAGGTAGCGGCCGACGGCACCGCTGGAGTTGGCGAGACCTTGCGGGAACAGGCTGTTCTCCGAATTCAGCAGCAGCTTCGGCGTTTCCGAACCGTTGGCGCAGACGACGACCGCGCGGGCGTTCTGGAACTGCTCGACGCGGGTCTTGTCGAAGTAGTGCACGCCGGTCGCCCGGCCCGCCTTGTCCATGCCGATGCGGAAGACGTAGCTGTCGGGCCGGATCTCGCAGTTGCCGGTCGCCTCGGCCTCCGGGATCACCGTCCAGACCGAGGACGACTTGGCCATGACCTCGCAGCCGAATCCGCCGCACAGCCCGCATTGCACGCAGGGTGGCCGGTTCTTGAAGGGCACCGACGCGATCGCCATCGGCGCCGGAAACGGATGCAACCCCAGCTTGCGTGCGCCGCGCTCGAACAGGACGCCCGAGCTCTTCACCGGCAGCGGCGGCATCGGATAGGGCTTGCTGCGCCACGGATCGAACGGACTGGCCCCGGCCAGCCCGGAAACGCCGACTTCCCATTCGACCTTGGTGTAATACGGTTCGAGCTCCGCATAAGTGATCGGCCAATCGACCAGGCTGGCCCCGGGAATGCTGCCGAAACGGCTGCCCTCGATGAAGTCGATCTCGTGCAGCCGCCAGAAATTGGCGTTGAAGTGCGCGCTGCTGCCGCCGACGATGCGGGCGTAGGTCAGGGGATTGCGGCCGCCGAGCCGCACCGCCTTCTCGTCGGGCGCGTGGCGGAACGTCTGCGGGTTGGCTTCGGGACTGTTGGTGATGCCGGAGAGGTGGCGATACTTCAGCTCGTCGTGCTCGAAGTCCTCGGGCTGCATGCGCGGCCCCTGTTCCATCACCACCACGCTGAAGCCGGCGCGCGACAGCTCGCGCGCCATGATCCCGCCCGAGGCGCCCGAGCCGACCACGACGAAATCGACGGTCTCGCTGGTCTTGAAGGTCTTGCGATCCATGCGCGCGCTCCGTCAGGCGGTGTAGGGCTTCGTGCCGGGATAAGGCTCGAACCCGGGGTAATCGCGGTCGTAGTAGCCAAAGGGCGGTGACCACACGTGGTTGTCCTCCACCCCCAGCAGCTTCCAGCCGAGGTTGTCGTGATTGCCGCCGTATTTCGGCAGTGCGATGAGCCCGAGCACGGTCAGCCTCCGCACCGCGGTGAAGAACGGCGTCCGGTCGACCTGCTGCAGCCAGGCGACCTGCTCCGCGTCCGCCGCGGCGGCGAACGGTTTGTCCGCGCCGTGCTGCGCCGCGTAGGCCGCCTGGAATTCACCCAGCCCCTTGCGGAACGCCGGCAACTGCGCCGCGAAGAAAGTGCCCAGCGCATTGTCGATGAAGTGGATGGCACGCGCGTCGCGGGCGCCCGGCGTCGCGCCGCCCGGAACGATCTGGTTGGCGATCGCATCGACATCGGCCGCCTCCGCCGCGCTCAGCGTCTTCAGCGTCGCCGGTGGCACGTCGGCGTCCGCGTGGTGTATGTGCCCAGCATGATCGGCCGCCAGCGCGATCTGCGGCCAGTTCAGCGCGATCCAGCCGGCGCTGGCGAGATTGCCGACGGCGGCAAGAAAGCTGCGGCGCGAAGGGGTGGTACAGTCCATGAGGCGCTCCGAAATCCGGCGGCAGGGCCAACCGGTTCAGAGCACGCGGCGTGGCCCCGGCGAATACGACAAACTGCGCATCGGACCGCGCGACGCGGTGCCGGCTCAATGCGGCTGGGGATCGTCGCCGCCCACGGCGCGATAGAGTGCCACCCGGCTCGTCGCCTCCGCAAGGCGGGTCGCGATCAGCGACTTCTGCGCAAGTGTCGCGGTCTGCCTGGCCGCGAAATCGTCGAGCGCGCTGGCAATCCCGCCGGCATAGCGCAAGCTGGTGAGGCGGGCGTTGTCCGCCGCCGCGTCGCGACCGGCGGTTGCGGCGCGGAGCTGGTCGGCGATGGTGGCGCGCCGCGCGAGCACGTCGGCCACGTCGCGGAACGCGCTCTCGACCGACTTGCGCCAGGCCGCGAGTGCGGTGGCCTGCTGCGCCTTTGCCAGCGCCACGCCGCCCCGCAGGCGGCCCGCGGCGAAGATCGGCGCGCTCACCGTGCCGCCCCCGCTCCACGCGAAGTTGCCGCTGTCGAACAGTCCCGACAGCGCCGGTGCGGCGAAACCCGCGAGCGCGGTCAGGCTGATCTTCGGGAACAGCGCGGCCCGCGCGGCCGACAGGTTCGCATTGGCCGCCGCGAGGTTGCGCTCCGCCTCGGCAACGTCGGGGCGGCGTAGCAGGACTTCGGACGGCATCCCGGCGGGGACCGCGACCAGCCGCGCGGCACCGTCCTCGATCCCGGTGGGCAGGTCCCCCTCCGCAATGTCCCCGCCGGTCAGCAGGCGCAGCGCATTCACGTCCTGCGCCAGCGCGGTCGTCTGGGCGGCGATGTCGGCTTCGGCCTGGGCGAGGGTGATCTCGGCCTTGCGCAAGTCGGCGAGCGGCGCCACCCCGCCTTCGACGCGCCGCAAGGTGAGATCGCGCGCGCCCCGCGCGGCATCTGCCGTCTCGCGCGCGTTGAGCAGCAGGCTCGCGTCGGCGCCATAGGCGAGCCAGCCGTTCGCCACTTGCGCAATCACCGCGACGCGAACGCCGCGCGCGGCTTCCCCGCTGGCGAGATACCTGGCCCGGGCGGCAGCCGTCAGCGAGCGGACCCGGCCAAACAGGTCCAGCTCCCATGCCGGGACGAGGCCCTGGACCGAAAAGGCATCGCCCTGCCGGCTGGAGCCGTCGCCGCCTGCGCGCGCGTAGGACGCCGCAGCATCGATCTGCGGGAACAGCGCGGCGCGCTGGATGCCGGCCTGGGCCCGCGCGGCGGCAAGGTTGGCGATTCCCGCGGCCACGTCCTGGTTGTGCTCCAGCGCGGCGTTCAGCAACCGCCCGAGCCGCGGATCGGCGAAAACGTCGGACCACGCATAGCGCGGAAGAGCGGCGTCCTGCTGCACTTGCGGCCACTGCGGCGGGACCGGCAGCGGCTCCGCGCGCACGGGCGCCGCTGCCAGCACCAGCATGGCGAGCGCGCACCTCACGCCCGGCGCCCCCCGCGCGCCGCCAGCCAGTCGATGAGCCACTGGCGCACGGCCGCGAAGAAGAAGGGGATGTAGAACACCGCCAGGAACGTGGCCGCCAGCATCCCGCCGATGACGCTGGTGCCGATGGCGATGCGGCTGTTGGCGCCGGCGCCGCTGGCCAGCGCCAGCGGCATGACCCCGAAGATGAAGGCGGCGCTGGTCATCAGGATCGGGCGCAGCCGGATGCGCGCGGCTTCGAGCGCCGCCGGGATCGGCGCGGCGCCCGCCTTGCGTGCCTGCTCGGCGAACTCGATCATCAGGATCGCGTTCTTGGCGGCGAGGCCCATCGTCGTCAGCAGGCCGATCTGCAGGTAGACGTCGTTCTGCAGGCCGCGCATCCACACCGCCAGCACCGCCCCGACCAGACCGGTCGGGATCACCAGCAGCACCGCAAGCGGGATCGTCCAGCTTTCGTAGAGCGCCGCCAGGCACAGGAACACGACCGCGAGGCTCAGCGCATAGAGGATCGGCGCCTGCCCGGCCGACAGCCGTTCCTGGTACGAGGCCCCCGCCCACGCCAGGCTGACGCCCGGATACTTGCCCACGATCGTCTCGATCTCGGCCATCGCCTGGCCCGAGCTCGCGCCCGGCGCGGCCTGGCCGGCGATCTCGAAATTGGGAATGCCGTTGAAGCGGAACACCGAGACCGCCGCCTGGCCCCAGGATACCCGCGCGAAGGCGGAGAACGGCACCATCTGCCCGCCCGAACCGCGCACCTGCCAGATGCCAAAGGCGTCGAGGCTGGACCGAAACGCCGGATCGCCCTGCACGTAGACCCGCTTGACCCGGCCGCGATCGACGAAGTCGTTGACGTAACGCCCGCCCCAGGCGGTCGCCAGCGTGGTATTGGCGTCCGCCGGGTTGACGCCGAAGCTGGTCAGCGCCTCGGTGTCGCTATCGACCTTCAGCGTCGGCTGGTCGGGCAGCGCGGTCAGGCGGACGTTGGTCAGCACCGGGTTGGATCGCGCCTCGGCCATGATGCGGTCACGAATCCTCACGAATTCGGCGCGCGGCATGTCCGAACTGTTCTGCAGTTCCGCGGTGAACCCCGAGGACTGCCCGAGCCCGCGGACGATGCCGGGGACGACCGCGAAGAACTCGAGATCCCGGTATCCCGAAAGCGCGGCCGTGGCGCGCCGCGTGATCGCGTCCGCGGTGTTCTGCGCGCCCTTGCGATCGTCCCAGCCGGCCAGCGACATGAAGCCGCGCCCGGCATTCTGGCCGCTGGCCGACCCTGCGCCGCCGGCCCCGGCGACGGTGAGCAGCGTGGCGATGTTGCTGCGCTCATGCCCCAGCAGATAGGCCTCGATCTGCCGTTGCGCCTGTTGCGTGCGCTCGAGCGTCGCGCCGGCGGGCAGGTTGTAGAGCAATTGGGCAAAGCCCTGGTCCTCGCCCGGCAGGAAGCCCGACGGCAGCCGCGCGAACACGACGACAAGCACCAGCAGCAGGCCG
This sequence comes from Sphingomonadales bacterium, assembly GCA_028868535.1. Lineage (GTDB taxonomy): Bacteria > Pseudomonadota > Alphaproteobacteria > Sphingomonadales > Sphingomonadaceae > Novosphingobium. Next base: position 28,438 of record JAGWUH010000018.1, on the reverse strand, counting down.
CCGTAGACGAGGCCCGCCTTGCGCCGGTTGGCGACGACGCGGGTGGCGCGGGCGTGGTACCATTCGCGCAACCGCCCGAAGCGGTCCTCGAAGCGGACGTGGAGCCAGTGGCTGGCGCGCGCGACCAGGCCGCCGTCGTCCTCGTCCTCGCGCCGCCGCAACAGCGTGGCGGTGAGCGCCGGGCTCAGCACCAGCGCCACCATCACCGACAGGGCCATCGCCGAAACGATGGTCAGCGAGAACTGGCGATAGATCGCCCCCGTCGATCCGCCGAAGAACGCCATCGGCAGGAACACCGCCGACAGCACCATCGCGATCGCGACGAGCGCGACCGAAATTTCCTGCATTGAGCGGATCGTCGCCTCGCGCGGGGACATTCCCGGGTTTTCGTGCATCAGCCGCTCGACGTTCTCGACGACGACGATCGCATCGTCGACCAGCAGCCCGATCGCCAGCACCATGCCGAACAGCGTCAGCGTGTTGATCGTGTAGCCGGCCAGGGCCAGCACCGCGAACGTGCCCAGCAGCACCACCGGCACGGCGATGGCGGGCACCAGCGTGGCGCGCCAGCTCTGCAGGAACACGAACATGACGACGACGACGAGCACGATCGCCTCGAGCAGCGTCTCGACGACGTCGTTGACGCTCTTGGTCACGAACGCGGTGGTGTCGTTGGCGTAGGCGAAGCGATAACCGGGCGGAAAGCTCTTCGACTGGCGCTCGAATTCCGCCTTCACCAGCTTCGCGGTCTTGAGCAGGTCGGCGCCGGGCGACAACGAGATCGACATGCCCGCGCCGGGATGGCCGTTGACGCGGCTGACGACGTTGTAGCTCTCCGCACCCAGCTCCACCCGCGCGACGTCGCGCAAGTGCACCGCGCCGCCGTCGGCCGCGCCCTTGACGACGATCCGCTCGAACTGCTCCGGCGTCTTCAGCCGGCTTTGCGCGGTGATCGTCGCGTCGAGCATCTGGCCTGCGGGCGCCGGGGTGCCGCCGATTTCGCCGGCGGCGACTTCGACGTTCTGCGACTGCACGGCCGCGATCACGTCGCCCGGCATCAGCCCGTTGGCCGCCAGTCGCACCGGATCGAGCCACACCCGCATCGCGTACTGCGCGCCGAACACCGTCGTCTGGCCGACCCCCTCGATGCGTCCGATCGGGTCCTGCATCCGGCTGATCAGGAAATCGGACACATCGATGTTGGTGGCCCGGTCGGTCTCGTCATAGATCGTCGCGACCATCAGCTGGTCGGGGTTGGTCTTGAAGACGTTGACCCCCTGTTGCTGCACAATCTGCGGCAGGCGGCTCAGCGCCTGCTGCACCTTGTTCTGGACCTGGACCTGGGCGATGTCGGGATCGGTGCCCTTCTCGAAGGTCGCGTTGATCTGCACCTGGCCTTGCGAGGACGAGCTCGACGAGAAGTAGAGCAGCCCGTCGATGCCGGTCAGCCGCTGTTCGATCACTTGCGTCACGCTCGATTCCAGCGTCTCGGCCGAAGCGCCGGGATAACTGGCGTTGATCGCGATCTGCGGCGGCGCGATATCGGGGAACTGTTCGACCGGCATCGTCAGGATCGCCGCGGCACCCGCCATCATCGCCAGGATCGCGAGCACCCAGGCGAAGATCGGACGGTCGATGAACAGGCGCGATAGCATCGGTCAGCCGGCCGCCTTGTCCGCCGCGGGGCCCTTGCCGCCGGGAGGCCCGAGCCGGGGCTTCTGCGGCTTGCTCTCGGGCACGGCGCGGACCGGCATCTTCGGCTTGGCCTTGCCGAGTCCCTGGGTGATCACCTTGTCGCCGGGCTTGAGGCCGCCGGTCACCACCCAGTCCGCGCCGAAGGCCCGCTCGGCCTGCACCGGGCGGACCACGGCCTTGCCGTCTGCGCCGACCAGCAGCACCGTCGCCTGCCCGCGCGGGTCGCGGCCCACGGCGCCCTGCGGCACCAGGAAGACCTTGTCCTCCGTGCCCAGCGTGAGCTGCGCGCGCACGAACATGCCGGGCAACAGCAGCCCGTCGGGATTGGGAAAGCGCGCGCGCAAGGTCACCGTGCCGGTGCCCGGGGTGACGGTGACTTCGGAGAATTCCAGGCTACCCGGAAGCGGATAATCGCCGCCGTCGTCGAACCGGAGCCGCACTTCGGGCGCCTTGGCCGCGCCAAGGCGCAGGCGCAGGCGGAGCAGTTCCGAAGCGCTCTGCTGGATGTCGACATAGACCGGGTCGAGCACCGAAATCACTGCCAGCGGCGTCGCTTGCGCGGCGGTGGCGAGCCCGCCCTCGGTCACCAGCGAGCGACCGATGCGACCGGTGATCGGCGCCGGCACGGTGGCGAAGCGCAAGTTCACGCGCGCCGTTTCCAGGGCCGCGCGGCTCTGCGCGACGGTGGCGGCGGTCGTGCGGGCCAGAGCCCCGGCGTCGGTGTATTCCTGCTGCGACACCGCCTGCGCGGCGGCCAGCGGACGATAGCGCTCCGCCTTGGCCGCCGCGGCGGCGGCATTGGCCTGCGCCGCGGCGAGGTTCGCCTCGGCCTGGCGCGCGGCGGCGCGGTAGACGCTGGCATCGATCTGGTAGAGGGGCTGCCCCTGCCGCACCAGCGCGCCCTCGGTGAACAGGCGGCGCTGGATGATGCCGCTGGCCTGCGGGCGCACTTCGGCGGTCCGGAACGCGGCGATGCGGCCGGGAAGCTCGATCGCGAACGGCGCGGCAGCGGGCTTCATCACCCGGAAGCCGACTTCGGGCGGCCGCTTGTCCGCCGGCGGCTTGCCGCCCGAGCAACCCGTCGCCAGCAAGGCGCCCAGAGTGGCCACCGCGAAACTGCAGAAAGGTCTTGCCATCAGCCGCAATCGCTCCCGGGCGAAAAGGTCCCCCGCCCGCCGGGTGGCGGGCAGGGGCAGGCAGGGTGAACCGAAAGCCGCGAAAGTGCCGCGCGTGAGCGCGAGACGCCTCGCGAAGGCGAACGGGTGGACTGGATCATGCGCGTGAGTGGCCGGCGTCAGCCCTCGGCTCGCCCGGTCGCGCCGGTGAGCACAGCGAAATCCATGGTGAGCGTGCACGTGGCGTGGAGCACGTAGACCGCGCACTGCCGCTTTGACTTGTGCAGGCCCAGGCGACGTTCACGGTCCGCGACAGGCGCCACCGGCTGTTGCGGCCGGGCGTGGTCCGGTGTTGCGTCGGGAGCATCGGCGGGGCGCATCGGCACTTCGGCGTCGTGTCCCTGTGCGATCGCCGGCACGGCGACGAGAGCCAGCGCCGCGCCGCACGCCGCGCCGCGCAGGACATGGGCCGGATTTGGGAGCGGGCGCGACAACATCGGGAACCTCCACGCGATAGCGGAAACTCTCCCCGACCGACCGACGGTTCGTTGCTGCCGCCCTTGATTCGTACACAAACCATTGCGGCCGGATTGCCCATACGCCGATGTGCGTACGAACCCCGTCGAGGGCGTCGAAGCTCAAAACCTCCGGATTCTCGCGCCCGCAGCACGAAAAAACGTGTTATTTCTGCGGTGCAGCATGGGTTTTCGGGTTGTCCCGCAGGCGCAACCGGCATAATCCCGGGGCGCGGACACGAAGAATGTCCGTCAGTCGGCGTCATGTTCGGGACCATGGCGAATCGACCCGAAAGGGACCGGTGTCCGATCTGCCAAATGTGCCGGTGAATGCCGGCTTCGTACTGCAGGAGCAAACCCATGAAGACCATTGCCACCGCGCTCGTCGCGGCGTGTCTGCTTGCCGTCCCGACCGGCGCCTCGGCCCGTGATCGGGAACCGGTATCCGTTCGCGTTTCCACCCAGGGCGTCGATTTCGCCAACCCGCGCAGCGTGGATGCCTTCCGCACCCGCATGGCGAGCGCGATTGCCGAAGTCTGCAATCCTGGCGACCGCATCGGCGCCGACATGATGCCCGACTTCAAGTGCCGTCGCGAAATGACCGGCAAGGCCAGCCCGGAGATCACCCGGATGGCCGCCGCCGCCAGCCACCGCGCTTACGCCACCAACGACGCCGCCGATTGATCGCCTCGCGGCACGCCCGGGTGCGTGCCGGAACGATCTGGCGCCGAACCCCGGAACGCCCGGGCCTTTCAGCCCGGCAAGGCGCGCCCATGCGTTGACGCGCCGCCGTTCCGGGCCGGCCGCCGGCAGCTTCGGGACCGCCGCCGGCGGCCGACAGCGCTTCCGTCCCGGCCGACTCTGACCCCGCGAGGGAGCCAGGGCGGCCGGTCCGGGGCGCCGGTCCGGTCCGCTTGGCGCCCCGTTGCCGGGCCGCCTCGCCTCTTGATCACCGCTGTTCACGCAGCTGTCCGCGCCATCAGGCCGCCAGCGCCCGCTGGTGCAGGCGCATGATCGCGTCGGTCGACGACAGCAGCGCGCCCTCCATCCAGCAGCCGTAGTAGGAGGCGTGCTCCCCTGCGAGGACGATGCGTCCATCGAGGCTGACCAGGTTCTGGTAATGCGTGGCCCGCGATTCCTCGCTCCAGGTCGCGCAGCAGCCCATGATCCACGGCATGCGGCTCCAGGCCACCGAGGCACCATTGAGATACTCGGCCTTGTACTCGGCCGGATGAAACACCGATCCCTGCTCCAGCGCCGCCGCGATCCGTGCCTCGGGCGTCATCCCCGCGAGCTGGTAGCCCCCTGCCCCGCTGGCAAAGGCGCCGAGCAGTACGGCCGGGCCACCCTTGAAGAAATTGTAGTTGGGATAGGAAATCAGCCCGATCGCCTGGTCGGTGAAGCTGTGACCGCCGTAGATCGCATAGTTCTCCTCCCAGAACCGCGACTTCATCTCCAGCCCGATCTTGACCTGCGCGGAGTAAGGCAGCGCCGCGATCGCCGCCTTCTTGGCGGGGCTGACCTGGATGTCGATCTGGTTGAGGATGGTCGCCGGGATTGTGCAGACCATGTAGTCCGCCCTGCTTTCGCCGGCCTGGCCGGTCTTCGTGTCGGTCCACTGCGCGGCGACGCCGTGGTCGTCCTGGGTGATCTTCGTCACCCGCGTGTTGAGCCGGACCAGCTTGCCGACCTCGCGGTAGAAACCCTTGCCGATCATGTCCATGCCGCCCTTGGGCTGGAACATCGTCGTCTGCATGACGGAGCCGAAGTAGAAGCCCATCTGCGTCCAGACATGGCTGTCGAGCACATCGGACAGGCCGTTGATCCCGGCGGAGGTCGGCGCGCCGTCGACGCCGCCGCCCGGCGCCTTGTCATAGCCGCGCTGCGCGGCGACATGGAGGTCGCTGGTGTACCTGTCGCTCTTGTCCAGCACGCCCCATTCGCGCATCGCGACCAGCAGTCTTTCCTTGTCCTCCTTGCTCACCGCGCTGTCGAGCTGGCCGGCGTTGAGCGCCTTGGCAAGCAGTTCCGAGGTGTGGCCCTTGAAGTCGACCGCAAGCTCCTTGTAGCGCTGCGGCTTGCCCCCGAACGCGTCGTGGCGGTGGACGAAGGCGTTGTGGTTGAGCTGGATGAACGGTTCGAGCTCCACCCCGAACTGCGTCGCGTAATGCAGCAGCGTGCGATGGTGGTGCGGAATGCGCCAGGGCCCCGGGTTCAGGTAGTTGCCGGGCGCATATTGCACGGTCTGGGTCGCGCCGCCGACCTCGACGATCCGGTCGCCGCCGCGCACCGAATAGTTGCGGCCGCCGGGGCGGTCCTGGAACTCCAGCACCTGCACCTTGTAGCCGGCCTTGGACAGCTCGTAAGCGGCCAGCATGCCCGCCAGACCGGCGCCGAGCACCAGCACCGATGCCCCGGGCCGCGCCCCCGAAAGCTGCGGGGGTCCGGTGAAGCGCGTCGCGGCCGCGTGGCCCAGCGCCGTCATCGCCTGGTACATCGCCGCCGCGCCGCCGGTGCGGCCGATCATCAGCAGCAGGTCGCGCCGCGACGGCGCCTCGAAATCGTCGAACATCGCTGGACCCCTTGTCTGGATCTGCTTTCAAGTCGGCGGCATCAGTTGCCGCAGGTCATGCAATCGGGCTTGGGCGGCGGCGCCGAGGCGACGCGATCGACGTAGGCTTCGGTGACCGTTCCCGGGAAGCTGTTGAAGTGGCCGCGGACATAGTTGACCACCGCCGCCATCTGCCGGTGCGTGAGGATCTCGGTGAACCACGGCATGCCGCCGCGCCCCTTGAGCAGCAGCGTCACCGGGTAGTCCTTGTCCGCGAGCCGGGGATTGCCGGCCAGCGCCGGAATCCTGGCACCGGCGCCATCGCCGCCCTTCGCATCGGCCATGTGGCACGCCTGGCAGATCTGCTCGTAGACCGCGCGACCCTCGTCCGGCACCTGCACGCTGGTCTGCCCGCCGGCGCTGTCCTGCGCCCGCCCGGCCGACGCGAAGGCCGCGATCGCCAGGACCGGAAGCAGGCACGCGCGCCGGTCCATCGCCTCAGGGCGCCTTGGCGACGACCGCCTCGATCTCGACCAGCGTCGTCGGCCGGCCAAGCGCGGCCACCTGCACCGTGGTCCGCGTCGGCTTGTTGGGCTGCTCCGGCGTGCCGAAGAAGGTCTTGAACACGCCGTTCATCCCCGGCGCATCCATCTTGCCCCCGTTCTCGGGCACACCGACGAGGAAAACGTTCATCTTGACGATGTCGCCCATGCCCAGGCCCATGCCCTCGAGCTGGGCCTTCATCTTGGTCAGGATCGACCTGGTCTGCGTGGCGGTGTCTCCGAAGTCGTCGGGCTTGGCGGGATCGACCGGCGACGCGGTCGCACCCGAGAGCCAGACCAGCTTGCTGCCGGGCGGCACCGTGGCGGTCGAGGAAATGACCGCGGTCGGATTGGCGCTGGTGCGGACGATCTCGGCCTTGGGAGCCGCAGGCTTGGCACCGGCGGCGGTCGCCAGGATGGCGAACGGCAGCGCGGCGAGCAGAACACGGGTGCGCATGGGCAATCCTCTCGATCTCGATGCGGGATGGATCGAGGGAGGCGCGGGGGCATGGCCCGCACCTCCCTCGAAGCCGGTCAGAACTTCACGGTGACGCGGCCGTAGTAGTAGCCGCCCTTGGTGCCGTACGGACCGAAGGTGTAGGGCGCGCCGATGCCGGTCTGGCCGTTGATGTAGGGCGATGTGCCGTTGCTGGGGACCACGCCGGAGACGACTTCCGATGCCAGCAGCGTGCGCGGGATCGGCGGCGTCGTGTTGAACAGGTTGTTCGCGCCGACTGCGAGGTTGAGCCACTTGGTCGCATCGAGGCTCAGCTCGAGGTCGACGATCACCGAAGACGGTACTTCCACCGGCCAGAAGTTGCCGACGATCGGCGAGTTGGACGCGACTGCCGGGCTGACCAGCGAGATCGTCTTGCCATAGTAGGTGGCGCGCAACGTCGTCGTGAACGGCCCGTACTCGTAGTTGACGCCCGCGACGATCTTGGTCTTCGGCGAGGCACTCTCGATGATCGCCTGCGCCTGGGCGTTGAACAGCGTGCCCAGCTTGTTGTTGACGACCTTGGTGTCGTTGTAGTTGAGGCCCAGCGACAGGTCGAACTTGCCGAAATCGGTGGTGATCGGATAGCGCGCCGAAAGCTCGATGCCCTTGGTCGTCGTGTCGATGCCGTTGGTGAAAGTCTGGATCGACAGCGTGCCCACCGTCGGATCGATCGCCTTGCCGCTGGCCGCGATCGCCGCGGAAACCAGCGCCGCCGGGGTCAGGCCGTTGATCAGCGGGGTCAGCACGTCGATGCCGTTGCGCTTGCCGGTGATCGTGCCGGAGCTGACGATGCGGTCCTTGATCTTGATGTAGTAGCCGTCGAGCGTGACCACGAGGCGCGGCACCGGCCGGAACACGAACCCGGCCGATACGTTGACCGACTTCTCGGGCTTCAGCGCGCCGAAGCCCGCTGCCAGCGATCCGGCGGAGCCGGGCGCCAGTTGCACCGTGGCGCTGGTCGGCGCCACGTTCGTTGCCGAGTAGCTGACTTCGGGCATCGACGGGGCGCGGAAGCCGGTGCTGGCGGTGGCGCGCACCGCGATCTCCGGCGTGAAGTCGTAGCGGGCGGTGATCTTGCCGATCTGCGTGCTGCCGAAATCGCTGTAGTGCTCGTAGCGGCCCGCAAGCTCAACCAGCAGGCCGTCGACCGGCTTGGTGGTGACGTCGACATAGACCGAGCGCGCGTTGCGCTTCTTCTTGGTCGCGTCGCTCGGCAGGTAGCCCGGGAACGACTGGCCGCCCTCGAAATAAGTGGACAGCGCGTCGCCGGCGAAGATCTGGTACACCTCATGGCGCAGTTCACCGCCGAAGGCGAAGGTCAGCGGGCCGGCCAGGCCGACGTCGAATTCCTTGCGCACGTCGAGCGTCGAGGTCAGCTGGGTGAACTTGAAGCCGCCGTCATGGAAATCACGCGGGGTGTTGCCGGTGTTGCGGAACAGCGTGAGGTTGGCCGAATTCTCGGTGTAGACCTCGGCGTGGTCCGAAGCGTAGGTCGTGCTGGCGTCCCAGTCCCAGCCCGCCAGCTTGCCCTTGGCGCCGCCGGTCAGCGAGAATTCGTTCTGCTTGACCTCAATGATCGGGACCATGCCGGCGCTGATGGTCGGCGCGAAGCAGTTCGCCGGATTGGCCGCCAGCGCGGCGGATGACGGGCAGATCCGGTTCGGCGGACGATAGCCCTGGAGCGCCTTGCCGTCGCGATAGGAGACGTCGCCGAACGCATAGAGCTGGATTTCGCCGAAGTCGTAACCGGCGTTGAAGAAGGCGACGTCGAGGTCGGACTTCGGCTGGCCGCCGGTGATGTGGCTCAGCGAGTTGTTGGCGGTCAGCCCGGCGTAGATCGGCTGGAACAGTGCCGAAACCGAGGTGTTGGGCGTGCCGTTGACGTTGGTGACCGACGTCTGGCCGGTGCCGAGCGTGGTGTAGTCGTTGCGCCGGTGGAACAGGGCGATGTCAAGGAAGCCGGAATCGCCGATGCTGTAGCCGAGATTGCCCGACAGCGAGCGGGTGAAGCCTTCGCCATCGTAGTACGAGCCGACGTTGGCCTTGATCGTCGCGCCCGACGTGTCGTGCTTGAGGATGATGTTGATGACGCCCGCGATCGCGTCGGAACCGTACTGCGCGGCGGCGCCGTCCTGGAGGATTTCGAGGCGGCTGACGATGTCCGGCGGGATCAGGTCGAGGCTGGGTGCGGCGGAACCGCCGAACGCGCCGTTGATCACCTGGAGGATCGAGTTGCCGTGCCGGCGCTTGCCGTTGACCATCAGCAGCGTGTGGTTCGGCGAGACGCCGCGCAGGCGGGCCGAGAGCGAGAAGCTCGCCATGTCGGTACCCTGCTGCTGGGCCTGGAACGACGGCACGATCTGGGTCAGCGCCTGGTTGAGGTTGGGCTGGCCGACGTGGGTCAGCGCGTCGCTGGAGAGCAGCTGGATCGGGGTCGCCGACTGGGCGGCCTGCTGGCCGACCGCGCGCGTGCCGGTGACGATGATGTCGGCCGACGGCGCCTCGGGCGTCTCCGCGGCCGGGGCGGCGGGCGCGTCGGCGGCCAACGCGAGGCCGGGCGCGGCGAATGCCGTCAGCGCGGTGGTCAGGATGGCAATGTTGACGACCCTCGAAGTCTTAGTCATCAGGAGATCCCCCGTGAGAATGCAGGACCTCTCCCTTGCGGCGGCAGGTACGCGGCCGGCGCGCAAGCCCCGGTTCGCCCTGGTTTCTGTTATGCCCCCCTGAACGCCGGGACCGCCGTCTGTCGGCCCCTTCGATCCGGTCCCGGCATTGGACGGGAACGGGACCGGGAATCCCATACGCCGATTTGCGTACGGTCGCGGGCGGAGTTGCGCATAAGCGCGGACTTGTTTTCGCGGCATTTTGGCGCGGTTTTCGTCACGCTTTGAAAGGTTAGTCCATGCTGCGAAAGATTGCGCTGATCCCTGCCTGCCTGGCGCTGCTGGCCCCGCTCACGGCCGAGGCGCAGGTCACCCGCATCAAGCGCAATCCGCAGGCGCTGATCCTCGACGCGGCGCGGGTCAACGCGGGCACCGACATGCTCTACATTTCCGGCCAGCTCGCCTCGCCGGTCGATCCGGCGAAGCCGATGACCGAGGTCAAGGCGATCGAGGACCTCGGCGATTCGAAGACGCAGACGATCAGCGTGCTGAACAAGATCAAGGCGATCCTGGCCGGCCAGGGCATGGCGATGTCGGACCTCGTCAAGCTGACGCTGTTCATCGCGCCCGATCCCAAGCTCGGCAAGCTGGACTTTGCCGGCGTCAACGAGGGGTTCAAGCAGTTCTTCGGGACGGCGGAGAACCCGAACACCGTCGCGCGCTCGGCCTTCCAGGTGGGAGCGCTGGTCGGGCCCTATTACCTGATCGAGATCGAGGCGATCGCCGCGAAGAAGCCCTGACGCTACTGCTTCAGCATCTGGATGGCGATCGCCGCCGCCGCCGAGCGGCGCTCGACGCCGAGCTTCTCGTAGATGCGTTCGAGGTGCTTCTGGACGGTGCGGGGGCTGATCGCCAGGACCTCGGAGATGTCGAGGCTGGCCTTGCCGTAACTGACCCAGAGCAGCACCTCGGCCTCGCGCTGGGTCAGCGACAGGCGGTCGCGCAGCTTCTCGACGTCGCGCTCGGGGTTGAGCTCGTTGAGCCGGATCAGCACCTCGTTCTCGCGGTAGTGGGCGATCACGACCATCTCCAGCGCGCCTTCGGTGCCGTTGTCGATCCGCACCGAACTGCCGACCGCGCCGCCGCGTGCGAGCAGGCGCTCGACCTTGCCGGCAATGGCCGGCGGCAGTTCCCCCTGGCGCGGCGGCTGGGCGACGCGGCCGATCGCCGCCTCGGCGCCCGGCGTGCACCACAGCAGGCTGCCGCGCGCGTCCGTCGCCATCACCATCCTGCCGGTGGCGTCGAGGCTGGCGAGGCTCGCCTGGACCGCCCGGCCCTGCGCCATGTGGACGCGCACGCGCGCCACCAGCTCGGACAGGTTCACCGGCTTGCGGACATAGTCGATGCCGCCCACCTCGAACGCCTCGACGACATGCGCGCTTTCGGTCAGGCCGGTCATGAAGATCACCGGGATGTTGGTCAGCTCCGGCCGCTTCTTGATCCGCGCGGTCACCTCGAACCCATCCATCCCGGGCATCACCGCATCCATGATGATCAGGTCGGGCACGATATGGCCGAGCAGGTCGAGCGCGGTCTGGCCGCTGGTCGCGATCAGCACCGAGATGTCGGCCGCCTCCAGCGCCCGCGACAGCATCCGCAGCGAATCCGGCTCGTCGTCGACGACGAGCACGGTGTCGGTATGGCCGGGCGGCTTCATGGGCTGACTCCATCGAGAATGCGGCCGAGCGCCGCGAGGTCGAAGCGATCGAGCGCTTCGAAAAGCTGTCGGGCGAGCTGCGGCGACTTCGGTTCGAGCTTGCGGATCGCCTCCTCGATCCCGCGCAGATAACCGATGCGCAGCAGGTCGCGGATCTGGCGGACTTGCGCGGCCAGTTCCGCGTCGTCCTCGCTGTCGGCCTCGGGCGGGGGCACGGGTTGGGGCTCGTCGACCGCCGCCATGATCCAAGACAGGTCGAGCAGTCCGCCGATCGCGTCGGTCAGCGCATTCAGTTCGACCGGCTTGATCAGGAAGTGGTCGTGAAGCTGGCTGCGGAATTCCGGCCCGTGCATCTCGCTCGAGTTGCCGGACAGGATCAGGATCTGCAGGCCCGTCGGCTGGATCTCGCGCAGCTTCGCGGCGACCTGCCAGCCGGACAGGCCGGGCATGGTGATGTCGAGGATGACGAGATCGAAATCGGCCTGGCGCACGATGGCCAGCGCGCCTTCGCCGTCGGTCGCGGTGGCGACATCGAAGCCGATCCGCGTCAGCAGGTGAGCGACGAAGCCGCGCTGCTCGGCATCGTCATCGACCACCAGCACGCGGCGTTCGCGGCCGTGGTAGCCGGTGATCTGGCGATGGCCGTGCGCCTCGATGACGTTGCCGACGACTTCGCCCAGCATCAGCGTGATGCGGAACACCGACCCCAGGCTGGTGCTTTCCGCGAGCTCGAGCGAGCCGCCGAGGATGCTGGTGATGGCGCGTGCGATCGACAGCCCGAGACCCGCTCCCGGCCGCGTCACCTGGGCGCCGTGGCCGCGTTCGAAGGGATCGAAGATCGCCTCGCGGTCTTCCGCGGAAATGCCGGGGCCGGTGTCGCGCACCTCGATGGTGGCGATCTGGCCCTGGTAGCGCAGGTACAGCGTGACCGCACCGCGATCGGTGTACTTGATCGCGTTGGTCAGGAGGTTGATCAGCACCTGCCGCAGGCGGCCCTGGTCGAGCCGGACGAACTCCGGCAGGCGGCCCTCGGTGACGAGGTCGAGGCGCAGGCCCTTTGCCGCCGCGCTGGGCTGCGCCATGCGGATCACCTGGGTGAGGAACGCCTCCAGCCGCACGGTCTCGGTGTTGACGCGCAGCACCCCGTGCTCGACCTGCGATATGTCGAGCAGGCCTTCGATCAGGCTCGACATGTGCTCGGCACAGCGGCGGATGACGCGGGCCGCCTCGCGCGCCTCGACGCCGTAGTCACTCTCGACGAGCTGGGCATAGCCGTAGATCGAATTGAGCGGCGAACGGATCTCGTGGCTGACGTTGGCGAGATAGCGGCTCTTGGCCTGGTTGACCGATTCCGCCGTCTCCTTGGCACGCAGCAACGTTGCCAGTTCCCCGGCGATGGCGCGTTCATGCGAGGCCTGCGCGCGGGCCTGGCGGAGCATCCGGGCCGCCACCACGCCGATCGCGAGTTGCGTCAGGGCGGTGGCGAGGTGGAACGGCCAGTCGACCCAGTCGCGCTCCACGGTCTCGCCCAGCAGGAGGGCCCACACCAGGATACAGGCGGCAATGACGAGCCGCAGCGCCAGCGGGTCGATCGCGGCCGGGCGGGTGCCAGCCATCGCGGCAGGGGCAGGTGCCGGGGGCGTCGCGTTCACCGCAGGTGCCGGTACAACGCAATCGCAACACGTGCGATTTCGCATTTGCAGGGCGATACGGTGGCCCGTTCTCGCGCCGGCGGCCGACTTGTCGGGTGAGCCCCCTTCATTGTGTCGAATCCATACGCCCCGTTATCTGGATCAGTACAACATAGTGCCGTAATTTTGGCAATGACAATCGATTTAGCGATCCCGCACCGGGGCCATCCGCCGGGCTGTCGGACATCCGCAACCGGCGCCTCCCCGGCGCGGAAGCACGGCGTTTCCTGCTGCGCCGCCTGCTGCAGCGCACCCTTGCCGTGTTCGCGGGTGCAACCTTGGACGCTAGTGCGGCGTGACCGGGTCCAGGACGATGCGCTCCAGCGCGGCCCGGTCCGCAGGGAGCGGCCGGCCGCCGGCCGGCGCGCCATTCTCGCGCAGCAGGAAGGCGATGACCGCGACGTTGTCCGGCGGTTCGAGCGTGCCGGGTGCAAACTGCGGCATCGCATGGCCGAGATAATCGTAAAGCTTCGCCAGCGGTGTACGCCCCCAGTTGCCGACGAAGCGGCCCCTGAGCGCCGGGATTTCCCAGGTGCCGGACAGGTCGGCGCCATGGCAGACCGCGCAGCGGCCGGCGTAGACCTGGGCGCCGGCATCGGCCTGCGCCGCGCTGTAGACGCCCTGCGCGGTGCCGGCGGCGGGCGATTCGGTCGCCGCGCGCCCGCCGGCTGCGACGAGCGCCAGCATCGCGCCGAGCAGGGCGAGCCGGGCGTTCACGACCTTCCCCCGCGCCCGAACAGGGGTTGCAGCGTCTTCAGTGCCGCCTCGATCGGGCCCCGATCGGGCAATTCCATCGAATCGCCGACGCCCAGCATCTCGCCGATGTCCTGGCCGGAAGGATCGAGATTGTTCATCACCACGATGCCGTCACGCTTCGAGTGGACCGAGAGGTTGTGATGGCGGACCGCGTAGTGCGCATCGTCCTGCGGCACCAGCCAGCCGGTCTGGCCGCGCACCGGGATGATCGTGTCGTCGCGCCAGAAGTCGCGCGCGGCATAACCGGTGCAGTGGATCACCACCTTCTCGGGCAGGCCCGCCAATTCGGCGGGCTCATGGAACTCGCGGTTGATGAAGTGCCCGCCCATCGCGAAGAACTCGGACAGCAACGCATGGCCGTAGCTGGCGAAGTTGAAATACATCTGCGACGAGCGCTGCGCGTAAGGCAGCGCGAACGGGTTTTCCTCGGGCGCCAGGTCGACCGGCTGCCGCATGATGTCCTTGATGCGATCGTTGTAGTGGCCGAACTCGCTGTTCTGCTGCGGCAGACCGCCGGGCTTCCAGCTCCCGGTGATCGCCGGGTCGCGGGGCCAGTGGCGCCGGGTGATCGGGCTTTCGGAGACCGCATAGGAATCGCCGAACTCGACCGGGTTGCCGGGTTGGCCGAGGTAGGTGCGGAACGCCTTCCAGGACAGCCGCGCCATCTTCTCCCACAGGTCGCCGAATGCCGGCCCGGCGGGTTCGGCCAGAGCCACCCGCGAATCCGGCGTGAACGATCCCGAGGCGCGGAACGAGCGCGTGCGCTGGATCAGCTCGCGCGCATAGATCGTCACCCTGAGCCCCGCGCGCTGGGCGACGACGGCGGTGGTGAGGCCGATGATGCCGCAGCCGATTACCGCGACTTCGCGCGGCAATGTCGACATCGCCTTGCCGACGGCGATTTCGGCCGACCCCCACGAGAGCGACCAGCCGCTGCCGCCGTGGCCGTAATTGTGGATCACCAGCGTATCGCCCAGCCGCTCCGCCGAGAGGTTGGGGCCGGCTGCGCGCAGCGGGCGGATGCAGCACTTGACGTCGATCAGCTGGTCAAGCGTCAGCCGCATCGGCACCAGCGACGGCCTGGCGCCGGCCGGAGGCAAGCCGACCGCCGGTCGCGCGTCGCCGCAGGCGCCGAGGCCGAGCGCAAGGCCCGCCGCGCCGGCGCCCCTGAGCACCTCGCGCCGGCGCCAGTCCACGGTCAGGGAGCGGTCCGGCCGGGCTCCGTTCGGCGACCGCCCCCTTTCCCCGGGAAGCTGCATCAGCGCAACGCCTTCACGTCGGCGGCGGTGACCTTGTCGCGGTAGTGGTTGCCGAAATGGCTGCGCACGTGATTGACGACATCGGCGACTTGCGCGTCGGTCATCATCGCGCCGACCGGCGGCATGCCATGCAGGCCCTTGAGCACGATCATCACCGGATAGGCGCCGGCGGCCAGCTTCGGATTGCCCGCCAGCGCCGGATAGAAGCCGGCCGCCACCGAACCCTTGGCATCGGGCATGTGGCAGCCCGCGCAGACCCGGCGGTACATCTTGTCGCCGTCGGGCTCGGAGAACTTTCCGCCGGTGACGAAGGCCCCGTCCGCATCGCCCGGCTTGACCGTCTGCGCCGACATGGCCGCCGCGGTCTGCGCCTCGCCCGCGGTTTGCGCCGATGCGGCGGCGGCGGCCAGCACGCCGACTGCCGCCCCCAGCGTGAAGTTCAGCAGGAATCGCGCGTTGCCCATCGGATCAGCTCGCCAGTACGCGTTGATGGAGGCGCCCGATCGCATCGAGCGCGGAAGTGATGCCGCCTTCCTGCCAGCCGCCGATGTACGAGGCGTGCTCACCCGCGAGCAGCACGCGGCCGTCCATCTGGCACAGGTTCCTGTAGTGCTGCGCCCGGCTTTCCTCGGTCCAGATCGCGAAGCAGCCCTGCGTCCAGGGCACGCGGTGCCAGCCCACCGCGACGCCGTTCAGGAACTCCGACTGGTACTGCGCATGGATCTGCGAGCCGAACGCGAGCGCGCGCTGGACGCGCTCCGCCGGGGAGAGCGTGGTGAACTCGTAGGCATAGGCCCCGTTGGCATAGGCGCCCAGCAGCACCCCCGGTCCCTGCGAGCCATAGCCATAGCTGGGATAGGAGATCTGCCCGATCGGCAGGTCGGTGCTGGTGATGCCGCCGTAGATCTGCTCGTCCTGTTCCCAGAAGCGGCGCTTGAACTCGAGGCCGACCTTGAGGCCGGGCAGGTACGGGATCGAGGTGATGGCGCTGCCCAGGCTGTCGCCGACCTGCACCTCGATCTGGCTCAGGATCGACAGGGGGATGCAGCACAGGCAGTAGTCGGCCTTGGCGGTCAGCTTCGCGCCCGACCTGGTATCCAGGTATTCGACGGTGACGCCCCTGGCATCCTGCTTGATCGCGGTGACCTTGCTGTTCAACCGCACCATGTGGCCGACGGCCTTGTCGAAGCCCCTCGCGATGCTGTCCATGCCGCCGGCAGGCTGGAAGATCGCGTACTGGTGCTCGACCGCGAGGTTGCCGCCGATGGCGCGCCACAGTCCCGAGTTGAGCACCGTGTGCATGTCCAGCGGCTCGGACGGGATCGGCACGGCCGTCAGCCCGCCGCCGGGGCCTTTTTCCCAGCCGCGGCGGCCCGCCGAGGCGTTGCCCTTGACGTACTTGAGGTCCTTGTCGAGCGCGCCCCAGGAGCGCAGCGATTCGAGCAGGATCGCCTGGTCCTCGGCGGTCACGGCATCGTCGAGCGCGCTTTTCTTCACTGCCTTGGCGAGCAGCTCGGAGACATGGCCGTAATAGTCGGCCTGGATCGTCTTGTATCGTTGCGGGACGCCGCCGAACGCCTTCGTCGAATGGAGATAGGCATTGTAGTTGTTCTGCTGGAACGGCTCCAGCCCGACGCCGAACAGCTTGCAGTAGTGGACAAGGCCGCCATGCTCGGTCGGAATCCGCCACGGGCCGGGGTTGATGTAATTGCCCGGCGCGAACGTGCAGTGCTGCGTCGCGCCGCCCAGCTCGGTGTAGGTATCGCCGCCGCGCAGGGTCCATGAGCGGCCGCCGACGCGATCGTTGTATTCGAGCACCTGGACCTTGTAGCCCGCCTTCTCCAGTTCGTACGCCGCGGTCATGCCGGCGACGCCGGCGCCCAGCACCAGCACGCTGGCGCCCCTGGGATCGCCTTCGAGCTTGATCGGGCCCTTGAACGTCGAAGCCTGCGCCTGGCCGAAGCTGGACATCGCCATGTACATCGCCGTGGCGCCGGCGCTTTTGCCGATCATCGAGAGCAGGTCGCGCTTGGTCATCGGCAGCGTGGGAGATTGCGTCATTCGTGGCCCCCGGGTGCCGACTCCCTCCCCTCGGATGGTGCGGCGACCCCGTCTTCATCGGCGCCCCGCGCGGGGTTGTAGATACGCGGTAGTGCGCATTGCGGCAGTGCGGCGCGCGCCCGGACCCGGTGGCGTGAAGACATCGGCTTTGGTGCGGGCGGACATCGCGACCTTGCTAGATGGTTCGCAAGTCGCCATCCTGGTGAACCCGATGCATGTTTCGGGGATCGGAGCCAGGTCTTGAATCCAGCCGTCAGCGTTGCAACCCGCCCGGAACGACCCGAAGCCGGCGTCCGGTCCGGACGCGGGCGTCCCTCCGTGACGCGGTCGAGCGAGATCACCGCGGAAATCCTGGCCGCGGCGACCGCCATGTTCACAAGCGCCGGCTACGAGGCGACCTCGATCGATGCGATCGCACGCCGCGCCGGCATCCCGAAGACCACGCTGTACAAGCGCTATCCGGACAAGCAGGCGTTGCTCCGCGCGGTCATCCAGGAACAGATTCGCGTCTGGTCGCAGGCTTCGGCGCGGCCCGATGTCGAGATCGGGCTCGATCTGCGCAGCCAGCTCGCGCACCTGCTTGCGGGCATCTTCGTCTGGGTCAACAAGCCCGAGGTGCGGGCGGTGAACAGGCTGTTCGCCCACCTGTCCGACTTGCCGTCCGGGGAATTTCCCGGCGAGGAGTTTTCCGGCTACCAGCTGATGCGCCGCCAACTGGCCGATGCAATCGAGACTTACGGCCCGGCCGAGGGTATCCATGCGCAGGCGTCGCATACTGTCGCCCGGGCCTTGATGGATTTCGCGGCCGGCGTCGCATACCGGCTGGCGCGGCAGCCGGTCACGCCCGAGCAGGCCGAGCAGGAAGCACGCTACATCGTCGAACTGGCGATCGCCGGCGAACGGGCCTGGTGAGGCCTGCGGGAGACGCGGCCAGGCTGGTGTTGCGCAACTGCCACAGCAACTTCTAAAAACTACGCACAGCACATTTTAGGTTGAGCTGGCGGCCTGTTCGCCTAGAGCGCGCCTTCGTTGCTGGCAGAAGCACTGCCAGACCGTGCAATCCCGGGGGATGGAAATATGCGTATTCTCACCAGTCTCGTCTTGTCGTCCGTCAGCCTGGCCGCGCTGAGCGTCCCGGCATTTGCCCAGTCCGCTCCGGCGCAGGACGAGGCCACCACCGTTGCGGACAGCGACATCATCGTTACCGCCCGCCGCAAGGACGAAAGCAAGCAGGACGTGCCGCTGGTCGTCAACGCGGTGACCGCCGAGTCGATCACCAAGCTGAACCTGCGCGAATTCACCGACATCCAGCGCGTCGTGCCTGGCCTCAACATGGCCGCCAACGCGAACGGCATCGGCACCACCTCGTCGGTGCGCGGCGTCAACTACGACGTGAACGCCTCGGGCAACAACGGCACCATCGAATACTACCTGAACGATGCGCCGATCTCGTCGGGCCCGCTGTTCACCGCGATGTACGACGTGGGCCAGATCGAAGTGCTGCGCGGGCCGCAGGGCACGCTGCGCGGCCGCGCGTCCCCGTCGGGCTCGATCACGGTCACCGCGCGCCGTCCCAACATGACCGAAGTCGGCGCCGTCCTCGAAGGCACGATCAACGACATCGGCACGCGCAACGTCAAGGTTGCGATGAACATCCCGCTGGTCAAGGACGTCCTGGCGATCCGCCTGGCCGGCCTTTATGACCAGAACGAAGGCAACCGCGTCCTCGGCACCAACGACACCGCCGACAAGCCGATGGTGAAGACCAAGTCGGGCCGCATCAGCCTGCGCTTCACCCCGGCCGACTTCATCGAAGTCAACGGCATGTACCAGAAGATCGACCGTGAATCGGCGCAGTTCGAGCAGGTCGCCTCGTTCAGCAACTTCGCCGCCGGCGTGCCCGCCAGCGCGGTGGTCATCAACCCGAACGATCGCCTGTCGAACGAGCCGGGCCTGCAGACCTACCACCAGTACTTCGACATCTTCGACTGGTCGGTGGCCCTGCGTGGTTTCGGCCAGAAGCTGACCTATGTCGGCAGCGTCACCAAGCAGCACATGCTCAGCCAGAACGTCGGCGACCCGGCTTACTTCTTCCGCGGCGCACAGTTCGGCCAGTCGACTGACAGCCGCGCCAAGCAGGAGAGCCACGAAGTCCGCCTGCAGAACGAAGAGCGCCTGTTCGGCATGGCCGACTACGTGATCGGCTATTTCCGCAACTCGCTGAACTCGCCCACCAACCTCATCCAGCGCACTCCGGTCGGCTTCAACTTCGGTTCGTTCGGCGCGCTGGCAACAGTCGCCAACACCAACATCGCTCGTCGCGGCCCGAGCCTCGAGACCAGCGTGTTCGGCAACCTGACGCTGCACATCGGCGACCGGACCGAACTTTCGGGCGGCGTCCGCCACATCAACTATCACTCGCAGGGCGAGCTCTACATCGGTTGCCCGAACTACGACGACTGCGCGCCGCTGGCCGCCGCGCATGAAGATTCCAAGCGCTCGCACACCATCTACACGGCTTCGCTGAAGCACCGCTTCAACGACAACCTGATGGCGTACTTCAACTTCGGCACCTCCTGGCGCCCGGGTCCGAACGTGATCGGCGACTTCAGCCTCAACCGTTCGGCGCTCGAAAACAGCTTCCTGATCCTGCCCGACGAAACCTCGAAGTCCTATGAACTCGGCATCAAGAGCGACTGGTTCGACAAGCGCCTGACGCTCAACGTCGCGGTCTACCAGCAGGACTACAACAACTTCCCGTACCGTTCGTCGTCGGGTGTGTACTACGTCAACTACACGTTCGTTTCGCCGAACGTCGTTCCGGCCGTGGGCACCTTCAACTTCGTCGGCGCGGTTCCGGTTCGGGTGCGCGGCGTCGAGGCCGAGGGCTCGTTCAAGGTCACCCCGAACTGGACGATCGGCGGCAACCTCAACTACTCGCTGGGCCGCCTCAAGAACGGCCTGATGCCGTGCAACGACCTCAACGGCGACGGCAAGCCCGACGCGCTGACCGTCGCACCGACGCTGGCGCAGCTGCAGACCGCCTATGGCGCGAACAACCTGGGTGCCTGCCGCCTCAACATCCGCTCGGCTTCCGCGCCGGTGTGGAGCGGCACCGTCAACACCGAGTACGAGCACGCGCTGAGCGGCAAGCTCAACGGCTACCTGCGTGGCCTGTGGAGCTGGCAGGGCAAGACCGGCAACGATCCGCAGAACGCGTTCGACGACATCAAGGCCCACAGCAACCTCAACCTCTACGTCGGCATCCGCGCCGCCGATGGGGCCTGGGACCTGTCGCTGTTCGCTAAGAACCTGACGAACGACCGCACCGTGCTGTCGGTCTCCAACGGTCCGCTGACGACCAGCTACCAGTCGCTGCCGTACGTCCTCGTGGCGGGCCGGCCGAGCCCGACCGGTCGTCCGGCGGCCGCCACGGCGTCGAGCACCTATGCCGGCATCACCATGGTGGCGCCGCGCGAATTCGGGGCCTCGCTGCGCATCGCCCTCGGGTCGCGCTAAGCTAAGGCACCATTCGGTGCAATCAGACGAGCCGGGCAGCCTTCCAGCTGCCCGGCTCGCGCTGTTTCAGGCGCTGGTGCCCGAAGCGGGACCGCCCTTACCGTTCAGTCGAAATCCACCGCGACGCGCGGCACGTCGCCTTCGATGTTGCCGTGCGGTGTCGCATAGTCGGTTACGGTGACGCCGAGATCGCGGCCCACGTCCAGGGTTTCGCCGCCGCCGGCCGGCAGCAGGATGGCGGAGGGCAGGCTTACCCGCGCCAGTTCCTCGCCGGCGCTGCTCAGGATCGCCTCGGCGCCGCTGCCGAATCCCCGCGAAACGAACCGCAGGCGCAGCTTCGTTGCTCCCGCGGGCAACGTGGCGGCGGCACGAACACGGGCCATTTCCCTGGGGTCGGTGGACTGGGCCCAGACGAATGCCGGATGGCCACGATCGAGGAAGAGGCTCCAGCCGCCGAAGTGGCTGCCGAGCGCGACGACCACCCCCGATGCATCGGGCTTGTCCAGCACAAGATCGGCGTCGAGCGTGAACGAACGGCCGAACAGCATCGGCCGCCCGAGCGCCGGCACGGATACGTCCTTGCCCCAGAAATCGAAGTGCTTGCCGCCGCCCGCGAACATGGCCGCCGGGTTGGCGCGGCCGGGGCCCTGGCGGTGATCGAGCGGGAAGACGCCGTTGCGGCGGGCTTCTGCCTGCCAGACCGCCATCATCTCGTTCAGCCTTTCCGGCTGTTTCGCGGCGAGATCGGTGGACTGCGAGAAATCGTGGGCGAGATCATAGAGTGCCCAGTGCGTCACCGGATGCGTCCCGCCTGGCGGCAGGTTCTTCCATGCGACGCGGTCATCATCGCCGCTGAGGAACCAGCCGTCGTGATAGAGGCCGACCTTGCCGGTCATCTCGAAGTACTGCGTGCGGGGCCGGTCCGCCTCGCAGCGGCTGAGACTGGGCAGCAGGCTGCGACCGTCCATCGGCTTCTGCACCGCGCCATCGACCATGCGCGGGACCGGGACGCGGGCGGCCTCGAGCATGGTCGGGGCGATGTCGACAAGGTGGCCGAATTCGCTGCAGACCGTGCCCGGGTGGGCGACGTGACCGGGCCAGGACAGGATCAGCCCGTTGCGGATGCCGCCGAGCATCGACGCGTATTGCTTGGTCCAGCGCAGCGGCGTGTTCATCGCCCAGGCAAAGCCCGCCGGATAGTTCTCGTACGTCAGCGGGCCGCCCAGCCGATCGATGTTGGCTTCCAGCCAGGCCGGATCCTCGTCGTTGCGCCCCATCGAGCGCAGTTCGTCTATGGTTCCGGCGGGACCGCCCTCGCCGCTCGCGCCATTGTCGCCCTGGACGAGCGCGATCAGCGTGTTGTCGAGCTGGCCCATGCGTTGCAGTTCATCGAGAACGCGACCGAGTTGCCGGTCCTGGAAGACCAGCTGCGCCGCCGCAACCTCCATGGTGCGGGCGGCAAACGCCTTTTGTGCAGGCGACAGGCTGTCCCAGGCCGGAATCTCGCCGGGGCGCGCGGTCAGCCTGGTGCCTTTCGGCACGATCCCCTGCGCCAGTTGCCGCCGGAAGGTTTCCACACGCAGGCGATCCCAGCCCTGGTCGAACTGGCCCCTGAACCGGGCGATCAGGTCCGCCGGCGCCTGGTGAGGGGCATGGGTCGAGCCCGGCGCCCAATACACGAGGAAAGGCTTGTCGGGCGCGCCGGCCTTCTGGTTGTGGACCCAGCGCAGGATATCGTCTGCCAGACGCGTATCCAGCATCTGGCCGTGGCCTTCGTCCGGGTCCACCCGGCTGGTGCCACGATAGAGGATCGGGCTGAACTGGTCACTGTCCCCGGCAGGGAAGCCCAGGAAATAATCGAAGCCGAGCCCGGTGGGCCAGGAATCGAACGGGCCGGCCGCGCTGCGTTCCTCGGTCGGCACGTTGTGATGCTTGCCGAACATCGCGGTGGCATAGCCGTTGCCGCGCAGGATGCGTGCGATGGTGGCGGTTTCCGGCAGGATCCGGCCACCATAGCCCGGAAAGCCGGCCGCGATGTCGCTGAGATAGCCCACGCCGGCGTTGTGGGCGTTGCGGCCGGTCAGCAAGGCGGCGCGGCTGGGCGAACAGATCGCGGTGGTGTGGAAGCGGTTGTAGACCTGCCCCCTGGCCGCCAGGCGGTCCATGTTGGGCGTCGGCACAGGGCCGCCGAACGTGCTCGACATGGCGAAGCCGACGTCGTCCCCCATGAACAGCAACAGATTGGGGGCGCCAGCGGGGGCGCGCGCCGGGACATGGCTGTCAGGCCGGGAATCCAGGGCACTCTCCCCGATCTGGCCGTCGAAGGGCGGGCGCGGGATCGGCAGGATCGAACGATCGGGCAGGGACGCAGCATCGGGCCGCGCCGTCGCGCCGGTTGCCGGGGGAGTCGGGGAAGGCACAGCCGGTTGCGCACCGGCCGGCATCACCCAGGCAGCGGTTGCCGCCAGGGCAAGGCATCTCGCAAGCTTCTGCTGTCTCATCCTCTCGCTCCCCGCCGCTCGCTTAGGGACGAGGTTAGGCAGGCGCCATCATGCCGTCTAATGCATTCTGATGCCCGACATGATAACCGGAGCTTATGGATATCGATCTGACCCGGCTGCGCCACGTCGTCGCGATCGCCCGGACGCGCAGCTTTTCGCGCGCGGCGGAAGACCTGCACATCACCCAGCCCGCGCTCAGCCGCTCCATCGCCGGATTTGAACAGCGGGTGGGGCTGCGCCTGTTCGACCGTGACCGGTCCGGGGTGACGCCCACCGCCATGGGGCGGCTGGTGATCGCCGAGGCGGAACGGGTCCTGCGGGCCGCCCGCGACCTCGATCACAACTTGCGGCTCTATGCCCGGGGAGCGGGGGGTGACCTGGCGATCGGCATCGGGCCGCTGCTGGCGATGCTGTTGCCGACTTTCGCGCGGCGGCTGTTGCAGGCGCAGCCGGGCGTGCACCTGCGGGCTTCGGTGCGGACTCCGGAATTCCTGGTGCAGGAACTGATGGAGGATCGCATCGAACTGATCTTCGGCAATTCCTGGTCGATCCGCGCGTTGCCCGACCTGGACATCACGCGGATCGGTTCGGTCGACCTCGCCTTCCTCGTGCGCACCGGCCACCCGCTGGCCGATGCACCGCGACTGACGGTTGCCGACCTCGCCCGCTATCCCCAGGCCAGTGCCGCCGGCACCAGCCTGGGCGGGCTGATGGACGGGACCGGCACGTTCACGTGCGACAACTATCATATCCTGCGCGAGCTCGTGCTGGAGAGCGACTGCGTCTGGCTGGCCTCTCCCACCGTGCTGCATACCGACATCGCCGAAGGACGGCTCCTGGCCCTGGACGTCGACGATTTTCGCGGGATCGAAAGCGAAGTCGCGGTGGTGCGCCGGCGCGGTCGCACGCTTTCCCCGGCGGCGGTGGAGCTGACGCGACAGTTGACGGCGATGCTGGCCAAGGGGGAATAGCCGAAGCGCCGGGTATTCCCTGCGGTAATGCTTTCATCACGCGATCGGCATTGGACGACATGCAAGTGCCAGACTAACTTCCTGCCGGGCGAATGGAGGGGACGAGGCGATGAAGCGGCAGGCATGGCAGGGGATTGCGCGTTCGGGCCTGTCGCACATGGCGGTGATCGCCGCGGCGACCGTGACGGTGGCGGGCGAGGCCGCGGCGCAGCAGAACATCGCTTCCCCCTTCGCTGCCGAAGGCGCTCCGGCTGCGTCCGCGCCCGCTCCCGCGGCTCCGGCAGCCGTGGCCGCCGGCAAGCCCAACGTGCTGATCTGGATGATGGACGACGTCGGCTTCGGGCAGTTGTCCTGCTATGGCGGGCTGGTCGATACGCCGAACATCGACCGGGTGGCGGGCATGGGGCTGCGCTACACCAATTACCACACCGCCCCGATCTGTTCGGCAAGCCGGGCCGCGATGCTGACGGGGCGCAATCCGCACAGCGTGCATATCGGCGGCCACGCCACCGCCGCGCGCGAGGGCCTGCCCGGGCATGATGGCAGGATCCCGGCCGAAGACGGGACCATCGCCGCCAATCTTCGCCAGGCGGGCTACACGACTTTCGCGCTGGGCAAGTGGGATCATCTGCCCAACGAGGAGGCCAGCCCGGCAGGCCCCTTCACGCACTGGGCCACGGGCCAGGGCTTCGACCACTTCTACGGTTTTCTGGCCGCCGATGCGGACCAGTGGAACCCGGTGTTGTGGCGCGACACCCAACCGACCGCCAGGCCCGGCGACGGCGCGTATCATCTTTCGACGGATCTCGCCGATCAGGCCATCGCGATGATCGGCGCGCGCGGGGCGGCCGGCGATGCCGGCCGGAAGCGTCCGTTCCTGCTCTATTGGGCAACCGGTGCCGCCCATGCGCCGCACCACGCCCCGGCCGACTGGATCGCGCGCTACCATGGCAAGTTCGACATCGGCTGGGACAAGGCCCGGGCGCAGGTGCTGAAGGCCCAGATCGCCCGGGGGCTGGTGCCGGCGGGTACCCGGCTGGCCCCGCGTCCGGAAGGCATGCCGGCCTGGGACAGCCTGAGTGCAGACCAGAAGCGTCTTTATGCGCGGCAGATGGAGGTTTTCGCCGCAGCGCTTTCCTACGCCGACGCGCAATTCGGCCGCATGCTCGATGCCCTGGCCGCCAGCGGCGAACTCGACAACACGCTGATGGTAATCGCCAGCGACAATGGCGCCAGCGCAGAGGGTGGGCCGGACGGCCTGTACAACGAGGCCGAGGTTACGAGCCGGAAGGCGCCAGGGGTGGCGGAAAACATGGCGTTCTACAACGATTGGGGCGGCCCGAGGACCTATCCGCACTATGCCATGGGCTGGGCGGTGGCGGGCGATACGCCCTATCGTTATTATAAGCAGACCACGCACGAAGGAGGCACGCGGGTTCCACTGATCGTTGCCTGGCCCCGGGGCATCGCGGCCCGTGGCGGCGTGCGCCGCGGTTTCGTGCACGTGACCGACATCGCGCCGACCCTGCTGGATGCCGCCGCGGTGCCGCTGGCGAAGACCATCAACGACGTTCCGCAGGCGCCGATGGAGGGGCGCAGCATGGCGGCCACTTTCACGGTCGATGCCGATCCACGGCAGGGCCGGGATCAGTATACCGAGCTTTACGGCAACAAGGCGCTGTGGTCGCAGGGATGGTCGATCGTCACGTCTCATCGTCTGAAGACCTGGGAATGGAACACCGCCCGGACCTTCGATGAACCCTGGGAACTCTACGATACCGTGGCAGACCCCGGGCAGACGCGTGACCGGGCAAAGGAGCAACCCGAACGGGTGGCACGAATGGCAAAGGCCTTCGAGGAGCAGGCGAAGCGCTACAACGTCTATCCGGTATTCAACCTGTCCGACACGGCGGCCGAATCGATGGCGCGAATGCGTGGGGACTTTGCCCGCCGACAGGGCCAGTGGCATTATCCGGGCCGCATCGGCGAAATTCCGGGCACCATGGCACCCCCCGTCGCGGCGCTGGGCTTTCGCATGACGGCCCGGCTGGATCTGCCGACAGGCGACGTCACTGGCCCGATCTTCGCGCAAGGCGGGCAGATGGGCGGCATCGGCCTGTACCTCGACAAGGGCCACCCCCGCCTTATCATGAACGATCTCGGCGGTGGCAGCGTCTCGGTCACCAGCGCCGAGGCGCTCGCCGCGGGCGTTACCGGCCTCGCCCTGTCGGTCGAGCGCAAGCCGGGCGCGGACGGAAGCACCGACTTTTCCGTGACCATCCGGGCGGGCGAGCGAGTCCTGGCCCAGCAGGCGGTGCGCTTCGCCCTGCCCGCGTATTTCGGCCTTTCGGAAGTGTTTGGCGTGGGCGACGACGCCGGCTCGCCGGTGTTGGCCGGCTATCATGCCGGGAAGCCCTTTCCCAGCACGATAAGCGACGTGACTTTCGCATTCAGCGTGCCGGGCAAAGGGGGCTGAGCGGGACTGCCCGTACGCCGGACGAGACACCGCGCCGCAATCGCGATGATCTACCCACTTGTTGCGACCCGTTGCAGGCGTTATGTTGCGCTGCACAATTGGAGTGGGTTGCAACGAAAATGAATCAGGTGCGCGTGACGATTCTGGAAGCGATTGCGCGAAGGCGGGCGATTTCCGCCCGGTACAATGGCGGAACCCTCACGTTGGCACCGCACCTGCTCTACGAACGACACGGCGACCTGTTTGTCGGAGCGTTCAACCTCAGCAAGGCCTGGCGTTCGGAGGCCGAGCGCCAGCTCGGGCATTTCAAGCTCCGCGGGCTCGGCGACGTCGCCTTGTCGGACGAGACATTCGAGCCGCTGCCGACCTATGAGGCAGTCACGCCGCGTGCGGGAGACACGCTGGTGTTTGCCATCTGACCAGGCATTTCGGGCGTTACCGGGCAGTTCAGTGTCGCCGGCCAATGCCCTTCAGGTTCGGGCCACGCTCACATCGGCAACCACCGCGTCCAGCACCTTTCGGACATCCTCGCCCGAAAGGTGGAGCTGCAGACCACGCTGGCCCGCGTTGATGAAGACGGCATCCCATAGCATCGCCGTCTCGTCGAGCACGGCGGGCAAGTGCCGCGTCTGGCCAAACGGGCTGATGCCACCGACCTTGTAGCCGGAGATGCGCTCGGCATCGGCGGGTTTCATCATCGCTGCCGACTTGGCGCCCAATGCAGCCGCGACGCGCTTCATCGAAACCTCGCCGTTGCTCGGCGCGATCACGCATGCGGCCGTGCCATCGACCAGCACCATCAGGGTCTTGAACACCTGCGCCGGGTCAACGTTCAGACTCTCGGCCGCGGCCAGTCCAATGCTGTCGGCATCGGCATCGTACGCATAGGAACGCACCGCGAAAGCCACACCGGCCAGGTCGAGAGCTCTTGTTGCGCGGGTCACCTGGGCCATCGGAATTCCGTCGCTCCTGCGGATGAGGCCAGGGCTTGTGGCAAATTCCCGGGCAACAGGGTACCCTTCGGTGACGGACCCAGGATGCGAGCTGCATCGACGCAGTCTCGGAGACCCTCCCCCCAGCGCACTTTCCAACGCGATCGAGCCGCCGTTTGCCATCCGGCAGCGAATCGAAAGAGTTCATCACGGGCGGCAACCCGGCCTGCCAAGTCGGATGCGCGATGGCAGCGACGAGACGATCGGTTGCAAATCAATGACATGACCCGGAAAATCGATCAATTTTCAAAAAACTGCATCAAGGTGGGTTGACGAATCAGTCGCACCCTCACACATGGCCCTCACCGACGGCCACTCAACTGGCACGCTCGGTCGCCATCATAGACGGACAGCTAGTCCCCCGAAATTGAAGATCGGGGAACGTTGGTTGTCCGCCTGATTTTGTCGCGAGTGCGGCGGGATGTTGAGTGGCGGCTCTTTGACATTGTTGGTTTTGATGAAGGGACATGTGGGCGGCGGCGCCCGGTCCGGGGAGCTTCAGGCTCCGTGTACCGGTTAATTAAGCCGAGCCTATGCATGTCCTTCGTATCCATTACGTTTGACAGTGCAGGTATCGGCTCCTGAAGTTCGGATCTGCGGTTTGCGGGGTTTTTTGCTTCGTGCCGTGGTTTCGTGACACAAACTTGAGAGTTTGATCCTGGCTCAGAACGAACGCTGGCGGCATGCCTAACACATGCAAGTCGAACGAAGGCTTCGGCCTTAGTGGCGCACGGGTGCGTAACGCGTGGGAATCTGCCCTTGGGTTCGGAATAACAGTTAGAAATGACTGCTAATACCGGATGATGACGTAAGTCCAAAGATTTATCGCCCAAGGATGAGCCCGCGTAGGATTAGGTAGTTGGTGGGGTAAAGGCCTACCAAGCCGACGATCCTTAGCTGGTCTGAGAGGATGATCAGCCACACTGGGACTGAGACACGGCCCAGACTCCTACGGGAGGCAGCAGTGGGGAATAT
>JAGWUH010000074.1 GCA_028868535.1 Sphingomonadales bacterium | reverse complement strand
AGGCCGGCGCACGCGGGGTGCAGATCGCGGTGCCGAGGTCCATCATCGCCTGGGCAAAATCGCCGGCGCGGGCGTCGGGAGTGATCGCATCGGCGGCCTCGCGGATCGCCCCCCGCGCGCCGGGCAGCGGCGCAGCGATCGCGAACAGCCGGGCCACCACCCGCTCGACATTGGCGTCCACCACCACCGCGCGGCGGCCGAACGCAATCGCCGCCACCGCCGCCGCGGTATAGGCACCAAGCCCGGGCAAGGCGCGAAGCTCCGCCTCGGTATCGGGGAACCGCCCGCCGGCGGCCGCGACCGCGCGCGCGCAAGCCAGCAGGTTGCGCGCGCGCGCATAGTAGCCGAGCCCGGCCCAGGCAGCCATCACCGCCTCGTCGCCGGCGGCGGCCAGCGCGGTGACCGAAGGCCAGGCCGTGGTGAAGCGGGCGAAATAGGGCATCACCGCCGCCACCGTGGTCTGCTGCAGCATGACCTCGGACAGCCAGACGCGATAGGGCCAATCGGGATCGTTCAACGGCACCGGCGTCCCCGGCGCCAGCCGCCAGGGCAGTGCCCGGGCATGGCGGTCGTACCAGCCGAGAAGCGCCTCCGGGATCGCGCGGTTCCGTTCATCGCGGGTTCGAACGCTGGCATCCATGGCGCGGCTATGGCATGGCCGGGAAACGGTTGGCAAATGCGGGCGCGATGGCAGCGAACAAGGATCTCCAGGGCAAATCCACCGGTGGTCGCCGCTATGAACGGCCACGCGGCGGCCAGGCGCGCGCGATCTCGGACCTCATGCCCGAGATCGGCCGCACCGCGTTCCGCCGCTTCGGCTTCGTGCAGTCGAGCGTGGTGACACGCTGGCCGGAGATCGTCGGCCCGCGCCACGCCCGCGCCTGCGCGCCGGAGGCGATCCGCTTCCCCCCCGGCGAAAAGCGCGACGGCATCCTGCAACTGGTCGTCACCCCGGCCCACGCACCGCTGATCCAGCACGTGATCCCCGAGATCATCGAGCGGGTGAACCGCTTCTTCGGCTACAGCGCCGTCGCCCGCGTCAAGCTGCGCCAGGGCACGGTGACGCCGCCCCCCGCCTCGCCCGAACGCAAGGCGCCGCCGTCGCTGAAGCCGATCCCGGTCGAGCTTGGCGATTCGCTGCGCGACATCGGCGATCCGGAATTGCGCGCCGTCCTCGAATCGCTGGCGCGCAGCATGTCCAACCCGGCCGACAAGCCGCGATCCTGAGGAACCGCATGATCCTGAAGCGCCTGCTGATCCCCCTTGCCTCGCTCGCGCTCGGCTTCGCGCCGGCGTCGGCACAGGCGCCCGCGCATCGGCCTGCGGGCGGCAACTGGAACGCCGTGGTCAACGTCACCCCGGCGGGCACCCGCGTTGTCGGCAACCCCCAGGCCAAGGTGCGGCTGACCGAGTACGTCAGCTACACCTGCCCCCACTGCGCCCATTTCGAGGCGGCATCGGCGGCGCAGCTCCACCTCGTCTTCGTGGCCGGCGGCAAGGGCTCGATCGAGGTGCGCCACATTGTCCGCGATCCCGTCGACATGGCGATCGCACTGTTGACCAACTGCGTCCCGCCGGCGCGCTTCTTCGTCCTCCACGAGGCGTTCATGCGCCAGCAGGACAAGTGGGTCGCCCGTCTCCAGACGATGAGCGAAGGCCAGCAGAAGCGCTGGAACAACGGTGACAACGGCAGCCGGATGCGCGCGATCGCCTCCGACCTGCAGTTCTACGATTTCGTCTCCGGCCTGGGCCTCGGCCGCGTCGCCGCGGACCGCTGCCTGTCGGACGGCAAGC
Source organism: Sphingomonadales bacterium (assembly GCA_028868535.1). Lineage (GTDB taxonomy): Bacteria > Pseudomonadota > Alphaproteobacteria > Sphingomonadales > Sphingomonadaceae > Novosphingobium. Next base: position 1,863 of record JAGWUH010000074.1, on the reverse strand, counting down.
TGGCCGAGCGCATCGCCGCCCAGACCCGCGACGCCGCCGCCGCCGGGGTCGATTCCACGCCCACTTTCGCGATCGACGGGACGATCCTCGCCGGCACCCACGACTGGGCCACGCTCGCCCCGCAACTGGCGGCGCGGATGTAGCCTCCCACCCGTCCGAAATCCCCGGATTTCGGCACTTGTACCCCTTCTAGCCGGGCGCCTGCCCGGCTAATGTCCCGGCGATTGCGGAAGGACTCCTGGATGAACACGAAAGCGCTGCTCCTCACCGGCCTGGCCCTCACGCTCGGCCTTTCCGCCTGCAAGAAATCGGAAGACGCGACCGCCCCGGCCGATGGTGCCCCGGTCGCCGCCGTCGCCGCCCCCGCGGGCAAGTCCTGGACCGACATCGCCGCCGCCACGCCGGAAGGCGGGATGCGCCTGGGCAACCCCAACGCGCCGATCAAGCTGGTCGAGTACGGCTCGCTGTCGTGCCCGCACTGCGCGAAATTCTCGCAGGACAGCAGCAAGGCGCTGATGGAAAAGTACGTCGGCACCGGCAAGGTCAGCTATGAGTTCCGCAGCTTCGCGATCCACCCGCAGGACGTGCCGCTGACGGTGCTGGTGCGCTGCGCCCCGGCCGAGGCGTTCTTCCCGATGGTGGAGCAGGTCTACGCCAACTTCGACGCACTCTCCGCGTCCACCCAGAAGGGTGCCCCGGCGCTCAACACGGTCGGTTCGCTGCCGCCCGACAAGCGCTTCATCGCCATCGCCGACGCGCTCGGGTTCACCGATTTCTTCGCCGCGCGCGGCATCTCGACCGACCAGGCCCACGCCTGCCTTGCCGATACCAAGGCGGCCGAGCGCGTCGCCGCCGAGGCCCAGGCCGCCGGTGACGCCGGCATCGATTCGACCCCGACGATCCTCGTCAACGGCACCAAGGTCCAGGGCAACACCTGGGCCGATGTCGAGCCCGTGCTGCAGCGCTCCGGCGCCCGGTAAGGCACCGCAAGGGGGGATCGGCGGACGGCGATGCGGATCCGGCGGCTCAAGCTCTCCGGCTTCAAGAGCTTCGTCGAACCCGCCGAACTGCGCGTCGAACCGGGGCTGACCGGGGTCGTCGGCCCCAACGGCTGCGGCAAGTCCAACCTGCTCGAGGCGATCCGCTGGGTCATGGGCGAGTCGAGCCCCAAATCGCTGCGCGGCGGCGGCATGGAGGACGTCATCTTCGCCGGCACCACCACCCGCCCGGCGCGCGACTTCGCCGAAGTCGTCCTGCTGGCGGACGACGCCGCCGGCGAGGAGCTCGAAGTCGTCCGCCGGATCGAGCGCGGCGCCGGCTCCGCCTATCGCATCAACGGCCGCGATGTGCGCGCCAAGGACGTCGCGCTGACGTTCGCCGACGCCGCCACCGGCGCCCACTCCCCGGCGCTGGTCAGCCAGGGCCGCATCGCCGCCGTCATTGCCGCCCGGCCCGCCGAACGCCGGGCGATGCTGGAGGAGGCCGCCGGCATCGCCGGCCTCCACGTCCGCCGCAAGGATGCCGAGCAGAAGCTCCGCGCCACCGAGGCCAACCTCGCCCGCCTCGACGACATCATGGCCGCGCTCGACAGCCAGATCGCAGGCCTGCGCCGCCAGGCCCGCGCGGCGCAGCGCTACACCGCGCTCTCGGACCGCATCCGCCTCGCCGAGGCCCGGCTGGTCTTCGCCCGCTGGCGCGATGCCGCCGCCGCCGCCGATGCCGCCCGCGCCGAAGCCGAGGCCGCCGAACGCGCCGTCGCCACGGCCCAGACGCTCGCCGCCGAGGCGCAAAAACGCCAGCATGCCGCCGCCGAGGCCACGGCCGCGGCGCGCGACACCCTCGCCGACCGGCGCGACGATGCCA
>JAGWUH010000055.1 GCA_028868535.1 Sphingomonadales bacterium | reverse complement strand
ACCGATTCGCCGGTGCGCGGGTTGCGGCCCTTGCGGGCGTCGCGCTCGCGGGTGGAGAAGGCGCCGAAGCCGCGCAGTTCGACGCGGCCGCCTTCGGCCAGGCGCTGGCCGATCTCGTCGAAGAAGACATCGACCACGCGCTCGATATCGTCGGCGCGCAGTTCGGGATTGTCCTTGGCAAGCGCCTGCAGCAGTTCCGACCTGATCATCCAGTGTTCCTCGCGGCCGGCAGCTCGGCCTTGTTGCAGTTGCGTCCATGGCGGCGAGGCCGCCACTGTCCCCCCGGGGCTGCACCGAATTGCCAGAACACACGCGCAAGCGCAATCCCGAAGACTGCCAAATCCATAGAAGGACGCGATTTTATTGCGATCGTAGGTCGAGCCCGCAGTGGGGAAAGCGGCGGACACGGATGCAACCGATTGCATGGGCTTGCGGCCTTGCCGCTATGCTTTCGCGGCGCAGGCGCTAAGCTGGGCGGGACCACAAGCCCCGGGAGCGCATGACAGACCCCACCCACGCCTCGCCCGCCGGCTGGTACGGCCATCCGCGCCAGCTTGCCCGCCTGTTCGCCACCGAGATGTGGGAGCGGCTGGGCTTCTATGGCATGCGCGCGCTGCTGGTGCTGTACCTGACCAAGCACTTCGTGCTGGGGGACCATGCCGCCGCCGGGATCTATGGCGGGTACATGGCGCTGGTCTACCTGACGCCGCTGCTGGGCGGGCTGGTGGCCGACCAGTATCTTGGCTCCAAGCGATCGGTGCGGTTCGGCGCGGTCCTGATGGCGCTGGGTTATTTCACGATGGCGTTCGGCGGGGCGCCGGCGCGGCCGTGGATCGCTATCGACGGCCGGCAGATGGAGATCGTCCGCAGCGGGTTCCACGACGGCCCGACCAGCGCCACCGGCGAGGGGCGTGCCGTGGTGATCGACGGGCGGACGCTGGCGTTGCGGCCGGCCGGCGATGGCGGCACCGCGCTGGTCGACGCCGGGGGCACGGTCGTGCGCAGCCTGCCCGCGGGCACCGGGCAGGGGGCGAGCCATGACCAGCGGCGGCTGGTGCTGCTGCTGGGCGCGCTGGCGCTGGTTTCGGTGGGCAACGGCTTCTTCAAGCCGAACATCTCGACGATGGTCGGCGCGCTCTATGCGGCAGGCGACCGGCGGCGCGACGCCGGGTTCACGATCTTCTACATGGGGATCAACCTCGGTTCGATCCTGGGCCAGTTCGCCTGCCCCCTGCTGGCCGACAGCATCGGCTGGGGCGCGGCGTTCAGCCTGTCCGGCATCGGCATGATCGTTGCCTGGGGGCTGGTCACCTTCGACGGCGGGCGGCTGGCGGGCTATGGCGAGACGCCGGCGCGGCCGGGCGGCGATCGCAAGTGGCTGATCGGGCTGCTGGCGATCGCGGCGGTGCCGGTGTTCGTGCTGCTGTTCGTCGAGCTGATGCAGGCGCCCGAGCCGGTGCCGGGGGCGGGGATCGGCGCGTACCTGGCGGGGCTGCCGCTGATGGGCAAGCTGCTGTTCGGCTGCTTCGCGATCGGGGTGCCGGCGATCCTGGCGTGGTCGTTCGTCAAGGGCAGCGCGCAGGAATTCCGGATGATGCTGGCGGCGATGATCCTGATCAGCTTCAACACCGTGTTCTGGGCGCTGTTCGAGCAGGCGGGATCGTCACTGACGCTGTTCGCGGACCGCAACACCGACCGGTCGGTGTTCGGGCTGTTCACGCTTTCGGCGCCGCAGACGCAGAACTTCAACTCGCTGGCGATCGTGCTGCTGGCGCCGGTGGTGTCAATGGCCTGGGGCTGGCTGGCGCGGCGCGGCCGCGAGCCGTCGACCCCGGTCAAGTTCGGGCTGGCGCTGATCGGCGTCGGCGCGGGGTTCCTGCTGCTGGTGCTCGGCACGCGGTTCGCGGATGGCCAGTACCGGGTCGCGCTGGGCTGGCTGGCGGGGCTTTACCTGATCCACAGCCTGGCGGAGCTGCTGATCTCGCCGGTCGGCCTGTCGATGATCACCAAGCTGGCGATTCCGCGCGTGGTCGGGCTGATGATGGGGATGTGGTTCCTGTCGATGTCGATGGGGGAATACGTGGCCGGCATGGTCGCGCAGGTGGCGAGCGTGAAGACCGTGGGCGGCCAGGTCAGCGATCCGGCGCTGAGCCTGGCGACCTACGCGGCGGTGTTCGCGCAGATCGGCTGGACGGCGATCGCGGTGGGCGGCGTGCTGCTGCTGCTGGCGCGCCCGTTGCGGCGCCTGATGCACGGGGTAAGCTGAAAACACTTGACAAATAGAACCGGTTTGGTTATAACCGGGCGCTGGAGAGGGGAACCGACATGCCGAATGCCGTCCATCAGGCCGCCATCTTCCTGCCGATGCTGGTCATCGTCGCGCTGACTTTCGTCGCCTTCGTGCGCATGGCGGCGGCGCGCGGCGCGGCGGTCAAGGGCGGGCATGACCCGGCCTACTACCGCGCGCACCTGGGGACGCCCGAACCCGAGCCGACGGTGGCGGCGGTGCGCCACTACGGCAACCTGTTCGAGCTGCCGACGGTGTTCTACGCCGGGTGCCTGACGGCGTTCGTGCTGTCGGCGGTGACCGGCTGGATGCTGGTGTTCGCCTGGGGCTATGCCGCGGCGCGCCTGGTGCAGAGCGCCGTGCACATGACCTACAACAACCCGTCGCACCGCGGCCTGGGGTTCGTGCTCGGCGTGGTCTGCGTGCTGGCGTTGTGGGTCGACCTGGCGCTGGCGATCATCGCGCGGGCCTGACCCGGGGAACTGCCAACGGGACCGACGGTTGGGGGTTCACCACAGCAAGGAACCCCACCGATGCGCCAGACCCTGCTCGCCGCCGCCTCGCTCCTGTTCGGGCTCGCCCTGCCGGGCGTGCCGGCCATCGCCGCCCCCGACACCGCGTTCCTGCAGGATGCCGTCGCCGGCGACAACGGCGAGGTCGCGCTGGGACGGCTGGCGCAGCAGCGATCGCACGATCCGAGGGTGCGCCGCTTCGGCGCGCTGCTGGTGAAGGACCATGGCATGGCCAAGCAACAGGTGCTGGCCACGGCGCGCCGGTCGCACGTGCGGATCGACGCGGCGATGATGAAGCCCGACGCCGACCAGGCCCGCCGTGCGCTGATGGGCGCGCGGGGTCGCGAATTCGACCGCATGTTCGCGCAGCACATGGTCGAGGACCACCGGACCGACATCGCCAAGTTCGAGCAGCAGGCCAAGGGTGGCGACCCGGTGACGGCGCGGCTGGCGCAGGCGACGCTGCCGCATCTGCGCCATCATCTGGAAGTCGCCGAATCGCTGCCGCACTGAGCGGGGCGGCGGGTCAGGGCAGGCGTTCGGCGCGCAAGGCGCTGCGCCGGGCCTTGCCGGCCTCGTCGCGGAGCGTCGCGGCGGTGAATTCGATGGCGCAGGGGACCTTGTAGCCGACCAGGTGCGCGCGGACGAAATCGCGCAGGTCCGACTCACGGGCGCCGGCGCCGGGTTCGAGGCGGACGATGGCGTGGACCCGCGCGCCGAGATCGTCGTCGGGCAGGCCGATGACGATCGCCTCGGCGACCGCCGGGTGCGCCAGCAGCACGCCCTCGACCTCGGCCGGGTAGACGTTGCGGCCGCCGGTGAGGATCAGGTCGGTGCGGCGATCGGCGATGTAGAGATAGCCGTCGGCGTCGAGCCAGCCGTGATCGCCGAGCGATTCCCAGCCATCGGCGAGGCGGCGTGATTCGGCCCCGACGTAGCGGTAGCTTGGCCCGCCCGCGGCCCAGGCGCCGGTGCGGCGCAGGAACACCTCGCCGGTCTCTCCGGGGGGAAGCTCGGCGCCGTCGGGATCGCGGATCGACAGCTCGCCGCCGACCGGCCGGCCGACCGAGCCGGGGTGGGTCAGCCATTCGGTGCCGTCGAGCTGGGTCGTGCAGATGCCTTCGGTGCCGCCGTACATTTCCCAGATGCGCCCGCCGCCGAGCCAGTCGATCCAGAAGCGCTTGAGCGCCGGCGCGATCGGCGCGGCGGTGTGCCAGACGGTCTCGAGCGAGGACAGGTCGTGCGCGGCGCGGACCGCGGCGGGCAGGCGGGCGATGCGCTGCATCATCGTCGGCACCAGGTTCAGCCATTGCACGCGGTGGGCGGCGACCAGCCGCAGCAGCTCGGCCGCGTCGAAGCGGACCATGCCGACCACCGCGTTGCCGTGCAGCAGGGCCGAGTGCGTCATCGCGAACGGGAAGTTGTGGTAGAGCGGGCCGGGGTTGAGCAGCACCCCGTCGGCCGGCAGGCGCGATGTCCGCAGGTCGTCCGGGAACGCGGCCGGCAGGGCGTCGACGATCAGCTTGGGGCGGCCGGTCGAGCCGCCGGAGGTCATGGCCTTCCAGCTCGGCGCGACGCGCGGGGGCAGCGGCCGGGCATCGCCATGGTCGCGGCCGAAGGCCATCGGCAGCGCACCGAGCGCGGCCTGGAGCGCGGGGTCATCGGCGATCACCACGCGCGGTTGCGCCAGGTCCACGATCGCGCGCAGCTCGGGGGCGGGCAGGCGCGGGGAGACGACGGTGGGGGTGGCGCCCAGTTGCCACAGCGCGAACGTCCATTCGTAGAAGGCGTTGCCGTTGGGGAGGGCGAGCACGACGCGATCGCCCTCGGCCACGCCCATCGTCGCCAGGGCGTTGGCGCGGCGGCGCGAGCGATCGGCCAGCTCGCCCCAGGTGGCGACGGCGTCGCCGTGGCGGACCGCCCAGCGATCGGGGCCGAGCCGGGCGGCGTTGCGCTCGGGAATGGTGCCGAGCGGGACCAGCGGCACGGCTCAGGCGTCCGCCGCGCGGCGCGCGTGTTCGAGCCGGCGCCGCACGTTCTCGGGAAGGCGCGAGACGTCGATCGGAAAGCCGTGGACCAGCATGTTCTGGAGGTGGCCGACCTGGTGGTTGGCGAACGCCGCCTGCATCGCCTCGCGCCGGCCCATCGCGTCCTGCGCGGCGTTGATCGAGGCCTTGACCAGTTTCAGCGTGAAGGGATCGGTCCGCGCCACCTCCTGCGCCAGCGCCAGCGCATGCGCGGCGAGTTCGGCGCGGGGGACGACCGCGTTGACCATGCCGGCGGCGAGGGCGTCCTGGGCCGACAGCCAGCCGCCGGTGAACAGGAACTGCTTGGCCCGCCGCACGCCGAGTTCGAGCGGGTGTGCGAAGAACTCGACGCCGGGCACGCCGAGATCCGAGGCGGTGTTGTCGCGGAAACGGGCATCCGCAGTGGCGACGACCAGGTCGGCCACCCACATCAGCGTCAGGCCGCCGGAAATGACGTTGCCCTGGACCGCGGCGATGACCGGCTTGGGCGCGTTTCGCCAGCGTTCGCACATCTCCAGGTAGACCTCGCGTTCGCGGCGGTACATCGGCTCCCAGCCGGGGCCGCCGTCGCCGCCCCACAGCGACACCCGTTCCCCGGCCGCGCCGGCCGGGGATTCGGACAGGGACAGGTCGTGGCCGGCGCTGAAATCGTCGCCGTCGGCGGCGAGGATGATGACGACGATGCCGTCGTCCTCGCAGGCGGCGCGCATCGCCGCGTCGATCTCGTAAGTCATCCGCGTGCCCTGCGCGTTGCGCTTTTCCGGGCGGGCCAGCACGATGCGGGCGATGCCCGGCGCGGCCTGTTCGTAGCGGACCTGGGTCAGTTCCCCGATCGCGACCATATCCGGCATTCTCCCCGACGTGTTCTGGTGGGGAGGATGCCGCAGCAAAACGGTACTGGCAAAGCCTATTTCTTCGGCTTGAGCGCGGCGAGGGCGGCGAACGGTCCGGTGGCGGCCGGATCGGCGAGGCCGGCCGCGGCACGGGCGGCATCGGCCTGCGGCCCGGTCAGGAACGGATCGATTGCCAGCGCCAGGCTTTGCGCGACCGCCTCGCCGAGATCGAAGCGGCCGCCGGTGAACTCGATCTCGTCGCACATGCGCTCGTCGATCTCGATCTCCTCGTCGGGCTTGTAGCCGGTGACCGGCGGCACGAAGCGCAGCGACAGCGGCTCGTCGATGGCGACCGCGAGGTCTTCGGCCGAGATCGCGCAGGCCTGCACGATCTCGGCGTGGATGCGGCCGTCGGCGCGGACCGTGTCCTTGTCGCGGACCAGCGTGACGGTCGCTTCGAGCCGGTGGACCGCGACGAGATCGAAGCGGCGGGCCAGCGCCGCGCATTCCGGCGCAGTGGCGGCCAGCGCGACCGGCTTGTCGGTGATCGAGCGCAGGTCGATCACGCGGCTGAATTCGGGCGTGCTCATGCCGCGATGGCGCCGGCGAGCAGGGCGTCGGCCGGGGTCCGTTCGAGGCGTGCGGCGAGCGCGCGCACGTCGCGGGCGAGGGCGGCGGCGTCGCTGCCGTCGTTCAGCGACAGGTTGCGTTCGAGCGCTTCGCGCAGCGCCGCGTCGTCCGCCTCGGCCAGCGCGGCGCGGTAGGCGCCGATGCGGCCGCCGAGCACACCCATCAGCTTGCCGACGTGCTTGCCGACGACGAGATCGCCGACGCCGCTTTCGCGCAACTGGCCGTCCATGTCGGTGACGAACAGCTCGGTCAGCAGCGCGCTCTGCGCGGCGAGGGCTTCGTCGCGTTCCATCCGCAGCAGGACCAGCGCCAGCACCAGCGTGATCGCATCGAAGCGGCCGGGCACGCTGTCGGACAGGCCGTGGACGGCGTACCAGGCTTTCTCGCGCGCGAGTTCGACGACGCGGTGCCACAGCTTGCGGACCGGCGCGTGTTCATCGGCCCTGGGGCGCAGGAGGCGGGACAGCAGCGACACGGGTCATCCTTCTCGTTCAGGCGCAATTCAATCGGCGCCGGCCATGGCGATTGCGCTGGCGGCCGGCAGGGCCTAAGGCGGCATCGTGCATGGGCCGGTCGGCGCGATCGGCCCGTACAGGATCGGGCCCGGGGCTGGCAATGGCCGCCCGGGGCAGTGGAGCAAGGTTCGAGATGGCGCTTCGGTTCGGATACGGCAAGGTGCGGCAGGCGGGTTTGCTGGCGTTGGGCGGCATCGTGCTGGCCACCGGCGGCTGCGCCTCGATCCGCGACCATCGCGGCTACCTCGTCGACCAGGCGCTGGTCGATTCGGTGCAGCCCGGCATCGACAACAAGCTTTCGGTCGAGCGCACGCTGGGCCGGCCGACGTTCGTCAGCCAGTTCGGCGAGCCGATGTGGTACTATGTCTCGCAGGACACGCGGCAGGTGGCGTTCAAGCGTCCCGGCACCACCAAGCAGATGGTGCTGCGCGTGCGTTTCGACGCGCAGGGCAATGTCGCCGGGATCGACAAGGCGGGGATGGAGCACGTCGTGCGGCTGAGCCCCGATCACAAGTTCACCCCGACGCTGGGCAAGAAGCGCAGCTTCTTCGAGGACCTGTTCGGCAACATCGGCGCGGTCGGCGCCGCCGGCATGGGCGGCCCGGGCGGCGGTGGCGGCGGTGGCGGGACCGGCCCGAACGGCAGCTGAGCCGCCGCGGGAACCGGGCGGCTTGAACCTGCGCCGCCCGCACATATATCGCGGGGCATGAACGATCCCCGCGCAAGCCATGGCCTGCAACAATGGCACGGCACCACCATCATCGGCGTCAAGAGGAACGGCCGCACCGTCATCGCCGGTGACGGGCAGGTGTCGATGGGCAACACCGTGATGAAGCCCAACGCGCGGAAGGTGCGCCGAATCGGCGACGGCAAGGTCATCGGCGGGTTCGCCGGCGCCACCGCCGATGCGTTCACGCTGTTCGAGCGGCTGGAGAAGAAGCTCGAGCAGCATCGCGGCCAATTGATGCGGGCCGCGGTCGAGCTGGCCAAGGACTGGCGGACCGACAAGTACCTGCGCAACCTCGAGGCGCTGATGATCGTCGCCGATGCCGAGACGATGCTGATCCTGACCGGCAACGGCGACGTGCTCGAGCCGGAGGCCAGCCAGGACACGGTCATCGCCGCGATCGGCTCGGGCGGGAACTATGCGCTCGCCGCGGCGCGGGCGCTGGTCGACTACGAGGACGACGCCGAGAAGATCGCGCGGCGCGCGATGCAGGTGGCGGCCGACGTCTGCGTCTTCACCAACGATCGCGTCACGCTCGAAACGATTTGATGTACGCATTGCCAGGCCCACCCCCGGCCCCTCCCGCAGGCGGGAGGGGGGAGTTATCCGAATGAACGACAACCTTACCCCCAAAGCCATCGTCCGCGCGCTCGACGAGCATATCGTCGGCCAGGCCGAGGCCAAGCGCGCCGTCGCGGTGGCGTTGCGCAACCGCTGGCGGCGGCAACGGCTCGCGCCCGAGTTGCGCGACGAGGTCAGCCCGAAGAACATCCTGATGATCGGGCCGACCGGCTGCGGCAAGACCGAGATCAGCCGTCGCCTGGCGAAGCTGGCCGAGGCGCCGTTCGTCAAGGTCGAGGCGACCAAGTTCACCGAGGTCGGCTATGTCGGCCGCGATGTCGAGCAGATCGGCCGCGATCTCGCCGAGGAAGCGATCCGGCTCGAGAAGGAGCGCCGTCGCGGCGCGGTGCGCGAGGCTGCGGGCAAGGCGGCGATGGACCGCCTGCTCAACGCGCTGGTCGGCGATACCGCGAGCGAGGCGACGCGCGAGAGCTTTCGCCAGCGGATCACCGAGAACGCGATGAACGACGTCGAGGTCGAGATCGAGGTCGAGGATGCGCCGTCGATGCCGATGGACATTCCTGGCGCCGGCGGCGGCATCGGCATGATCAACCTGTCCGACATGATGGCCAAGGCGATGGGCCGCCAGCCGATGAAGCGCCGCAAGATGCGCGTCGCCGATGCCTGGGACAAGCTGGTCGACGAGGAATCCGAAAAGCGCATGGACCAGGACGACGTCGCCCGCGTCGCGCTGGCCAACGCCGAGACCAACGGCATCGTCTTCATCGACGAGATCGACAAGATCGCGGTCAGCGACGTGCGCGGCGGATCGGTGTCGCGCGAGGGCGTGCAGCGCGACCTGCTGCCGCTGATCGAGGGCACGACGGTGGCCACCAAGTATGGCCCGATGAAGACCGACCACGTGCTGTTCATCGCCAGCGGCGCGTTCCACGTCGCGCGGCCGAGCGACATGCTGCCCGAGCTGCAGGGGCGCCTGCCGATCCGCGTCGAGCTGAAGGCGCTGAGCGAGGAGGACTTCGTGCGCATCCTGCGGGAGACGCGCGCGAACCTCGTCGAGCAGTATCGCGCGCTGCTCGGCACCGAGCAGGTCACGCTGGACTTCACCGACGATGCCATCGCCGAGGTCGCGAAGATCGCCGCGCAGGTCAACGAGAGCGTCGAGAACATCGGCGCGCGGCGGCTGCAGACGGTGATGGAGAAGCTGGTCGAGGAGCTGTCGTTCGAGGCCGAGGACCGCCAGGGCGAGACCATCACGATCGACGCCGGCTATGTCCGCGAGCGGCTTGCGGGCCTGGCGCAGGACAGCGATCTTTCCAAGTACATCCTGTGAGCGACGCCATGCCGAACTTCGAGACGCCCGAGGACCGCCCGATCTATCGCCTGCTGACCGGCAGGGACGACCGCGCGTTCTGCGAGCGCGTGTCCGAGGCGCTGGCGCAGGGGTGGCGGCTGCATGGTTCGCCGACGATGTGCTGGGAGCCGAACGAAGGCTACATGAAGGTCGGCCAGGCGGTGATCTGGAAGGATGCGCCGCGCTGAGCGGAGGCGCAATTTTCGGTCGGTCGCGCCACAGGGCGCGTTGCAAAAATGGCACAGGTTACGGCCGCATGACGTTTGCACGTGCGTAACGCTGTTGTGCGTTGCACAATCGACTGATAGCCGTCCGCCATCCGACGCAATCACCCCCGGGATCGAGGGGCGAAGCCGAGGACGCAGGAAGGGACCCTGAAACGCAAGTTTTTTTGAAAGGGCTCCTTATGAAGATCAAGCTCCTCTGCGCGGCCGCCGCGCTTGCCATCGGTTTCGCCAGCGAGGCGGCTTTCGCCGACGAGGCTTCGCCGATCACCGTCACCGGCAGCGCCGCGGTGGTTTCGCAGTATCGTTTCCGCGGCATCGCCCAGTCGGACAACAAGCCGGCCGTGCAGGCTTCGATCACCGTCAGCCACTCGTCGGGCTTCTACGTCTCGATGTGGGGTTCGAGCGGCGCCAGCAGCACCGTCCACAGCGACGGCACCGCTTACCTCAGCCCCAATGAAGGCACCGAGATCGACGTCTATGGTGGTTACACCAAGGCGCTCGCCGGCGTGACCGTCGACGTCGGCCTGTACGGCTACATCTATCCGAACGCCTCGCAGTACAACCTGTTCGAGGTCTATGGTTCGGTTGCGAAGTCGTTCGGCCCGATCACCGGCAAGCTCGGCCTGAACTGGGCGCCGAAGCAGAACTACTTCACCAACGCCGGCACCGCCACGCAGTACAGCATGTACGAATATGGCGAGCTGAGCTACGCCAACGGTCCGTTCACGCTGCACGGCCACCTCGGCCACACCGGCGGCGGCCTGAACTTCGTCAAGGAATACATCGACTACACCGTCGGCGCTTCCTACAAGTACAAGATGCTGACCTTCGACATCTCGGCCGTGGGCACGAACATCTCGAAGAGCGACATCGCCAACGCCGGCCTGGGCGCCGTCGGTTCGCTCGGCAACAAGTCGACCTTCCGCTACGGCAAGCTGGTCCCGGTCGCGTCGCTCACCGCGTCGTTCTGATCGCAGCAGTCACCACCGAGGGGGGCGGCATCCGCAAGGATGCCGCCCCTTTCGTTTGGGCAGGTTGGGCCAGGGGCAGGCTATTCGGCCGCCTCGGTGAGCTCTTCCATCTCGTTCGCCTGGCGTGCCCACATGTCGGCGTAGAGCCCGTCGAAGCGCAGCAGTTCGGCGTGGCTGCCCGATTCGACCAGGCGGCCCTCGCTCAGCACGAAGATGCGGTCGGCATCGGCGATCGTCGACAGGCGGTGCGCGATCGACAGGCTGGTGCGGTTGGCGGAAATCTGGTGCAGCGTCGCCAGGATGTCCTGCTCGGTGCGGGTGTCGAGCGCGCTGGTCGCCTCGTCGAGCAGCAGGATCGGCGGGTTCTTGAGCAGAGTCCGGGCGATCGCCACGCGCTGCTTCTCGCCGCCCGACAGCTTCAGGCCGCGCTCACCCACTTCGGTGTCGAAGCGCTTCGGCAGGCGATCGATCAGCGGCATGATCGCCGCGGCGCGGGCCGCCGCCTCGATCTCGGCCGGGCCGGCGCCGTCGCGGCCGTAGCCGATGTTGTAGCCGATGCTTTCGTTGAACAGCACCGAATCCTGCGGGACGATGCCCAGCGCGGCGCGCAGCGATTGTTGCGTGACCTGGCGGATGTCCTGCCCGTCGATCAGAATGCGGCCGGACCAGGGATCGTAGAAGCGGAACAGCAGGCGCGCGATCGTGCTCTTGCCCGCGCCGGAGGGGCCGACCAGCGCGACCTGGCTCCCGGCGGCGACCTCGAAGCTGAGGCCGTGGAGGATCTCGCGGTCCGGCTCGTAGCCGAACACGACGTCGTCGAACACCACCGAGGGCCGCGAGACCACGAGCGCCGGCGCGCCGGGTGCGTCGCTCACCTCGACCTCGGTGTCGATCAGCTTGAACATCGCCGCCATGTCGATCAGCCCCTGTCGGATCGTGCGATAGACCATGCCGAGCATGTCGAGCGGGCGGAACAGCTGCGTCAGGTAGGTCTGCACGAAGACGAGCTGGCCGGCGGTGGCGCGGCCGTGCGCCCAGGCCCAGACGGTGCTGGCAAGCGCGCCGGCCATCAGCAGGTTGACGACCAGGGCCTGCGCGATGTTGAGCAGGCCGAGCGAGTTCTCGCTCTTGACCGCGGCATCGGCATAGGCGCGCGTCGCCTGGGCATAGCGGGCCTCCTCGCGCGCCTCGGCGCCGAAGTATTTCACGGTCTCGTAGTTGAGCAGCGAATCGACCGCGCGTGCCAGCGCCTGCCCGTCGAGCCGGTTCATCTTCTCGCGCAGGTGGGTGCGCCATTCGGTGATCGCGCGCGTCACCCAGATGTAGGCGGCGATGGCCGCGCCGGTCGCCGCCACCAGCCCCCAGCCGAAGTTGAGCTGGAAAATCACCGCGACGATGGCGAGCTGCAGCACCGTGGGCGCGATGTTGAACAGCATGAAGTAGAGCATCGTGTCGATGCTCTTGGTGCCGCGCTCGATCACCTTGGTGACCTCGCCGGTGCGCCGCGCGAGGTGGAAGCGCAGGCTGAGCCGGTGCAGCCGCGCGAACACGTTCTCCGCGAGCGCCCGCGTCGCGTCCTGGCCGACGCGCTCGAACACGATGTTGCGCAGGTTGTCGAAGGCGACGCCGCCGAAGCGCCCGACCGAATAGGCGATCACCATCAGCATGACGAACTGCAGCGGCTTCGGCCCGGCCAGTCCGCCACCCGGCCCGGTCCCCATCGCGTCGACCGCGTCCTTCAGCGCGTAGGGGATCGCCAGCTGGACCCCGGTCGAGAACAGGATCAGCAGGCAGGCGACGACGATCCGCCAGCGCAGCTCGGGCCGGTCCTTCGGCCAGAGGTAGGGGAGGAAGCGCGAGAGCGTCTGCCAGCCGTCGTGGCGGGCCGCGGGGTCATGGGGGCGATCGGGGGGCATCGCCGCTATGTAGGGAGCGCGGGGCCGCTATTGAAGCCAAAAAGGGCGTGGCGCCGGCCCGGTGAACCGGTCATGACGGCAGGTCGAACAGGATCTTGCGCTTCGCGAAATCGATCGCGAAGCGACGGAACAGGCGCAGGTCCTTCATGCCCAGCAGCAGCGCCGGACGCCGGTCCAGCCGGAGCGCGGCAAACGTCGGCGCATCGGCATAGGTGATGAACGGGTTGCTGATGGTGATGCGGTCGATCGCCAGCTCGCGCACGACCGCGTATTCGGCGGGAATCTCCTGCCCGGTGACGCTGTGCAGCGTGGTGCCTTCGGCGCGGGCGCGGTGGGCCAGCGCGCGTTGCAGCGCGCGGTTGCCGATCGAGAATTCGGCGCCGGTATCGATGACGATGTCGGCGTGGACGCCGTCGATCGTCGCGTTGGCGAGGATCAACTGGTCGCCGCGGCGGCGGGCGGTGACGATGATGTCGAAATCGTCGCGCGCCTCGCGCGAGCGGGGGTCGATCAGCGCGACGCGGTCGTGCGCGAAATCGAACAGCACGCGATGATCGGCGAGCCCGTCGAGACCGACGATGCCGTCGGCACCAAGATCGCCGGCACCCAGCACCGGCGCGCCGCCGCCATCGTAGGAGACGTTGCCGTAGCGGATGTCGTCGACGTCGACGGTTGCCACTTCCTTGGTTCCGGCGATGCCGAGGACGATGCCGCGCTCCCGCGGGGCGAGGCCGAGGCGGGTGGCCACCGCGTCGGAGACGACGGTGCGCTCGGCCGCGGTGTCGATCAGGAAGTGGAAGGGTCCTTTCTCGCCGATGCTGACCGGCAGCGTCAGCCGGTCCCAGGCGTCCTTGCGGACGTCGAGCACCAGCGGCAGTGCGGGTTCGATCGTGTCTGCCCGCGGGGCACCGTGGGCGGTGATCGCCAGGGCGAGGGCGGCGGCGATCGGCGGTGCGAGGGTGGGCATGGCGCTGCTCCCGAAGGCCGGCGCAAGGGCCGGCACCGGGCGCAGGTTACTCCGGAACGCAGGCTGGCGATAGTGCCCCGGCAGCGGCCGGCTGGAGGCCGGCGCCGGACATTGCCGCCGCCAGCGCGTCGTCGCGACGATGGCGCGCGGAATCGAAGCCGGCATCGTCCCAGCGCCGGTATTTCCAGCCGTTGGAGATGCCCTTCATGTGGCGGTAGCGGAATTCGCGGTCGATCACCCGGTTGGCGCGCGACCCGAACAGGTTGTGCACCGACCAGCTCACGCGGGAGCGGGCGTGCCGGCCGGGGACGATGCACCATTTCGGCGGGCACTGCCCGGTGTCGGTCGAATCCGCGTACGTGAAATCGGCGTGACGGCCGAGGCCTTCGGGAACCGGGTGCGGGGTGGCGGTGACGATCCAGCTCCCGGCGAACTTGATGAAGCCGGCGCGGCTTTGCTCGGTGGCGGCGAAGATCGAGCGGCCGCGATCCGAGAGGACCAGCTCGTCGATGTCGACGTTGAGCACGCTGCGCGCGGTGCGCAGGAAGCGGTGGCGGGCATGCTGGAGCGAGCCGGTCTGGCAGAAGTCCGAATCCCACGGGGTTTCGACGCCGTCGACCGCGCCGGCCAGGCCCCCTTGCGGGCCGTAGCGGAACGGCCAGGACACGACCGCGAGCGCGATGGCGGGGAAGGTTCGGCGCAGGGCGGCCTCGATGTCGGCCGCGGCATAGTCGGTCGAGGCGTTGTCGTGGATCAGCACGCCATCGGCGCCGTGGACGGAGACATAGAAGCGCACCCAGTCGACGATCCATTGCAGGTCGTTGTTCTTCGACAGGGTGTGGATGACGCGGCGGCCGGCGAACAGGCTGCTCATGTCCGGCTGGACGGCGATGCTGTCGCCGCCCAGGGCATCGGGCAGGGCGATGCGGGCGGCATCGCTGCGCAGCCAGATCTCGCCGGCCTTGAGGCGGTCGATGCGGCGCCAGCGGGGCCAGAGCGGGAAGCCGCGGCGGTGCAAGGCCGGAACATCCGCCAGCAGGGCGGCGAAGTTGGCGAACGGCGGGCCCTGGAAGACGACATGCCGGCCGGCGCGATAGACGTCGTAGCAGACGGTGTCCCAGTCGAACTGCCCGGCATAGGCGGCGTTGCGCAAGTGCAGCGGCCGCGGGCATTCGCGCTGGACGCCGTGTGCGACGATGCTGGACAGCGCGATCGCGGGCATCGGGGCGGAATCAGCCTGCGGCCAGGCGCCGGAGCGGCAGGCGCCGGGCGAACGGCAGGCTCGCCAGCAGGCCGAGCATGTCGTCAACGGCCGGGTGGCGCAGCAGCAGCAGCGTGGCGAACCAGCAGGCAACGCCTGCCGCGACGGCGGCGACCAGTACCGGCAGGGTGATCGTCGCCGGCGACATCCACAGCGCGTAGACCGCCGCCAGCGGGGCGATCGCCGCCAGCGAGGCCGCCGCGCTGCGGGCATAGATGCCGGCAAGCGCGACCGCGTCGAACCGGATCAGGCCGTGCATGAAGCGGCCGTAGAGCACCAGCGAGCCGACGCCGTAGACGAGGCGCGAAGCCGCGGCACCCTCGACCCCCCAGTGACAGCCTGCCGCCAGCAGCGAGATCGACATCATCGCGTCGATCGCCGACAGCACCTGCATCGTGCCGATGCGGCCGAGCAGGATCGGCAGGTCGGAGACCATGGGGAGGGCGATCAGCAGGATCTCGGTCAGCGAGATCATCGTCAGCAACGAGCCCGACTCTTGCCAGACCGGGCCGTAGAGCGTGCGCACCACCGGTGTCGCGGCCAGAGCCAGCCCTGCCATGCCGGGCCAGATGATGGCCGAATAGCCGGCGCAGACGCGCAGGTAGGCGGGGCCCAGCGCGTCGCCGCGATCGCGGATGCGGGCGAAGGCGGGATAGAATACGCTGCCGATGGCGCCGGATATCAACATGCGGAACTGGTCGGAAAGACTGGTGGCGCGGCTGAACAGGCCGACCGGGAACAGTCCGAGCAGCTTGCCGACGACCATGTCGGGCGTGCGCGAGCTGGCGGCACCGATCGCGTAGATCGTGGTGAGGCGCGAGCCGGTGCCGACGATCGGCCGGATGCCCTCGAAGCGCAGCGGCCATGGCGGTGCCGGGCGCAGCGACTGCGCGACCAGTCCGCGTACCACGTTCCAGGCGAGCGTGCCCCACGCCAGCGCGAACGAGGAATAGCCGAGCCAGGACAGCGTCAGCCCGACGACGGCCTGGCCCAGTGCGCCGCTGACGTGGACTGCGAAGTGGCCGTGAAACGACATCGTCCGCGCCATCATCGCCATCGGCACGACCGCCAGCGGCAGCACCAGGTAGCCGGCGGCGATGATCAGCATGATCGGCGCGAGGTCGGGCTGGCCATACGTGCGCGCCATCGGCACGGCGGCGGCGGCGATCAGCCCGGCGACGACCAGCGAGAAGCACAGCGCCACCGTCGAGCAGCGCTGGCGATCGGTTTCGCTGATCGTGGGCAGCCCGGCGATGTAGCGCGACAGCCCGAAGTCCTGCAGCACCGAGGCGACGAGCGCCGCCGACAGCGCGATCGAGAACAGGCCCACCTCGCGCGGGGAGAGGAAGAAGCGCGAGATGATCACCGAGGTGACGAACTGGATGGCGAAGCTCAGGTACTGGCCGCCCATCGCCCACACCGCGGCGCCGCGCACGCTCATCGCCGCGGGCTCGCGGCCGCCTTCTTCGGTCTCGTCGGGGAGGGCACTCACGCCGGGAGAGCCTTGGCGGCGCAGGCGGCGTCCGCGGCCGGCGCCCTGCGGGTCAGGGCGAGCGTTCGGGCCAGGCGTAGCGCGCGGCGCGGCTCGCCGATGCGCAGGAGCCGGGCGACGGTGCGCCACATGCCCTCGCGCGATCCGCCTTCGTCGAGATGCTGCAGGATGAGATCGAACCCCGCATCGCGCAGGCCCGCCTCGGAATACTTGAGGCTGGGCGCGACGCGAGCGCGCACTTCGCGGCCGACTCCGGCGCGGCCGAACAGCGCGTCGAGGCCGTTGGTGTCGGGCAACATCGCCACGCCGACTGTCGGGTCCGGGCGGCCAGCCTTGCGCTCGCGCCAGGCGAGCTTGGCGATCGTCGCGTTGGTCTGCTGCAGCGTCGCGTGGCGGCTCGAGACCTGGCCGGCGTAATGTCGATAGCGCAACAGGCGATCGGGCAGGTTGCCCAGGCGCGTCACGTCGCTCAGCCGCAGCCAGAGATCGAGGTCCTCGCAGTGCTGGAAAGCCGGATGATAGCCGCCGACCTGGAGCGCGACGGCGCGGCGCATCATCACCGATGGGTGGCACAGCAACGGCATCCCCTGCTCGATCGCAACAAGGAAGTCCTCGTGCGTGAGCGGGTGGGCGACCGCGGGGATCGGCCAGGGGCCGCCGTCCTCGTCGATGTCCTCGCAGCGGCTGCCGACCACGCCATAGTCGGGGTGGGCGGCGAGAAAGTCCAGTTGGCGTTCGAAACGCTGGGGGTGGCAGACGTCGTCCGCGTCCATGCGGGCAACCAGCGGCGCGCGCGATTCGGCGAGGAGCTGGTTGAGGCTGGCGATCAGGCCGCGGTTTTCCCGAAAGATCGGCCGAATGCGGGCGTCTCGCGCGGCATAGTGCTCGATGATGGCGCGGGTACGGTCGGCCGAGCCATCGTCCAGCACCAGGAACTCGAAATCGCCGAAGGTCTGGCCGAGCACGCTCTCGATCGCCAGAGCCAGGAACCGCTCGCCATTGTAGACGCTCATGGCGACCGAGATCGCCGGAGCTGGCGCGCAGGGATTGCTGGCAGTCATCAGTTGGCGATCCGAAACCCGTCGAGATGCGCGCGCCGGGACGCGCGGTGTTCGGACGACGCCTTAAGCCGTTGCGCGTAAAGAAACCGTGTTCGGACCGTGTGGCGGCGAAGGCAGATTTCTGGAGTGGATGTCTGGCTGGGGTGTCTCGGCCAGACGGCCGGCATTGGTGCGTGTCGGAGTGCCGAGCGGATCGTGGGACAGGCACAGCGGTCGCGGCGGGTGGTAACCGATTGAGATTGCCGTCTTAAAAGCCATTGGCTTGGGCACGATTCGATGCGGAACTTGCGATCCCGGAGGATGCACCACCGGCAGCACGCCAGTTTTTATCTCGCGTTTTCAGCGATATGGTCGGCGCCGCAACAAAATTGCAAAATTGACGTTGACCGAATCGGAAGCCCCCTCTAGAGGCCCGTTCACCGGACGGGAACGCCGCTTCGAACTTCGAAACGGACCTACCGAAACCGGTCGCCATCATAGACGGACAGCTAGTCCCCCGAAATTGAAGATCGGGGAACGTTGGTTGTCCGCCTGATTTTGTCGCGAGTGCGGCGGGATGTTGAGTGGCGGCTCTTTGACATTGTTG